>NZ_JBSPCZ010000026.1:0-74492 GCF_056161485.1 Pseudomonas sp. 5Vm1k
AGCAGTGAAACGATGCATCGCCGATGGTAGTGTGGGGTTTCCCCATGTGAGAGTAGGTCATCGTCAAGATTAAATTCCGAAACCCCTATCTGCGTATGCAGGTAGGGGTTTTGTTTTTGCCCGAAGAAAAATTCGACCAATAGGGTTTCTATGCAACGGCTCGGGGCATGGCTATCATTCGGGCCTCATTGTGAGGCGAGACTTGCATGCTGACGTTGTTAAAGCTTCTAAAGGATGGCCGATTCCATTCAGGTCAGGCCCTGGGTGCTGCCCTGGGTATCAGTCGCAGTGCTGTATGGAAGCAGCTTCAGCATTTGGAGGCTGAATTGGGCTTATCTATCCACAGGGTGCGCGGTCGTGGCTATCAATTGGCTGCGCCATTGACACTGCTTGATCCTGCGGAGATAGATGACGAGTCGTCTACTTGCCGTTGGCCTGTCCAGGTCTTCGATACAATCGACTCTACTAATGCAGAGGCCTTACGCGCCATCGAGCGAGGTCAGGCTGCGCCTTTTTTGATCGTTGCAGAGCGACAGACTGCTGGTCGCGGAAGGCGAGGTCGAAAATGGGTAAGTCCATTTGCAGAAAACCTCTATTACAGCCTCGTTCTGCGTATTGAGGGTGGAATGCGACAGCTGGAAGGCTTGAGTTTGGTTGTGGGGCTTGCGGTGATGCACGCCTTGCGCAAGCAGGGGGTTTCTGGTGTGGGCCTGAAATGGCCTAACGACCTTCTTGTTGGTCAAAAAAAAATCGCCGGCATACTGCTTGAGCTGGTGGGTGATCCCGCGGATGTGTGTCATGTGGTGTTAGGTGTCGGAATCAATGTGAACATGCAGGCTGCCGACGAGGTTGATCAGCAGTGGACATCCATGCGGCTCGAATCCGGCAGGGTTTATGATCGCAATCTCTTGGTGGTGGAGCTGGGGTTGGTGCTCCAGGATTACTTGGATCGTCATCAGCGCTACGGGTTTTCGGCGATCCATACTGAATGGGAGCAAAACCATCTGTGGCAGGGCCGGGCTGTGTCGTTGATTGCCGGCGTCAATCAGATAGACGGCGTTGTAATGGGCATTGATAGCCAAGGTGCCTTGCGCTTGAAGGTGGGTGATGTGGAAAAAGTCTTTAGTGGTGGTGAGCTCAGCCTGAGGTTGCGTGATGATTCTTGAGCTCGACTGCGGAAACAGCTTTATCAAGTGGCGAGTGCTCGGTGCAGACTTCCGATTGGTGGTTGCGGGAGGGGTCGTCGACTCGGATCTCGCGTTGCTGGAGGGGCTGAGACAGTTCAGTGGGTTGGCTCTGAAGCACTGTCGATTGGTCAGTGTTAGAACCGGTGAAGAAACCAACGTTTTGATCTCTCTTTTGGTTGAGGCCTTCGGGGTGACCGTGATTTGCGCGGCGCCTGCTCGTGATATGTCCGGGGTTCGCAACGGCTACGAAGACTATGAAAAGCTGGGTCTTGATCGCTGGCTTGCGATGCTGGGGGGCTTTCATCTGGCCTCTGGCGCATGTCTTGTGCTGGATTTTGGTACGGCGGTCACTGCTGACTTTATAGCTGGCGACGGCGAGCATCTGGGTGGGTTTATTTGTCCCGGAATGCCTTTGATGCGTAACCAGCTGCGCACCCATACGCGCCGAATTCGCTATGGGGATCTTGCGGCTGAGCGCGCTCTGGAAAGCCTTGTTCCTGGTCGTACAACCGTCGAGGCGGTCGAGAGAGGGTGCTCCTTGATGCTCAGGGGCTTTGTTTTGACTCAGCTCCAACTGGCGCGGAGCTATTGGGGGGAAAGCTTCACGGTATTTCTTACTGGTGGGGATGCGGACCTGGTCTCCGGGATCGTGCCTGATGCCAGGGTGGTTCCCGACTTGGTGTTTGTAGGTTTGGCTATGGCGTGTCCTTTGCCCTGAGGTTCTTATGCGTTGGTTGTTTCTGTTGTTGCTCGTCCTCAATGTGTTTTATTACGTCTGGCATCAACAGGAGGCGCCCCTTCGCGCGAAGGATGTGACGCCCTTGAGCTTGTATCGGGGCTCTCAGCAGGATATCCGCTTGTTGAGTGAGGCGACTGACGTTGCTCGTGATAAGGGAAGGTCTCCTCAGGCTGACGGTGAGTGTCTCTATGTGGGGGGCGTTGCTCGGCAAGAGATCGCGCAAGCGATCGAGCGCCGATTGAGTGGCTTGGATATCAGGGCTCAGTCGTTGCCAAAGGATTCTCCTGAGCCAGGGGGATTTTGGGTTCGTGTAGCGCCCGAAAGCCGGCGTTTACTGGACGACTCGAAGCTGCAAAACCTTTCCAAAGAATTCAATGAGTTAAAACATAAAATAATGCCGTGCGAGGGGGTTGCGCCTGCCGAATAGTTTGCATAGAATGGCGCCCGCTTCGCAGTGAACACCTTTAACGGTAAACATCGCGAAGCGGTGTCAACGCAGCTAACCTCAGGTTTTTTATGAGAAAATGCTTGACAGAAGGCTGGCATGATATAGAATGCCGGCTCGCTTAGGAGGGGTTCCCGAGCGGCCAAAGGGATCAGACTGTAAATCTGACGTCTACGACTTCGAAGGTTCGAATCCTTCCCCCTCCACCATTTTTAGCGAGAGCTGCAAGCTCCGCGGGTATAGTTTAGTGGTAGAACCTCAGCCTTCCAAGCTGATGATGCGGGTTCGATTCCCGCTACCCGCTCCAAGTTTGCAGATCCTGCAAAGTGTTGCGCTCTTGTAGCTCAGTTGGTAGAGCACACCCTTGGTAAGGGTGAGGTCAGCGGTTCAAATCCGCTCAAGAGCTCCATATAACAAGGCAGATATGAAAATATCTGCCTTTGTTTTAATGGCTGATGTTACTTGCTCAATTCTTCTGCTGGGGGTTGTTTCGATGGCTAAGGAAAAGTTCGAACGTAATAAGCCGCACGTTAACGTAGGTACTATCGGTCACGTTGACCATGGCAAAACTACGCTGACCGCTGCGCTGACTCGCGTCTGTTCCGAGGTTTTCGGTTCGGCGAAGGTTGACTTCGACAAGATCGATAGCGCCCCAGAAGAAAAAGCTCGTGGTATCACCATCAACACCGCTCACGTTGAATACGATTCGGCCGTGCGTCACTACGCACACGTTGACTGCCCAGGTCACGCTGATTACGTAAAAAACATGATCACCGGTGCTGCTCAGATGGATGGCGCAATTCTGGTTTGCTCGGCCGCTGATGGTCCGATGCCGCAAACCCGTGAGCACATCTTGCTCTCTCGCCAGGTTGGCGTTCCGTACATCGTTGTCTTCCTGAATAAGGCTGACATGGTTGATGATGCTGAGCTGCTGGAATTGGTTGAGATGGAAGTGCGCGATCTGCTGAGCACTTATGATTTCCCAGGTGATGATACTCCTATCATCATTGGTTCGGCGCTGATGGCGTTGAATGGTCAAGACGACAACGAGATGGGCACTACTGCCGTCAAGAAGCTGGTCGAGACTCTGGATAGCTACATTCCGCAGCCTGAGCGTGCTATCGATAAGCCGTTCCTGATGCCGATCGAGGATGTTTTCTCGATCTCTGGTCGCGGTACTGTTGTGACTGGTCGTGTTGAGCGTGGCATTGTTCGCATTCAGGAAGAAGTTGAGATTGTCGGTCTTCGTGACACTGTCAAAACTACTTGTACTGGTGTTGAAATGTTCCGCAAGCTGCTCGACGAAGGTCGTGCTGGCGAGAACTGTGGGGTGCTGCTGCGTGGTACCAAGCGTGATGATGTTGAGCGTGGCCAGGTTCTGGTCAAGCCGGGCACTGTCAAGCCGCACACCAAGTTCACTGCAGAAGTTTACGTTCTGAGCAAGGAAGAAGGCGGTCGTCACACTCCGTTCTTCAAAGGCTACCGTCCACAGTTCTATTTCCGTACTACGGATGTGACCGGTAACTGCGAATTGCCAGAAGGCGTTGAAATGGTGATGCCGGGTGATAACGTTCAGATGACCGTTACCCTGATCAAAACCATCGCGATGGAAGATGGTCTTCGTTTCGCTATCCGTGAGGGCGGTCGTACCGTCGGCGCTGGTGTCGTAGCTAAAGTCATCGAGTAAATTGTTGTAATGTCTTTTTCGGGCCGGCATAATGGTCGGCCTGATTTTGTTTTAGGTCAGTAGCTCAATTGGCAGAGCGACGGTCTCCAAAACCGTAGGTTGGGGGTTCGATTCCCTCCTGACCTGCCAGATTCACTTGGTGTGTCTGGCTTTCTTTTCACAGGATCTTCATAGATGACTCCTAAAGCTGAAGCTCAAGGCTCTCGCTTCGATCTGCTCAAGTGGCTAGTAGTAGTCGCTTTGGTGGTTGTTGGCGTTGTTGGCAATCAGTATTACTCTGCTTCGCTGATCCTGTACCGCGTACTAGCTTTGCTCGCCATTGCTGCTGTAGCTGCCTTTGTAGGCCTGCAGACAGTCAAGGGCAAGTCTTTCTTTGTACTGGTTAAGGAAGCTCGCACCGAGATTCGTAAAGTCGTATGGCCAACTCGCCAAGAAACCACGCAGACCACGTTGATTGTTGTGGCTGTTGTTCTGGTTATGGCGTTGCTGTTGTGGGGGCTTGATTCCCTGCTCGGCTGGCTTGTTTCCTTGATTGTCGGCTAAGGGTGTCCCGTGGCTAAGCGTTGGTACGTTGTGCATGCTTACTCCGGTTACGAGAAGCATGTCATGCGCTCGTTGTTAGAGCGCGTAAAGCTGGCTGGCATGGAAGATGGCTTCGGCGAAATTCTGGTTCCCACTGAAGAAGTGGTTGAAATGCGTAATGGCCAGAAACGCAAAAGCGAGCGCAAGTTCTTCCCAGGTTATGTGCTGGTTCAGATGGACATGAATGAGGGTACTTGGCACTTGGTCAAGGATACTCCTCGGGTGATGGGTTTCATCGGCGGTACTGCCGACAAGCCTGCGCCAATCACAGATAAAGAGGCAGAAGCGATTCTGCGTCGCGTTGCTGATGGTAGCGACAAGCCGAAGCCGAAGACACTCTTCGAGCCAGGCGAATCGGTACGCGTCAACGACGGGCCGTTTGCTGACTTTACCGGCACGGTTGAAGAAGTTAACTACGAAAAGAGCCGAATCCAAGTGGCAGTGCTCATTTTCGGTCGCTCTACTCCGGTAGAGCTAGAGTTCAGCCAGGTCGAAAAGGTCTAGCTGGACAAGCATCCCAACCCCGCAGCCCTAGGCTGTGGGGTTTTGTCGTCACTGGGATAAACGCGCAAGTAACCGGGGAGCCTTTCGAGGCGTTCGAACCCGTAATTGGAGTGCCTCATGGCCAAGAAGATTACCGCTTACATCAAGCTGCAAGTGAAGGCCGCTCAGGCTAACCCAAGTCCACCTGTTGGTCCTGCACTGGGTCAGCACGGCGTGAACATCATGGAATTCTGCAAGGCTTTCAACGCCCGTACTCAGGGTCTTGAAGCAGGTCTGCCGACTCCAGTGATCATCACTGTCTACAGCGACCGTAGCTTCACTTTCGAAACCAAATCCACACCTGCTTCGGTTCTGCTGAAGAAAGCTGCTGGTCTGACTAGCGGCTCCGCTCGTCCGAACACCGTTAAGGTTGGCACCGTGACCCGTGCTCAGCTGGAAGAAATCGCGAAAACCAAAAACGCGGATCTGACTGCAGCTGATATGGAAGCAGCCGTGCGTACTATCGCCGGTTCTGCTCGTAGCATGGGCCTTAACGTGGAGGGTGTGTAATGGCTAAGTTGACCAAGCGTCAAAAGGCTATCGCCGGCAAAATCGAAGCAGGCAAGTCCTACAACTTTGTAGACGCTGCCGCTCTGCTGGCTGAGCTGTCGACTGTCAAGTTCAGCGAGTCGTTTGACGTTGCTGTAAACCTGGGTGTTGACCCGCGTAAATCCGACCAGGTTGTTCGTAGCGCTACTGTGCTGCCACACGGCACTGGTAAGACTGTTCGCGTTGCTGTGTTCACCCAGGGTCCAGCTGCTGAGGCCGCTCTGGCTGCCGGCGCTGACCGTGTAGGTATGGACGATCTGGCTGCCGAAATGAAAGGCGGCGACCTGAACTATGACGTCGTTATCGCATCCCCGGATGCAATGCGCGTTGTGGGTCAGTTGGGTCAGATCCTCGGTCCACGTGGCCTGATGCCTAACCCTAAAGTCGGCACCGTAACTCCAGACGTAGCTACCGCGGTTAAAAACGCCAAGGCTGGTCAGGTTCGTTATCGCACCGACAAAAACGGCATCATCCACACTTCCGTTGGCAAGGTCGGTTTCGACGCTGTCAAGCTGAAGGAAAACGTTGAAGCCCTGATCGCTGATCTGAAGCGTATCAAGCCAGCTTCCTCGAAAGGCATTTACGTCAAGCGCGTTACCCTGAGCACCACCATGGGTCCAGGTCTGGTCATCGACCAAGGCTCGCTCGACGCGTAAGACACAGGTTGGCGCAAGCGATTGCGCCAATTGAAAGATTGGGGTCCCTGCCTGGCGGGGGCTATCCAAGACCGTAGGCGACGCAAGTCTTAAACCTCAAGCCTACGCAGATGGTGCTCCCGGTTCCTTACCGAATCAGACACCAAAACGACATCCGGCTCCGGTTGGATGAAACGGTAACAAGCAGGAGTTAAACCCGTGGCAATTAAACTCGAAGACAAGAAGGCCATCGTCGCTGAAGTCAACGAGGCTGCCAATGTTGCCCTGTCTGCTGTTGTGGCTGATGCCCGCGGCGTGACAGTAAGCGCTATGACCGGACTCCGTAAAGAGGCTCGTGAAGCTGGCGTTTACGTACGTGTTGTACGTAACACCCTGCTCAAGCGCGCCGTTGCTGGCACTCAATATGACGTGCTCAACGACGTGTTCACTGGCCCGACCTTGATTGCATTCTCCAAAGAACATCCGGGCGCTGCTGCTCGTATCTTCAAAGAGTTCGCAAAAGGTCAGGATAAGTTCGAGATCAAGGCAGCTGCGTTCGAGGGCAAGTTCCTCGCAGCTAATCAGATCGACGTACTGGCAAGTCTGCCGACCCGTGACGAAGCAATTTCTCAGCTGATGAGCGTGATTCAAGGCGCAACCAGCAAATTGGCTCGTACTCTGGCGGCCCTTCGCGACCAGAAAGAAGCTGCCGCAGCCTAAGGCTGAGCGACTCCTTTCAGCGTTTATTGTTTATTTCGATGGCCGCGTAGGCTGTCACCCCAATACAGGAATTTATAGTCATGTCTCTGACTAACGACCAAATCATCGAAGCAATCGGCGAAAAATCCGTTCTGGAAATCGTTGAGCTGATCAAGGCCATGGAAGAGAAGTTCGGCGTTTCCGCTGCCGCTGCTTCCGCTGGTCCAGCTGCTGTTGCTGCCGTTGTTGAAGAACAAACTGAATTCAACGTCATGCTGACCGAAGCTGGCGAGAAGAAAGTTAACGTGATCAAGGCAGTACGTGAGCTGACCGGTCTGGGCCTGAAAGAAGCCAAGGCAGTAGTTGACGGCGCTCCTGGCATCGTTCTGGAAGCTGTTTCGAAAGACGCAGCTGACAAAGCAAAAGCCACTCTGGAAGAAGCAGGCGCTAAAGTCGAGCTGAAATAAGCATCGACTTTGCACCTCCAGCCCAAGCGTTAAGCGAAAGGCTGATGGCTGGTGGCTCTTGCCACCGGCCTTTTTCCGTTATTGGCAGCCGACTGGGTCGGTGCTGATAACGAGCTGTAACCACCCGATGCGGTGGCGCAAACCATGGGGTTTGCACGATTTTCTGGCTGCTCCCGTCGGGAGGGGCCAAACAAGCAGGTGACCAAGCTGGGGAACGCTGATGGCTTACTCATATACTGAGAAAAAACGTATCCGCAAGGACTTTAGCAAGTTGCCGGACGTCATGGATGTGCCGTACCTCCTGGCCATCCAGCTGGATTCGTATCGTGAATTCTTGCAAGCGGGAGCGACTAAAGATCAGTTCCGCGACGTGGGCCTGCATGCGGCCTTCAAATCCGTTTTCCCGATCATCAGCTACTCCGGCAATGCTGCGCTGGAGTACGTCGGTTATCGCTTGGGCGAACCGGCATTTGATGTCAAAGAATGCGTATTGCGCGGTGTAACTTACGCCGTACCTTTGCGGGTAAAAGTGCGCCTGATCATTTTCGACAAAGAATCGTCGAACAAAGCGATCAAGGACATCAAAGAGCAAGAAGTCTACATGGGTGAAATCCCCCTGATGACTGAGAACGGTACCTTCGTAATCAACGGTACCGAGCGTGTAATCGTTTCCCAGCTGCACCGTTCCCCGGGCGTGTTCTTCGACCACGACCGTGGCAAGACGCACAGCTCCGGTAAACTGCTGTACTCCGCGCGCATCATTCCTTACCGCGGTTCGTGGTTGGACTTCGAGTTCGATCCGAAAGACTGCGTGTTCGTGCGTATTGACCGTCGTCGCAAGCTGCCTGCATCGGTATTGCTGCGCGCGCTCGGCTATACCACTGAAGAAGTGCTGGACGCGTTCTACACCACCAACGTTTTCCATCTGAGCGGCGAAACCCTCAGCCTGGAACTGATTGCTTCGCGTCTGCGTGGTGAAATCGCTGTACTTGATATTCAGGACGAGAAGGGCAAGGTCATCGTTGAGGCTGGTCGCCGTATTACTGCGCGCCACATCAACCAGATCGAAAAAGCCGGTCTCAAGACCCTGGAAGTGCCTTTGGACTACGTCCTGGGTCGTACTACCGCCAAGGCCATCGTGCATCCGGCAACCGGCGAAATCCTGGCAGAGTGCAACACCGAGCTGAACACCGAGATCCTGGCAAAAATTGCCAAGGCCCAGGTTGTTCGCATCGAAACTCTGTACACCAACGATATCGACTGCGGTCCGTTCGTCTCCGACACTCTGAAGATCGACTCCACCAGCAACCAATTGGAAGCGCTGGTCGAAATCTATCGCATGATGCGTCCAGGCGAGCCGCCAACCAAAGACGCTGCCGAGACTCTGTTCAACAACCTGTTCTTCAGCCCTGAGCGCTATGACCTGTCTGCGGTCGGCCGGATGAAGTTCAACCGTCGTATCGGTCGTACCGAGATCGAAGGTTCGGGCGTGTTGTGCAAAGAAGACATCGTCGCGGTTCTGAAGACTCTGGTCGACATCCGTAACGGTAAAGGCATCGTCGATGACATCGACCACCTGGGTAACCGTCGTGTTCGCTGCGTAGGCGAGATGGCCGAGAACCAGTTCCGCGTTGGCCTGGTACGTGTTGAGCGTGCGGTCAAAGAGCGTCTGTCGATGGCTGAAAGCGAAGGCCTGATGCCGCAAGACCTGATCAACGCCAAGCCAGTGGCTGCGGCGGTGAAAGAGTTCTTCGGTTCCAGCCAGCTTTCCCAGTTCATGGACCAGAACAACCCGCTGTCCGAGATCACCCACAAGCGTCGTGTTTCTGCACTCGGCCCTGGCGGTTTGACTCGTGAGCGTGCTGGCTTTGAAGTTCGTGACGTACACCCGACTCACTACGGTCGTGTATGCCCGATTGAAACGCCGGAAGGTCCGAACATCGGTCTGATCAACTCCCTGGCCGCCTATGCGCGCACCAACCAGTACGGCTTCCTCGAAAGCCCGTACCGTGTGGTGAAAGACGCTCTGGTCACCGACGAGATCGTGTTCCTGTCCGCCATCGAAGAAGCTGATCACGTGATCGCTCAGGCTTCGGCCACGATGAACGACAAGAAAATGCTGATCGACGAGCTGGTAGCTGTTCGTCACTTGAACGAGTTCACCGTCAAGGCGCCGGAAGACGTCACCTTGATGGACGTATCGCCGAAGCAGGTAGTTTCGGTTGCAGCGTCGCTGATCCCGTTCCTCGAGCACGATGACGCCAACCGTGCGTTGATGGGTTCGAACATGCAGCGTCAAGCTGTACCAACCCTGCGCGCTGACAAGCCGCTGGTCGGTACCGGCATGGAGCGTAACGTAGCTCGTGACTCCGGCGTTTGCGTCGTAGCTCGTCGTGGCGGCGTGATTGACTCCGTTGATGCCAGCCGTATCGTGGTTCGCGTTGCTGATGACGAAGTTGAGACCGGTGAAGCTGGTGTCGACATCTACAACCTGACCAAATACACCCGCTCCAACCAGAACACCTGCATCAACCAGCGTCCGCTGGTGCGTAAAGGTGATCGGGTTCAGCGCAGCGACATCATGGCTGACGGCCCGTCCACCGACATGGGTGAACTGGCGCTGGGTCAGAACATGCGCATCGCGTTCATGGCCTGGAACGGTTACAACTTCGAAGACTCCATCTGCCTGTCGGAACGAGTTGTTCAAGAAGATCGCTTCACCACGATCCACATTCAGGAACTGACCTGTGTGGCTCGTGACACCAAGCTTGGGCCAGAGGAAATCACTGCAGACATCCCGAACGTGGGTGAAGCTGCACTGAACAAGCTGGACGAAGCCGGTATCGTTTACGTAGGTGCTGAAGTTGGCGCAGGCGACATCCTGGTTGGTAAGGTCACTCCGAAAGGCGAGACCCAACTGACTCCGGAAGAGAAGCTGTTGCGTGCCATCTTCGGTGAAAAAGCCAGCGACGTTAAAGACACCTCCCTGCGCGTGCCTACCGGCACCAAGGGTACCGTCATCGACGTACAGGTCTTCACTCGTGACGGCGTTGAGCGTGATGCTCGTGCACTGTCCATCGAGAAGACTCAACTCGACGAGATCCGCAAGGATCTGAACGAAGAGTTCCGTATCGTTGAAGGCGCAACTTTCGAACGTCTGCGTTCCGCTCTGGTCGGCCACAAAGCCGAAGGCGGCGCCGGCCTGAAGAAAGGTCAGGACATCACCGACGAAGTTCTCGACGGTCTTGAGCATGGTCAGTGGTTCAAACTGCGCATGACTGAAGATGCTCTGAACGAGCAGCTCGAGAAGGCCCAGGCCTACATCGTTGATCGTCGCCGTCTGCTGGACGACAAGTTCGAAGACAAGAAGCGCAAACTGCAGCAGGGCGATGACCTGGCTCCAGGCGTGCTGAAAATCGTCAAGGTTTACCTGGCAATCCGTCGCCGCATCCAGCCGGGCGACAAGATGGCCGGTCGTCACGGTAACAAAGGTGTGGTCTCCGTGATCATGCCGGTTGAAGACATGCCGCACGATGCCAATGGCACCCCGGTCGACGTCGTCCTCAACCCGTTGGGCGTACCTTCGCGTATGAACGTTGGTCAGATCCTTGAAACCCACCTCGGCCTCGCGGCTAAAGGTCTGGGCGAGAAGATCAACCGGATGATCGAAGAGCAGCGCAAAGTCGCTGAGCTTCGTAAATTCCTCGACGAGATCTACAACCAGATCGGCGGTCGTAACGAAGATCTGGATAGCTTCTCCGACCAGGAAATCCTGGATCTGGCGAAGAACCTGCGTGGCGGCGTTCCAATGGCCACTCCAGTGTTCGACGGCGCCAAGGAAAGCGAAATCAAGGCCATGCTGAAACTGGCAGACCTGCCAGAAAGCGGCCAGATGCAGCTGACCGACGGCCGTACCGGCAACAAGTTCGAGCGCCCGGTTACTGTTGGCTACATGTACATGCTGAAGCTGAACCACTTGGTAGACGACAAGATGCACGCTCGTTCTACCGGTTCGTACAGCCTGGTTACCCAGCAGCCGCTGGGTGGTAAGGCACAGTTCGGTGGTCAGCGTTTCGGGGAGATGGAGGTCTGGGCACTGGAAGCATACGGTGCCGCTTACACTCTGCAAGAAATGCTCACAGTGAAGTCGGACGATGTGAACGGCCGTACCAAGATGTACAAAAACATCGTGGATGGCGATCACCGTATGGAGCCGGGCATGCCCGAGTCTTTCAACGTGTTGATCAAGGAAATTCGTTCCCTCGGCATCGATATCGATCTGGAAACCGAATAACACGTGACGCGAATCGAGAGCGGGGCAGGATTGCCCGCTCTCTGCTCCGCCAGGAGGAAAGGCCTTGAAAGACCTACTGAATTTGCTGAAAAACCAGGGTCAAGTCGAAGAGTTCGACGCCATCCGTATTGGATTGGCATCGCCTGAGATGATCCGTTCGTGGTCGTTCGGTGAAGTTAAAAAGCCGGAAACCATCAACTACCGTACGTTCAAACCTGAGCGTGACGGCCTGTTCTGCGCCAAAATCTTTGGCCCGGTAAAGGATTACGAGTGCCTGTGCGGTAAGTACAAGCGCTTGAAGCACCGTGGTGTGATCTGCGAGAAGTGCGGCGTTGAAGTCGCGCTGGCTAAAGTTCGTCGTGAGCGCATGGCGCACATCGAACTGGCCTCGCCAGTTGCCCACATCTGGTTCCTGAAATCGCTGCCGTCGCGTATCGGCTTGCTGATGGACATGACCCTGCGTGATATCGAACGCGTTCTCTATTTCGAGAGCTATGTCGTTATCGATCCAGGCATGACCACCCTTGAAAAAGGTCAGCTGCTGAACGATGAGCAGTACTTCGAAGCGCTGGAAGAGTTCGGCGACGATTTCGATGCCCGCATGGGTGCCGAAGCTGTTCGTGAGCTGCTGCACGCTATCGACCTGGAGCACGAGATTGGCCGTCTGCGCGAAGAAATTCCGCAAACCAACTCCGAAACCAAAATCAAGAAGCTGTCCAAGCGTCTGAAGTTGATGGAAGCCTTCCAGGGTTCCGGCAACCTTCCAGAATGGATGGTGCTGACCGTTCTGCCGGTTCTGCCGCCAGATCTGCGTCCACTGGTCCCGCTGGATGGCGGTCGCTTCGCGACTTCCGACCTCAACGATCTGTATCGTCGAGTGATCAACCGTAACAACCGCTTGAAGCGCCTGCTTGATCTGTCCGCTCCGGACATCATCGTGCGCAACGAAAAGCGTATGTTGCAGGAAGCCGTCGATGCACTGCTCGACAACGGTCGTCGTGGCCGCGCTATCACTGGTTCCAACAAGCGTCCTCTGAAATCCCTGGCTGACATGATCAAGGGTAAGCAAGGTCGTTTCCGTCAGAACTTGCTCGGTAAGCGTGTTGACTACTCCGGTCGTTCGGTAATTACCGTAGGTCCGACCCTGCGTCTGCACCAGTGCGGTCTGCCGAAGAAAATGGCTCTCGAGCTGTTCAAGCCGTTCATTTTCGGCAAGCTGGAAATGCGTGGTCTCGCTACCACCATCAAAGCTGCCAAGAAAATGGTCGAGCGCGAGCTGCCAGAAGTTTGGGACGTTCTCGCTGAAGTGATCCGTGAACACCCGGTTCTCCTCAACCGTGCACCGACCCTTCACCGTCTGGGTATCCAGGCGTTTGAACCAGTACTGATCGAAGGTAAGGCTATCCAGCTGCACCCTCTGGTCTGTGCTGCGTACAACGCCGACTTCGACGGCGACCAAATGGCCGTGCACGTACCGCTGACACTGGAAGCTCAGTTGGAAGCGCGTGCGTTGATGATGTCGACCAACAACATTCTGTCGCCAGCCAACGGTGAGCCAATCATCGTTCCGTCGCAGGACGTTGTATTGGGTCTGTACTACATGACTCGTGAAGCGATCAACGCCAAGGGCGAAGGTCGTGTGTTTGCGGATCTGCAAGAAGTTGACCGTGTGTTCCGTGCCGGCGAAGCCGCACTGCACGCTAAAGTCAAAGTGCGGATCAACGAAACCGTAAACGATCGTGATGGCGGCAGCGTCAAGAACACTCGTATCGTCGACACCACTGTCGGCCGTGCGCTGTTGTTCCAGGTTGTTCCACCTGGCCTGTCGTACGACGTCGTCAACCAGCCGATGAAGAAAAAGGCGATCTCCAAGCTGATCAACCAGTGCTACCGCGTGGTTGGTTTGAAAGAGACCGTGATCTTCGCTGACCAGTTGATGTACACCGGTTTTGCCTATTCGACCATTTCCGGCGTTTCCATCGGTGTTAACGACTTCGTTATCCCGGATGAAAAAGCCCGCATCATCAATGCTGCAACTGATGAAGTGAAAGAGATCGAAAGTCAGTACGCCTCCGGCCTGGTAACCCAGGGCGAGAAGTACAACAAAGTGATCGACCTTTGGTCCAAGGCGAACGACGAAGTTTCCAAGGCGATGATGGCCAACCTCTCGAAAGAGAAAGTCATCGACCGCCATGGTGTCGAAGTCGACCAAGAGTCCTTCAACTCGATGTACATGATGGCCGACTCGGGCGCACGGGGTTCTGCTGCGCAGATCCGTCAGCTTGCCGGTATGCGTGGCCTGATGGCCAAGCCGGACGGTTCCATCATCGAAACGCCGATTACTGCGAACTTCCGTGAAGGTTTGAGCGTACTTCAGTACTTCATCTCCACTCACGGTGCTCGTAAAGGTTTGGCGGATACCGCGTTGAAAACTGCGAACTCCGGTTACCTGACTCGTCGTCTGGTAGACGTGGCGCAGGATCTGGTTGTGACCGAGATCGATTGCGGCACCGAGCATGGCCTGGTAATGACTCCGCACATTGAAGGCGGTGACGTTGTTGAGCCGCTGGGTGAGCGCGTATTGGGTCGTGTTATTGCCCGTGACGTGTTCAAGCCGGGTACCGAAGAAATCATCGTTCCTGCCGGTACATTGGTAGACGAGAAGTGGGTCGAGTTCATCGAGCTGAACAGCATCGACGAAGTGATCGTGCGTTCGCCGATCAGCTGCGAAACCCGCTACGGCATTTGCGCCAAGTGCTACGGCCGTGACTTGGCTCGTGGTCACCAGGTGAACATCGGTGAAGCGGTCGGCGTTATCGCTGCCCAGTCCATCGGTGAGCCGGGTACCCAGCTGACCATGCGTACGTTCCACATCGGTGGTGCGGCAAGCCGGACCTCCGCAGCTGACAGCGTTCAGGTGAAGAATGGCGGTACCGTCCGTCTGCACAACCTGAAGCACGTTGAGCGAGTGGATGGTTGCCTGGTTGCTGTGTCCCGTTCCGGTGAGCTGGCAATCGCTGATGACTTCGGTCGTGAGCGCGAGCGTTACAAGCTGCCGTACGGTGCTGTGATTTCGGTTAAAGAAGGTGACAAGGTCGACGCTGGCGCAATCGTGGCCAAGTGGGATCCGCACACTCACCCAATCGTTACCGAAATGAAAGGTACCGTGACCTACGTGGGCATGGAAGAAGGCATCACGATCAAGCGTCAGACTGACGAATTGACCGGTATGACCAACATTGAAGTACTCGACGCCAAAGACCGTCCAGCTGCCGGTAAGGACATTCGTCCTGCCGTTAAGATGGTCGGTGTCGATGGCAAGGATCTGCTGCTGCCAGGTACCGACGTACCGGCTCAGTACTTCCTGCCGGCTAACGCCCTGGTTGGTGTGGCGGATGGTGTGCAGGTTGCGATCGGTGATGTTATCGCCCGTATCCCGCAAGAAACTTCGAAAACACGCGACATCACCGGTGGTCTGCCGCGTGTTGCCGACTTGTTCGAAGCCCGTCGTCCGAAAGAAGCCTCGATCCTGGCTGAAGTCAGCGGCACCATCGCGTTCGGTAAAGAGACCAAAGGCAAGCGCCGTCTGGTCATTACCCCGAACGACGGTAGCGATCCGTACGAAGAGCTGATTCCGAAGTGGCGTCACCTGAACGTCTTCGAAGGCGAACAGGTAAACCGCGGCGAAGTTATCTCCGACGGCCCGAGCGATCCACACGACATCCTGCGTCTGCTGGGTGTGAGTGCGCTAGCCAAGTACATCGTGAACGAGATCCAGGACGTTTATCGTCTGCAAGGCGTGAAGATCAACGATAAGCACATCGAGACCATCCTGCGTCAGATGCTGCGTAAAGTTGAAATCGCTGAATCCGGCGATTCCACTTTCATCAAGGGCGACCAGATGGAATTGACTCACGTTCTGGTAGAGAACGAGCGTCTGGCTGGCGACGAGAAATTCGTTTCCAAGTTCACCCGCGTGCTGTTGGGTATCACCAAGGCGTCGTTGTCCACCGAATCGTTCATCTCGGCGGCTTCCTTCCAGGAAACCACTCGCGTACTGACCGAAGCGGCGGTAACCGGCAAGCGCGATTACCTGCGCGGCCTGAAAGAAAACGTGGTCGTGGGTCGTTTGATCCCGGCGGGTACCGGTCTGGCTTATCACAGCGAGCGTAAGCGCCGTCGTGATGCTGACAAACCGTTGCGCGTAAGCGCCAGTGAAGTGGAAGCTGCACTGACCGAAGCACTGAACTCGAGCGGTAACTGAGTTCTGCAGTAACTAAGCGTGGGGCCCCGGCCTTTCCGTTCATCGAATCGAGACAATTTGTCGAGGTTGGATGAGCGGGGAGGTTGGGGCCTTGCCTTGACTGGGGACAAGATCCTCTTTAGACTCTTGTACCCCTAAATTTGGCGGGAATTCGTTCCTGCCATTTTGCTTTTCTTGCAAGACAATAGCGTCGCAAGACAACAGTGGAGCTAGTAGATGGCAACTATCAACCAGCTGGTACGTCAGCCGCGTAAGCGTATCGTCGAGAAATCCGACGTGCCTGCGCTGCAGAACTGCCCGCAACGTCGTGGCGTATGCACCCGTGTGTATACCACCACGCCGAAAAAACCTAACTCGGCACTGCGTAAAGTATGCCGTGTGCGTCTGACCAACGGTTTCGAGGTTTCCTCGTACATCGGCGGTGAAGGCCACAACCTGCAAGAGCACAGCGTGGTACTGATCCGCGGCGGTCGTGTAAAAGACTTGCCAGGTGTTCGTTACCACACCGTACGCGGTTCTTTGGATACTTCCGGCGTTAAAGGTCGTAACCAGGGTCGTTCGAAGTACGGTACCAAGAAGCCTAAGTAGTAGCTGCTTTTTGTAAAAACTGATTTTCTATTTTTCTGAGTCGATAAGAGTAAGGTCGGAGGCGTCCCGAAAGGGCACCGATTCCGAGCGAACCTGAAGACCGTTTGAGGGCTTATCCATGCCAAGAAGACGCGTAGCAGCCAAGCGCGAAGTGCTTGACGATCCAAAATACGGAAGCCAAATCCTGGCCAAGTTCATGAACCACGTTATGGAAAGCGGCAAGAAAGCCGTTGCCGAACGTATCGTTTATGGCGCGCTGGAAAAGGTTAAAGAACGCAAGAACAGCGATCCCCTGGAAATCTTCGAGAAAGCTCTCGACGCCATCGCTCCGCTGGTCGAAGTGAAGTCGCGCCGTGTAGGCGGTGCTACTTACCAGGTTCCGGTCGAAGTTCGCCCGTCCCGTCGTAACGCCCTGGCAATGCGCTGGTTGGTAGACTTCGCCCGCAAGCGCGGCGAAAAGTCTATGGCTCTGCGTTTGGCTGGCGAACTGTTGGACGCCGCTGAAGGTAAAGGTGCTGCAGTTAAGAAGCGTGAAGACGTGCACCGTATGGCTGAAGCCAACAAGGCTTTCTCGCACTACCGCTTCTAATTTTAGCGTCACTAATTTTGCGAGGGCTTTATGGCTCGTACAACACCGATTAATCGCTACCGTAACATTGGTATCGTTGCTCACGTGGATGCTGGTAAAACCACCACCACCGAGCGCGTCCTTTTTTACACTGGCAAAAGTCACAAAATGGGCGAGGTGCATGACGGCGCCGCGACCACAGACTGGATGGTTCAGGAGCAGGAGCGTGGTATTACCATTACTTCTGCTGCTATTACCGCCTTCTGGCAGGGTTCCGAGAAGCAGCACAAAGATCAATACCGCTTCAACGTCATCGACACCCCGGGCCACGTTGACTTCACAATTGAAGTTGAACGTTCCCTGCGTGTTCTCGACGGCGCGGTCGTTGTGTTCTGCGGTACCTCGGGTGTTGAGCCTCAGTCGGAAACCGTATGGCGTCAAGCCAACAAGTACGGCGTTCCACGTCTTGTTTACGTAAACAAGATGGACCGTGCTGGTGCGAACTTCCTGCGCGTGATCGGTCAGATCAAACAGCGTCTGGGTCACACTCCGGTGCCGATCCAATTGGCTATCGGTTCCGAAGACAACTTCCAGGGCCAGATCGATCTGTTGGCTATGGAAGCTGTTTACTGGAACGATGCTGACAAAGGCATGGTTCCACGTCGCGAGCCTATCCCTGCTGAACTGCAGGAACTGGCTGACGAGTGGCGCGGCAACATGGTTGAGGCTGCGGCCGAAGCCAGCGAAGAGCTGATGAACAAGTACCTCGAAGGTGAAGAACTCACCAACGCGGAAATCAAGGCCGCTCTGCGTCAGCGTACTATCGCTGGTGAGATCGTTCTGGCTGTTTGCGGTTCTTCCTTCAAGAACAAGGGCGTTCCCCTGGTTCTCGACGCCGTTATCGACTACCTGCCTGCTCCTACCGACATTCCTGCCATCAAGGGTACTGACCCGGATGACGAGACCAAGGAAATGGAGCGTCACGCAGACGACAGCGAGCCGTTCTCGGCTCTGGCGTTCAAGATCGCTACTGACCCATTCGTGGGTACCTTGACCTTTGTTCGAGTTTACTCGGGCGTGTTGGCCTCCGGCGACGGCGTGATCAACTCGGTTAAAGGCAAGAAAGAGCGTGTGGGTCGTATGGTGCAAATGCACGCAAACGCCCGTGAAGAAATCAAGGAAGTACGCGCTGGCGACATCGCGGCCTTGATCGGCATGAAGGACGTCACCACTGGTGAGACTTTGTGCAACGCTGACAAGCCAATCATCCTGGTTCGCATGGACTTCCCGGAGCCGGTTATTTCGGTTGCCGTAGAGCCTAAGACCAAGGACGACCAGGAAAAAATGGGTATCGCTCTGGGCAAACTCGCTCAGGAAGATCCATCTTTCCGCGTCAAAACTGATGAAGAGACTGGTCAAACGATCATCTCCGGCATGGGCGAGTTGCACCTGGACATCCTGGTTGACCGGATGCGCCGTGAGTTCAACGTCGAAGCCAACATCGGTAAGCCTCAGGTTTCCTATCGTGAGCGCATCACGAAGAACTGTGAAATCGAAGGTAAGTTCGTTCGCCAATCCGGCGGTCGTGGCCAGTTCGGTCACTGCTGGATTCGTTTTGCTCCTGCTGACGAAGGTCAGGAAGGTCTGCAATTCGTGAACGAAGTAGTAGGTGGTGTGGTTCCTAAGGAATACATCCCGGCTATCCAGAAGGGTATCGAAGAGCAGATGAAGAACGGCGTTGTTGCCGGCTATCCGCTGATCGGCCTGAAGGCTACCGTGTTTGATGGTTCCTACCACGACGTCGACTCCAACGAGATGGCGTTTAAGGTGGCTGCTTCCATGGCGACCAAGCAACTGGCCCAGAAGGGCGGTGGTGAGTTGCTTGAGCCGATCATGGCGGTAGAGGTTGTTACGCCTGAAGACTATATGGGTGACGTGATGGGCGACCTTAACCGTCGTCGCGGCATGATCCTGGGTATGGAAGACACGGTTTCCGGCAAAGTGATTCGCGCCGAGGTTCCGTTGGGTGAGATGTTCGGTTATGCGACCGACGTCCGTTCCATGTCCCAAGGTCGCGCAAGCTACTCTATGGAATTCAAAAAATACAATACGGCTCCGTCGCACATCGTCGAAACCGTTACCAAAAAACAAGGCTGATTCAGCCCCTTTAGGCTAGGAGTTAATTGTCGTGGCTAAAGAAAAATTTGACCGTACCCTCCCGCACGTCAACGTTGGCACCATCGGTCACGTCGACCACGGTAAAACCACGCTGACCGCTGCTCTGACTCGCGTCTGCTCCGAAGTTTTCGGTTCGGCTGTTGTTGCTTTCGATAAAATCGACAGCGCTCCAGAAGAAAAGGCTCGTGGTATCACCATCAACACCGCGCACGTTGAATACAACTCGCTGATCCGTCACTACGCTCACGTTGACTGCCCAGGTCACGCTGACTATGTGAAGAACATGATCACCGGTGCTGCACAGATGGACGGCGCTATCCTGGTTTGCTCGGCCGCTGATGGTCCGATGCCACAAACCCGTGAGCACATCCTGTTGTCCCGTCAGGTTGGCGTTCCGTACATCGTTGTCTTCCTGAACAAGGCTGACATGGTTGACGACGCTGAGCTGCTGGAACTGGTTGAGATGGAAGTGCGCGATCTGCTGAGCACTTACGACTTCCCAGGTGACGACACTCCGATCATCATCGGTTCGGCTCTGATGGCTCTGAACGGCCAAGACGACAACGAAATGGGCACCACTGCCGTTCGTAAGCTGGTTGAGACTCTGGACAGCTACATCCCAGATCCAGTCCGTGTTATCGACAAGCCGTTCCTGATGCCAATCGAAGACGTATTCTCGATCTCCGGTCGCGGTACTGTTGTAACTGGCCGTATCGAGCGCGGTATCGTCAAGGTTCAGGATCCACTGGAAATCGTTGGTCTGCGTGACACTACCGTCACCACCTGCACCGGTGTTGAAATGTTCCGTAAGCTGCTCGACGAAGGTCGTGCTGGCGAGAACTGCGGCGTGCTGCTGCGCGGCACCAAGCGTGACGACGTTGAGCGTGGCCAGGTTCTGGTCAAGCCAGGTTCGGTTAAGCCGCACACTACCTTCGAAGCTGAAGTGTACGTGTTGAGCAAAGAAGAAGGCGGTCGCCACACTCCGTTCTTCAAAGGCTACCGTCCACAGTTCTACTTCCGGACCACTGACGTGACCGGTAACTGCGAACTGCCGGAAGGCGTTGAAATGGTAATGCCAGGCGACAACATCAAAATGGTTGTCACCCTGATCAAAACCATCGCAATGGAAGATGGTCTGCGTTTCGCTATTCGTGAAGGCGGTCGTACCGTCGGCGCTGGCGTCGTAGCCAAAATCATCGCTTAATAAGTGATGACTTGAAAAAGCCCCCGCCTAGCGGGGGCTTTTTTATTGGGTTGACACTGTAGAAACCCGTCTATAGAATTGCGCCTCCTTTTAACGGGCGTATTGCGCTCGGTGGGAATAGCAGCCGGAGTCTGAAATCCAATGCAAAATCAGCAAATCCGTATCAGGTTGAAGGCTTTTGACCATCGCCTGATCGACCAATCCACCCAGGAAATCGTGGAAACCGCGAAACGTACTGGTGCTCAAGTGCGTGGTCCAATTCCACTGCCTACCCGTAAAGAGCGGTTCACCGTTCTGGTCTCCCCGCACGTCAACAAAGACGCGCGTGACCAGTACGAGATCCGTACTCATAAGCGCGTACTGGACATCGTCCAGCCAACGGATAAAACCGTTGATGCTCTTATGAAGCTTGATCTTGCGGCCGGTGTGGAAGTGCAGATCAGCCTCGGCTAAGACTCGGTCTTAGTCGTGTAACGCTCTGAAATGGGCGGCCATAGCGGGTGAAAGCCCCGTACACTCATGAGGTTTACAACATGACTATTGGTGTAGTCGGTCGTAAATGCGGTATGACCCGTATTTTCACCGAAGAAGGTGTCTCCATTCCGGTCACGGTCATTGAGATCGAACCGAATCGCGTCACCCAGTTCAAAACTGAAGAGACCGATGGCTATCGTGCAGTGCAAGTCACTGTAGGCGAGCGTCGTGCTTCGCGTGTTACAGCTGCTCAAGCTGGTCACTTCGCTAAGGCGAACGTAGCCGCTGGTCGTACCGTAATGGAATTCCGTCTTGAAGAAGGCGAGTACCAGGCCGGCGATCTGATCAACGCTGAAATCTTCGCTGCTGGTCAACTGGTTGATGTAACCGGTCAGTCCAAAGGTAAAGGCTTCCAGGGTACGATCAAGCGTTGGAACTTCCGCGGGCAAGATAATACCCACGGTAACTCCGTGTCCCACCGCGTTCCAGGCTCTATCGGCCAGTGCCAGACTCCTGGTCGTGTATTCAAGGGCAAAAAAATGTCCGGTCATATGGGCGCTGAGCGCGTGACCGTGCAGTCCCTGGAAGTAGTGCGCGTGGACGCTGAACGCAATCTGTTGTTGGTCAAGGGTGCTGTTCCTGGCGCTACTGGCGGCAACTTGGTTGTACGTCCAGCAGCCAAGGCTCGCGGTTAAGGGGAAGCTGACATGCAATTAAATGTAAATGACGCTCAAGCGATCGAAGTTTCCGAACTGACATTTGGCGGCGAATTCAACGAGACGCTGGTTCACCAAGCAGTCGTGGCCTACATGGCTGGCGGCCGTCAAGGTAGCAAGCAGCAAAAGACCCGTTCCGACGTTCGTGGTGGCGGTAAGCGCCCTTGGCGTCAGAAAGGTACTGGCCGTGCTCGTGCCGGTACTATCCGTAGCCCAATCTGGCGTGGCGGCGGTACCACTTTCGCAGCTCGTCCTCAGGATCACACCCAGAAGCTGAACAAGAAGATGTATCGCGCAGCAATGCGTTCCATCCTTGCTGAGCTGGTGCGTACTGATCGTCTGGTTGTGGTTCAGGACTTCGCTGTTGATGCACCGAAGACCAAAGATCTGCTGAACAAACTGACCGGCATGGGCCTGACTGACGTCTTGATCGTGTCCGAAGTAGTTGATCAGAACCTGTACCTGGCTGCTCGTAACCTGCCACACGTTGATGTACGTGACGTTCAGGGTTCCGATCCAGTTAGTCTGATCGCATACGACAAGGTGTTGATCACCGTGTCGGCCGTGAAGAAATTCGAGGAGCTGCTGGGATGAACCAGGAACGCGTATTTAAAGTTCTGCTTGGCCCGCACGTTTCCGAAAAGGCTACGGTTCTGGCTGACAAGAAAGGCCAGTTCGTTTTCAAGGTTGCAACTGACGCAACCAAGCTGGAAATCAAGAAGGCCGTCGAAAGCCTGTTCAGCGTGAAAGTAGAGCGTGTTACTACCCTGAATGTTCTGGGTAAGAGCAAGCGCACTGCTCGCGGTCTGGGCAAGCGTAATGACTGGAAGAAGGCAGTTATCTCCCTTCAGCCAGGCCAAGATCTCGATTTCAGCAGCAGTGCTGAGTAAGGAAGGGGTGCATCATGGCAATCGTTAAATGCAAACCGACTTCCCCTGGCCGCCGTTTTGTGGTCAAGGTGGTCAACCAGGAGCTGCATAAAGGCGCTCCTCACGCACCGCTGCTCGAGAAAAAATCGAAGACTGGTGGTCGTAACAACAATGGTCGCATTACCACTCGTCACATCGGTGGTGGCCATAAGCAGCATTATCGTCTGGTCGATTTCCGTCGCAACGACAAAGATGGCATCTCTGCCACTGTCGAGCGTATTGAATACGATCCAAACCGTACTGCTCACATCGCTCTGCTGCTGTACGCAGATGGCGAGCGTCGCTACATCATCGCCCCTAAAGGCGTGAGTGCTGGTGACCAGCTGATCGCAGGTGCTCTGGCACCGATCAAGCCGGGCAACGCTCTGCAACTGCGTAACATTCCAGTTGGTAGCACCGTACACGGCATCGAATTGAAGCCAGGTAAAGGCGCGCAAATCGCTCGTTCCGCTGGTGCTTCGGCTCAGCTGATCGCTCGTGAAGGTGTCTACGTGACCCTGCGTCTGCGTTCTGGTGAGATGCGTAAAGTGCTGGCTGAATGCCGCGCGACCCTGGGTGAAGTCTCGAACTCCGAGCACAGCCTGCGTTCGCTGGGTAAAGCTGGTGCCAAACGCTGGCGTGGCGTTCGCCCAACCGTTCGTGGTGTTGCCATGAACCCGGTTGACCACCCACATGGTGGTGGTGAAGGTCGTACCTCTGGTGGTCGTCATCCGGTATCGCCATGGGGCTTCCCGACTAAGGGCGCGAAGACTCGTGGTAATAAGCGTACCGACAAAATGATCGTCCGTCGTCGCAAGTAAATAGAGGGATACGACAGTGCCACGTTCTCTGAAAAAAGGTCCTTTTATTGATCTTCACCTACTGAAGAAGATCGAAGTGGCGGCGGAAAAGAACGATCGCAAACCAGTTAAGACCTGGTCGCGTCGTTCGATGATCCTGCCACAAATGGTCGGTTTGACCATTGCAGTGCATAACGGTCGTCAACATGTTCCAGTTCTCGTGAACGAAGACATGGTCGGCCACAAACTAGGCGAGTTTGCCGGTACCCGCACATATCGTGGGCACGTGGCAGACAAGAAAGCCAAGCGTTAAGGGGTAAGGAACGATGGAAGTAGCCGCTAAGTTGTCGGGCGCTCGAATCTCCGCCCAGAAAGCCCGCTTGGTCGCCGACCAGATCCGCGGGAAGAAGGTGGGCGAAGCGCTCAACCTGTTGGCTTTCAGCAGTAAGAAAGCCGCCGAGATCATGAAGAAAGTGCTGGAGTCGGCCGTAGCCAACGCCGAGCATAACGAAGGCGCAGACGTTGATGACCTTAAAGTCAGCACCGTTTTCGTCAACGAAGGGCGTTCGCTGAAGCGAATCATGCCACGTGCCAAAGGCCGTGCTGATCGCATCGTCAAGCGGTCTTGCCATATCACTGTCAAGGTTGCTGACAAGTAACGGAGTCGAAGAGATGGGTCAGAAAGTACATCCCATTGGCATTCGCCTGGGAATCGTCAAGGAGCACACCTCCGTCTGGTACGCAGACGGTCGGACTTATGCGGACTATTTGTTCGCTGATCTGAAGGTGCGCGAGTATCTCCAAGACAAACTAAAAAGCGCGTCCGTAAGCCGTATCGATATCCATCGTCCGGCTCAAACTGCACGTATCACCATCCACACCGCTCGCCCGGGTATCGTTATCGGGAAGAAAGGTGAAGATGTTGAGAAACTGCGTCAGGACCTGACCAAGCAAATGGGTGTGCCTGTGCACATCAATATCGAAGAGATCCGCAAGCCGGAGCTTGACGGTATGCTGGTTGCGCAGAGCGTAGCTCAGCAGCTGGAGCGTCGCGTAATGTTCCGTCGCGCTATGAAGCGCGCTGTTCAGAACGCCATGCGCATTGGTGCCAAAGGCATCAAAATCCAAGTGAGCGGTCGTCTCGGCGGTGCTGAAATCGCACGTACTGAATGGTATCGCGAAGGTCGTGTGCCACTGCACACCCTGCGTGCCGACATCGACTATGCCAACTACGAAGCTCACACCACTTACGGTGTGATCGGTGTAAAGGTTTGGATCTTCAAAGGCGAAGTAATTGGTGGTCGCCAAGAAGAACTGAAACCACAAGCACCAGCGCCTCGTAAAAAAGCTGCTAAGTAAGGGGTACGCCAAATGTTGCAACCAAAGCGTACGAAGTTCCGCAAGCAGATGACAGGCCACAACCGTGGTCTGGCTCAGCGCGGTAGCAAAGTCAGCTTCGGCGAGTTCGCGCTGAAGTCTGTAGCTCGTGGTCGTCTCACCGCTCGTCAGATCGAGTCAGCGCGTCGTGCTCTGACCCGTCACGTTAAACGTGGCGGCAAGATCTGGATCCGTGTATTCCCGGACAAGCCTATTTCCAAAAAGCCACTCGAAGTTCGGATGGGTAAAGGTAAGGGTAGTGTGGAGTACTGGGTTGCCCAGATTCAGCCAGGTAAAGTCCTGTATGAAATCGAGGGTGTAACTGAAGAGCTGGCGCGTGAGGCTTTTGCCCTGGCTGCTGCAAAGCTGCCGCTCGCCACCGCCTTTGTTAAACGGACGGTGATGTGATGAAAGCGAATGAACTTCGTGAAAAAGACGCGCCGCAGCTTAACGAGCAACTGCTCGGCCTGCTGCGCGACCAGTTCAATCTGCGCATGCAGAAAGCAACTGGCCAGTTGGGGCAGTCTCACCTGCTCCGGCAAGTTAAGCGTGACATCGCTCGCGTGAAGACTGTGCTCAAACAGCAGGCAGGTAAGTAATCATGGCTGAAGCCGAAAAAACCGTCCGTACGCTGACTGGCCGTGTTGTCAGCGACAAAATGGACAAGACCATCACCGTTCTGATCGAGCGTCGCGTAAAGCACCCGATCTACGGTAAATACGTTAAGCGTTCGACTAAGCTGCACGCGCACGACGAAACCAATCAGTGCCACATCGGCGACAAAGTCACTATTCGTGAAACTCGTCCTTTGGCCAAGACTAAGTCTTGGGCGCTGGTTGATGTTCTCGAACGCGCTGTGGAAGTCTAAGGACTAGGGGTCGGAGAAATTATATGATTCAGACTCAATCCATGCTCGATGTGGCCGATAACTCTGGCGCTCGCCGTGTTATGTGCATCAAGGTGCTGGGTGGCTCCCATCGTCGTTACGCTGGTATCGGTGACATCATCAAAGTTACCGTGAAGGAAGCAATTCCTCGCGGTAAAGTGAAAAAAGGCCAAGTGATGACTGCTGTTGTAGTCCGCACTCGTCACGGCGTACGTCGTGCTGATGGCTCCATTATCCGCTTTGATGGCAACGCTGCTGTTCTTCTGAACAACAAGCAAGAGCCGATCGGCACCCGTATCTTTGGGCCAGTGACCCGTGAACTTCGTACTGAGAAGTTCATGAAGATCGTCTCGCTCGCCCCAGAAGTGCTGTAAGGAGATCCGACATGCAAAAGATTCGTCGTGACGACGAGATCATCGTGATCGCCGGCAAAGACAAAGGTAAGCGCGGTAAGGTGCTTAAGGTTCTCGCTAATAACCGTCTGGTTATTGGTGGTCTGAACCTGGTTAAGCGTCATACCAAGCCTAACCCGATGTCGGGCGTACAAGGCGGTATCGTCGAAAAAGAAGCTCCACTGGACGCTTCTAACGTCGCCATTTTCAACGGCGAAACCAACAAGGCTGACCGCGTTGGTTTCAAAGTAGAAGACGGCAAGAAAATTCGTGTCTTCAAGTCGACCCAAAAAGCGGTTGATGCTTGAACACTGCTAGGTAGAAGACCATGGCACGACTAAAAGAGATTTACTGGAAGGAAATCGCACCGAAGCTTAAGGAAGAACTTAAGCTTTCGAACGTGATGGAAGTTCCACGCGTTACAAAGATCACCCTGAACATGGGTCTGGGCGAAGCGGTCGGTGACAAAAAAGTCATCGAGCACGCTGTTGCCGACCTGGAAAAGATCACCGGTCAGAAAGTCGTTGTGACTTACGCTCGGAAATCCATCGCTGGCTTTAAAGTCCGTGAAGGTTGGCCGATCGGCGTCAAAGTGACTCTGCGCCGTGAGCGTATGTACGAGTTCCTGGATCGTCTGCTGTCGATCTCCCTGCCTCGGGTTCGCGACTTCCGCGGCCTGAATGCCAAGTCCTTCGATGGTCGTGGTAACTACAGCATGGGCGTAAAAGAGCAGATCATCTTCCCGGAAATCGACTACGACAAGATCGATGCTCTCCGCGGTCTGGACATTACCCTGACCACCACTGCCAAGAACGATGATGAAGGTCGCGCGCTGCTGCGTGCTTTCAAATTCCCGTTCCGCAACTGATTGGAGTAGGAAAATGGCCAAGATGAGCATGAAAAACCGCGAGCTGAAACGTCAGCTCACGGTTGCCAAGTACGCCAAAAAGCGTGCAGCACTGAAAGCTATCATCGTTGATCTGAACGCAAGTCCAGAAGCGCGTTGGGAAGCTACAGTAGCTCTGCAGAAGCAGCCACGTGACGCAAGCGCTTCGCGCATGCGTAACCGCTGCCGCCTGACCGGTCGTCCACACGGCGTTTACCGCAAGTTCGGCCTCGGCCGTAACAAACTGCGTGAAGCTGCAATGCGTGGTGACGTACCTGGTCTGGTTAAAGCCAGCTGGTAAGCACTATCAAAGTCTCGGTGCTCGGGATCGCAAGATCCTGACCATCGGTGACCTTGAACTTGAATCAAGCCCCTATTGGGGCTTGATTCATTTGTGGGGTGTGTCTAGAATACCCGGCTCGCCTGAGCCCGTGCTTTTTCCGCATGGATGAGCTCGGCGACAAGTAGTAGCCGCAAGGCTAATTTTTTTGTATTAGGAGCGTCTAGCCCATGAGTATGCAGGACCCGTTAGCGGACATGCTAACTCGAATCCGTAATGCCCAGATGGCTGAAAAGTCCGTCGTAAGCATGCCATCTTCTACTTTGAAGGTAGCTGTTGCCAAAGTCCTGAAGGACGAAGGTTACATTGCGGGTTATCAGATCAGCAGCGAAATCAAACCACTGCTGTCCATCGAGCTGAAGTACTTCGAAGGCCGTCCGGTCATCGAAGAAGTGAAGCGCGTTAGCCGTCCAGGCCTGCGTCAGTACAAGTCCGTCGATGATCTGCCAAAAGTTCGTGGCGGTCTCGGTGTGTCTATCGTCTCCACCAACAAAGGTGTGATGACGGATCGTGCTGCGCGCGCTGCCGGTGTCGGCGGCGAAGTTCTTTGCACTGTGTTCTAAGGGGGGATAAGCATGTCACGCGTCGCTAAGAACCCCGTTAAGCTGCCAGCCGGTGTCGAAGTAAAATTCGCAGGCCAACAGCTTTCGGTGAAGGGTGCCAAGGGCACTCTCGAACTGAACATCCATTCGTCCGTTGAGATCGTTGAAGAAGCTGGTGAGCTGCGTTTCGCTGCTCGCAATGGCGATCAACAAACTCGCGCAATGGCTGGTACCACTCGTGCGTTGGTAAACAACATGGTCCAAGGCGTAAGCCAAGGCTTCGAGCGTAAGCTCCAGCTGGTCGGTGTTGGTTACAAAGCGCAAGCAAAAGGCACAGTGCTGAACCTGGCTCTTGGCTTCTCGCATCCAGTGGATTATGAACTGCCGGAAGGCATCACCGCTGAGACTCCTAGCCAAACCGACATCCTGATCCGGGGTATCGATAAGCAGCTGGTAGGTCAAGTGGCCGCCGAGATCCGCGACTTCCGTCCACCAGAGCCGTACAAAGGCAAAGGTGTGCGCTACGCGGACGAAGTCGTCCGTCGTAAAGAAGCCAAGAAGAAGTAGGGCATAGCAAATGACCGACAAAAAAGTTACTCGACTGCGTCGCGCTCGCAAAGCACGCCTGAAAATGCACGAACTCGAAGTCGTGCGTCTCTGCGTGTTCCGCTCGTCGCAGCACATCTACGCCCAGGTCATTTCGGCCGACGGCAACAAAGTCCTGGCATCTGCCTCGACTTTGGATAAAGAACTGCGTGATGGCGCCACTGGCAACATCGACGCGGCCACTAAGGTTGGCCAGCTGGTCGCTACGCGTGCTAAAGCCGCTGGCGTCTCGCAGGTGGCTTTCGACCGCTCTGGCTTCAAGTACCACGGCCGCGTCAAGGCGCTGGCTGATGCTGCTCGTGAAGCTGGGCTGGAGTTCTAAGTTATGTCAAATAACGACCAAAAGCGCGACGAAGGCTACATTGAGAAGCTGGTTCAAGTTAACCGCGTAGCCAAAACCGTTAAAGGCGGCCGTATCTTCACTTTCACCGCGTTGACCGTGGTTGGTGATGGTAAAGGGCGTGTTGGCTTCGGCCGTGGCAAGTCACGTGAAGTGCCTGCCGCGATCCAGAAGGCAATGGAAGCTGCTCGCCGCAACATGATCCAAGTTGATCTGAACGGCACTACTCTGCAGTACGCAATGAAGTCCGGTCACGGCGCTTCGAAGGTGTACATGCAGCCTGCTTCTGAAGGTACCGGTATCATCGCTGGCGGCGCTATGCGTGCTGTCCTCGAAGTTGCTGGCGTTCAGAACGTTCTGGCCAAGTGCTACGGCTCGACTAACCCGGTAAACGTGGTTCACGCCACTTTCAAAGGTTTGAAAGCTATGCAGTCTCCTGAATCCATTGCCGCTAAGCGTGGCAAAAGTGTCAAGGAGATCTTCTGATCATGGCTACCGTTAAAGTTACGCTGATCAAAAGCATGACCGGCCGCATCCCTAACCACAAACTGTGCGTTAAGGGTCTGGGTCTGCGTCGCATCGGTCACACTGTAGAGGTACTTGATACTCCCGAGAATCGCGGGATGATCAACAAGGCTTACTACATGCTGCGTGTCGAGGGTTAATCGATGAAACTCAATGATCTGAGTCCAGCGCCGGGTTCCCGTCGCGAAAAGCATCGTCCGGGCCGTGGTATCGGTAGTGGTTTGGGCAAGACCGGTGGCCGTGGCCACAAAGGTCAGTCCTCCCGCTCCGGTGGCACCATTGCTCCAGGCTTTGAAGGCGGTCAACAGCCGCTGCATCGTCGCCTGCCGAAATTCGGTTTCGTTTCCCTGAAAGCCATGGACCGCGCAGAAGTGCGTCTGTCCGAGCTGGCCAAAGTGGAAGGCGACATCGTCACCGTGCAGTCCCTGAAAGATGCCAACGTGATTAACGTCAACGTACAGCGTGTGAAAATCATGCTGTCCGGCGAAGTTACTCGCGCTGTTACCATCGGAAAGGGAATCGGCGCCACCAAAGGTGCGCGTGCGGCTATCGAAGCAGCTGGCGGCAAGTTCGAGGAATAAATGGCTAAGCAAGGTGCTCTCTCTGCGCTCGGCAAAGGCGGTATGTCTGAACTCTGGGCTCGTCTGCGTTTTCTGTTCCTGGCGATTATCGTCTACCGAATAGGCGCACACATCCCGGTTCCAGGTATTAACCCGGACCGACTCGCGGACCTGTTTCGACAGAATGAGGGGACCATTCTTAGCTTGTTCAACATGTTTTCCGGCGGCGCGCTGGAACGGATGAGCATCTTTGCACTGGGGATCATGCCGTACATTTCGGCATCGATCATCATGCAGCTGATGACCGCCGTTAGCCCGCAGCTGGAACAGTTGAAGAAGGAAGGTGAAGCTGGCCGTCGCAAGATCAGCCAGTACACCCGCTACGGCACTGTCGTCCTCGCTCTCGTCCAGGCTATTGGCATGTCCATTGGTCTGGCGGGGCAGGGCGTTGCGTTCACTGGTGACTTTGGCTTCCATTTCGTCGCGGTATCCACTTTTGTGGCTGGTGCGATGTTCATGATGTGGCTGGGTGAGCAGATTACTGAGCGTGGTGTTGGCAACGGTATCTCGATGTTGATTTTTTCGGGTATCGTCGCCGGTCTTCCGAGAGCGATCGGGCAGTCTTTCGAGTCTGCGCGTCAGGGTGATATCAACATTTTCGCCCTGGTTGCCATCGGTTTGCTGGCAGTAGCGATTATCGGTTTCGTGGTGTTCATTGAGCGTGGTCAGCGTCGTATTGCTGTTCACTACGCCAAGCGTCAGCAGGGCCGCAAGGTCTTTGCTGCGCAGACTAGCCACTTGCCGCTGAAGGTGAACATGGCCGGTGTTATTCCGGCTATTTTCGCGAGCAGCATTTTGCTGTTCCCGGCTTCGTTGGGTGCCTGGTTCGGTCAGTCTGAAGGTATGGGCTGGTTGCAGGACATCTCGCAGTCGATCGCTCCTGGTCAGCCGTTGAATATTCTGCTGTTTAGTGCAGGGATTATTTTCTTCTGCTTCTTCTATACGGCGTTGATGTTCAATCCGAAAGACGTAGCGGAAAACCTGAAGAAGTCCGGTGCCTTTATTCCGGGCATCCGTCCAGGCGAGCAGTCTGCGCGCTACATTGATGGCGTTCTGACTCGTTTGACCATGTTCGGTGCTCTTTACATGACGGCCGTGTGTCTGTTGCCCCAGTTCCTGGTGGTTGCGGCAAACGTACCGTTCTACCTTGGCGGGACCTCGTTGCTGATCGTCGTCGTGGTTGTGATGGACTTCATGTCCCAAGTACAATCGCACCTCGTTTCGCACCAGTACGAATCCCTGATGAAGAAAGCCAACCTGAAGGGTTACGGCAGCGGCATGTTGCGCTGAGTACCCATAAGGTTCGAGGAGTTGGTGATGAAAGTTCGTGCATCGGTGAAAAAGCTGTGCCGTAACTGCAAGATTATTCGCCGCGAAGGTGTTGTTCGAGTAATTTGCAGCGCGGAACCGCGTCACAAACAGCGCCAAGGCTGAGTGTGATTGTGCTTCAAGCCCGGCAGCTAGTGCGCTGCCGGGTTGATTATTTGTTATTACAGCGATATTATCTCGCGCCCTATTTCTTGGCTTCCGGGGCGTAGGTAGCTGTCAATTGGAGTCCCACTGAATGGCCCGTATTGCAGGCGTTAACATTCCAGATAACAAGCATACTGTTATCTCGCTGACCTACATCTATGGTGTTGGTCGCACTACTGCACAGAAGATTTGTGCAGTGACTGGGGTAAACCCAGCCGCAAAGATCAAAGATCTGAGCGACGAGCAGATTGAACAGCTGCGTGGCGAAGTGGCGAAGTTCACCACTGAAGGTGACCTGCGTCGCGAAATCAACATGAAAATCAAGCGTTTGATGGACCTCGGTTGCTATCGCGGTCTGCGTCATCGTCGTGGTCTTCCAGTGCGCGGTCAGCGTACCAAGACTAACGCGCGTACCCGTAAAGGTCCGCGTAAGCCGATCCGCAAGTAATCGCCCCAGCGAATCGACAGGAAATTAATCATGGCTAAACCTGCTGCTCGTCCTCGTAAAAAAGTTAAAAAGACAGTGGTTGATGGCATCGCCCACATCCACGCGTCGTTTAACAACACAATCGTGACCATCACCGACCGTCAAGGTAACGCGCTTTCTTGGGCTACCTCCGGTGGTTCGGGTTTCCGCGGTTCCCGCAAGTCCACCCCGTTTGCTGCTCAAGTAGCTGCTGAACGTGCTGGTCAAGCTGCGCTGGAATACGGCCTGAAAAACCTCGACGTAAACGTCAAAGGTCCAGGCCCAGGTCGTGAATCCGCAGTCCGCGCTTTGAACGGCTGTGGCTACAAGATCGCCAGCATCACCGACGTGACGCCAATCCCGCACAACGGGTGCCGTCCGCCGAAGAAGCGCCGCGTGTAATCCAGGAGATTGTAAAGAATGGCTCGTTACATTGGTCCAAAATGCAAACTCGCTCGTCGTGAAGGCACCGATCTCTTTCTGAAGAGCGGCGTGCGCGCGATCGAATCGAAGTGCAACATCGAAGCAGCACCTGGTATCCACGGCCAACGCCGCGGTCGCCAGTCCGATTACGGCACCCAACTGCGTGAAAAGCAGAAGGTCCGTCGTATCTACGGCGTTCTCGAGCGTCAATTCAGCGGCTACTACAAAGAAGCTGCTGGCAAGAAAGGTGCAACTGGCGAAAACCTGTTGCAACTGCTCGAATGCCGTCTGGACAACGTTGTATACCGTATGGGTTTTGGCTCTACTCGTGCCGAATCCCGTCAGCTGGTATCGCACAAATCCGTAAGCGTTAACGGTCAGACCGTAAACGTGCCGTCGTACCAGGTTCGTGCTGGTGACGTGGTCGCGATTCGCGAGAAAGCAAAGAACCAACTTCGCATTGTCCAAGCTCTCGATCTGTGTGCCCAACGTGGCCGCGTAGAATGGGTAGAAGTAGACACTGAGAAGAAGTCGGGCGTTTTCAAGAACGTTCCTGCTCGCAGTGATCTGTCCGCCGACATCAACGAAAGCCTGATTGTCGAGCTCTACTCCAAGTAAGGGCTAGAAAATAGGTGCATCCATGCAGATTTCGGTAAATGAGTTCCTGACACCCCGCCATATTGATGTGCAGGTTGTCAGTCCAACCCGCGCCAAGATCACTCTCGAGCCTCTCGAGCGTGGTTTCGGCCACACCCTGGGCAACGCGCTGCGACGCATCTTGTTGTCCTCAATGCCCGGCTGTGCAGTAGTCGAGGCCGAGATTGACGGTGTGCTCCACGAGTACAGCGCCATCGAAGGTGTACAGGAAGACGTAATTGAAATCCTGTTGAACCTTAAAGGTCTGGCTATCAAGCTGCACGGCCGTGACGAAGTTACGCTGACCTTGTCGAAGAAGGGTTCGGGGGTGGTTACCGCTGCCGATATTCAGCTGGATCATGATGTCGAGATCGTTAACCCCGATCACGTAATCGCTAACCTGGCGTCTAACGGCGCCCTGAACATGAAGCTCACCGTAGCTCGTGGTCGTGGTTATGAACCGGCAGACTCGCGTCAGAGCGATGAAGACGAAAGCCGCAGCATTGGTCGCTTGCAGCTTGACTCTTCGTTCAGCCCGGTTCGCCGTATCGCATACGTGGTGGAAAACGCCCGTGTCGAGCAGCGTACTAACCTGGACAAGCTGGTTATTGATCTGGAAACCAACGGTACCCTGGATCCTGAAGAGGCTATCCGTCGTGCTGCAACCATCCTGCAACAGCAGTTGGCTGCGTTCGTCGATCTCAAAGGTGACAGTGAGCCAGTGGTTGTCGAGCAGGAAGACGAGATCGATCCGATCCTGCTTCGCCCGGTTGACGATCTGGAACTGACTGTACGTTCGGCTAACTGCCTTAAGGCGGAAAACATCTACTACATCGGTGACCTGATTCAGCGTACCGAAGTAGAGCTGTTGAAGACTCCGAACCTTGGCAAGAAATCCTTGACTGAAATCAAGGACGTTCTGGCCTCCCGCGGTCTGTCCCTCGGCATGCGCCTCGACAACTGGCCGCCTGCAAGTCTTAAGAAGGACGACAAGGCGACTGCCTGATCGTCGTAATCACCGAACGTTGTGTTTGGTAAGGAATGAACCATGCGTCATCGTAAAAGTGGTCGTCACCTGAGCCGCACTAGCTCGCACCGCAAGGCCATGTTTCAAAACATGGCAGTGTCGCTGTTCGAGCACGAGCTGATCAAAACTACACTGCCGAAAGCTAAAGAACTGCGTCGCGTTGCTGAGCCGCTGATCACTTTGGCCAAGACAGACAGCCTGGCTAACCGCCGTCTGGCTTTCGACCGTACTCGTTCGAAAGCTATCGTTGGTAAGCTCTTCAACGACCTGGGCAAGCGTTACGCTACCCGTGAGGGTGGCTACCTGCGCATCCTCAAGTGCGGCTTCCGCACTGGCGACAACGCGCCTATGGCGTACGTCGAGTTGGTTGATCGTCCAGTTGGCGGTGAAGCTGTATCCGCTGAGTAAGACGTCAGTCTGAAACGAAGAACCGGGCCTAGTGCCCGGTTTTTTGTGCCTGTAAGAAACGCGCGGTTTATACAAGCTTCCCTGCGGTTGCTGCCGTCATGATGCGAACGGGATTCGCTGGTAGTATTTTTCTATTGATCTCTGCAAATTAATGAATTTGTAGCCTTCCTGATCAATGGTCAATACTCCGTCCCAAGCCGATTAGCCGGCAGTTCCAAAACTGACAGAGGAAGAAGATCGCATGAGCCAAAACAAAACGCTTACGACCGCCAGTGGCGCTCCTGTCGCCGACAACCAGAATTCCCGCTCCGCCGGTCCTCGTGGTCCGCTGCTGCTCGACGATTTTCACCTGATCGAGAAGCTTGCCCACTTCAACCGTGAAAACATCCCTGAGCGTCGCGTACACGCCAAAGGCTCGGGTGCTTACGGCACGTTCACCGTTACCCGTGACATCACTGAATACACCAGCGCCAGGCTGTTCGAGTCCGTTGGCAAACAAACCCCAACCTTCCTGCGGTTTTCCACTGTAGGTGGCGAGCGCGGTTCGGCTGATACCGAACGCGACCCACGCGGCTTCGCTCTCAAGTTCTACACCGAAGAAGGCAACTGGGACATCGTTGGCAACAACACACCGGTGTTCTTCATCCGCGACCCACTGAAATTTCCTGATTTCATCCACACCCAAAAACGCTTGCCGCAAAGCAACCTGAAAAGCGCACAGATGATGTGGGACTTCTGGTCGCACTCTCCTGAGGCGCTACACCAGGTCACCATCCTGTTCTCGGATCGAGGCATCCCTGACGGCTACCGTCACATGCACGGCTTCGGCAGCCACACCTACAGTCTGATCAGCGCCAAGGGTGAGCGTCACTGGGTGAAATGGCACTACAAGACCAAGCAAGGGATCAAGAACCTTGCTCCGGCAGAGGCTGCGCGCCTGGCCGGCACGGATCCGGATTACGCTCAGCGGGATCTGTTTGGCGCGATCGAGCGCGGTGACTTCCCGAAATGGCGCGTGTGCATCCAAATCATGACCGAGGCCCAGGCTGCGGCGCACTACGAAAACCCGTTCGACGTGACCAAGACCTGGTCGCAGAAAGAGTTCCCGCTGATCGAAGTGGGCGAATTGGAGCTCAACCGCAATCCGCAGAACTACTTTGCTGAAGTGGAGCAGGCGGCATTCGGTCCGAGCAACATGGTTCCGGGTGTTGGCCTGTCGCCGGATCGCATGCTGCAAGGACGTGTGTTCGCCTATGCCGACGCCCACCGCTACCGTGTCGGCACCAACCACCAGCAACTGCCGGTGAATGCTCCACGGAACCAGGTCAACAGCTATCAGCGCGACGGTTCCATGGCATTCGGCAGCAACGGTGGTGCAGCGCCAAACTACGAGCCGAACAGCTACGTAGAGTCGCCAAAGCAAGCGCCTCGTTACGCCGAGCCTGCGTTGGCCCTGAGTGGTGCGGCTGATCGTTACGATCACCGCGAAGATACTGATTACTACAGCCACGCCGGTGCACTGTTCCGCCTGATGAATGATGAGCAGAAAACCCTGCTGATCAACAACATTGCCGGCGCAATGGCTGGAGTTTCCGGTGATGTTGTAGATCGTCAGTTGCAGCACTTCTACAAAGCTGACCCGGCGTACGGAGAAGCAATCGCAAAGGCGTTGGGCGTACAGCTTAACTAAGTCTAAACGAGAAGCAGAACCGCCCTCATTTGGGCGGTTTTTGCGTTATTTAAACCACTTTTCTCAGAATATCTTCGCTTTTATCGCGCATTCGGCGTGACCAAACAGTCTCCTTGGTTCAAACTACAGACTTTCAAGCAGGGAGATGTAGGGCGATGCAAGGCCACCCAGACGTAATCGATTACCTCAACACGTTGCTGACCGGCGAACTGGCGGCGCGTGATCAATATTTCATCCATTCGCGGATGTACGAGGACTGGGGTTTCACCGAGCTCTACGAACGTATCAACCACGAGATGGAAGAAGAAGCGCAGCACGCTGACGCTTTGATGCGTCGCATCCTGATGCTCGAAGGCACGCCTCGCATGCGTCCGGACGACCTGGATGTGGGCACCACAGTGCCTGACATGCTCGCTGCCGACCTGCGACTGGAATACAAAGTCCGAGCCGCACTCTGCAAAGGCATTGAGCTCTGCGAGCTGCACAAGGACTACGTAAGCCGCGAGATCCTGCGCATCCAGCTGAACGACACCGAAGAAGATCACACCTACTGGCTCGAGAAGCAGTTGGGTCTGATCAAGTTGATCGGTCTGGAGAATTACCTGCAATCGCAGTTCTGATTCCCGGAAAAAACCCCGGACACAAAAAAGCCCCTGTCACTGATGAAGTGACAGGGGCTTTTTCATGTGCCTGAATCAGGCCTTGTCGCGAGCCAGCAGCGGCTTGAGGTAGAAGCCGGTGTGCGACTGCTTCATCTCCGACACTTCTTCAGGCGTACCGACGGCAATGATCTGCCCACCTTTGGAACCGCCTTCCGGCCCCAGGTCCACCAGCCAGTCAGCGGTCTTGATCACGTCCAGGTTGTGCTCGATCACCACCACGGTGTTGCCGTGGTCGCGCAGACGATGCAGCACATCGAGCAATTGCTGGATATCCGCGAAGTGCAGACCGGTGGTCGGCTCATCGAGGATGTACAGGGTCTTGCCGGTATCGCGCTTGGACAGCTCGCGGGACAGTTTGACCCGCTGCGCTTCACCACCGGACAGCGTCGTCGCGGATTGGCCAAGCTTGATGTACGACAGGCCGACGTCCATCAGCGTCTGAAGCTTGCGCGCCAGGGCCGGAACGGCGTCGAAGAACACCCGTGCTTCCTCGATAGTCATCTCGAGGGTTTCGTGGATATTCTTGCCCTTGTACTTGATCTCCAGGGTTTCGCGGTTGTAGCGCTTGCTCTTGCAGACATCACACGGGACATAGATGTCCGGCAGGAAGTGCATTTCCACCTTGATCAGGCCATCGCCCTGACAGGCCTCGCAACGTCCACCCTTCACGTTGAAGGAAAAACGCCCCGGGCCGTAACCACGGGAACGGGACTCAGGCACGCCGGCGAACAGTTCGCGAATCGGCGTAAACAGTCCGGTGTACGTCGCCGGGTTGGAACGCGGCGTCCGACCGATCGGGCTCTGATCGATGTCCACAACCTTGTCCAGGTGCTCCAGGCCCTTGATGCTGTCGTGAGCGGCAGCTTCAAGGGTCGTCGCACCATTGAGTGCCGTGGCGCTCAAGGGGAACAAGGTGTTGTTGATCAGCGTCGATTTGCCTGAGCCGGATACACCGGTCACGCAGGTCAGCAGACCCAGCGGAATTTCCAGGTCGACATTGCGCAGATTGTTGCCGCGAGCGCCCTTGAGCGACAGGGTCATCTTTTTGTTGCGCGGCGTCCGTTTGGCCGGCACGGCAATCTTCACGCGGCCCGACAGGTACTTGCCGGTCAGCGAGTCCGGGTGAGCCATGACTTCGGCTGGCGTACCTTCGGCGACAATATGTCCACCGTGTACGCCAGCACCAGGGCCGATGTCGACCACGTAGTCCGCCAGACGAATCGCATCTTCGTCGTGCTCGACCACAATCACCGTGTTGCCGATGTCGCGCAGGTGCTTGAGGGTGCCGAGCAAGCGGTCGTTGTCCCGCTGGTGCAGACCAATCGACGGTTCATCGAGGATGTACAAAACCCCCACCAGACCAGCACCAATCTGACTGGCCAGGCGAATACGCTGGGCCTCGCCGCCGGACAAGGTGTCGGCACTGCGATCCAGCGACAGATAATCAAGACCAACGTTAACCAGGAACTGCAGACGCTCGCGGATTTCCTTGAGAATCTTGTCGGCAATTTCGCCGCGACGGCCCGTCAGCTTCAGCACGCCGAAATATTCACAAGCATCGCCAATCGGCAGATTGGTCACCGCCGGCAAAGTCTTCTCGCCCACCCAGACGTGCCGCGCTTCGCGACGCAAACGCGTGCCACGGCAGTCCGGACAAGGCTGGGTACTGAGGAACTTGGCCAGCTCTTCACGTACCGAGGCGGACTCGGTTTCGCGGTAGCGGCGTTCCAGGTTCGGCACGATGCCTTCGAACGGGTGCGAACGTTTTACGATGTCGCCACGGTCGTTCAGGTACTTGAAGTCGACGTTCTGCGAACCGCTGCCGTGCAGGATGAATTTCTGCTGATCGGCCGGCAGATCGTTGAACGGCACTTCCAGGCTGAACTTGTAGTGGGACGCCAGCGACCCGAGCATCTGGAAGTAATAAACGTTTCGCCTGTCCCAGCCGCGTATCGCGCCTTCGGCCAGAGTCAGTTCGCCGTTCACCAATCGCTTGATGTCGAAGAACTGTTTAACCCCCAGGCCATCGCACGTCGGGCAGGCGCCGGCCGGGTTGTTGAAGGAGAACAGCTTGGGTTCCAGCTCGCTGATCGCGTGGCCGCAGATCGGGCAGGCGAAGCGGGCGGAGAAGATGATCTCTTCGCCAGGCTCGTCGTCCATCGGCGCCACCAGGGCAATACCGTCGGCCAATTTCAGCGCGGTCTCGAAGGATTCGGCGAGGCGCTGTTGCAGATCGGCGCGGACCTTGAAACGGTCGACCACCACATCAATCGAATGCTTCTTCTGTTTATCCAGCTTCGGCAACTCGTCCAGCTCACAAAGCCGGCCGTTGACCCGCGCACGCACAAATCCCTGGGCGCGCAGTTCTTCGAAGACCGACAGATGTTCGCCTTTGCGCTCGCGAATCACCGGGGCCAGCAGCATCAGTTTGCTGCCTTCCGGTTGCGCGAGGACCAGGTCGACCATCTGGCTGACGGTCTGGGCTTCCAGCGGAATATCGTGATCCGGGCAGCGCGGAATACCGACGCGGGCGTAGAGCAGGCGCAGGTAGTCGTAGATTTCGGTGATGGTGCCGACGGTCGAACGCGGGTTATGCGAGGTCGACTTCTGCTCGATGGAAATCGCTGGCGACAGGCCTTCGATGGTGTCGACGTCAGGCTTTTCCATCATCGACAGGAACTGCCGGGCGTAGGCCGACAGCGATTCGACATAGCGGCGCTGGCCTTCGGCGTACAGCGTGTCGAAGGCCAGGGAAGACTTGCCGGATCCGGACAGGCCGGTGATGACGATCAGTTTGTCCCGTGGCAGGGTCAGGTCGATGTTCTTCAGGTTGTGGGTTCGGGCCCCACGAATCAGGATCTTGTCCAAAGTGGCCTCGCTCGGCGGGCGTCGAAAACGTAGGAGTATACGGCCAAATACTGGATGGATGCACACTATCAAATGCAGGGTACGCAGGCTTACATGAAGACTGCGTCATCTATGCGCGTCATAGCGTCGCGATATACCCCGTCAATCGATGGGACTGGTAGAATCGCCGCCGGTTCACATGAGGTTTTTCCATGCACGATCCCCACAGCGAACGCATGAGTGGCAGTGAGACCCGCGCAGCAAGCGGTCTGGCCCTGGTGTTCGCCTTCCGTATGCTTGGCATGTTCATGGTGTTGCCGGTACTGGCGACCTATGGGATGGATCTGGCGGGAGCGACCCCGGCCCTTATCGGGTTGGCGATTGGCGCTTACGGCCTGACCCAGGCGCTTTTCCAGATTCCGTTCGGGATCATTTCCGACCGTATTGGCCGACGTCCGGTGATTTACCTGGGGCTGATCGTCTTTGCCCTCGGCAGCGTGCTGGCGGCCAACGCCGATTCGATCTGGGGCGTTATCGCCGGACGCGTCCTGCAAGGCGCCGGCGCGATTTCCGCGGCGGTCATGGCCTTGCTGTCAGACTTGACCCGCGAACAGCACCGGACCAAAGCCATGGCCATGATCGGCATGACGATCGGTCTGTCGTTCGCCGTCGCCATGGTGGTAGGGCCGTTGCTGACCCGCGCCTTTGGCCTGTCCGGCTTGTTCCTCGCCACGGGTGGCATGGCGCTGTTCGGCATCGTCATCGTGATGTTCATGGTGCCGAAGTCCACAGGACCATTGCAGCACCGCGAATCCGGCGTCGCACGCCAGGCGTTGCTGCCGACACTCAAGCACCCAGACCTGCTGCGTCTAGACCTGGGCATTTTTGTGTTACATGCGATGTTGATGTCGAGCTTCGTTGCATTGCCTCTGGCCTTGGTCGAAAAAGCCGGGCTACCCAAAGAGCAGCACTGGTGGGTCTACCTGACCGCGCTGCTGATCTCCTTCTTCGCCATGATTCCGTTCATCATTTACGGCGAGAAGAAACGCAAAATGAAACGAGTTTTATTGGGCGCCGTCGCGACGCTGATGCTCACTGAGCTATTCTTCTGGCAGTTCGGCGACAGCTTGCGAGCCCTGGTGATCGGCACGGTGGTGTTTTTTACCGCGTTCAATCTGCTGGAAGCTTCCTTGCCATCGCTGATCAGCAAGGTTTCACCGGCGGGCGGCAAAGGCACTGCGATGGGGGTTTATTCCACCAGCCAGTTCCTCGGCTCGGCGCTCGGTGGCATCCTCGGCGGCTGGCTTTTCCAGCATGGCGGTTTGTCGGTTGTGTTCCTTGGATGCGCCGGCCTGGCTGCACTTTGGCTAGCCTTTGCTGTTACCATGCGCGAACCTCCCTACGTGACGAGCCTGCGCTTGCCGTTGTCGGCCGAGGCGATCCGCGAAGCGGGTCTGGTCGAGCGCCTGAAGGCCGTCGTAGGGGTAACAGATGCAGTGATCGTCGCAGACGAAGCGGCGATTTACATCAAATTGGACACAGAACTATTGGATCGCACCACCCTCGAGCGCCTGGTGAACAACCCGCCCGAGGCAGCGTGCGTAGCCTAGGAGAACGTTATGGCCCGTGGGGTTAACAAAGTCATATTGGTCGGTACTTGCGGCCAGGATCCCGAAGTTCGCTACTTGCCTAACGGTAACGCCGTGACCAACCTGAGTCTGGCGACCAGCGAACAATGGACCGACAAGCAAACCGGTCAGAAGGTCGAGAAGACCGAATGGCACCGTGTATCGATGTTCGGCAAGGTTGCCGAAATCGCCGGCGAATACCTGCGTAAGGGTTCGCAGGTCTACATCGAAGGCAAGCTGCAAACCCGCGAGTGGGAAAAAGACGGTATCAAGCGTTACACCACCGAAATCGTGGTCGACATGCAAGGCACCATGCAACTGCTCGGCGGCCGTCCACAACAGGGCGACCAACAAGGCGGGGGCAATAACTACCAGCAGTCCGCTCCAGCCCCACGCCAACAGGCTCCGCGTCCGCAGCAGTCGGCACCGCAGCAGTCGCGTCAGGCTCCGCCTCCACAGCAGGCAGCGCCGCAACCGGCTCCGGATTTCGACAGCTTTGATGACGATATCCCGTTCTAGATCAATAGCTTTTTCAGAACCGTAAACAAAAAAAGCGAAGCCACTCATCTGGCTTCGCTTTTTTGTTGGCGTCGTTTAACGGGTTAAAGCGGTCACATTGGCCCGGGCCGAGTGCAGTTTCTTGTAGCTCTCGATCAACCGCAGGTGCCGGTCGAGCCCTTCCAATTTCATGCTGGTTGGCGCCAAGCCATGGAAGCGTACGCTGCCGTCCACCGAGCCGATCGCTGCATCCGTGCGCTCGCTGCCAAACATCCGGCGGAAATTGGCTTCGTAGTCTTCCAGCTCCAGGTCTTCGTCCAGCTTCATCTCCAGCACCACATTGACCGCTTGGTAGAACAAGCCGCGCTCAACCGTGTTGTCGTTGTACTGCAGGAACATTTCCACCGCTTCTTTCGCCTCTTCATATTGCTGCAAGGCGAGATAAATCAGCAGTTTCAACTCCAGGATCGTCAGCTGACCCCACGCCGTGTTGTCATCAAATTCGATGCCGATCAACGAGGTGATGTCGGTGTAGTCGTCCAGCTCACTTTCCACCAGACGCTCAACCAGCGCTTGCAGTTCGTCGTCGTCCAGGCGATGCAGGTTCAGGATGTCGGCGCGGAAGAACAGCGCTTTGTTGGTGTTATCCCAGATCAGATCGTCGGCGGGATAGATTTCCGAATAGTCCGGCACCAGGATGCGGCAGGCCTTCGCGCCGATATGCTCGTAGACCGCCATGTACACTTCTTTGCCCATGTCTTTGAGAATGCCGAACAAGGTTGCAGCTTCCTCGGCATTCGAGTTTTCACCCTGGCCGGAGAAGTCCCACTCCACAAATTCGTAATCGGATTTGGAGCTGAAGAAGCGCCACGACACCACGCCGCTGGAGTCGATGAAGTGCTCGACGAAGTTATTCGGCTCGGTCACCGCATGGCCTTCAAACGTCGGTTGCGGCAAGTCGTTGAGGCCTTCGAAGCTGCGGCCCTGCAACAATTCGGTGAGGCTGCGTTCCAGCGCCACTTCCAGGCTCGGGTGCGCGCCGAACGAGGCGAACACACCGCCGGTACGCGGGTTCATCAACGTAACGCACATCACCGGGAACTCACCACCCAGGGACGCATCCTTCACCAACACCGGGAACCCTTGTTCTTCCAGCGCCTGAATACCGGCCAGTATCCCGGGATACTTCGCCAGCACGTCGGCCGGCACGTCCGGCAGTGCAAATTCGCCTTCGATGATTTCGCGTTTTACCGCACGCTCGAATATCTCCGACAGGCACTGCACCTGGGCTTCGGCCAGCGTGTTACCGGCACTCATGCCGTTACTCAGGAACAGGTTTTCGATCAGGTTGGACGGGAAATACACGACTTCGCCGTCCGACTGACGCACGAACGGCAGCGAGCAGATGCCGCGTTCTTCATTACCCGAGTTGGTGTCGATCAGGTGGGAGCCACGCAGCTCGCCTTCGCGGTTGTAAATCTTCAGGCAGTACTCGTCGAGGATTTCGCTCGGCAGTGCATCTTTACGGCCAGGCTTGAACCAGCGTTCGTCCGGGTAGTGCACAAACGGCGCATTGGCGATGTCTTCGCCCCAGAACTGGTCGTTGTAGAAGAAGTTGCAGTTCAGACGCTCGATAAACTCGCCCAGCGCCGACGCCAATGCGCCTTCCTTGGTCGCGCCTTTGCCGTTGGTGAAACACATCGGCGAGTGCGCGTCGCGGATGTGCAGCGACCATACGTTGGGCACGATATTGCGCCACGAAGCGATTTCAATCTTCATGCCCAGGTCCGCCAGAATGGCTGACATGTTGGCGATGGTTTGCTCCAGCGGCAGGTCCTTGCCGGCAATAAAGGTGCTCGCCTCTGAACTGGACGTCGGCATCAACAACGCCTGGGCGTCGGCGTCGAGGTTTTCCACTTCTTCGATGACAAACTCAGGACCGGCTTGCACCACTTTTTTCACGGTGCAGCGGTCGATGGAACGCAGGATGCCCTGGCGATCCTTGTCGGAGATATCCGCAGGCAGTTCGACCTGAATCTTGAAAATCTGGTTGTAGCGGTTTTCCGGATCAACAATGTTGTTCTGCGACAGGCGGATGTTCTCGGTGGGAATACTGCGAGTGTCGCAGTACAGCTTCACGAAATACGCCGCGCACAAAGCTGATGAAGCCAGGAAGTAATCGAACGGGCCCGGTGCCGAGCCATCGCCCTTGTAGCGGATAGGTTGATCGGCCACCACCGTGAAGTCATCGAACTTTGCTTCAAGCCGAAGGTTGTCGAGAAAGTTGACCTTGATTTCCATGGGGGGATTACCAGAATAACGGGATAGACGAATTGGCCGCCATTATCCGGCTTTTCAGTCGTAAGTCTCGTCCTGTGCCTGGTTTGTCCCTGTTTCACCCTAAAGCCCGATGCGCGGCATCGGGACTTTTTTGTGGACGATGGTTCGATCAATCAAGAATCAGGTGCGGCAGAAACCGGCTCGAATCCTTGGTGATCAGGCTGTTGTCTTCGCGCACGCCGATGCCGGCCGCCTGGTCGCCAATCACCCACGAACCCACTAGCGTGAAGCTGTCGCCAAATTGCGGCAGAGGGGCAAACTCCTGAAGGATAAACGGCGCATCCGTGTAGGGGCCGTCCTCTTTCACGATCAGACCGTCGGCAGTTTGCAACTCGATGTTGGCGCCTTCCCGGGAGAAGTAGGGCTTGCGCACCCAGCCTTTCGGCACCGCTTTGTTCGGGTCGGTATCCACGTGCGCCGCGAGCAGGTTCGGGTGACCTTTGTTAAATTCCCACAGCAACGGCAGGATGCCTTTGTTGGAGATGATCGATTTCCAGGCCGGCTCAAAAAACTGCGTGTCGCTCTGGGCGATTGCAGCGCCAAACGGCTCGTGGAAGATGAACTCCCAGGCATGCAGCTTGAACAGGTGCGCAATCCAGCGATCTTCGAGGTCGACGAAGCGTCCGTCAGCGGTGAGGCCAATGTCTTCGAGGTCGATGTGGCGGGATTCGATACCGACTTTTTCCGCGATCAGACGCAGGTAGTCGGTGGTGCCTTTGTCTTCGACCGAGCCTTTCATCGACGCAAAATAGAACGGCTGCTTGAGCTGCAGTTGCGCAAAGGCCTGATGCAGTTTGGTATCGATGCTATTGAACTGGTCCGCATGTTTGGGCAGCAGACCGCGTTCGATGCATTGTTCCAGCCAGCCCCACTGAAACGCCGCTGCTTCATACAGACTGGTCGGCGTGTCGTAGTTGAGTTCCAGCAATTTGGCCGGCCCGGTGCCGTTGTAAGAGAAGTCCATGCGTCCGTACAGGTGCGGATGGCCTTCGAGCCATGAAGTGCGAACCAGATCGAAGAACGGCGCGGGAATACTCAGGCGCTCCAGCAATTCCTCGCTCTGCACCACGCGGGCCACCAGGTCCATGCACATGTGATGCAGCTCGGTGGTCGGGTCTTCCAGATCGTTTTCGATCTGCTTGAGCGTGAACTGGTAATACGCGCTCTCGTCCCAATAGGGTTCGTCGTCGATGGTGTGGAACAGAAAGCCGAGACTTTCGGCAGTCTGTTTCCAGTCATGACGCTCAGCGCAGAGGATTTTCTTCATGGCTCTGTTTCCTCAGCTGCTCGAACCACCAGAACTTTTGCCCGAGCCACCCCAGCCACTGCGTGCACTGGCCTGGCTGCCGAAACCGCCGCGAGAGGTGGACGATGCTACGGATACCGGCTTGCTGCGGGTGATGGTGTCGGTGTAACTGCTGCTACTGCCGTAGCGCGCTTGATTGGACCTGTTGAAGGTCGAACCTGACGATACCCGCTGGCTGAGCGTTGAGTTCGAATAGCTGCCGCGATCGTCGCGGTAGCGGTAGACCGGCTCGGAGTAGTAGCTGTTGCGGTTGCTGCTGAGCATGTTACCGATCAACAGTCCCGTCAGCAGGCTGCTGCCGGAGAAACCCGACCCCGCAGCAGCCGCTTCCGACGCGGGCAATGTGGACTTGGCGGCGTCTACTTCGGATTGCGTCACTTCGCCATCGGCACTCAGTTCGAAACCGCCGAGCTTGGGGATGAATTTGCCGGCGGAATCCTGCTGGCACCAGTCGGCAACAAAGTCGGCGTCGCAATCGGCCTTGTTGTCGTACACCGGCGCAATGCTTCGATGCTGGGCCATGGCCTTCATGTAGGCGTCAGAACAGATGTCGACCGGAAGCTTTTCATCGGCGCACTGCTGAACGGACTGGAAGTTGTACTTCTTGTGTATCTCGTAGGTTTTTTCCGTCGGCCCGCAGCCTGAGATCGCCATGGCGACCGACGCGGCCAGGGAGAGCTGAACGTACTTGCTTCGTTTCATCACAATCTCCGTGTCGCGATCAGTTCTGGGAAGGGGTCATGCACGCGGCGTTGAGCATGCCGACGCTGATGGCCACGGCTGCCACATAAATGCCGGCAGCGATTTCACCATTGCGGATGCGCTCGGAAGTGCCCTTGAGCACCAGACTGGTCATCAGGAAGGCCAGCAGTTGAACGAAGGCTGCGATCACGGCCCAGACCACGAAGTCGAGGATGCTGATCGAATAGGCAATCACGTTGCTCGCTGGAATGGCGAAGCCGATGATCGCGCCACCCAGGGCAATCGCGGCAGCCACGTTGCCGGAGCGGATCAGTTCGAACTCTTTGTGCGGTGTGATGCGGGTGTAGACGAACTGGAACAGCGCGAACAGCACGGCTGCGCCGAGAATGTACAAAACAAAACCAAGCACGGCGGCCTTGTTCAGGGAGATGGAGAGCGCTTCAAGCATGGGGATCTTCCTTTTTAAAGAGTGTTCAGGTCAGTTGTGTACAGCGAAATACCCAGCGAAGTGCTCAAGCTGATGGTGCCTTCTGCGTCCTCCTCCACGGAAAACAGCAACAACTCGCGTCGATCGGTCAGGCCGGTATCGCGTGCGTACAGCATCGAACGGTGCTCGATGGTGTAGGACTCGTCCGGATTGCTCACGCGCTCGCTGAGGGGCACCAATTCCGTTTGTCCGTTCTCGGTGCCCCATTCACGGGTGTATTCGACGCCGTTGTGGGTGTAGGTCGGCAGTCCGATCAGGCTTTGCGGGCCGGCCAGTCGACGCAGTTCCGCTTCACTGTTGATGGTCACGTAACTGAGGTAGTTGAACAGGATTACCGACTCGACCTGCCCGGCGATGTCGCCGGTGGTGTGCACTTGCAGCCAGTAGTCTTCGTCGTTCATGTAGTAGCGCGACAGCCAGGTCGACTGCCCGAGATCGGCATGGCCGACGCTCCAGATCTGCTGGGAGCCCGGGATGGTCACGGTAGTTTTTTCGTCGAGCAACAATCTCAGGGACGTATCGAACATCACACCCTTGCCCTGCGCCAGGCCCAGAGGGCCGATGGCTGGCGGCGTGTCATGGGCTGTCGACTTTGAGTTCGAATTCGCGGCCGGGGCCTCAAGCCCCATCAACTGTTTAAACCATCCCATTGGAGATTTCCTTGAGGCGAGTGGAGGCGATGTAGAAGAGTTCACCGCCCTCAATGCGCGTGGCGTTGGGCGGATTGATCGAAGGTTGTTGCGCGCCTTTGGCGCGATAACCAATGAGGGTCGCGTTGTGGCGCTCTTTCATCTGCGCGTACAGCTCGCCGAATGTTGCCACATAAGCTTCGGGCAATTTCATCAGGTATTGAGTGGCGCCTTGGCCGACGCACAGCAACTCACTGATGACCACGGACGAACCTGGATCCTGGGATGCGCGCACCAGCATCTCGATGGCCATGCTTGAGGTGCATTCCAGGCTAGGCGCGTAGGAGCTGGCGAGCGCGGCGATTTCACTTTCATTGAAGTGGGCGACCACATGCCCGATCGGGCTCAGTTGATTGACCGCCAGCACGGTGGCCAGGGTCAAGTCGTCGGAGTGAGTACGCACCAGCACGCGTTCGGCCCCGGGCACGCCGGCGCGCACCAACAGCGCGCCGGAGGACAGGCTTTCGCCTTTGATAAAAGCCGCTTTGCCCGGCATGGGGTTTTCTTCAAGGTCGCAATCGCAGATGACGATCAGGTTGTCGTTGGAGGTTTCGTCCTCCAGCAACAGCTCAATAACCCGCTCGCTGGACGCGCCTGCCCAGCCGATGAGCACCGTATGGCCGGTCTTGCCGGTGAAATCGCCTTTGCCCTTCATGCCTTTTCTCCATACATCGATGACGCTGCTGGTGGTTTTGCCAATGGCAGCCGTCAGCAGTGCAATGCCGCCGAGCATGACCCAGGTGGCCACGAAAACGCGCCCGGCCGAAGTCTGCGGCGCGAGATCGCCGTAGCCGACAGTGAGCGTGGTGGTGAGATAGAAATAGGTAAACGTGGCGGGGGCGGTGAGGTGTTGTTCGCCCAGAAGCACCAGGCCGAGATACGCCGTGCTCAGGTGAATGCCCAAGGCAATCGCCAGTCCCGCCCAGCCGAAACGGTGGAAGAAGGTCGAGGCGTACACGCGTAACAAAAGAAAAATCGACATGACGTCCCTGACTCCATGGGATGGCTCGTTCCAGGTAATGCTCTAGGCCCGAATTTGCATTTACCGGGCGGCATTAAACCTGTTGCGCGGCGCCGAGAGAAGTACCTTGGCTGCAATAAATCCGGCGAAAGCCCCGGCGATATGGCCCTCGAAGGAAATCCCCTGGCGTGGCAGAAAGCCAAAGACCAAGCCGCCATACAGCAGGGCGACGACAATGGCCGTGATCAGGTTGCCCCAACTGTGCTGGAACCAGGCGCGCGACAGGATGTACGCCCACAGCCCGAACACCCAGCCGCTGGCACCGATGTGCACGCCGGAAAAGCCGAACAGCCAGACCAGCAAACCGCCCAGGCCGATGATGATCGCACTGACGGCGATGAAGCGATTGAGTCCGTCGACGATGACCAGGGTGCCGAGAATCAAGAAGGGAATCAGGTTGGCGCTCAGGTGCGCGAAAGACGCGTGGAGAAAAGGCGAGGTGAGGATGCCGGGCAGTCCGTAGAGGGTTCTCGGGACTAGGCCAAAGGCCAGAAGGCTGTAACCGGTGACGGCGTTGAGCACTTGTAGCGCGACCATGAAGATCGCCAGGCCGGCGATTGTCTTGAAACCCTTCAGGGCATCCATCCTTGACCTCGACTCGACAAAAAAGGGACGGCAACGAATTATCCAGGGGATACATGCATCCATGTGGGAGCGGGCGTGCTCGCGAAGGCGTCGTGTCAGGCAACATCAAGGCTGAATGACACACCGCATTCGCGAGCAAGCCCGCTCCCACAGGTTAGGTTATGCGCCCGACGCTGTTACTCAGCCGATTTTTGCTTCAGGCGTTCCAGGATCGCATTGGCGCTGCCCGAATCCGGAGTAATGCCGGCTTCGCGCAGTTTGCGTTCCAGGCCGGTGCCGGTCGACGCATCGGCCAGTTGGTCCTGGGCTTCCAGCTCGGCAGCGCGTTGCTGCTGTTTGGCTTGCAGGCGATTCAACGTACCGACGGCGGTTTCCAGCTTGCCGTTGGCGCCGCCACTGGCAATCGAAGCGCTGACCTGGGCTTTCTGCACGCTTTCGCGCGCCTTGGCCATGTCCACTTGCTGGCGCAGGCTCTTGATGCGGTTTTCAGCCTTGGTGATGTCTTTACGCATGTTGTCAGCGTAACCGCCGAATTCGGTGGCCTGCTTCTGCTCGACATCGAGTTCGTTGGTCAGGGTCGAAATGGCTTCGGCCACTTCCATCGCCAGGTCTTCGCGGTTGGCCTGGATCGCAGCCATGGCCTTGGTTTCCAGGTCTTTGATCTTGGCGTTGTACTCGGCCACGCGATCAGCCGACAGCTTGTGCTTGGCCATGATGGTGACCAGCTCACGCTTGGCGTTGGCCAGGGCGCTGTCGGCATCGCGGATTTCCTGGTCGAGGATACGCAGGGCTTGCTGGTCAACGATGGCTTCGCCGACTTCGCTGGCGCCGCCGCGCAGCGCGGTGAACAATTTGCTCCAAATGGACTGAGTCATTGGATATCCCCTATTCCTGAAAAATTAATGGAAGAACCGTTCAAAGGCTTCGCTGGCGCGCTGGACGTTGTCGACGAGGGTTTTGACCTCGGTCACAACGTTGGTCAGGCTGGAATCGGAGCTCAATGCGCCGAACATGTTGTAGACGACCTGTCCATTCGGCATCGACTCGATACCGATCGAGGACAGCGGGAACAGTTCACGGCTACGCAGTACGGCATCGTTAAAGGCCGGCACGTCCTTGATCGACTCGACGTCTACCAGCACGGTGTCGACGATGATCTGCTCGCCCACCACCGCAATGTAAATCGGCAAACCGCCGAAGTCGTTCATTTCCAGCTTGATGCTAGGCTCGGCGCCCTGAACGAGGGAAAGGGTGATGTCGTTGGAAACCACTTCATCCAGGGCCTGGAGGGCGCTGAAGAGGCGGTCGATGTTCCAGTTAGTACCTGCGCTCATGTAATTCTCCGACATGAATGAGCCAGCCAGGATCGGTTGGCGTAGCTGTTTCTCCATCTGCTTGAGCAGGCTTCGGTTTTCGGGAAGCACCCAAGTCTCGTGTTTCACATAACCGGCGGCACCCAGGCCCGCGCGCATCTGCTTCATGTAGAAGCTCGACGGTTTTTTCGCGGACGGTTTTGAGCGCTCTCCCTTGCGGCTCGCTGTATCGGTAACAGACTCGGCAGGCGGACCTGATGGAGAGCTACTTTTCATACTGGTGACTCCGTTGTGAAATCTCACGCGTGAGAAACACTACAGTGAATTTTTGCGCCTCTCAATAGCTCACGCGTGAGATTTTTTACGTACGGAAATACAAAGGCCCGCAGCGCGAGAACGCTGAGGGCCTTTTTGTTTATCCAGTTGTTTCGGTGGTGTCAGCTGGCGAGGAATTCTTCCGCCGACACCACGCTCGCATAAGCAAAAGCCAGGGATGCCATAAACGCTGCATGCACGTGAGCGGCCGGCACCGTCACACCGTTGAACTCCAGATCACGAGTGGCGCAGGCGTCGTGGATAACCGTCACGGTATAGCCAAGGTCGGCGGCGGCGCGGGTGATGCCATCGACGCACATGTGGCTCATGCTGCCGACGACCACCAGATTTTCGATGCCTTGCTCGTCGAGGATGGCTTCCAGTTCGGTTTCACGGAACGAGTTGACGAAATGCTTGAGCACCACCGGTTCGTCGGCGCGGTTGAGGACTTTGGGGTGCAGCTTCGCGCCTTCGGAACCTGGCGTGAAGAACGGTGCTGCGTCGGAGGTGAATTCGTGGCGGATATGCACCACCGGATCACCGGCCTCGCGAAAGGCATTGATCAGGCGCACGGCCTTGTCCGCCGCCGCGTCGGCGTCGACCAGCGGCCACTTGCCTTGGGGGAAGTAGTCGTTCTGGATATCGACTACGATGAGCGCTTGCTTGGCCATGAGTGTTTCCTCGAAGTGTGTGTGGGTGTGGAATGAAGTATTGGCGCTGGCCAGCCCGCCGAGGATTGGCCGCACCGACAATAGAAGGGGGAAAACTGACAATGGGCGTAGAAAGGGCAGTCGTCGAACTGGGCGTGTTGATCTATCCCGGCGCGCAGATGGCGGCGGTGCATGGGTTGACGGACCTGTTCGGGGTCGCCAACCGGATCGCCGCCGAGCATCAGGCGGCGCAATTGCCGTTGCTGCGGATCAGTCATTGGCGCGGTGAGGGCGATCAGGTGCCCGAGCGGGTGTATGACAGTCATCCCGGCCCGGACGGCGCCTTGGTGGCGGTGATGATCCCGCCGTCGATTGGCGGTTTTTCCGAAAGCCAGGCGCCCCAAGGCGTGATTCGCTGGATTCGTCAGCAACATGCCCAAGGCGCGACGCTGGGCGGCGTGTGCGTGGGTTCGATTCTGCTGGCCGAAAGCGGCCTGCTCGACGGTCGCAGCGCCACCACCCACTGGACCTCGGCCAAAACCTTTGCCGAACGTTACCCGGCGATCAAACTCAAGGCTGACACGCCCATCGTCGATGATGGCGACCTGATCACCACGGCCGGGCTGATGGCTTGGTCCGAGCTGGGTTTGCGCATGGTCGACCGTTTGCTCGGGCCGAGCATCGCCAGCGGCACCGCGCGGTTTCTGGTGGTCGAGCACAGCGACAGCGCGAGCCAGTGCGGCAGCAACTTTGCGCCGATTCTCAGCCATGGCGATGCGTCGATTCTCAAGGTCCAGCATTGGCTGCAAAGTACCGGGGCGACCGATGTGTCGCTGACCTCAATGGCCGAGCGGGCCGGGCTGGAAGAACGCACTTTCCTGCGCCGATTCCGCGCGGCAACCGGGCTCAAACCCACCGAGTATTGCCAGCACCTGCGGGTCGGCAAGGCCCGGGAAATGCTCGAGTTCACCAACGGCACCATCGACCACATCGCCTGGACCGTGGGCTATCAGGACCCGAGCGCGTTTCGCGCCACGTTCAAGAAAATCACCGGGTTGGCGCCGAGTGATTATCGGGCGCGGTTTGGAGTGACACCGCCCGTAAGCGTGGCTCGCTAATCCGCTTCACCGCAGATCAAACTGTGGGAGCGGGCTTGCTCGCGAATGCGGTGTATCAGAGACATAGATGCTGGCTGAAACACCGCCTTCGCGAGCAAGCCCGCTCCCACATTGGATTTGTGCAAGATTCGGATCGTGCAAAATGCTCTAGTCTTGAAGTAAGTCGTGCAGAATCAAACAGGCCTTGCGCCATCATCGTTTGAGCAACCGCCTGATCTGAAAGCCATTTCTCTTCAGCCTCCGTTGGCCTGATCTCTGCACCCCTCAAGCTACATTCATCAGCGCAGATTGAAGGGGGACGCATGACCCCAACAAATCGCAAAAAACTGGTCGTCGCCCATTCCGTGCGGCCCGAAGCCCCGCTGCACGAAGTCGAAACCAATCGTGCGCTGGCCCGTTGGCTGGCGCAGATCCTCGGGCTCAAATACGGCGGCAGCTACGATCCCGAATTGCACAGCGGGCGTGATCTGTATCTGTTGCCGACCCAGACGTTAGTCGGCGCTGCCGCTGCGCTTCAGTTTGGCGTCAAGGGACCGGAAGATTTGTGGGGCGGCTATGTCGACCACGACTTTATCTGCACCAAAGCCATCAGCCACGGTTTGCTCAATCGCTTTGCGCATGCCCCGGAAGGCTGGTCACCGCTGTTTTGCGAACGGGTGCGCACGGTCGTGCTAGATGGCCTCAGCGTATTTTCTCTGGAAGATGCCCGGCCAGCGGCGGAGCACTTGCTGTACAGCGGTCCGATCCGCCTCAAACCGATTCACGCCTGCGCTGGACGTGGTCAAGAGGTGATCAAAAGCCTCGACCAGTTCGACGCCATCCTCGCCCGGCCCGACGCCGGGCAACTGTTTACCGAAGGGGTGGTGCTGGAACAGGACCTCGATCAAGTGATTACCCACAGCGTCGGCCAGACGTTCATCGGCGACACGGTGCTGAGTTACTGCGGTGATCAATACTTGACCGAAGACGGCCAGGGCGAGCAGGTATATGGCGGTTCCAATCTGTTGGTCGTGCAGGGTTACTACGAGGATCTGCTGGAACTGGAACTCCCTGAAGATGTGCGCCTGGCGATCCGGCAAGCCCAGGTGTTCGACAGTGCCGCCGATGAAGCCTATCCCGGTTTCTACGCCTCGCGGCGCAATTACGACATCGCCCAGGGTCTGGACAGCCACGGCAAACAGCGCAGTGGCGTACTCGAACAATCCTGGCGCATGGGCGGTGCCAGCAGTGCCGAAATCGCGGCGTTGCAAAGCTTCATCAACGATCCAGGGATGCGCGCGATTTGCGTGTCTTCGGTCGAAACCTACATCGATCAGCCACTGCCGGCGGACGCCATAGAGGTGTATCGCGGCCCGGCGGAAAACAGCGACTTTCTTCTCAAGTACGTAACGGTCAAATCCTATGACGGCTAGAAGCGAAACCATCGAAATCGACATCGACGGCGAACAGATGACCGGGCATTTTCTCAGCCCTAAATCGAAAGTCCCGGGCGTGCTGTTTGTGCACGGCTGGGGCGGCAGTCAGGAACGGGATCTGGAACGAGCCAAAGGCATCGCCGGTTTGGGCTGTGTCTGTCTGACCTTCGACCTGCGCGGTCACACGGGTGGCTCCGGCATCGCGTTATCGAAAGTGACCCGTGAAGACAACCTGCGTGACCTGCTCGCGGCCTACGACCGCTTGCTCGCCCACCCGGCCCTCGACACCTCGGCGATCGCCGTGGTCGGCACCAGTTATGGTGGTTACCTGGCGGCGATCCTCACGTCATTGCGCCCGGTGCGTTGGCTGGCGCTGCGGGTGCCAGCGCTGTATCGCGACGAGCTATGGCACACGCCCAAACGCGACCTGGATAAGGTGGATTTGCTTGATTACCGCAGCACGTTGGTGCACGCCGACAACAACCGGGCGCTGCATGCCTGCGCGGCGTTCACCGGGGATGTGTTGTTGGTGGAGTCCGAGACGGACGACCACATTCCCCATGCGACCATCATGAGTTACCGGGCGGCGTGCCAGCAGACCCATTCGCTGACCCACCGCATCATCGACGGCGCCGACCACGCCCTGAGCGACCCCGTTGCACAACAGGCCTATACCTCGATCCTCGTGGACTGGATCACGGAAATGGTGGTGGGGGAGCGGTTGAGCATTATTCAATCATCGTGATTGCAGCAAGATCAAAAGATCGCAGCCTTCGGCAGCTCCTCCATTGAAATGCGTTCACCTGTAGGAGCTGCCGAAGGCTGCGATCTTTTGATTTTGCTTTTAATCCCGAGGTTTTTTGGCAATCCGCAACGACTTGGCCTTGGCCTCCACCAACAGATACATCACCAACGCAATCAACAACGGCAAGATGAAATAAATCGCCCGATAGGCCAGCAACCCCGCCACCAGACTGCCCCGCGACGCTTCATGTTGCAGCAGCGCCACGAATACCGCCTCCAGCACCCCAAGCCCCGCCGGAATGTGCGTAATGACCCCGGCAATCGCGCTGATCAGCAACACCCCCAGCACCAACGGATAATCCAGTTTGCTCGGCAGCAGGGTGAAAATCACCGCCGCCATCAACGACCAGTTCAACGCCCCGAGCGCCAGTTGCAGCAGCGCCATGCGCAGTGATGGCAAGTCGATTTCCACCCCGCGAATCGCCCACTCTCGACGCTTGGAAAACCGACACGCCGCCAGATACCCCGCGCTGATCACCAGCAGCAACACCCCGACGCCTTGCAACGCATCGCTGCTCAGCTTCCACCCCGGTGGCATTCTCACCAAGCCGCTGCTGAAGATCGCGCCAGCGATCACCATGTAACCAAACCAGTTTGTCGCCAGGCTCAGCCCGAGGATTTTCGCGATGTTGCCTTTACTCACGCCCAGCCGCGAATACAGTCGATAACGCATGGCGATGCCGCCGACCCACGCGCTCAGGTTGAGGTTGAAGGCGTAGCTGATGATCCCCACCGGCAGGATCTGTTTCCAGGTCAGGTCCTGGCGGATGTAAGTGCGGCCGATCAAATCGAAGCTGGCGTACACCAGGAAGCTCACCAGCGTCAGCCCCGAAGCGATGATCAGTGTGCGCACCTTGAAGTCGGCCAGGGTGTCGAACACTTCGTTCCATTCAATGCGCTGGGCCAGCATCGTGAACAGTACGATCAGTGCCAGGAAAAACAGCATCGTCAGCGGCTTTTTCCAGCGGCTCCAACGTGCTTTTTTTACTGGGGCAGGGCTCGGGCTGTCGGTGTGGGTTACCGAGTGCGCTTCAGAGCGGCTCATGATTGTCGCTCCCGGCCGGATGGATGAAGGGTTTCAACCGCGGTTTATGCGCCGGCAGCCATCCAGCCCACGCCGGGAAGTGCCGCAGGAAGTGGAACACCAGAAAGCCCACGGTCATGTGCCAGACCCGCCCGCGCGGAGCCTTGTCCGGCGACATGACTTTGCAATGGTTAGTGCTCAGGTCTTCAAGGCGCTCAAACAATTGGCGGTTGAAGGTTCGGTCGCGGATCAACACATTGGCTTCCAGGTTCATCGACAGGCTCAGCGGGTCGAGGTTGCTCGAACCGACGGTGCTCCAGTCTTCATCCACCAGCGCGACTTTGCCGTGCAGCGGTCGCTCGCAATATTCGTGAATCTGTACGCCGGACTTGAGCAGATAGTCGTAGGTCATCCGCGCGGCCAGTTTGGCCACCAGCATGTCCGGCTGACCTTGCAGGATCAGCCGCACATCAACCCCACGGCGAGCAGCGTTACGAATCTCGCGCAGCAGGCGAAAACCGGGGAAAAAGTAGGCGTTGGCAATAACGACGCGGCGCTGGGCGCTGCGCAGCACCTGCCGGTAAACCTCTTCGATGTCGGTGCGATGGTCGCCGTTGTCACGGAACACTAACCGGACCTGGCCATCGTGGTCGCTGAATGCCAGTTCCGAACGTCGTTGGCGGCGGCGTTGCCACCAATACTTGGCCCTGGCCGGACGACCGCTTTGCAGCAGGGCGAAGTGATGAATGTCCGCCACCGCCGGCCCTTGCACTTCCACGGAATAATCCTGCTTGGCCTCGGGGCCGAAATCGGCCAGGTGGTCAGCGGAAAAGTTGATCCCACCGAGAAACGCAATCGTGCCATCGACCACCACAATCTTGCGGTGCAGGCGGCGGAACCAGTTGGTGCGTATCCCCAAATGCTTTGGCGCCGGATCGAACATTTGAATGTGCACGCCGGCCGCATTCAACGCCGCGAGATAGGCGGTACTCAGCTCTCCGCAACCAAAACCGTCGAGGCTGGCGGTAACGCGCACGCCCCTTTGCGCGGCTTCGATAAGCACTTGCTGCAGCTCATTGCCGACTTTGTCTTCGAAGACAATGAAGGTTTCCAGGAGGATTTCAGTCTTGGCCTCGCGCATGGCCTCGAATACCCGCGGGAAATACGCTTCACCGTTTTCCAGCAACTCGATCCGGTTGTTGCCTTGCCAGGCATATTCGACGTCAACCGGCGCCGGCTCGACCATAGATGGCGCGGGAATCTCTTCCACGGTGGCTTTCTCCATCGAGGGATTGTTCATAGCTCGATCTCCACCGAAAGCGGTGCGTGGTCGGAAAGGTGAGACCAGGGCCGCGCCGCCAACACTTGCGGATGGCTGGCCTTGAGGTTGCGCACGTAGATACGGTCCAGGCGCAACGCTGGCATTCGTGCCGGAAAACTGCGCGCGGGTTTGCCGTGGTGTTCGGTGAAGACTTCGCGCAAGCCACAGGGTTTGAGCAGCGCATCGGCCCGCTGGCGCCAATCGTTGAAGTCACCGGCGACGATCACCGGCGCATCGTCGGGCAGCTCTTCGAGGCGTCGGGCCAACAGCTTCAGTTGTGCTGTGCGGTGAGCTTCATGCAGCCCGAGGTGGACGCAAATCGCGTGCACTTCCCGGCCGTCACCTGGCAATCGCAGCACGCAATGCAAGAGGCCACGGTTCTCGTGGCCGCTGATCGACACGTCGAGGTTGTCGTGGCGGATGATCTGGAATTTCGAGAGCAACGCATTGCCGTGATCCCCCGCCGGGTACACCGCGTTGCGGCCATAGGCGAACTGCGGCCACAGGGTGTCGGCGAGGAATTCGTATTGCGGCATCGTCGGCCAGTTGCTGTAGCGCTGGGGATGCTGCTCGTGGGTGCCGTGGACTTCCTGCAAAAACACCACGTCGGCGGACACGCTGCGCACCGCTTCGCGCAATTCGGGCAGGATGAAGCGTCGGTTGAGCGCGGTGAAACCCTTGTGGGTGTTGACCGTCAGCACGGTAAAGCGGCGCACGGCAGTGATAATGGTTTGTTGCTCGTCGGTGCTGCCGACCGGTTCGGAAATGCTCATGGCAGCACTCCTTCGGCGGCGGGCTCGCCGGGGCGGGTGGCGAGGTCGTTGTCGAGATGGAACCGCTCCAGCAGGCTGCGGGCGTCGAAGGGCGCACGGACCTTGATGTCGTTATCGAAATAGCAGAACACTTCCCGTGATTTGCGCACCTTGGGTTTTTGTCGCGGTGCGATCAGCTGTGGGTCTGATGGTTGCCCGCCGTGATTCCACGCTTCGATCCGATCGCCCCAGCGTTCCAGCGCCTCGGGCGTGTAGCCGCTGGCGTAGAGTTCCTCGGCACCGTGCAGGCGCAGGTAGACAAAATCACTAGTGAGGTCTTCGCGATACGGCCATTTGCCGGCGGTATCGGCAATCACCAGGGCGGTGTTGTAGCGTCGCAGCAAACGGGTGAAGGCAGGGTCGACAAAACTGTCGTGGCGAATTTCCACGGCGTGGCGCAGCGGTTTTTTGCCGTGGGCCTTCAGGCTCGCGTGGCCATTTACATGGGCATCGTGCTGGCGGGCGAGGGCGGCGGCTTGTTCGGTGTTGTGCGGCAGTTGTTCGAGGAAGTGTTCAAACAATTCGGCGTCGAATTTGAAGCTGGGGGGAAATTGCCAGAGGATCGGGCCGAGTTTTTCCTGGAGCTCCAGCACCCCCGAGGCGAAGAAATTCGCCAAGGGTTTATGGATGTCCCGCAGGCGCTTGATATGGGTGATGAAACGCGGGGCCTTGACGCTGAAGACGAAGCCCCGTGGGGTTTCTTCGTACCACTGCAGATAGCGTTCAGGCCGTTGCAGGGCGTAGAACGATCCATTGATTTCAATGCTGTTGACCGCCCGCGAGGCAAATTGCAATTCGCGCTTGTGGGTCAGCCCCTTCGGGTAAAACCCCCCGCGCCACGGTGTATAGCGCCAGCCGGAAATACCGATATGAATCGCCGCCATGTGTCCTCCCCGTAGAATGCCCTCCGTCTTTTGATGACTGTCGGGCAAACGAGAAAGTTTCCATGGAGCTACGGACGGTAAATTTTCTCAAAGACACCACAAATCAACTGTGGGAGCGGGCTTGCTCGCGAAAGCGGTGTGTCAGTCACATCAATTTCGGATGTGCCGCCGCCTTCGCGAGCAAGCCCGCTCCCACAGGTGAGTGATCAGTGGCCAGTGACGACCCGGGTCGAGCTCTCGGCATACACCGGCCCAAGCCGATCAAGCCGCCCACTCCACACCGTCAGCGCCAGGGCCACCAACACCACCAGGCCACCAATCCACGCGGTATGGATCAATCCCATATTCGCCACGATCAGGCCACCGCCCCACGCACCCCCGGCAATTCCGAGGTTGAACGCGGCGATGTTCAGGCCCGAAGCCACGTCCACCGCATTCGGGGTGTGATGTTCGGCCTGACGCACCACATACACCTGCAGGCCCGGCACGTTGCCGAACGCGACCGCACCCCAGACCAGCACAGTGGCGAGGGCCAACCATGGATTGCCGGCGGTAAAGGTCAGCACAAACAGCACGGCAGCGAGCAGGGCGAAGATAATTTTCAGCGCGCTGATCGGGCCGCGTTTATCCGCCAGTTTGCCGCCCCAGATGTTACCGACCGCCACCGAGATGCCGTACACCAGCAGCACCAGGCTGACCGTGCTGGCGCTGAAACCCGAAATGTCCTGAAGAATCGGTGCCAGGAAAGTGAACGCGATAAACGAGCCGCCGTAACCGACCGCCGTCATGGCGTATACCAATAGCAGGCGCGGTTGTTTCAGCACTTGCAGTTGTTCCAGCAACGAGGCGGGTTTGCTGTGGGTAATGTTTTTCGGCACGTAAATCAGGCTGCCGATAAATGCGATCACACCCAGCGCCGATACGGCGAGGAAGGTTTCACGCCAGCCGAAATGCTGACCGATAAACGTCCCCAACGGCACGCCGGTGACCAGCGCCACGGTCAGACCAGTGAACATGATCGCGATAGCACTGGCGGCTTTTTCCTTCGGCACCAAGCTGGTGGCGATGGTCGAGCCAATCGAGAAAAACACCCCGTGGGCCAGGCCGGTGACGATCCGCGCAATGATCAGCGATTCGTAGCTCGGCGCCTTCCAGGCCAGCAGGTTGCCGAGGGTGAACAGCACCATCAGCGACAACAGCAGCAATTTGCGCGGGACCTTGCCGGTGAGGGCGGTCAGCACCGGCGCGCCGATGGCCACACCCAGGGCGTAGAGGCTGACCAACAGGCCGGCGGACGGCAGGCTGACCCCGAGGTCGGCGCCGATGGTGGGTAACAGGCCAACGATGACGAACTCTGTCGTCCCGATGGCGAAGGCGCTGAGGGTCAGCGCGAGCAAGGCAATGGGCATGACTGCAACTCCGGTGGGTTATTTGATGGAGCGCAGTGTCGGGGTTTGGGTTATGCGGAAAAATACAGGGATGAGCATTTGATATTTGCCTTGAGCGCAAAGATCAAGGGCCACCCCTCACCCCAGCCCTCTCCCCAAGGGGGAGAGGGGGAAAGGGAGCAGATCTCTGTGCTTTTCAAAACCTGAGTTCGGCTCGGTATCTCAGGTCGATGTGGCTCTAAGTACAACTCGGTCGGCTCCCTCTCCCCTCTGGGGAGAGGGCTGGGGTGAGGGGTGGCCCTTGATTTCACCCCAAAACCGAACTTGCCGGGCATTTGCCGATCAGTTCCTTACAGACCCTTCGCAAGGAGCTCCGCGTTTTGTTCAAGTTCAAGACCGCGATACTACTGGGGGCGTTGCTGATTCTGGGCAGCGGCGAGCTGGAAGCCGCCGCGCTGCCGGGCGTTCCCGCCACCGCTGAGGCGCCAGCCAAACCTGAACCACTGGTCCAGGGCGGGTTGTTGGGGGCCATCAGCTCCAGCATCGACGACGTGCAGGACAAACTCGACCTCAACGACAACCTGGTGGACGCCTGGCGCGTGCGGGCGGACCGGGCCGCTGACGAAGTCGACAAACTGGTCAACCAGCCGTCGGCGCGCTCCGGCTGGAGCGTGACCGGGGATTTCCTGATGCTGTCCGGCGTCTGGCTCGGCACCTTTGCCTTGCTCACGGTACTTGGCGGGATTGCCGCTAAACGCCTGAGCCAAAACCGGTGGTTGTGTACCCGCCAGCGCAGCCAGGACCTGCTCAGTTACTTGATGCCTTACACACTGCCAGCGATCGCCAGCCTGCCACTAACCCTCTACGTCAGCCATTTCCTGCAAGCCTCGGCAGGGCGGGCGTTGGCCTTGTGTTTTGCCTACGCTACCAGCAGCGGCATTTTCTCGACCTCGATGTTGCTGTGCGTGATCGTCATGTTCAACACCGGCCACAAGCGCCCGGCGGTGCAGATCATTCGTGACTTTTGTCCCAAATTGCTGTTCCTGATCGGCTTCCTCGCGGCGCTCAGCGATGCGTTGACCAGCCCGCAGATTGCCCGGCAACTGGGCGGCAATATCACCAGCAGCGTGGCGGTGTTCACCGGGCTGTTTGCCTCGATCATCTTCGGTTACCTGGTTATTCGGATAAGACGCCCGGTAGCGCACCTGATCCGCAACCGTCCCTTGGCCCAGCGCCTCAAACAACCGTCGCTGCAAGAATCCTTGCGGATTTTTTCCGGGCTCTGGTACTGGCCGATTTTGCTGATGGTGATGGTCTCGGCGATCAACCTGATCGGCGTCGGCGAGGACAACCAGAAAGCCCTGCGCTGCGCGTTGTTCACCACGATATTGCTGATCGCCACGGTGTTCCTGAGCACGATTTTCCAGCACCTGTTCAAATCCCGCAAAGTCGAAAGATTCCAGCGCAGCAGCGCCTACAAGGATCGCTTTCTCAGCTTGCTGCACGCCTTGCTGCGGATCGTCATGGCCGTGGCCTTCATCGAGATCCTCGGGCGCATCTGGGGCATTTCGCTGTTCGAGTTCGCCGAGCAAAACACTGTGGGCCGCGCGATTGGTAATGCGCTGAGCAGCATCGGTTTGATCTTCCTGGTGACCTGGCTGTTGTGGGTGGTGCTCGACACGGCGATTCAGGAAGCGTTGAAACCGCCGGTCAGCAAACGCTCGGCGCGGCAACCGAGTACGCGGGTCAAAACCATCCTGCCGCTGCTGCGCAACGCGATCAAAATCATCCTGGTGGTGATCTGCGCGATCACCACCATGGCCAACCTGGGGATCAACGTTGCACCGCTGCTGGCGGGTGCCGGGGTGGTCGGTTTGGCCATCGGTTTCGGTTCCCAGCAACTGGTGCAGGACGTGATCACCGGGCTGTTCATCATCATCGAAGACACGCTGTCGATTGGCGACTGGGTGGTGCTCGACTCCGGTCACGCCGGCACCGTCGAGGGCCTGACCATCCGCACCTTGCGCCTGCGCGACGGCAAGGGTTTTGTGCATTCGGTGCCGTTCGGGCAGATCAAGGCAGTGACTAACCAATCACGGCAATTCGCCTATGCGTTTTTCTCGGTGCAGTTCACCTACGACACCGATGTGGACAAGGCGATTGAGCTGATCCGCGAGGCCGGTGATTCGATCCGCGACGATGCGTTCCTCAAGTACAACTTGCAAGGTCCGCTGGATGTGTTCGGCGTCGACAAAATGGACCTCAACGGCGTGGTGCTGACCGCACAGTTCCGCACGGTGTCGGGCGGGCAGTATGCGGTGAGCCGGGCATTTAACCAGCGCTTGAAAAAACTTGTGGATAACAGTCCGTGGGTGCACTTCGCGCAGACTTATCCACAGCAGGTTTTGATGCCGCATCGGGCGGTGGATGGCGTGGAAGAGGAAGGGCCGACGCCAGAGAATTCGCCGGTGCTGCTGCCGAATCAACCGCGAACTCAATAACCCACCCCACTGATCGTTCCCACGCTCTGCGTGGGAATGCCTCAACGGATGCTCCGCGTCCGCTTTTGGGACGCAGAGCGTCCCTGGCTGCATTCCCACGCAGAGCGTGGGAACGATCAACACACGACCTGTAGGAGCGAGGCTTGCCCGCGAAGAGGCCGTTACAGGCAATAAAGATGTCGACTGACAGATCGCCTTCGCGGGCAAGCCTCGCTCCTACAAAGGGTGGTGGCGAGTCAGCTTAGTGTGCAGTTCCGCCGATGCCTGCTGATCCAACTCCACCCAAAAAACCTGCTTGCCCGCCATCTCTGCGGCGGCCGGCAACCCATCCCGATACACCAGCCGATTACTCGCCAACGCCGGCACTTTTGCCCCCGGCAATAACGTCCCGGCCAGGTTCAGCGGATCAACCCCGCATACCGCCACCAGACTCCCGTCATGGGGCCGGCGCCGCACCTCCCGTAGCAACGGAATTGCCTCGGGCAACGCAAACTGTTCACCGGCCAAACCACTAACAAACCGCCCGCCGCGAATCTCGCCTCGCGCCTCCAGTCGGTGAAACGTGCGCAACAATTCGCGCCAACTCGGCAACCAGTCCGCCTCGCGTTCCAGCAAGCGCCAGAACAACACGCCGTAGCGGCGCAGCAAAGTCATGGCGATATGTTCCAGGGTGTCGCTCGGCGTCGGCGCCGGTCGCTTGTTATCCACAACCGGCGCTGGCGGCCCGCGTCGCAACAGAGCCCAGCGCCCGGCATCGTCCATGCCGCCGACAAATGCCCCGCGCCCCCGGCGACTGCTACGTTGCTGGCGTTTGCTCGCCGGGGTGATTAACGCGCGCAGGCCGGCGAAGCTGTCGGCGTTCACCAACCCGGCACCCACCAGCTCCTGCAAGGCGATTTCCAGCTCCGCGCGCAGCAGGTGCGCTTCGTGGATCAGCTCATCGAAAAACAACGCGCCGTGCTGACTCAGCGCCTCGAAGACTTTTTGCGTCTTGGGTGAGAGTTCACTCACCGGCGTCTGCTCGGTCAAGCCGCTCCACAATCCGACCTGACTGCGTGGCAGCAGCAGAATCGGCGTGCTGCGCAGTGCCGTGCTCGCGCTTTTGTTGCGCGCAGTCAGGCGCGTCCACACCAGTTTGCCGCTGCGGCACAGATCATCCAGCCAACTCGGCGAATAGTCCTTGAGCCGCGCCGGCAGGATGTCGCTGTCCCACGCCGATGCAGCGGCGGGGTAGCCTTCGAATTGACTGACAATCGCCGGCAACACCGCGCTGCCCTGGCCTTGGGTGGCGGGGGACAAATGCTGCCAGTCGAACAGAAATCGCATGAAATCCTGCAACGCCACCGGCTCGATTTCCCGACGCAGCCGCTTGACCGTGTAGCGATGAATCCGCGCCAGCAGATGTCGTTCGCACCATTCGTCAACAGCGGCGCCGGGCGTGAATTGCCCGCGCAGCACATAACCTTCGCGCTCCAGTTGCGCCAGGGCTTGAGTGACTTGAGGCGCCGTTAATCCCAGCGGTTCGGCAATCGCGCTCAACGGCAGCGGACCAAACCCGCTGAGCCGCGCACGAATCACTTCCAGCACCGCTTCATCGGTGTCCCAGGCTTCATCGAAACCGGGCAACGCTTGCAGTGGTGGCGTTAAAACCGCCTGTGGATAAATCGCCCGCAGGCAGGTCAGCCGCTCCAGCGCCAACCACAGCGATTGCCCGTTATCGATCTGCAATCGGCTGGCGCGCCCCGACTCAGCCAGGGTGTTCAACCATTCGAGCCAATGCGGATTGGCTTGAGCTTCGGTGTCAGAAACGCACGCCAGGCTCATCAGCGCTTCGTGCATTTCATCGACGCGAGTGGGCGCGGGCCAGGCTTCATCGCGCACCGCTTGAATCGCCTCGGCATCCAGTGCGCCGAGGTCGTCGGTGGATTGTGGATCGCTCCAGCGCCGGTTGAGCACAGCTTGGGTGCGGCGTTCTTCCAGCGGCGCATCGTCGAGAAAGGTGTAGGGCCGGGCGCTGAGGATTTCTGCCGCCAGCGGTGAGGGCGCCGGCAGGTCGCGGCTGATCAGGCGAACGTCGCCACTTTCCATGCGTCGCAGCAGCGCGAGCCAGCCTTCGGTGTCCATGGCCTCGTGCAGGCAATCGTCGAGGGTTTGTTCCACCAGCGGATGCTCGGGCACTTCCCGTTCGCCGGCGAGGTTTTCCACGCAGGCAATCTGGTCGGGAAACACGCTGGCAATCAGGTCTTCACTTTTCATCCGCTGGATCTGCGGCGCGACCTTGCGCCCACCGGTGTAGCGCGGCAACGCCAGGGCGACCCCGGCATTCCAGCGCCAACGCACGCCGAACAGCGGCGCTTCGAGCACGGCTTGAATCAGCAGGTGCTCGGCGCTGTTGCTATGCAGGTAGCGCCAGACGTCATCGAGTTCAAAGCTGTGGCTGGTGGACAGCGACAGCACGATCGCATCTTCACTGGCGGCGGCCTGCAATTCGAAGTTGAAGGTGCGGCAGAAGCGCTTGCGCAGGGCCAGGCCCCAGGCGCGGTTGATGCGACTGCCGAACGGCGTATGGATGATCAGTTGGGTGCCGCCGGACTCGTCGAAAAACCGCTCCATCAGCAACGTGTCCTGGGACGGCAGGGCGCCCAAGGTCAGGCGTGCACGTGCGAGGTAATCCACCAGTTGATCAGCGCTGGCGAGGTTGAGGCCGAGGGTGTCCGTCAGCCAGTCGATGGCGGGCTGCAAGTTGCCGGGCGTAGCGCCAAGCAGTTCATCGAGTTGCGCTTGCAGGCGCGCCACCGCAAACGACAGTTCCGCGCTGCGCCCCGGCGCTTCGCCGAGCCAGAACGGAATGGTCGGTGGCTGGCCCTGAGCGTCTTCGACCCGGACCTTGCCGGTATCGATGCGCAGGATGCGGTATGAGGTGTTGCCGAGCTGAAACACATCCCCGGCGATGCTTTCCACGGCGAAGTCTTCGTTGACGCTGCCGATGTTCAGCCCTTGGGGTTCCAGCAGCACGCTGTAGTCGGCGTTATCCGGAATGGTGCCGCCGCTGGTCACGGCAGTCAGTTTGGCACCACGGCGACCGCGCAGGGTGCGGCTCACGGCGTCGCGATGCAGGTAAGCGCTACGAATGCCCTGGCGCCCGTTGTAGCCCTCGGCGAGCATGTGCAGCAGCGCCTGATAGTGTTTTTCATCGAGGCTGGCGTAGGGCGAGGCCTGGCGGAACATTTCCAGCAGCGCGTCTTCCTGCCACTCCTGGCAACTGACCTCGGCGATGATCTGCTGCGCCAGCACGTCCAGTGGCGCGACCGGGATCAGCAAAGTGTCGAGTTCGCCCCGGCGTACGCAGTCGAGCAGCGCGGCGCATTCGATCAAATCGTCGCGGGTGGTGGCGAACAACCGGCCTTTTGGCGTGCCGCCGACCTGGTGCCCGGAACGGCCGACCCGTTGCAGGAAGCCGGCAATCGAGCGCGGCGAAGCGATCTGGCAGACCAGATCGACATCGCCGATATCGATGCCCAATTCCAGCGACGCGGTGGCGATCAGCACTTGCAGGTCGCCGCGTTTGAGCCGTTGTTCGGCGTCGAGGCGAAACTCCTTGGCCAGGCTGCCGTGGTGCGCGGCCACGGCTTCTTTGCCGAGGCGCTCGCTCAGGTGCCGGCTCAGGCGTTCGGCGAGACGCCGGGTGTTGACGAAAATCAGCGTGGTGCGATGTTCGCGGGCGAGGGCGGCGAGGCGGTCGTAGACCAGTTCCCAGACGTCATTGGCCATGACTGCCGAGAGCGGCACCGGCGGCACTTCGATGCCCAGATCCCGTGGGCGGGCGTGGCCGATGTCGATGATTTCGCACTCACGATCACGCCCGACGAGAAAACGCGACACCGCTTCGATAGGTTTCTGCGTGGCGGACAGGCCGATGCGCATCAGCGGGTGCGGGCACAACGCCTGCAATCGCTCCAGGCTCAACGCCAAGTGGCTGCCGCGCTTGCTGGCGGCGATGGCGTGGATTTCATCGACGATTACCGTCCGCGTGGTGCTCAGCATTTTCCGGCCCGAGTCGGAACCGAGCAGCACGTAAAGGGATTCCGGGGTGGTCACCAGAATGTGCGGCGCGGTCCTGCGCATCGCCGAGCGGTCTTTTTGTGGGGTATCGCCGGTGCGCACGGCGGTGTTGATCTGCAATTCGGGCAGGCCCATCACGCGCAATTGCTCGGTGATCCCGGCCAGCGGGTTTTGCAGGTTGATCTGGATGTCGTTGGACAGCGCTTTTAGTGGTGAGACGTAGACCACCAGGGTTTCGTCGGGCAACACGCCGTTATTTTCGAGTCCCTGGTGGACCAGAACATCCAGCACGGCGAGGAATGCGGTCAGGGTTTTGCCGGAGCCGGTGGGCGCGGCGATCAACGTCGAGCGATGCTGACGAATCAACGGCCACGCCCGGGCCTGGGCGGCGGTGACCGTCGGGAAAGTGTGGCTGAACCAGGCGCTGACGGCGGGATGGAAGCCGGCCAGGGCACTGTCTGCGGGGATGGGCAGGTTCATGCCGTAATTAATGCGGGCGGGGTGGGGAAGATGCAAGTCTTGGAAGCCGACCGGTATCCCTGTGGCGAGGGGGCTTGCCCCCGTTCGGCTGCGAAGCAGTCGTAAAATCGGCTGATGCGGTGTGTCAGATGAAATGCGGTTGCCTGTTTTGGGGCCGCTTCGCAGCCCAACGGGGGCAAGCCCCCTCGCCACAAGGGCCGCAGTGAATTCCGTAGATCTACACTTTACGGATGACGGTTGCGCACTAAACCCGCAAAATGCAACGATTCCGGCATCTATCGACGACATTGCCTGCGGGTGGTGTCGATAAAACCATTGTTCCAATCAGACTGGGCCTGCTGACTCTATGCGAATGCGCCTTATGTTACTGGGCGGCGGAAATGCCCTTGGGCAGGCGCTGATTCGCCTCGGTGCGGAGGAAGACATCGGTTTCCTCGCCCCCCGCCCACCACAAGACGGCTGGGATGCCGCGAGCTTGACGCAACTGCTCGACGACACCCGTCCGGATGCGCTGATCAACCTCGCCTATTACTTTGACTGGTTCCAGGCGGAGGCGGTCAGCGAACAGCGTCTGGCCGGGCAGGAACGCGCGGTCGAGCGTCTGGCCGAACTGTGCCAGCACCACAACATCGTGTTGCTGCAACCTTCGAGCTATCGCGTGTTCGACGGCTCGCGGGCCACGGCCTACAGCGAAAAAGACGAACCGGTGCCCCTGGGGCTGCGCGGTCAGGCCTTGTGGCGGATCGAACAAAGCGTGCGCGCAACCTGCCCACAACACGTATTGCTGCGTTTCGGCTGGCTGCTCGACGACAGCCCCGACGGCACCCTCGGGCGTTTTCTGGCCCGGGCCGAGACACCTGAAGAGCTGCTGATGGCCGACGACCGTCGGGGTAATCCAACGCCGGTGGACGACGCGGCCCGGGTGATCATCTCGGTGCTCAAACAACTCGATTGTGCGGCGCCGCTGTGGGGCACCTATCATTACGCCGGGCATGAGGCGACCACGCCGCTGGCATTGGGGCAGGCGATCATTACCGAAGCACGCAACCTGCATGAGCTGGCCATCGAAGCGCCGACCGCCCAGGCTCACGCCGCCCGGCCCGATGCTGCCGAAGAACCGCAACACGCGGTGCTGGCCTGCAAGAAAATTCTGCACACCTTCGGGATCAAGCCCCGCGCCTGGCGCGCGGCGCTCCCGGGCTTACTGGATAGGTTTTATCGCCATGGCTGACGGCCCTGTTTTCATCACCGGCGGCGCCGGTTTCATCGGCTCGCACCTCACGGATGCCTTGCTCGCCAAGGGCCATTCGGTGCGGATTCTCGATGACCTGTCCACCGGCAAACGCAGCAACCTGCCGCTGGATAACCCCAAGGTCGAGCTGATTGTCGGCGACGTCGCCGATGCGGCATTGGTCGCGAAGTCCATGGTTGGCTGCAGCGCTGTGGCACACCTGGCTGCCGTGGCGTCGGTGCAGGCGTCGGTGGATGATCCGGTGAAAACTCACCAGAGCAACTTCATCGGCACCCTGAATGTCTGCGAGGCCATGCGTCAGGCCGGCGTGAAGCGGGTGCTGTTCGCGTCCAGCGCGGCGGTGTATGGCAACAACGGCGAAGGCGAGTCGATTGACGAAGAGACTGCCAAGGCACCACTGACGCCTTACGCCTCGGACAAACTGGCCGGCGAGTATTACTTCGATTTCTATCGTCGCCAGCATGGCCTGGAACCGGTGGTATTTCGCTTCTTCAACATCTTCGGCCCGCGCCAGGACCCGTCCTCGCCGTACTCCGGGGTGATCAGCATTTTCAGCGAGCGTGCGCAGAAAGGCCTGCCAATCACTGTGTTTGGCGATGGCGAGCAGACTCGGGATTTTGTCTACGTTGAAGACCTGGTGGATTTGCTGGTGCAGGCAATCGAGAAACCGCAGATCGAAGTGGGCGCGGTGAATGTCGGCTGGAACCAGGCGACGACGCTCAAGCAGATGCTCGAAGCGTTGGAGCAAGTGGTCGGTGAGTTGCCGCCAGTGAGTTACGGCCCGGCACGTTCCGGTGACATCCGTCACTCGCGGGCGAACAATCGGCGGTTGCTGGAGCGGTTTACCTATCCTGAGCAAACGCCGATGAGTGTTGGGCTGGCGCGGTTGCTCGGCCGCTGATCGTTCCCACGCTCTGCGTGGGAATGCCTCAACGGACGCTCCGCGTTCGGCTTTGGATGGGACGCAGAGCGTCCCGGGCTGCATTCTCACGCAGAGCGTGGGAACGATCGAAAAAGGCGCCTGTTGAGGCGCCTTTTTTGTGGCTTGGAATTCACTTGTTGGGCCGACTCATCACCTGTGGCGAGGGGGCTTGCCCCCGTTGGGCTGCGAAGCGGACCCAAAACCATCCGCCTCGTTTTTTCAGATACACCGCGCTAACCGGATTTACGACTGCTGCGCAGCCGAACGGGGGCAAGCCCCCTCGCCACAGGGATCTCCTGCACCCTTACCGCAGGGGCCTTAGAACTTGTAACCAAGCCCGACCATGTACACAAATGGATCAACATCCACATTAACCTTGGCCCGAGTACCCGGTGCCACGGCGTCGTTTTCCACGGTCGCGCGGGTGTCGATGTCGATGTAGCGCATCTGGGCGTTGAGCATGATGTTGTCGGTGATCATGTAGTCAGCACCGACCTGGAACGCCATGCCCCAGGAGTTTTTCGCCTTGAAGTTGCTGAAGCCGTTGGCTTGCGCTTCGCTACCGACGTGTTCGTCGTAGATCCAGGTGTAGTTGATGCCAGCGCCGACATACGGCTGGAACGCCGACTTGGCGTCGAGCGGGTAGTACACGACGCTGAGGGTCGGCGGCAGGTGTTTCAGGGTGCCGAGTTTGCCGTTGGCCGCGCCCAGAGAGGTGCCTTTGATCTTCACGTCATGCTCGAACGGCGACGCCGCGAGCAGCTCGATGCCCCAGTTGTTGGTGAGCATGTAGGCGAAGTTCAAACCCAGTTGCGTGTCGCTGCTCATGGTGGCCTTGCCACCCAGATCGGCACCCGCCAACGGACCCTGGTCAACCTTGACGCTGGAGCTGTCGGCTTTCGGGTTGACGGTGATCGCACCGGCGCGAACGATGATGTCGCCGGCCTCGTGGGCATGGGCGAGCGGCGCTGTGAGCGCGAGGGCAAACAGCGAGGCGCAGAGCTTGGACTTGTTCATGGGGGCTCCAAAGGACGTTAGAAATGTTCGATGTCCAATGGTAAAGAGCCATCTGATACGGTCTTTTGATGCAGCTCAATGAAACAGTGATGGGGTTGTTTTTTGTGGCGCCTTTGAGGGCCTCTTCGCGGGCAAGCCTCGCTCCTACAAGGTTGTGTCGATCGCCAAAAATGGGAATGACACACCCTTGTAGGAGCGAGGCTTGCCCGCGAAGGCGTCCTCACAATCAACACAGAACCACCAGATTCACTCCGGCAATTCATACACATAAATCTTGTCCGCCTCCATCTGATACCCGGCGTCCGCGAGTTCGCTGGTCGATGCCTTGACCTGCAACGAACCCTCGATCCAGTACGGCTGATACAACTCATCCAGCTTCACGCCGACTTCGCTTTTCACATGCACAATCTGGTTCGACGGCGGTGGCGGCACGTGGATGCAGGCGCCGAAATATGGCACCAGCAAAAACTCCGTGGTGCGACCTTCCTCGCTCACTTCCAGCGGCACGATGTAGCCCGGCAAGCGGATGTTCTTGCCGTCGAGGCTTTTCACCACCGGCGCATTCGGCAGGTCCTGCTTGGCGGCGGGTGCTGATTCAAGGGTGCTGCTCATCTGCGATAGATCATGCAGCGGCGTCATGTTCGGCACTTCCGCCGGGGCGTCCGGCGGGATCATTTCCGACCAGGTCAAATCCTTCGGCTCGGCCGCCCACAGGGGCAGGGCGACCAGCATCAACAGCGCGAGCAGAGCGCGGGGCATCTTCAACGTCCTCATAAACGGATCGACAGGCCATCGGCCAGTGATTGGCGATACGCGCGCCAGGCCGGCACGCTGCCCATCAGCAGCGCGGCGATCAGGATGCCACCGAGCAGCGTCCATTCATATTCGCTCGGCCACGACAGCGGCAGGTACAAACCGTAATTGGCCTGCACGTAACCTTGGGCGGCGGCGATGCACACGTACAACAACGCCACGCCGGCAATCACCCCGGACAGTGCCAGGGCAAAGGCTTCCAGCACCAGCAGCGTCGCGATATGCCATGGCCGCGCGCCCACCGAGCGCAGGATCGCCATCTCGCGCCGCCGTTCATTGAGGCTGGTGAGAATCGCCGTGAGCATGCCGATCAACCCGGTCAGCACCACAAACAGCGAGACCACGAACAAGGCTTTTTCCGCCGTGCTCATCAAACTCCACAACTCCTGCAACGCCACACCCGGCAGGATTGCCAGCATCGGTTCGCCACGGAATTCATTGATCTCGCGCTGTACCGCGAAGGTCGAAATCTTGCTGTTGAGGCCAAGCATGAATGCGGTGATCGCTTGCGGCGTCAGGTCCATGTTGCGCGCCTGATCGGCGCTGATCCGACCTTTGCCCTGAGCGGGCACGCCGTTGTGCCAGTCGATATGGATTGCCTCCATACCGCCGAGGCTGATGTGCAGCGTGCGGTCCACCGGGGTGCCGGTGCGTTTGAGAATGCCGACCACGGTGAACGGTTTGTCGTCGTGCTTGACCAGGCTGATCACCGCCACGCCGTGGGCCAATACCAGTTTGTCGCCGAGTTTGTAGTGCAATGCATCCGCCACTTCGGCGCCGAGCACCACTTCAAACGGGTCAGTGGCGAAGGCGCGACCGTCGGCCAATTCCAGGTGTTGTTGATGGCCGTACTGGTAATGCTCGAAGTACGCCTCGGTGGTGCCCATCACGCGGTAACCGCGATGGGAATCACCGAGGGACATCGGGATCGCCCACTTCACTTTCGGGTTGTTGGCGAAGTGTTCGAAGCTGTCCCAACGGATGTTGTTGGTGGCGTTGCCGATGCGGAATACGGAGTACAGCAACAGGTTCACCGAACCGGAGCGGGCGCCGACGATCAGGTCAGTGCCGCTGATGGTGCTGGCGAAACTGGCCTTGGCTTCGGTGCGCACGCGTTCAACGGCCAGCAGCAGGCAGACCGACAGGGCGATGGCGAACGCAGTGAGGATCGCGGTGAAGCGGCGGTTAGCCAGGCTGGCCAGGGCTAGACGAAACAAATACATCTCAGACCTCGAACGGGGTGGCGGCGCGATTGAGCTCGGCCAGCGACAGGTTGCGGTCGAACAGCGGCGCAAGGCTCTGGTCATGGCTGACGAACAACAGGCTCGACCCGGCTTCGCGGCATTCGGCGAACAGCAGGCGAATGAAGTTCTCGCGAGCGTCGTAGTCCAGGGCTGAGGTCGGTTCGTCGGCGATCACCAGTTCCGGTTGACCAATCAACGCCCGTGCGGCGGCGACCCGTTGTTGCTGGCCGATCGACAGCGAATCGGCGCGGCGGCCGAGGATGCTTTCATCCTTCAAACCCAAATGAGCGAGAAGGGTGGCGGCGGCCTGATCAACGCTGCCGTGGCGCTGTTTCGCCCGTTCGGCGCGCAGTTTGGAGAAGTGGCAAGGCAACTCGACGTTTTCGCGCACCGAGAGAAACGGCAGCAAGTTGAACTGCTGGAAAATGTAGCCGGTGTGATCGACGCGAAACCGGTCCCGGGCACCGGCGCCGAGTTCGGTCAGTTCCTGGCCGAGCAAGCGGATGCTGCCACGATCAGGCTTTTGCACACCGCCGAGCAGGCCGAGCAGGGTGGTCTTGCCACTGCCGCTGGGGCCCTTGAGGAACAGGGTTTCACCGGGCTCCAGGCGAAACGCCGGGATATCCAGCAGCGGCGGGTGACCGGGCCAGCTGAAGCCCAGGTCGGACAGTTCGATGAGTGCTTGGGTCATGTGAAACCGGTCAGATGGGTGGTGATCCCCCCTGTGGGAGCGGGCTTGCTCGCGAAGAGGGCGTGTCAGGCGACATTGATGTTGCCTGAAACACCGCATTCGCGAGCAAGCCCGCTCCCACAGGGGATCTTCGGTGGATCAGAACTTCAGGGCTGCAGCCTTGGCCGTCACTTCGACGCCTTGCTGGCCGCTCGGGCTGATCAGTTGTACCTGAATCTTCTGGGTCGCCGGGAAGGTGTTGAAGATCGTCGCCAGGTCCAGGGTTTTCAACGCGCCGGGTGCCGAGCAGCTGAATTGGTAGTGGGCGTGGATTTCGCTGTGGTCGTGGTGATGCTCGTGACCGTCCTTGTCCGCTTCATCGTGGTCATCGTCGGCGTCGGGTTTGTCACCGAACAGCGGGCTTTCCAGTTCCTGGGTCGCGACCTTGCAACCGGCGGCTTTGGGCAGGTTGAACAGTGCCAGCGGGTTTTCCAGCTTCGCCTTGGCGGCGGCGACTTTGGCTTTGTCGGCGTCGCTGATGGCAGCGTGTTCGAAGCCCACCAGGTTCATCGCCGGGCTTTCCAGTTCAAGCTCCAGGGTCTGGCCGTCCAGCGCTGCGTTCAGGCGACCGACGCCATGTTCATGGGCGCCGAGGCTGCCGTGTTCATCAGCGGCGTGGGCGACGGCCAGCGGCAACAGGGCAAACGGCAGAGCAAGAAGCAGACGACGCATGGCGGGTCTCCGGAAAGTAAAGTGAAAGGTTTGTTATGTAATCTTATAACGAAAGTGCGGAGAGTTTGACCGCCCGCTTGGCGTTGCACAAGACCCATGGGAGCATGCAGGTCAGAAATGTGCAGGAGCAGACCTATGTTGCGAATACGCGGAAGCATCGGCGATTGGCCGGTGGATTTGACTCTGGAGATGGACGACAGCGACTGGGCGCGGCTCGGCGCACAGTTGCAGGTCAGCAAAACCGAGGAAGTCAGTGCCCCGGTGGCGAAACCGCTGAATCAGGATGACGCGCTGTGGCAGATCGCCAAGGACCTGCTGCGCAAGGCCGGGCAATTGAGCGGGCCGGATTTGCTGGAACAGTTGGAAGGGCTGACCGGCAGCGCGGCGTCGGGCAAACGCCTGTTGGTGCGCCTGCGCCATTGTGCGGATGTGAAAGTGGTGAGCGGCGGGGATACGCCGCTGTACAGCTGGGTCGAGTAAACCCAAACACCAAAATCAAAAGATCGCAGCCTTCGGCAGCTCCTACAGGGGAATGAGTTCTCTGTAGGAGCTGCGGCACGCCTGTTGGTGCGCCTGCGCCATTGTGCGGATGTGAAAGTGGTGAGCGGCGGGGATACGCCGCTCTATAGCTGGGTCGAGTAAACCCAAACACCAAAATCAAAAGATCGCAGCCTTCGGCAGCTCCTACAGGGGAATGAGTTCTCTGTAGATACCGTCTTGAATCTCACCGAGCAAGCGCAAATTCCGGGTCATATGGCTGGCCCGATTTGAGCACTGCGTAAACGTAGTGCAGCAGCTTGCGCATGGCGGCGCAGATGATCTGTTT
>NZ_JBSPCZ010000027.1:0-74229 GCF_056161485.1 Pseudomonas sp. 5Vm1k
GTGAAACGATGCATCGCCGATGGTAGTGTGGGGTTTCCCCATGTGAGAGTAGGTCATCGTCAAGATTAAATTCCGAAACCCCTATCTGCGTATGCAGGTAGGGGTTTTGTTTTTGCCCGCAGGGAAGTGCCTGGTAAAAGACAAAATAAAAAGCCCCACCAGAATCAACTGGCGGGGCTTTTTCGTGCCCGCAAAGTAAGCGTCCGGCGAACACATCCCCCTGAAGCTGATATGGAGCCACCATCGCCTCCATTGAACCGAGGCTGTAGTGGTTATGCGGATTCTGTTCTCTATAATGACTGACCGGCCATGTTTAGGGTGCTTGTTATGCCAGCCTCCGCTGATCAAAACTCCGCTGTCGTTTTATGCGCAGCTTCCAATAACGACCTGGAAGATCTGGTAGCTATCAGGATTGAGGCCATGCGCGAGAGCCTTGAACGGCTTGGACGATTTAACCCAGATCGTGCGCGCGAACGATTTCTTGGTGGGTTCGACGCGAACAGCACACGCCGCATAGAAGTATCAGGTGATCTGGTCGGTTTTGTCGTTATCAAAGACCATCAGAGCGAGCTTCTGCTTGACCACTTGTATGTGATACCCAGTGCTCAAGGAGCAGGAATCGGCTCTGAAATTCTTACTCAGATTTTCAGAGAGGCTGATGAGATCGGGCGTCCCATCAAGGTTGGTGCTCTCAAGGAAAGCGCTTCAAATCGTTTTTACACTCGCCATGGCTTCGTGTTCGTCGAAAGCGGTGAATTAGATAATTATTATGTCCGGATTAACGGTAATGCCGTTAATTTGGGCGACTAGGCAGATCTTGATACGGTGCCCCGTCAGAGGTTGCACCGTTAGATGGGCATCCACCTGTGCGGCAGTAGGTCGGTAATCTCATTCGCCCGCTGCGTCGGCAGGCGCGTGAGAACATCCTTCAGATACGCGTACGGATCATGACCATTCAGCCGCGCAGACTGGATCAAACTCATGATCGCCGCCGCTCGTTTGCCGCTGCGAAGCGACCCGGCAAACAACCAGTTTGAACGCCCGAGCGCCCACGGCCGGATCTGATTCTCGACTGGGTTGTTGTCGATGGGCACGGCCCCATCTTCCAGGTAGCGCGTCAGTGCGACCCAGCGTTTAAGGCTGTAATCCAAGGCTTTGGTCGTCGCTGATCCGTTGGGCACAAGATCGCGCTGGGCCAACATCCAGTCGTGCAGCGCTTTCGCTAACGGCGCAGCTTTTTCTTGCCGTATCCGCCAGCGATCCGCATCACTCATGTCGCACGCTTGGCGTTCAACTTCATACAAGCCGCCAATCGAATGCAGTGCCTGTTCTGCCAACTGGCTTTTATTCGCCACGTGCAGATCGAAAAACTTGCGGCGTGCGTGGGCCATGCAACCAATTTCGGTCATGCTCTTCTCGAAACCGGCTTTGTAGCCAGCAAAATCGTCGCACACCAGCTTGCCGTTCCACGAGCCGAGGAAGTTACGTGCATGCTCACCGGCGCGGCTCGGACTGAAGTCATAAACTACGGCTTTAAGCGCCGAGAACGGCGTGGTGCAGTAAGCCCAGACATAAGCGCGGTGAGTTTTCTTTTCTCCGGGCGCAAGCATCTGCACCGGAGTTTCGTCGGCATGGACAACTCGTTGGGCCAGAGCAGCTTCTCGCAAGGCATCAACCAATGGCTGAAGCTGTACACCGGTCTGTCCAACCCATTGCGCGAGAGTTGAACGCGCGATGGCTAAGCCGGCGCGGCCAAAGATTCTCTCCTGCCGGTACAGCGGCAAGTGGTCGGCGAATTTCGCCACCATTACATGAGCGAGCAGACCTGCTTTAGGTATTCCCTTGTCGATCACCTGCGGCGGCACCGGGGCCTGGATCAGCGTCTCGCACTGCCGGCAGGCCCATTTTCCACGCACATGCTGTTCGACGGTGAACGCGCCTGGCGTGTAATCCAGCTTCTCGCTGACGTCCTTGCCGATGCGCTGAAGTTGGCAGCCGCAGGCGCACTGGGTGTTTACCGGTTCGTGATGAATTACGGTGCGTGGAAACTGCGGTGGTAGCGGCGCGCGCTTGGGTTGCTGGCGTTTCTCTTCTGGAGCGGGAGCTGGTCGGAGGGTCTTCAACTCGGCGTCGATAGCCTCAAGATCTGTGTTGAGCAGGTCGTCGAGCAAGTTGCCTTGCTCAGGGCTGATCTGCTCGCTGCGCTTGGCAAACCTGTGCCGCTTAAGGATGGCGGTCTCGTGGGTCAGCTGTTCGATGATGGTTTGATCGCGCTGGGTCTTTCTGCCCGTGGTGTCGACCTTCGACATCAACTGCGCTGCCAAGGCAGACCTAATACCAAGGCCTGAAGTTGCTCGATATCTAGCTCCATCTCGCAGCCTTGCTGAATGCCTGGCCAGTGGAATTTGCCTTGGTTCAACCGCCGTGCAGCCAGCCAAACACCAATCCCGTCATGAACCAGGACTTTCATTCGGTTAGCACGTCGATTGGCAAAGAGATAAGCACAGTGCGGCTTCGCCGCACCGAATACTGCAATCACTCTGGCCAACGCGGTCTCGGTACCTGCGCGCATATCCATGGGCTCGGTGGCGAGCCAGATGGCGTCGATGCGGATCACTTGGCAAGCTTACGGACAAAACGAGCACACCCGTCAGGATCTGAGGATGGCCACTTCACAGTAAGTTTTTGCTGCCCGAAAGGAACCTCGATGCTGACCGACATCTGCTGATTGGGCCGGGTTGCGGACGCAAGTTTCATCGGAACAAAAGCAGGTAACGCTGGCGCCTGATGATCACGATAAGCAGGTATCCACTTTCGAACCAGGTTGGCGTTAATGCCGTGACGCAGGATCACGCTGGTCATCGATACGCCAGGTTGCAGGCATTCTTGGACGATCTGGGCTTTAAAGGGTTTGGGATAAGAGGTTCTTTGGCGCATGGTAATTCTGATGGTAGGGGCGATAGTGTCCACGTATTTTTAAGTGGACAACATCGCCCTTATCGCTGGGATCGGGTAGGTGACTTCGCCGGACGCTTACACTGATGGGGCTTTTTCGTGCTCGCAAACTACAACGTTCGCGGCAACTCGCTAGCCACCATTGTCTCCTTCAAACTTGCCAATCGAGGTGGTTACACCGGTCATACGACGTCGCCCGTTGACCGTATAACTGTGTTCGGCACTTTCCAGGTCTGGTTTTCGCACGTCGAGCTGCGCATACAGTCCATCCTTGGCGCTGTACCCACCAAACCAGTCCATCAATCTTCCGATATAGCACTGCCCTGCAATCACAACAGACGTATCTCCGACAATTTCGAAGCTGTAGTGCCCCGGGCCATAACTGTAGTAAGCACCATCACCCTCTCCTGCTGGAGGAATGGGGCACAGAGGAGTGCGCTGATTACCGACATCTTTCGCTTCGGTTGTGCTCACGTTGGCCAATGCCTGAATCAGTGCTTTATGTAGCACCGCATCCAGCTTAATGCTGGTACCGCTGGCATCATCTTTTTGAGTCTTGGGCACAGACAGTTGATAGCGGTAATTGACGCTCACAATAGGAACCGCACCGGTAATCTTCAGCGGATCAAGAAGGTAGAGCTGATCAACACCGTAATAGCTATTTCGGTAGGCGGCATAAACACGACCACGTACGTTTATCCAGTAGACGGACTGGTTCGCACCGCGACCATTGAGAGAAAAAAGAGAGCTCTCAGAACTGGAGTCAGAATCGGCAGTACCTGTTCTCCTGACAAATACGCCTCCAGTCCGGCGAAACGTTTCTATATAAGAAAACAATCCGGTGCCACCTGAGTAGGTGTCGACGACAAGATCGCGCAACCCATCACCGTCCAGGTCCATCAAGGTATATGAGCTATTTCCGTTCTCACCAGCGCTCTCAACTTTAGAGGCGGTGAGGGCCTGCCACTCGTCCTGGGCGACCCCCACGGGAATAATCTTCGGGAAATGCGCTTCTTCAAGGGCGTTATCGTCATCCGCCACGTTTGAAAAAGTCGTGGTGCCCGTCTTGATGGCAAAAGAATCAAGTGCCCGTTCCAACGGGAACTCTGGATCAGTTTTGTTGGCCGTCTGTATAGCTTGTCTCAAGTCTTCTAGTACCAACCTGTCGATTTCAACTGGCTGGTAGGCGACGGTTTCATTCAATTGCTTTTGAATTGACTGAAGACGCTCGCGGTAACGCTGATCGAGACAATCCACATCGGCGGCACACTGATCACGCGTTTTCAGCCAGGCGCGTTGGGCTGTCTTCAGTTCAGGCTGCGCCTTAACCAAGCCTCGGTAAGCCGCTCCCATCTGAGTATCCAGTTCATACAGCGCCGCACTCGCGCAGATGGTTTTCTCAACGGTGCTTGCCGCTTTTGTACAGTCCATTCCAGTCGCCAGTGCATGCTGAGTAGCCAGCAGAGCACAAGCGGACAAAATACAGCGTCCTTTGATGTACACAGTAATAAGGCCTTGAGTTCATGGAGTAAGTACGTCGCGATGCCGTCAAGTGTGCATCAAGGTCAGCACCGCTGCAGCCAAATGCACGTTTATACGCCTACCGCTTCAAGGGAACGCCACTACTGGCCGATAACCCGAACGGTTGAGGTTCTCTTTACTTGCGGCAATCTGCGGGTTTATGAGAAATCGCTTGATAGCCTTTGGCCTCCAGCTATCATCTGCGCGCCGAAAGGGGCAGCGAAGCTAAGCGTATCCGTGTATTTGCCTTTGGGTTGTTCTTCTTAAATTGCCTGGAAATCTTCGATGCTGTCGTATCACCAAAAGAGTTTTCTGATCGTCGATGATTTCTCGGATTTCCGCAGCTCCGTCAGGTCCATGCTGCGAGAACTGGGCATCAAGGATGTCGACACCGCTGATACCGGTGAGCAGGCGCTGCGCATGTGTGCGCAGAAGTCTTACGATTTTATCCTGCAGGATTTTCACCTGGGCGATGGCAAGAAAAACGGTCAACAGGTGCTCGAAGACCTGATGATCGAGAAGCTGATCAGCCATGAGAGTGTGTTTGTCATGGTCACCGCCGAGACCAGTCAGGCGATGGTGCTCAGCGCTCTGGAACATGAGCCCGATGCGTACCTGACCAAACCATTTAACCGCTCGGGCCTGGCCCAACGACTGGAGCGACTGGTACAGCGCAAGACGTTGCTCAAGCCGATCCTGCAGGCTCTCGATCGCGGCAAACCGGTGGAAGTGCTCAACGCCTGTATCGCCCTGTGCAAGCAGGACATCCGTTACTCGCCGCTGTGCCTGCGTTATCGCGCCGATGCCTTGCGCGACCTGAACCAGAACGAGGCGCTGGAGCGTCTCTACGACAGCATCATCGCTGATCGACCGTTGCCTTGGGCGTTTGCCGGGCTGGGCAAGCTGCTGTTCAAGCGCGGCCAGGTCAGCCAAGCCAAAGGCGTCTATGAAAAAGCGCTGAAAGTGTTCCCGATGATGCCGGCGCTCTATGACGGCATGGCCGATGTGCTGGTAGCCGAAGGCGACACCAAGGGCGCCCAACGCGTGTTGGAGGAAGCCATTCGCCTGTCGCCACTGGCGGTTCGCCGGCAAGCGTTGCTGGGTAAGCTGGCGATGACTAACGAAGATTTCGACACCGCCTCCAAAGCCTATCGGCAGGCGGTGGCCCAAGGCGCCCAGTCGCGCTTCAAGGATGCTGAAAGCAACCTCGGCCTGGCTCACGCATTGATCAGCAAGGGCAGTGAAAAGGGCCTGGACACTCGGACTCGACTGGAAATCAATACGACGCTCAGCGCGGTGGCGAAGGAGAACCCTTCTGACCCCGGCCTGCAGATTCGTGCACGGCTGATGAAGGCCACCAGCCTGCTGCTTAACGATGCCGAGACCGCAGAGAAGCTCACCGAACAAGCGATGATGCGCCTCGATGGCATGGAGCAATTCATGAGTGCCGAAGCGGCGCTGCTGGTGGCCAAGCAGCTGCAAATGCTCGGGCAGGCCAGCGCGGGTGCTTCGATGCTGAAAAACTGTGCGGAGATCTACGGCGACGATCCGACAGTGATGCAAGGCATCGCCAAATTGACCGACGACCCGACTATTCTCAATGCCGGTAACGCCGCCGCCGACCTCAACCGCCAAGGTGTGCGCGTGTACAAGACTGGCAACCTGGTGGAAGCGCGGGACGTGTTCCGCAAAGCCCTGGCGCTGCAACCGAAGAACATCAGCATCGCGCTGAACATGGCGCAGTCGCTGCTGCATGGCACCGACCCCAGTGTCCCGTCGACGGAACTCGAAGAGTGCCGGGCTTGCCTGAAAACGGTGGGTCTGATGCCCGATACCGACGCACGTTTTTCCCGTTATCAGAAGCTGCGAAGCAAGGCGTTTGGCGAATGAACGACAGCGAACAGGCACTCGATTTCTCTACGGTGATTGCCTCAACCGTGCACGACATGAAGAATTCCCTGGCGATGTTGATGCAGGCCCACAGCCAATGGCTGGCGCGTTTGCCTGATCAGCAGCAGTCCAAAGAGCAGGGCGTCATCGACTTCGAATTCGCCCACCTTAACGGCATGCTGGTGCAGTTGCTGGGACTCTACAAACTCGGCGTCAACCAGATGCCGTTGCAGCCGGCTTACCATGAGCTGGATGACTTCATTGAAGCGCAACTGGCTGCACATCAGGAGGTGTTCGCCAGTCGCGGCATCATGGCGACCTACGAAGTGGATCCCCTGAGCCCGTTGGGTTTTTTCGACCGTGAGCTGATCGCTTCGGTGCTGGCCAACTGCATCAACAATGCGATTCGCTATGCCAGGGACGCGCTGTTGATCACGGTCAGCGACGAGGCTGGTCAGTTGGTGATCACCATCAATGACGATGGGGAGGGCTACCCGCCTGAAATGATTGAGCGCCAGGCCGATTACGTTCAGGGCATCAACCAAAGCACTGGCAGCACTGGCCTCGGTTTGTACTTCGCCGGACGGATTGCGGCATTGCATCAGCGCAACGGTGTCGGTGGCTATACCCGCATCAGCACTGGCGGCCCGTTGGGCGGCGGTGTCTTTAGCCTGTACCTGCCGTGACGTGATCCCCCGACATCGGTTGGTTTTTTGTTCGGGAGTGCTTGATATTCCGAACGGCCGGAGCCTATTTTGTACGGGTCGCCGTTCGCGGCTCGCACAACAACAAGGATTGCGTCATGACAACCGATGGCCAGCGTTCACTCGCGCAGCGATTGACGGGCATTGATGAGATTGAATGTGTTACGCCGGATTTGAACGGCGTGCCAAGGGGCAAGGTAATGACCTCCGAGGGTTTCCTCGAAGGTCGACGGTTGCAGATGGCGCGGGGTGTGCTGCTGCAATGCATCATGGGCGGGTATCCGCCGGCGCGCTTTTACGGCAGCGATGATGGCGACCTGGCGCTGGTAGCGGACCCTGCGCAGATTCATCGCTTGCCCTGGAGCAAGCAACCTCGGGCGTTCGCTATTTGCGATGCGGATGAACTGACTGGGGAGAGCTCTTCTCTATCGACTCGTGGCCAACTCAAAGCCGTGATCGCACGATACGCCGCACGCGGTCTCGCGCCGGTTGTGGCGACCGAGCTTGAGTTCTTTGTCTTCGCCCCCAACACCGACCCGACGCAACCCTTCCAGCCGCCGCTGGGCCTGGACGGCCGTCGTGAAGACGGTCATTCGGCGTTCAGCGTCAGTTCCAATAACGGCTTGCGCCCGTTCTTCAGTGAAGTCTATGAATGCATGGCGGCCCTGGGTTTGCCTCGCGACACCTTCATGCACGAGATGGGCGTCAGTCAGTTCGAGATCAATCTGCTGCACGGCGATCCGTTGCTGCTGGCCGACCAGACCTTTTTGTTCAAGCATCTGCTCAAAGAGGTCGCGCTCAAGCACGGCCTGATGGTGGTGTGCATGGCCAAACCGTTGGCCCACACGCCGGGCAGTTCGATGCATATTCACCAGAGCATTGTCGAGATCGGCAGCGGCCGTAACGTGTTCAGCGACAAGGCCGGTGAGCCGACGGCGACCTTCCGTCATTTCATCGGTGGTCAGCAGGCCGGCATGGCAGACTTCACAGCGTTGTTTGCACCGAATGTGAATTCCTATCAGCGCTTGTGCCACCCGTTTGCGTCACCGAATAATGCTTGCTGGTCCCACGACAACCGGGCGGCGGGTTTGCGCATTCCGGCCAGTTCGCCGGTGGCCCGTCGTGTGGAGAACCGCTTGCCTGGCGCCGATGCCAACCCGTACCTGGCGATCGCCGCGAGCCTCGCCGCAGGGCTGTACGGCATCGAAAACGAGCTGGAACCGAGCGAGGCCATCCAGGGCGAATTCGTGGTGCCGGATAATCTTTCGTTGCCATGTACCTTGCACGCTGCCCTCGAGCGTCTGAAACGTAGTCAATTGGCGAAGGAACTGTTTGGCAAGGAGTTCATCGAAGGCTACATCGCTTCGAAGACCATGGAGTTGACCAGCTTCTTCGATGAAATTACTCCCTGGGAGCGGCGTGTTTTAGCAGCCCAGGCCTGACGCCCCGTCGTCTTCGGGCTATCGTTTCTCGATAGCCCGATCCCCACTGCAAGGAGCCGCTCGGAACGCCGATGCGCCAAATCTGGAAATCCTTTCGAGCGCTGTATTTCGCCTCGCTGATGATGTTAATCGGCTCGGGCTTGTTAAGTACCTATCTGGGCTTGCGCCTGGCCGCTGACCATGTCGACAGCTTGTGGGTCGGTGCGCTGATGGCGGCCAACTATTTCGGCCTGGTGCTGGGTGGCAAGATTGGCCACCGGCTGATTGCCCGGGTCGGGCATATACGTGCCTATGCCGCGTGCGCCGGGATTGTCGGCGCCGCGGTGTTGGGCCACGGCTTGATTGACTGGTTGCCTGCGTGGCTGTTTCTGCGGGTCATCGTCGGCCTCGGCATGATGTGCCAATACATGGTGATCGAGAGCTGGCTCAATGAGCAGGCCGAAGCCAAGCAGCGTGGGCTGGTGTTCAGCGGCTACATGATTGCCTCGTATCTGGGGCTGGTGTTGGGGCAACTGATTCTGGTCCTGCACCCGGCCTTGGGCCTGGAGCTGCTGATGCTGGTCGCCCTGTGCTTCGCCTTGTGTCTGGTGCCGGTGGCCCTGACTCGACGCATTCACCCGGCGCCTCTGCATCCGGCACCGATGGAGCCACGGTTCTTCATCAAACGCGTGCCGCAGTCGTTGAGCACGGTGCTGGGCGCCGGGTTGATCGTCGGCTCGTTCTACGGTCTGGCGCCGCTGTATGCCTCGCAGCAGGGGCTGTCCACGGAACAGGTTGGTCTGTTCATGGGTAGCTGCATTTTTGCCGGACTGGTGGTGCAGTGGCCGCTGGGCTGGTTGTCCGATCGCTATGACCGGGCGCTGCTGATCCGCTGCTTTGCCTTGTGCCTGGCGGTTGCCGCGTTGCCATTGGCGATCATGACCGAGGTGCCGCTGGAGGTGTTGTTCATCGCCGGGTTCCTCTGCTCACTGGTGCAGTTCTGCCTGTATCCGTTGGCCGTGGCGTTCTCCAACGACCACGTTGAGGGTGATCGCCGGGTGTCCCTGACGGCCATGCTGCTGGTGACCTACGGTGTCGGCGCCAGTATCGGACCGCTGGTGGCCGGGGTGCTGATGAAGCTGTTCGGCAGCCACATGTTGTATGCCTTCTTCAGTTTCTTCGCGCTGGTGCTGGTGTGGCGGATTCGCCCGAAAGCGGTGACCAATCTGCATGTGGTCGACGATGCACCGCTGCATCACGTGGCCATGCCCGACAGCATGTCGAGTTCGCCACTGGTGGCAGCTCTTGACCCACGGGTCGATGAGCAAGTGGTGCAGGATCAGATGCAGAATCCGATCGAACCTGAGCCAGAGCCCGAACCTGAAACAGATCCGTCCCCGCAAGAACCACAGGATCCGGAAGACCCTGACACCGGTCGCGAACAAAGCTTCACCGAGGCCAGGCCTTAAAATCGGGGCATAAAAAAACGGGCAGTCACCGCAAGGGACTGCCCGTTTTTTATTGAAGCGCCGGCACTTTATTCCGAGAAATCACATGTCATCTTTGTCGAAACGTCGGGCTTCGCGTTGCAGCTGATAGACGAAGCGCTCGACCTGCCGTTGCACCAGGCCGCTCATGTTGTGAAAGCGTACGCCGGCGAAGGTGGTGGAGATTCTTTCTTCGAAGTGCAGGTAACGCAGTTCAACCGGGGCGGTCATGCTGCCAAAGGGCAGGGCGGCGACAAAGCGGTCGTAGACCTGGCCCAGTTGCAGGCTGGAGGTGATGTCGCCTTCGAAGCGCAGCTTGCAGCCCGTGGCGGAGATGTCCAGCAACTTGCCGCCGATCGGTGCCTTGAGCTTTTCACCACCCAGCTCGACATTGACCAGTTGCGCCAGCTTCAACGCGGCGCGAAAGGCATTGCGACGTTGGTGGTACACAACCTCGGAAGGCAGCGCGCCACGGTAGCAACGACCACCGCCGGACTCGTCGATGGTCAGTGGACCGTTACTTTCCCAGGCAATGCGCACGCCGTCGTGAAAGCCTTCGACCTTGAAGGGTTCGCCGGCCAGCAGGTAGCGTTCACCGTCGCGGGGGATCATTTCATCCAGGGCGATCATGTTGCTGTCACGATCAAGGTCCACCAGATAGCTCTGGAAGCGCTGGCTGCGCTCATGGAACGTGATGATCAGCGGGTCATGGCTGTCTTGCAGCTGCCGAAGGTTGCCGGAGATCTCCAGAGGTGTGGTGAGCACCTTGGGTGGTTGCGGAGCGTCTTCCGCGCTTGAGGCATTGAACACGGTTCATCAATCTCCAGACAAAATATGACTACTGGCGGGCATTCTGCCAGTATGTTTCGCGTCTTGATAGGGCGTGCTCATTGGCGAGGTATCAAGCCTGGCTGAGCGGGCGTGGCTTTGCCATCTTGGCGGTTGACCCGCGGGCATCATAGAGCGCTGGAGGTTCGCCCCCGGTGAGGATTTTCAGCTGATTGGCCGTGGCGGCCTGCTGCATCAGAATCGACTGGCCATTCTTGACGTTGGCCGCCTGGCATTGAGCCAGAAGATCGGTCAGTACATCGCTTTGTTCCAGCAACTGATCGCCAATGCTCGAATGGGCGGCGAGTTGCTCCAGGCCACTGCGAGTGATGGGCAGGTTGAGGCTGGCGAGGATTTCGCTGCGCTTGCGGCCATGCTGTTCGAGCAAAATGATCAATGCCTGTTTCTGCGCCAGAATTTCTTCGAGCAGCGGCATGTCGCGACCGTGCAAGGCGAGGGACTCGGTTTGCAGTAACTCCAGCAAGCGTTGCGCTGGAGCAAAGTCGTCGGTGATCAGTTGCAGTAGATTAGTGTCGTGCATGGCTGGCCTTGGGTTTTAAGCGTCCAAAAGCCTGGCGCAGGCGATGGCCTAGCGCTGGGCTTCGAAGTTGAGCAGTTTGCTGGCTACACGGCTGCTGTCGACTTTATAGCTGCCATCGGCAATCGCTGCTTTCAACTCGGCCACACGGGCGTTGTCGACGGCAGGCTGATCGCGCAGCTTGTCAGTGACCTTCTGCAACTGTTGAGCCTCATTGCTGAGATGTACCGATTCCCCGCTTTTGACGGTACTGGCCTGTTCGGCCGGGGTATTCAGCGGCGCGGATTTGCCGGCGTCGGCGGTTTCCTTGGCAACGCTGGTACGTGTACTGCCCGTAAGTGACGAGGAGCTGTTTAAACGGCTGAAATCGATGACCATGATAAAAAAACCTCTGGGTATTTGGACGCTTGCCATGTTTTCGGCAATACCTGCGAAAACTTTAGGCTCATTTATGCAATGAGCTGCATGCGCCAGCGCTGCATGGGCACAGTTTAGGTAACAGCCTGCCAGAGCGCCATAGCTTAGCCTCTACATGGACACTTCCACTTGGCCGGGCGCGGTGACTTGCGCCTTGATGACTCGCATGGAATTGAGGTTTTTAACCCGTATCTGCTCGGCCAGGCCGCCATTGGACAGCGCTTCGCCCGGCATGCGCACACTGAGCGTACCACTGCGGGCGGTAATCACCACCTGGTCACCTTTGCGTACGACTTCTGCCTGTTCCAGATGGACCAGCGTAATGACCTGATCACCGACCGTTGGTCGGGTAAGTTTCTGTCCGATGGCCTGGTCGACGGAGGTGAAATAGCCCTGGTTGATAAGGCTGATATCTCGTTCGCGTAGTGCGACGTCGCCGGGTTCGATAATGCCGGCGCGCTTGAGTGGGCGAGTGGTGATGACAACGTCTCGAAACAGGCGCACTTGAGCGGGTACGAACACTGTCCAGGGGGAGCTCCCCTCACAGCGGACTTTGACGGTTACCCGGCCAATCGGGGTGGCCGGGCTCTCCAGCGAGGCTGTCAATTCCTTGTCGCACATGGGCATGCGCAGTCGCGGATCGAGTTGTTTTACCTCGATTTCGTAGCGACCTTCCGTTTGACTGGTGGCCAGATAGTCTTCTACGGTGAATTCAAGAAAGCCCTGAGTGACGCCGATAAGCATGTCAGGCAAGGTAACCGCGTCAGCAACGGCAGGGCTGCCAAGGGGCAACAGGCAAACAGCCGACACCACGCAAAGCAATTTGCGGTAGTTTGATGTCAGGTGTCGGAAAAATGTCGTTTGTTCGTTCATACGGGTTAAAAAGCAAGCGCCGTGCCGTTTAGTGATGAATGTGCGTCGCAACACAACTTAGCGTTGTTGGTGTAGGAGTCTGGGCATGGCTGGTGTAATGGATTCGGTAAACCAGCGCACGCAACTGGTAGGGCAGAATCGCCTGGAGCTGTTGTTGTTCCGTCTCGACGGGCAGCAGCTGTACGGGATCAACGTGTTCAAGGTTCGTGAGGTGCTGCAATGCCCCAAACTGACTCTGATGCCCAAGTCCAGTCCCGTCGTGTGCGGTGTGGCAAATATTCGTGGGGCGACCATCCCGATCCTTGATCTGGCGATGGCCACCGGTGCCGGTGCACTTAAAGATCAAAGCAATCCCTTCGTGATCATCACGGAGTACAACACCAAGACCCAGGGCTTCCTGGTCCGGTCGGTAGAGCGCATCGTCAACATGAACTGGGAGGAGATCCATCCGCCACCCAAGGGCACTGGGCGCGATCATTACCTCACGGCTGTGACTCGGGTCGACAATCAGTTAGTCGAAATCATCGACGTCGAGAAGATCCTCGCGGAGGTGGCGCCGACGCCGGAAGCGATTTCGGTGGGTGTGGTCGATGTCGAAACCCAGCACAAGGCGTTGTCCTTGCGTGTGCTGACGGTCGATGACTCGTCGGTGGCGCGCAAGCAGGTCACGCGTTGCCTGCAAACGATCGGTGTCGAAGTGGTGGCGCTGAACGACGGTCGGCAAGCGCTGGAATACCTGCGCAAACTGGTCGATGAGGGCAAGAAGCCGGAAGAAGAGTTCCTGATGATGATCTCCGACATCGAGATGCCGGAGATGGACGGGTACACCCTGACGGCCGAGATCCGCGCTGACCCGCGCATGCAAAAGCTCCATATCATCCTGCATACTTCGTTGTCGGGTGTGTTCAATCAGGCGATGGTCAAGAAAGTCGGTGCCGATGACTTCCTTGCCAAATTCCGTCCTGATGACCTGGCATCCCGGGTAGTCGACCGGATCAAAGCAGCAGATATCAGCTAGGGGCCTTTTGCCCCTGGCGGTCAACACGATTTAAGAGGCGGTATCTTTGTCTACGGGTAATTTGGATTTCGAACAGTTCCGGGTCTTCCTGGAAAAAGCCTGTGGCATTTTGCTCGGTGAAAACAAGCAATACCTGGTCTCGAGCCGTCTCAACAAACTGATGGAACAGCAGGGCATCAAGTCCCTGGGTGAGCTGGTTCAGCGCATCCAGACCCAACCGCGCAGTGGTTTGCGCGAGATGGTGGTGGATGCCATGACGACCAACGAAACCCTGTGGTTTCGTGACACCTATCCGTTTGAAGTCTTGAAGAACAAGGTACTGCCCGGAGCCATCAAGGCTGCTCCCGGTCAACGCCTGCGAATCTGGTCGGCGGCGTGCTCGTCGGGCCAGGAACCGTATTCGTTGTCGATGTCGATCGATGAGTTCGAGCGGACCAACATGGGCCAGTTGAAGATGGGTGTGCAGATCGTTGCCACCGACCTGTCCGGCACCATGTTGACCAACTGCAAGACCGGCGAGTACGACAGCCTGGCAATCGGTCGCGGCCTGTCGCCCGAGCGTTTGCAGCGTTTCTTCGATCCGAAAGGGCCGGGGCGCTGGGCGATCAAGGCGCCGATCAAGAGCCGGGTGGAGTTTCGCTCGTTCAACTTGCTGGACAGTTACGCGGCCCTGGGCAAGTTCGACATCGTGTTCTGCCGCAACGTGCTGATCTACTTCTCCGCCGAGGTGAAGAAAGACATCCTGTTGCGCATCCACAGCACGTTGAAGCCAGGTGGTTACCTGTTCCTCGGCGCTTCCGAAGCGCTGAACGGTTTGCCGGATCATTACCAAATGGTCCAGTGCAGCCCGGGGATTATTTACCAGGCGAAGTGATGCCAAGCGGCAAGCAAAAAAAACGGGAGTCCTCAGGGGCTCCCGTTTTTTTTTGCCTGCTTGTTTGCCGTGGGCGCCGCAATACCTGTAGGAGCGAGGCTTGCCCGCGAATGCGGTGGGGCAGTCAATGATGATGTTGTCTGGCTCACCGCTTTCGCGGGCAAGCCTCGCTCCTACATTTGAATCGGTGTTGCCCGTTGCAAAGCGGCAGAAAAGCGGCAGACGGCGGAAACCCGTTGCCGCTTTTCTGGCATTGCCGCCTTGCCGATGCCAGCAAAGCCCCGGTTTATGGGCTTTTTTGAATTGGCACGCCGCTTGCTATGTTCATGTTACGAAAAATCAGGTCACCCGAAGGTTTCCCGACATGAGCATCAGCTTCGATAAAGCGCTCGGTATCCACGAACAAGCCCTGGGCTTCCGCGCCCAGCGTGCCGAAGTCCTGGCCAACAACATCGCCAACGCCGACACCCCGAACTACAAGGCTCGGGATCTGGACTTCTCCAAAGTGCTTGCCGCACAGAACGAGAAAACCAAGAACGGTGCTTTCGCCTTGAACATGACCAACAGCCGTCATATTGAAGCCGAAGGCCTGGGCAATGGCGACGAGTCGCTGCTGTATCGCACGCCGATGCAACCGTCGATCGACCAGAACACCGTGGACGCGCAACTGGAACAGTCGAACTACGCGGAAAACGCGGTCGGCTTCCAGGCCAGCTTCACCCTGCTCAACAGCAAATTCAAAGGGCTGGTTTCAGCCCTGCGTGGAGAGTAAGTCATGTCTCTTGCCAGTGTTTTCAACATCGCCGGTAGCGGCATGAGTGCCCAGACCACTCGCCTGAACACCGTTGCCTCGAACATCGCCAACGCCGAAACCGTCTCGTCGAGCATCGACCAGACTTATCGTGCCCGTCACCCGGTGTTCGCCACCATGTTCCAGGGCGGCCAGAGCGGCGGCAGCGACTCGCTGTTCCAGAATCAGGACGCCGCCGGTCAAGGCGTGCAAGTGCTGGGCGTGGTCGAAGACCAGAGCAACCTTGAAGCGCGCTATGAGCCGAACCATCCGGCTGCCGACGCCAAGGGCTACGTCTACTACCCGAACGTCAACGTCGTCGAAGAAATGGCTGACATGATTTCCGCGAGCCGTTCGTTCCAGACCAACGCCGAAATGATGAACACCGCCAAAACCATGATGCAGAAGGTCCTGACCCTCGGTCAGTGATAAGGGGCGACTCAGATGAGTGTTACCGATTCCACCAACGGCCTCAGCATCAACGACATCCTGGCGAACTCTTCCGTCAAAACCAGTAGCACCACGGGTGGCCTTGGCTCCGTGGCCGGCGCTGCGACCGGCGGTCAGACCCTGGGCAAGGATGCGTTTCTGCAATTGCTGGTCACCCAGCTGAAAAACCAGAACCCGCTGGACCCGCAGGACAACAGTGCGTTCGTCGCCCAGTTGGCCCAGTTCAGTAGCCTGGAAGGCATCACCACGCTGAACACCACGGTCAGTTCGATTGCCGGCAACTACAGCTCTTCCCAAGCGTTGCAGGCTTCGTCCCTGGTCGGTCGTTCCGTGATCGTGCAGACCAACAATATCCAGGTCGATGATCCGACCAAGGCTGTTAACGGCTCGGTGAACCTGACCTCGTCGATCGCCAGCGGCACCGTGACCATTGCCGACAGCACTGGCAAAACAGTCAGAACCATTGATCTGGGGACCCGCGCGGTCGGCAGTTCCAGCTTCACATGGGATGGCAAGGATTCGAGCGGCACCCCGGTTCCTGTCGGCGCTTACACCATCAAGGCCAGTGCACCGATCAACGGCACGGCGACGGACCTGGCGGTTTACCTGCCGGCGACCGTCAACAGCGTGACCCTGAGCCAGACCGGCGGCGAGCTGATGCTTAACCTCGCAGGCCTGGGCCCGGTCGCCCTGTCCAAAGTTCAAACCATTGGTATATAGAGCCGACTAACCCGGCACAAAGGAGTGGAATATGTCTTTCAATATCGGCCTTAGCGGTCTCTATGCAGCCAACAAACAACTGGACGTGACCGGTAACAACATCGCCAACGTCGCGACCACCGGTTTCAAATCCTCCCGTGCAGAGTTTGAAGACGTCTACTCGGCGACCAAACTCGGCAGCGGCAGCAAGGTAGTCGGCAGCGGCGTGCGCCTGGCTAACGTTTCCCAGCAGTTCACCCAAGGTGACGTCAACAACACCGGCAACGTGCTGGACATGGGCATTAATGGTTCGGGCTTCTTCACCCTGAGCAATAACGGTTCGACGTCCTACACCCGTGCGGGTACGTTCAAGGTCGACAAGGACGGTTTCATCACCAACACCGACCAGACGTCCCGCCTGCAAGGCTACGGTGTGGATGCCAATGGCAAGATCATCAACGGCGTGTTGACCGACCTAAAGCTCGACACCTCGAACCTTGCGCCGAAGACCACTTCTTTGGTGACTTCGACGATCAACCTGAATTCGACGTCCCCGACGATTAATGACTCGGCCGTGACCACCCCCCCCGGTATTCCGTTCGATCCAACCAACACGGCGTCCTACACCAAGTCGTTCAGTACCCCGATCTATGACAGCCAGGGCAATATGCACCCCATGGATCAGTACTTGGTGAAAACCGGGGATAACACCTGGAAGGTTTACACCCTGGTAGACGGCCGCAACCCGGACGCTACCGGCAGCGACCCGAAAACCACCCCTGCGGTAGCCTCGACCCTGTCGTTCGACGCCAATGGCAAGCTGACTCAGGTCAGCACGCCAGATCCGACGACGGTCCCGCCTAGCGTCATTCTCAGCAGCAACCTGACAATGAAAGGCTGGATCCCAGGCAACGTGACCGGCGGTACCTGGAAGGCTAACGGCGCCGCCGCCAACCCGAACGGCGTGACCATCTCCATGGCCAGTACCACTCAGTACAACGCTGACACCACCCGCTCGATCCCGACTCAGGACGGTTACGCCACCGGGCAGATCACTAACCTCACCATCGACGGCACCGGCACCCTGTTCGCCAACTTCAGCAATAACCAGAACAAGGCCATCGGCCAGGTTGCGCTGGCCAGCTTCACTAACGAACAAGGCTTGCAAGCGGTTGGCGGCACTAGCTGGAAAGAAACCTTCGCCTCAGGTATCCCAGGCTACGACGCCCCGGAAACCGGGACCTTGGGTTCGATTGCCTCCAACTCTCTGGAAGAGTCCAACGTCAACCTGACCAACGAACTGGTCGACCTGATCAAGGCGCAGAGCAACTATCAGGCGAACGCTAAGACCATCTCCACCCAGAGCACCATTATGCAGACCATCATTCAGATGACCTGATTGGTTTTACCCGGCTCCATAAAAAAACCGACCCCCCTCCCAGGGCGTCGGTTTTTTTGTGCACGGTGATACGGCGTGGATTCGCCTGTTTACCAATCATCGGGTCTTTTGGTGCGTAACTTGCTGTATCTGCGAGCAAGAGGGGTAGAGCCGTCAAACTTTTGTACAGTCTGCCTCACAGTGCGGCAACAGGCTGCGCTGACATGGATGTCATAAAAAACGCTAGGGATGGAATACCTGTGAAGAATCGTAAAGCTGTCAGTGCGCTGGTCCTGGCGTTGCAACTGACATCAATAGAGTGCTGTCGTCCGAGCGGCACGGGTGTGTTTTTTCCGCGTTATCAAGTTTCTGCCGTCTATCGGTCAGGGCGTTGGCGCTGCGCATAAGCGCAGCCAATCGCCACCGCACCGAGGCTGCTGTCTTGCCTGTTCAATCCAACAAGTAATCCACGCCCAGTGCACGCTCAGAGAGGGTTAACCCCAGAGTGCCTGGCGTTTCTGCGTAGTTTCTGACACACACAAGGAAGATGTAATGGCAGTTATAAATGGTACCAACGCAGCAGATACCCTGGCGGGCACTGCAGGTGATGATCAGATACGGGGCCTGGCCGGCGATGATGTTTTGAATGGCGGCGCCGGCAATGATCTGTTGATAGGCGGTGAGGGGGCTGACCAGATCAATGGCGGTGCGGGTATCGATACCGCGAGTTATGAGGATGTAGTCAACGCCATCCCTGTGACACTGAACCTCAAGACGGGCGTACATACTGGTGCAGCCAAGGGCGATACGTTTACCGATATCGAAATATTCAAAGGCACGAATTACTCCGACACGTTTATCAGTGGTGCTGCAGCCGATACCTTCGACGGCCTCCAGGGCAACGATACCCTGAGTTACTCGACGTCTGAGCAGGCCATCAACATTGTGTTGTCCGCTGGTGGGGTTGGCACCGGCACCGGAGGTGATGCCCAGGGCGACTCGTTCACCAACGTGGAAAATGTTGTCGGCTCGGTTTTCAACGACACGTTCACTCTCAACGGTAGTGGGTTGGTGCTTAATGGCGGTGCAGGCAATGACGTTTACGTCATCAATGGCAATGCCAACGGCATCATTGTCGAAGCCGCTGGTGGTGGTGACGACGAGGTTCGTACCACTCAAAACAACATGGTGCTGGCGGCCAACGTCGAGCGCCTGACCTTTACCGGCACGGGCAATTTCAAAGGTGTCGGCAACACCGGTGACAACATCATCACGGGCGGTGCGGGCGACGATCTGTTAATTGGCGGCGTCGGTGCCGACCAGCTTATCGGCGGCGCCGGTTTTGACACGATCAGCTACGAAGATGTGGTGAATGCCATTCCCGTGACGCTGAACCTCAAGACCGGTGTTCACACCAGCGTTGCCTTGGGCGATACCTTCAGCGGGATCGAACTCTACAAGGGCACGAACTACGGCGACACCTTCGTCAGTGGTGCCGCAGCCGATACCTTCGACGGCCTCCAGGGCAACGATACCCTGAGTTACTCGACGTCTGAGCAGGCGATCAACATTGTGTTGTCCGCTGCTGGGGTTGGCACCGGCACCGGCGGTGATGCCCAGGGCGACTCGTTCACCAACGTGGACACTGTTGTCGGCTCGGCTTTCAACGACACGTTCACCCTCAACGGTAGTGGGTTGGTGCTTAATGGCGGTGCAGGCAATGACGTTTACGTCATCAATGGCAATGCCAACGGCATCATTGTCGAAGCCGCTGGTGGTGGTGACGACGAGGTTCGTACCACTCAAAACAACATGGTGCTGGCGGCCAACGTCGAGCGCCTGACCTTTACCGGCACGGGCAATTTCAAAGGTGTCGGCAACACCGGTGACAACATCATCACGGGCGGTGCGGGCGACGATCTGTTAATTGGCGGCGTCGGTGCCGACCAGCTTATCGGCGGCGCCGGTTTTGACACGGTCAGCTACGAAGATGTGGTGAATGCCATTCCCGTGACGCTGAACCTCAAGACCGGTGTTCACACCAGCGTTGCCTTGGGCGATACCTTCAGCGGGATCGAACTCTACAAGGGCACGAACTACGGCGACACCTTCGTCAGTGGTGCCGCAGCCGATACCTTCGACGGCCTCCAGGGCAACGATACCCTGAGTTACTCGACGTCTGAGCAGGCGATCAACATTGTGTTGTCCGCTGCTGGGGTTGGCACCGGCATCGGCGGTGATGCCCAGGGCGACTCGTTCACCAACGTGGACACTGTTGTCGGCTCGGCTTTCAACGACACGTTTACCCTCAACGGCAGTGGGTTGGTGCTTAATGGCGGTGCAGGCAATGACGTTTACGTCATCAATGGCAATGCCAACGGCATCATTGTCGAAGCCGTTGGTGGTGGTATCGACGAGGTTCGGACCAACCAAGTCAATGCAACACTAGCCGCGAATGTTGAATTCCTGACTTACACCGGCACAGCCAACTTCACCGGTCGTGGCAATGCAGGTGACAACACCATTTCCGGTGGCGTTGGTAATGATGTGTTCATCGGGGGAGCCGGCGCGGATCGTTTTATCGGCGGAGCCGGCATGGACACCGTGAGTTATGAGGATGAAAACACCGGTGTCGGTGTCACCCTCAATCTTAAGACCGGCGTGCACACAGGTCTGGCCTTGGGGGATACCTTCGACGGCATCGAGTCCATTCGGGGGTCGGCGTATGGCGATACCTTCTTCGCCAGTGAGGCCGCCGACATCCTGGATGGCGGAACCGGTAGCGACAGACTGGATTACTCAGGTTCGAACCAGGCCATCAACATTTCCGTCTCCAGTGGCGTCGGCACAGGGTTGGGTGGGGATGCTCAAGGCGACCAATTCAGCAATATGGAGTGGGTCATCGGCTCGGCTTACGCTGACCGGTTCACCGTAAACGCTGGAACGATTGGCATCAATGGCGGGGCAGGCAACGATGTTTACATCGTCGACGGCACGGGTGTTCTCAATGCCATCGAAACGGCAGGTGGTGGCGATGACGAGGTGCGTACCAGTCAGGTCAGCGGATCGCTGGGTGCGGAAATCGAACGTCTGACCTATACCGGCAGCGGCAACTTCACCGGTCGTGGTAATGCTGGTGACAACATCATTACCGGTGGCGCAGGCAACGATGTGCTCATGGGGGGCGCGGGTGCTGACCAGCTCATCGGTGGTGCCGGGACTGACACCGTCAGTTATGAAGATGACACCACCGGGGCTGGGGTAACCCTCAATCTGAAGACCGGTGAGCATACCGGCCTGGCACTGGGCGACACGTTCAGCGGTATCGAGGCGTTCCGTGGTTCAGTCTATGGCGATACGTTCGTCGCCAGCGCCGCAGTCGATACCTTCGATGGTGCCGGCGGCATCGACAAACTGGATTATTCCAGTTCCGCGCAAGCCCTCATCATGTCCGTCGCCAATGGTGGCGGCGTCGGAGTGGGCGGTGACGCGCAGGGCGATGTGTTCAGTAACTTCGAGAACATTATTGGTACGGCCCAGAACGATCAATTCACCGTCACCGCGGGTGCGATGACCTTCAGCGGCGGTGCGGGCAATGATGTCTACATCGTGAACGGCACTGCCACCCTGACCGTCATCGAAACCCTCGACGGCGGCGATGACGAAGTACGCACCAATCAGGCCACTGGCGTGCTGAATGCCGGTGTCGAGCGTCTGACCTATACCGGTGTGGGGATTGGCAACTTCAAAGGTGTGGGTAACGCGAGCGACAACATCATTACTGGCGGTACAGGCAATGACCTGCTTATGGGCGGCGCTGGTGCGGATCAATTGATCGGTGGTGCGGGCACTGACACCGTTAGTTACGAAGACGAATACACCGGCGTCGGCGTGACACTGAACCTCAAGACCGGTGTGCACACCGGGATCGCTGCCGGGGACACTTTTTCCGGGATCGAGGCGTTCCGTGGCTCGTCTTACGGCGATACCTTCATTTCCAGTGCTCAGGCCGATGTCCTTGACGGTGCCGGTGGCACCGACAAGTTGGATTACTCCAGTTCTGCCCAGGCCATCGTCATCACGGTCGCCAATAACGGCGGGACGGGTGTGGGAGGCGATGCACAAGGGGATGTGTTCAGTAACTTCGAGAACATTATCGGCACGGCGTTCGACGATCAGTTCACCGCCACGGCCGGGACGATCACCTTCAGCGGCGGACAGGGCAACGATATCTACTTTGCCAATGGCACCTCTACAGTCCAAGTGAACGAACTGGCGCAAGGGGGGGACGACGAGGTACGTACCACTCAGGCCAGCTACACCCTGAACGAGGAAGTGGAGCGTCTGACCTATACCAGCACGGGCAACTTCACCGGTCGCGGCAACGCTGGTGACAACATCATCACCGGCGGCGTCGGCAATGACCTCCTGTTCGGTGGCGCGGGTGCGGATCAACTGATAGGCGGAGCGGGTTTTGACACCGTCAGTTATGCCGACAGCAACTCGGCGGTTATCAGTACCAAAACCGGCGTTGCCGGTGGGGGATCCGCAGCAGGGGACACCTACAGCGGTATCGAACAGATCACCGGATCAAACGCTGGCGATATCTTTATTGGCGGTGCTGGCGCGGATCGGTTCGATGGCGGTTCAGGTGTCGATTTCCTGACTTTTGCCTATGAAAGCTCGGGCGTCACCCTTGACCTGAGTGCTCCGTTTTTGACGGGCGTGGCAGCAGGCGATGTATACACCTCCATCGAAGCCTTCCAGGGTTCGAGCTATGCCGACACCTTCACCGGCAGTGCCGGTGCGAAAGAAAGCTTTGTCGGCGGTGGCGGTGCGGATGTCCTGACTGGCGTGGGGCGCGGTGACGCTGCGTGGTACGTCAACAGCTCTGCCGCAGTTCAGGTCAATCTGCTGACCGGTGCGGGCACCGGAGGCGATGCCGAGGGTGATGTGCTCGGCAACATTGATAACCTGGTCGGCTCCGTGTTCAACGACACGCTGACGGGTAATGCCATGGCCAACATTATCGAGGGCGGAGACGGTAACGACATCATCGACGGCGGTGACGGCAACGACATCCTGTACGGTCATAGCTTCACCGATACCGGCGCTCTGACAGGCACGTTCTCGACCGTCAATCAGGCCGATATCATTCATGGTGGTAACGGTAATGACTACATCATTGGCTATGTGCGTGATGCCGGCTCGATCTACTACGGTGATGCCGGCGATGACAGCATCACGGTTATTTCGGGGATTGCCGACGGAGGGGACGGGAATGACGAGCTGATCGCGATCGGTCAAGGCTATGAACTGCATGGCGGAGCGGGTGCCGACAAGTTGTACATGAGCGGTTCGGGTGATGGCTATGGCGGTGAAGGGGGCGATCAGTACTTCGTTTCTTCGAAAACCATGGTGGCGATTTTCGATGACGGTACTTCGGGTAACGACATTGTCACCCTGAAGAACATTCAGACGTTCAGTGATGTTGTGCTTAGAACCAATGACCTTGGTGTCTACATCTTCAACCGTGCTGACTTCCAAAGCGGTAACCTGAACTCTGGTGTGTTCCTCAAAGACTGGAATACCGGTGCCAACACCATCGAAAAGTTCTACACCAACAACGGTGAGTCGTTCACCATTCCGGTGGTAGGCCAGGCAGCGTCCGAGCTGTCGATGGTCTGACGGTTAGGCGGTAAATAACAAAAACGGCGAAACCTGCACTCCAGGTTTCGCCGTTTTTTTTCACCTGGATTTTTCCCCAGACAAAAGAAAACCCCCGACCAGCCAGAGGCTCATCGGGGGTTTCAGGTAAGCGCTTTTCAGCGCCTACCGGTTCAGCTTATTGGCAAGCTTCGCAATCCGGCTCGTCAATCGCGCAGGCCTTAGGCACTGGCGCCGGACCGGCTGGAGCAGCCAGGACCGAATCTTCACCGTGGTTACCGCCGCTGGAAACAGCGTTCAGCTTGCCGGTGTTGATGGTCGACTTCTCGGTGCTGGTCGCGGCCAGGGCACGGAGGTAGTAAGTGGTTTTCAGGCCACGGTACCAAGCCATGCGGTAGGTCACGTCCAGCTTCTTGCCCGAAGCGCCGGCGATGTACAGGTTCAGGGACTGCGCCTGGTCGATCCACTTCTGACGACGGCTGGCCGCGTCAACGATCCACTTGGTGTCCACTTCGAAGGCAGTCGCGTAGAGCTCTTTGAGTTCTTGCGGGATGCGCTCGATCTGTTGAACCGAACCGTCGTAGTACTTCAGGTCGTTGATCATGACCGAGTCCCACAGACCGCGAGCCTTCAGGTCGCGAACCAGGTACGGGTTGATCACGGTGAATTCGCCCGACAGGTTCGATTTCACATAGAGGTTCTGGTAGGTCGGTTCGATCGACTGCGATACGCCGGTGATGTTGGCGATGGTGGCGGTCGGTGCGATGGCCATGATGTTGGAGTTACGAATGCCTTTCTGCACACGGGCACGAACCGGTGCCCAGTCCAGGGATTCGTTCAGGTCAACGTCGATGTACTTCTGGCCGCGTTGCTCGATCAGGATCTGTTGCGAATCCAGTGGCAGGATGCCTTTGGACCACAGCGAACCCTGGAACGTCTCGTAGGCGCCGCGCTCGTCGGCCAGGTCGCAGGAAGCCTGGATCGCGTAGTAGCTGACCGCTTCCATGGACTTGTCGGCGAACTCGACGGCTGCATCGGAACCGTAAGGAATGTGCTGCAGGTACAGCGCATCCTGGAAGCCCATGATGCCCAGGCCGACCGGACGGTGCTTGAAGTTGGAGTTCTTCGCTTGTGGCACCGAGTAGTAGTTGATGTCGATAACGTTATCGAGCATGCGAACGGCGGTGTTCACGGTGCGTTCCAGCTTGGCGGTGTCCAGCTTGCCGTTGGTGATGTGGTTCGGCAGGTTGATCGAGCCCAGGTTGCAAACAGCGATCTCGTCCTTGTTGGTGTTCAAGGTGATCTCGGTGCACAGGTTCGAGCTATGGACCACGCCCACGTGCTGCTGCGGGCTGCGCAGGTTGCACGGGTCTTTGAAGGTCAGCCAAGGGTGGCCGGTTTCAAACAGCATGGACAGCATTTTGCGCCACAGGTCTTTGGCCTGGATGGTCTTGAACAGCTTGATCTTGCCCGGGTACTCGGACAGGGCTTCGTAGTACTCGTAACGCTCTTCGAAGGCCTTGCCGGTCAGGTCGTGCAGGTCCGGAACTTCGGATGGCGAGAACAGGGTCCACTTGCCGTCATCGAAGACGCGCTTCATGAACAGGTCAGGGATCCAGTTGGCAGTGTTCATGTCGTGGGTACGACGACGATCATCACCAGTGTTCTTACGGAGTTCGATGAACTCCTCGATGTCCATGTGCCAGGTTTCCAGGTAAGCACACACAGCGCCTTTGCGCTTGCCACCCTGGTTAACGGCTACGGCGGTGTCGTTTACCACTTTCAGGAACGGAACAACGCCCTGGGATTTGCCGTTGGTGCCCTTGATGTACGAACCCAAGGCACGAACCGGCGTCCAGTCGTTGCCCAGGCCGCCTGCGAATTTGGACAACATGGCGTTGTCGTGGATCGCGTGGTAGATGCCCGACAGGTCATCCGGCACGGTGGTCAGGTAGCAGCTGGACAGCTGTGGACGCAGGGTGCCGGCGTTGAACAGTGTTGGAGTCGACGACATGTAGTCGAAGGACGACAACAGGTTGTAGAACTCGATCGCACGGTCTTCCTTGTTCTTCTCTTCGATCGCCAGGCCCATGGCCACGCGCATGAAGAAGATCTGCGGCAGTTCGAAGCGGATACCGTCCTTGTGGATGAAGTAACGGTCGTACAGGGTCTGCAGGCCCAGGTACGTGAACTGCTGATCGCGCTCGTGGTTGATCGCCTTGCCGAGTTTTTCCAGGTCGAAGGTGGCCAGGATCGGGTTCAGCAATTCGAATTCGATACCCTTGGCGATGTACGAAGGCAGGGCCTTGGCGTACAGGTCGACCATTTCGTGGTGGGTCGCGCTCTCGGCGACTTCCAGGAAGCTCAGGCCTTCGGCACGCAGGGTGTCCATCAGCAGGCGGGCGGTGACGAACGAGTAGTTCGGCTCACGCTCGACCAGGGTACGGGCGGTCATCACCAGAGCGGTGTTGACGTCGGTCAGGGCCACGCCGTCGTACAGGTTTTTCAGGGTTTCGCGCTGGATCAGGTCGCCGTCGACTTCTTCCAGACCTTCGCACGCTTCGGTGACGATGGTGTTCAGGCGGCCCATGTCCAGAGGAGCAAAGGTGCCATCGGCGCGGGTGATGCGGATCGACGGGTGAGCGTTGACGGCTTCTTCGGTCGGCGCGTGGGCAGCGCGTTCTTTCGAACGACCGTCGCGGTAGATCACGTAGTCGCGGGCCACTTTCTGCTCGCCGGCACGCATCAGGGCCAGTTCGACCTGGTCCTGGATTTCTTCGATGTGGATGGTGCCGCCCGAAGGCATGCGACGCTTGAAGGTTGCGGTGACTTGTTCGGTCAGGCGGGCAACGGTGTCGTGGATTCGCGACGAGGCGGCAGCGGTGCCGCCTTCAACTGCGAGAAACGCTTTGGTGATGGCGACGGTGATTTTGTCATCGGTGTAAGGAACGACAGTGCCGTTACGCTTGATCACGCGCAGTTGGCCAGGCGCGGTGGCGGACAGATCCGAAGTCGAATCAGCGGCCTGCGGCAAGGTGCCCTGCGGGTTCTCGCGAGTTGTGTCGGTTTGCATGGGTGTCTCCACGTTCTCTATGTTTGTTTGGGCACCATCACGGTGCCCACCGTTCCGTCCTGAAGCACTACAACCGGCGAGGGCCGGGTATACAACTTCGGGACAGTTCTGGAAGGGGCCTTTTGAGCACCGCTTCCTTGCCGAAGTCTTTGGTTTCAAGCCGTGGGCTGAAAACCGAATTCCTGTGGGGCGACAGTTGGGGACTGCAACACCCGTACCGTTTTTGCCTTTTTGGGCTCAAAAACAGCAGCCATCCGCTCGTGCGGTTTGGGCTTCTGAAAATACGTTTGGTTCAACCAGACAAAGGCAATAAAAGCGCTTGAAATCGGTGTCTGGTTTGTGTTTGGTTTTTGGGCTAAAACCCTACATGTAGGGTTTTTTCAGCGCCGAGGTACAAGATAATGCGTTTTGGGGGGTGATTGCAACGTACTACCTGTGGATAAGCCTGTGCGTAAATTGTGTGTGAAACGTGGAAACAGCGTGTAGGCCGCGACCCTACTGGAGTAGACCGTTTGTCATGGTTTTTTCACAATCGAAAACAGTCCGGGCGGTTTTTTAAGGGCGCGAACCCTATCACAAAAAACCTCGTTGTCCGAACGCATTTGCCGACTTGTTTTCTCTCCGGGCGACGTTTATACAATCGGCCGTACACACGCATTCTTATCCTCCCCAATCATTACAAAAAGATGGGGGGATCCTTCCTTATTAGTGTTGTTGGCAAGCAGAGGTCACCGTGGAGCAGCAAGAAGCCTGGCAGGTATTGATTGTCGAAGACGACCAGCGTCTGGCCGAACTGACTCGCGATTACCTGGAAGCCAATGGCCTGCGTGTGTCGATCGAAGGCAATGGCGCGCTGGCCGCCGCGCGGATCATCAAGGAGCAGCCGGACCTGGTGATCCTGGACCTGATGTTGCCCGGCGAAGATGGGCTGAGTATTTGCCGCAAGGTTCGTGACAAGTTCGACGGCCCGATCCTGATGCTCACCGCCCGCACTGACGACACCGATCAGATTCTGGGCCTGGACCTGGGCGCCGACGACTACGTCTGCAAACCGGTGCGCCCGCGCTTGCTGCTGGCGCGCATCCAGGCCTTGTTGCGCCGCAGCGAAGCACCGGAAGTGGCCCCGGAAAAACTCCGGCGCCTGCAGTTCGGCCCGCTGGTGGTGGACAACGCGCTGCGCGAAGCCTGGCTCAATGACAATGGCATCGAACTGACCAGCGCCGAGTTCGATCTGCTCTGGCTGCTGGTGGCCAACGCCGGACGTATTTTGTCCCGGGAAGAAATCTTCACCGCCCTGCGCGGCATCGGCTACGACGGCCAGGACCGCTCCATCGACGTGCGCATCTCGCGCATCCGGCCGAAAATCGGTGACGACCCCGATCATCCACGACTGATCAAGACTGTGCGTAGCAAAGGCTACCTGTTCGTGCCGGAAGCCTGCGTAGACCTGCCGCTGTGAATTCGATCTTCCTGCGCATCTACGGCGGCATGTGCGCGGCACTGATCCTCGTGGCCGTGCTTGGCGTGCTGGCGCTGCACCTGCTCAACCAGGTGCGTAGCGAGCAATACCGCGAACGTCTGGCCCACGGCACGTTCTCGCTGATGGCCGACAACCTCCAGCCGATGAACGAGACCGAGCGCCACCGCGCATTACTGGTCTGGGAGCGCCTGCTGGGCATTCCCCTGGCGTTGCAGACGTTCTCCCAGACCGACCTCGACCTGACCCAGCGCACCCGTGTGCTGCGTGGCCAGGCCTTGGTCGAGCAGACCGGCCCCCATGCGGCGAAGGTTTATCGGTTGGTCAGTGACAAGGAGCAACTGGTACTCACCGGCGAAGTGCAGCAGATCAGCGAACAACTGGCCCGGGCGACCATTTACCTGCTGGCCGACGAACTGGTGCGCTACCCGGTGGCCGAGCAACCCAAGCGCCTGGCGCAATTGAAAGAAGACAAGGGCTTTGGTTTCGACCTGCGACTGGTCACGGTCGAACAGGCGGACATGGACGAGGATCAGAGTCGCCGGGTGTCCGAAGGTGACACGGTGATGGCGTTGGGCAAGGGCGGCGATTCGATTCGGGTGTTTGCCGGCATGGTCGGCACGCCGTGGGTGCTGGAGATTGGCCCGCTGTTCCAGATGAATCCTTATCCACCGGAATGGCTGGTGCTGATCGCGGCGCTGGGCCTGACACTGATCGGTTTGATCGTCTATCTGTTGGTACGGCAACTGGAGCGCCGTTTGCGCGGCCTCGAAGCTGCCGCTACGCGCATCGCCAAGGGCAGCCTGGAAACCCGCGTGCCGGCGCGTGGCGCGGACTCGGTCGGGCGCCTGGCGTCGGCGTTCAATGGCATGGCCGAGCATTTGCAGCAGTTGCTGGCAATTCAGCGTGAACTGGTGCGTGCGGTGTCCCACGAACTGCGCACCCCCGTGGCGCGCCTGCGTTTTGGTCTGGAAATGATCGGCTCGGCCACCACGCCCCAGGCCCTGGAAAAGTACCGCGAAGGCATGGACCACGACATCGAGGACCTCGACAAACTGGTGGACGAGATGCTCACCTACGCGCGGTTGGAACAAGGCTCACCGGCGCTGAATTTTCAGCGGGTCGATCTGGATGCGTTGGTCAATCAGGTGATTGAAGAGCTGGCGCCGTTGCGCGCGGAAGTCACGGTGCAACGCGGGTTATGCCTGTCGGCCGCCGATTGCGACGATGCCTGGGTCGAAGCCGAACCGCGTTACCTGCACCGCGCCTTGCAGAACCTGGTCAGCAACGCCATGCGCCATGCGCAGTCGCGGGTGACCGTCAGTTATCAGGTGGGGCAGTTGCGTTGTCGGGTGGATGTCGAGGATGACGGGCCGGGTGTGCCGGAAGTGGCCTGGGAGAGAATCTTCACGCCGTTCCTGCGCCTCGATGACAGCCGGACCCGAGCGTCCGGAGGGCATGGTCTGGGGTTGTCCATTGTGCGGCGGATTGTGCACTGGCATGACGGGCGGGCGCTGATCAGCAAGAGCAAAAGCCTGGGTGGAGCGTGTTTCAGTTTGAGTTGGCCGAGGAATCAGGAGAAGCGTTGAATATTGTGGTGGCTGGTGGACCGCCTTCGCGAGCAAGCCCGCTCCCACATTGGAATGAATTTCAAAACGTGGGAGCGGGCTTGCTCGCGAAGAGGCCCTTCCAGCCACCGAAGACTTCAAGCCTTGATACTGACTAAACTCAACAACTGCCCATCCTGCACCCCAAACTGCGCTTCGAGCTCTGTCCCGTTGCGCCATTCGCTGGACAAATCGGTGAGCAAGCGCAATCGCACCTGACCGCTTTCAGTCCACTCCAGCACTTCCGCGTGTTCAAAATAAAACCGCTTCTGAACGATCGGGTAGAGCGCCTTGAACAGGCTTTCCTTCACCGAAAAGGTCAGGGTCACCAGCAACGCCAACTGGTCGCTTGGCCCCGCCGCCATGCGCTGCAATTCCGGCGGCGTGAGGATTTCCCCGGCCAGGCGTTCGGCCCGTTCGAAGTTGAGGAGGTTCTCCAGGTCCATGCCGAGGCCGCGCCATTGCGCCTTGTTGGCGACAATCGCCGCGGCCCGGCCGGTGCTGTGGGTGATCGAGCCGGTGATGTGTGCCGGCCAGACCGGCGCGCGGTCTTCGCCAATCGCCGGGATAAAGCTCAAGCCTTCCAGTTGCTGCAACGCTGCCCGCGCGCAGACTCGCCCGGCGAGAAACTCCGCCTGACGCTTGGCCACCGAACGCTGGATGCTCGCCGGCGGCGAGATGGCGCTGCGCTGGAAGTCATCGCTGGCCAGTTGCGAAGTGTCGAAGTGGGTGCTCAGCAGCACCGTATCGGGCAGCACGAACGGCAGCGGCCAGAGGGAGTCGAGGGGGGTGCAGCAGGCGGGCAGGGCTGGATTCATGTCGGGCATTTTGCCGGGTTGTTCGGGGGCTGGGTAGTGCAAAGGTTAGATCGGTGGCGCGGCGGCTATTCGCGAGCAGGCTCGCTCCCACATTGGAACGCGTACCCCTGTGGGAGCGAGCCTGCTCGCGAATAGCCGCCGCGCTACGGTCTACCTGCTTAACCAAAGATCTTCTTGAAGAACGCCTTCATATCCGCCCACGAACTCTCATCCGCCGCTTTGTTGTAGCCAATATCCGGCCCGCCATGATCGCCATGGCTCAACCGGTCCGCATCCGGATTGCTGAACCCATGCTTGGCGTCCTTGAGGCTGACGAACTTGTAGTCAGCGCCAGCCTTGTCCATTTCAGACTTGAACGCGGTGACGTTGTCCGCAGTGATCATGCTGTCCTTGGCGCCATGCTCGACGAGGATTTTCGCCTTCACGCTGCCCGGTGTGGCTGGCGTGTTGGTCGCCAGCGCACCGTGGAAACTCACCACGCCCTTCAGCGGCAGACCCTGGCGTGCCGCATTCAGCACCACGCCACCGCCGAAGCAGTAACCGATGGCCGCGAGTTTATTCGGATCGGTCTGCGGCTGTTGCTTCAACAGATCGAGCCCGGCCTGAAAGCGCGCGCTGGCCACCGCGCTGTCCTTCAACGCTTCTTGCATGAACGCCATGGCGTCCTTCGGATGCTCGGTATTCTTGCCGCCGCCATACATGTCGATGGCCAACGCGCTGTAACCCAGACCGGCGAGGTCCCGGGCGCGACGCTTGGCGTAATCGTTGAGCCCCCAGAATTCATGCACCACCACAACGCCCGGGCGCGGGTCTTTAATGGCGTCGTCGTAGGCGTAGTAACCGATCATCTGCGTTCCGTCGGTACTCTGGTAAGGGATTTCCTGGGTCTTGATCGCAGCCTGGGTCAGCCCGCTCAAGACCAGCAAGGCGAGGGCGAGGAACGTGCGCATGATCGGTTCTCCTGCAAGGAAGGTCTTCAAATCAGCCTAGTCGATTTGATTCAGCTTAGGTTCAGAGTGCGTTCAGGGGGAGTTCAGGGCTGGGTGAGTAACCTTGCCCCGTACCCAAAAAGCGATAGCGCATAAGGAAACTTCCTATGACTGGATTGAAAAAACTGCTTCTGGCTTTCACCGTTTTGAGCGCCAGCGCCGCTGCCCACGCCACCGACGAAACCTTCGCCGGCCTGACGCTCGGCCAAACCAGCGACAAGGTTAAAAAGTCCCACGCCTTGAACGACAACCTCAACAGCCCGAACGCCGACGGCGTAATCGGCAAGGACACCACTTGGGGTGTGCGCCTGGGCCAGCAAAACAGCCAGGGCCGTTACTACGCCACTTACGACAATGTGTCTGGCTCGCACAATGGCATTAAACTGCGTCAGGAAAACCTGCTGGGCAGCTACGATCTGTTCTACCCGGTGGGCGGAAGCACCAAATTATTCGGCGGTGCCACGGCCGGTATCACCAAGATGACTCAGGAGTCCCCCGGCTTCAGCCGCGACAGCGACATCGGTTACGCCCTCGGCGGCCAGGTCGGTGTGTTGCAGCAAGTTTCACAAAACACCTCGGTCGAGCTGGGTTACCGTTACCTGCGCAGCAATGCCAGTACCGAAATGAGCGAGCGCGGTGGCAGCAAACAAGGGTCGCTGGCCTTGAACAGCAGCGCCCAGACGTACCTGTCTGCCAACTACGCTTTTTGATAAGCGGTTCGCGACAGACCTGCGCCGGGTCACCTTAAAAGGGTGATCCGGCGTTGCCATGTTGGCCATCGAGGCATGTGCGCATGCCTCTGGAGATGTTGTTTTGCCCGGGAGAGCGTTATGAAACTGCTGGTCGTCGAAGATGAAGCGCTGTTGCGCCATCACCTGCAAACCCGCCTGACGGATAGTGGCCACGTGGTCGAGTCCGTGGCCAACGCCGAAGAGGCGCTGTACCAGACCGAGCAGTTCAACCATGACCTGGCGGTGATCGACCTCGGCCTGCCGGGCATGGGCGGGCTCGATCTGATTCGTCAGCTGCGCTCCCAGGGCAAGACCTTTCCGATCTTGATCCTCACTGCCCGTGGCAACTGGCAGGATAAGGTCGAAGGCCTGGCCGCCGGTGCCGACGACTACGTGGTCAAGCCGTTTCAGTTCGAAGAGCTGGACGCCCGGCTCAATGCCTTGCTGCGCCGCTCCAGCGGTTTTACCCAGTCGACCATCGTCGCCGGGCCGCTGATGCTTGACCTCAATCGCAAACAGGCGTCCCTCGACGAACAGCCGCTGGCGCTGACCGCTTACGAGTACCGAATCCTCGAGTACCTGATGCGCCATCACCAGCAGGTGGTGGCCAAGGATCGCTTGATGGAACAGCTCTACCCGGACGACGACGAGCGTGATCCGAATGTGATTGAAGTGCTGGTCGGCCGCCTGCGCCGCAAACTTGAAGGCCCGGCCGGGTTCAAACCGATCGATACCGTGCGCGGTCTCGGTTACCTGTTCAATGAGCGCTGCACTTGATTCGTTCCCTTCGCGTCCGCCTGATGCTCGCCGCCACGCTGTTGGCGGTGTTGTTCATGCTGGCGTTGCTGCCAGCGATGCAGGGCGCGTTCAGCCTGGCGTTGCAGGATTCCATCGAGCAACGCCTGGCCTCGGACGTCACCACGCTGATCTCCGCCGCACGGGTGGAAGGCAATCGCTTGCAGATGCCTTTGCAGTTGCCCGATGAGCGCTTCAACCTGACCGACAGCCGTTTGCTCGGCTACATCTACGACCGCGAAGGGCATCTGGTCTGGCGCTCGAAAGCCACCCAGGAAGAAAACATCAACTACAAGCCGCGCTATGACGGGCGCGGAAACGAGTTCGCGCGGATTCGCGAGGCCAACGGCCAGGAGTTCTTCGTCTACGACGTCGAAGTCAAACTGCTGGGAGGCAAAAGCGCGGCGTTCAGCATCGTCGCTTTGCAACCGGTGCATGAGTACGAAGTCACCGTCGAAGGCCTGCGGGAAAATCTCTACCTCGGTTTCGGCGCCGCATTACTGGTGCTGTTGGCATTGCTGTGGATTGGTCTGACCTGGGGCTTGCAGGCATTGCGCCGGCTGAGTCAGGAACTGGACGAGATCGAAAGCGGCACCCGGGAAAGCCTTAGTGAAGAACATCCCCGTGAACTGCTGCGCCTGACCGGCTCGCTCAACCGCTTGTTGCACAGTGAGCGTGAACAGCGCAGCCGTTATCGCGATTCCCTCGACGATTTGGCCCACAGCCTGAAAACCCCGTTGACCGTATTGCAGGGTGTCAGCGAGGACATGGCCCAGCGCCCCGAGGATCGAGATCAAGCCTGGGTGCTGCAATCGCAGATCGAACGCATGAGCCAGCAGATCAGCTATCAATTGCAGCGCGCCAGCCTGCGCAAAAGCGGCCTGGTGCGCCATCAGGTGCGCCTGCGCCCGGTGCTGCAAAGCCTGTGCGATACGCTGGACAAGGTTTACCGCGACAAGCGGGTGCGGGTGGCCTTCGATTTGCCCGAGCAGTGTTATGTGCCAATTGAGCAGGGCGCCTTGCTGGAAATGATGGGCAACCTACTGGAAAACGCCTATCGCCTGTGCCTGAGCGAAGTGCGCATCAGCGTGCGTGAAACCCTCAGCGGGATCGAGTTGTGCGTTGAAGATGACGGGCCGGGTGTGCCGCCGGATCAGCGGGCGAGGATTCTGCAAAGAGGTGAACGGCTGGATCGCCAGCATCCGGGGCAGGGGATTGGCTTGGCGGTGGTCAAGGACATCATCGAGAGCTACAGCGCCAAGTTGACGTTGGGGGATTCGGCGTTGGGCGGGGCGGCGTTCCGGATTCATTTTCCGGTGGTTTGATCGGATTGATGGTGTTCTTTCGGGCCTCTTCGCGAGCAAGCCCGCTCCCACATTTGGAACGCATTCCCCTGTGGGAGCGGGCTTGCTCGCGAAGGGGCCGGCATATCCACCACAAAGTCTGAAGGTGCCTTCAGTTCTCCTGCGCCCGATAAGCCCCCGGCGTCAATCCAGTCCACTTCTTGAACGCCCGGTGAAACGCCGAAGGCTCGGAAAACCCCAGTTGCTCGGCAATCTGTTGCAACGACAGATCCGCCCGACCCAGATGATAAATCGCAATGTCCCGACGCAACTGGTCTTTCAATTCCTGAAAACTGCTGCCTTCTTCACGCAAATGCCGGCGCAAGGTTTGCGGGCTGATGTGCAGGTGCGCGGCCACGGCTTCCAAGTCTGGCCAGCGAGCACTGTCGCGGCTGAGTAAACGGCGCAGTTGGCTGCTCAAATTGTCGCCGTCGTCCGGGCGTGACAACAGGTCGGCAGGGGAGCGTTCGAGGAAATACTTGAGGGTTCGTTCGTCCTGCAACAACGGCATGCTCAGGTAGCGACTGTGAAACAGCAGGCTGCTCTGGGCCGTCGAAAACACCTGCGGGCAAGGAAACAGCAAATCGTATTCGGCGCCGTGCTCGGGTTTCGGGTAGCTGAAGGTGGCCTGCTCCAGGCGAATGCGCTGGCCGATCAGCCAACTGCCGAGGCGATGCCAGATCATCAGCAGGCTTTCGCTGAGAAAGTGATCCGGGTCCCACAACGGCGAATCGTCCAGGCTCAAGCGAATCATCTCGCCTTCGCGGCTCAGCGTCAGACGCGGAGCCTCGGGGAATAGGCTATAAAACAATAAGCCACGATGAAGTGCTTTATCCAGGTTGCGGCAGTGGATGATGGCATGGCACATCATGGCGAAACTGCCGGGTTTACTCGGTGCCTGGCCAAATCCCAGGTATTCGTCGTCCAGCGCCAGCCACAGGCTCTGGATCAGCCGGGTGAATTGCTCTGGCGCAATGCGTGCCCGCGGCTCGTCGAGCAACTCGGGGCTGATCCCCAGTTGTAACAACAGGCCTGAATAATCATAGCCACGCCGACGCGCACCACCGAGGGCGGCGCGGGCGAAATGACTGGCGATAGTGCGTTCACGCATAGCAGGCAGGTCCGTCCAGTAAGCAGCGGATGGTAGCCGCACGACTTGGCGATGAACAAGGCGGATATCCGCCAAATTGTAGGACGAGGTCGGGATGAACGGCGGAAAACCGCCACATTGTTGTAACCGATCAGTGACAAGGAAAACCCTGCAGCCCTTGATGTCAAAAGGCTTGCAGGGAATTCGGCGAAGGTGGCACGGGCTTTGCGATACAACGGTCAGATGCTTGCCGTTGCGCAGCTCGACAAAACAAATCCCTCCAGTGCAGGAGGGTTCGCAAATGAAGTGTCACGGGCAACAGATGGATGTTGTGATGGGGCACTCTTGAGGAACTTTGCAATGACGACTCGTCAGCCACTGTACAAATCCCTGTATTTCCAGGTGATCGTTGCCATCGCCATCGGCATCCTGGTCGGTCACTTCTACCCGCAGACCGGTGTGGCCCTCAAGCCACTGGGTGACGGGTTCATCAAACTGATCAAAATGATCATCGCCCCGATCATCTTCTGCACCGTCGTCAGCGGCATCGCGGGCATGCAGAGCATGAAATCGGTGGGCAAGACCGGTGGTTACGCGCTGCTGTACTTCGAAATCGTTTCGACCATTGCACTGCTGGTCGGCCTGGTGGTGGTCAACATCGTCCAGCCGGGTGCCGGCATGCACATCGACGTTGCCACTCTGGATGCCTCCAAAGTCGCTGCCTACGTCGCGGCCGGTGCTGATCAAAGCGTCGTCGGCTTCATCCTGAACATCATCCCGGCTACCATCTTCGGCGCGTTCGCCACCGGCGATATCCTGCAAGTGCTGATGTTCTCGGTGATCTTCGGTTTCGCCCTGCATCGCCTGGGTGCCTACGGCAAGCCGATCCTGGACTTCATCGATCGCTTCGCCCACGTGATGTTCAACATCATCAACATGATCATGAAGCTCGCGCCACTCGGTGCCCTGGGCGCCATGGCGTTCACCATCGGTGCCTACGGCGTCGGTTCGCTGGTGCAACTGGGCCAGCTGATGCTGTGCTTCTACATCACCTGCCTTGTGTTTGTGCTGGTGGTGTTGGGCGGTATCGCTCGCGCTCACGGTTTCAGCGTGCTGAAAGTGATTCGCTACATCCGTGAAGAGCTGCTGATCGTGTTGGGTACTTCTTCTTCGGAATCGGTACTGCCACGCATGCTGATCAAGATGGAGCGTCTGGGCGCGAAGAAATCCGTCGTGGGGCTGGTGATCCCGACCGGTTACTCGTTCAACCTCGACGGTACCGCGATCTACCTGACCATGGCCGCCGTGTTCATCGCTCAGGCGACCGACACCCACATGGACATCACGCACCAGATCACCCTGCTGGTGGTGTTGCTGCTGTCCTCCAAAGGCGCTGCCGGCGTGACCGGTTCGGGCTTCATCGTACTGGCTGCCACCCTGTCGGCCGTTGGCCACTTGCCGGTTGCCGGTCTGGCGCTGATCCTCGGCATCGACCGCTTCATGTCCGAAGCCCGCGCCCTGACCAACCTGGTCGGTAACGCTGTTGCGACCCTGGTCGTGGCCAAGTGGGTCAAGGAGCTGGACACCGACGTGATGCAAGCCGAGCTGGCTTCTGGCGGTCGCGGGATCTCCGACGAACGCGTAGAAGACGACCTGGGCGTGGCCGAAGGCCCAACCCCAAGCAACGTCAAATAAGACTGCTGTAATGAAAAAACCCGCTTCGGCGGGTTTTTTCATGCCTGCGGTTTGAGCTAAACGGTCACAGGCGCTGACACATCAGGTGATTGCTGCAATGCCATCGGCTGCCTAGTCTGGAAGCATCGTTTACGGAGAACACCCATGCTCGGTCCATTGGCATCACTCAAGGTTCTGGATTTCTCGACACTGCTGCCGGGGCCATTCGCCTCTTTGTTGCTGGCGGACATGGGCGCCGAGGTGCTGCGCATCGAATCGCCGACCCGCATGGACCTGCTGCGGGTACTGCCGCCGCACGACCAAGGCGTCTCCGCCAGCCACGCTTATCTGAACCGCAACAAGCGCAGCCTGGCGTTGGACCTCAAGCAGCCCGAGGCGCTGGAGGTGATCAAGCAACTGCTGCAGGATCACGACATTGTGCTGGAGCAGTTTCGCCCCGGCGTCATGGAGCGCTTGGGCCTGGGTTATGAAGCGTTGAAAGCGATCAATCCAAAGCTGATCTACGTCTCGATCACCGGCTATGGTCAGACCGGTCCCTACAAGGATCGCGCCGGCCACGACATCAACTACCTGGCGCTGGCGGGGCTGTCGAGTTACACCGGCCGCGCCGACAGCGGTCCGGTGCCGTTGGGCATGCAGGTGGCGGATGTCGCCGGTGGTTCGTTGCACGGGGTGATCGGCCTGCTGGCGGCGGTGATCGCCCGACAGCAGACGGGGCAGGGACAGCATCTGGACGTGAGCATGACCGACTGCGCTTTCAGCCTCAACGCCATGGCCGGCGCCGGGTATCTGGCGTGCGGCGTGGAGCCCGGGCGCGAAGAGCAAATGCTCAATGGCGGCAGCTTCTACGACTATTACCGTTCCCGGGATGGCCGCTGGTTATCGGTGGGCAGCCTGGAACCGGCATTCATGCAGCAACTGTGTTCGGCGCTGGGACGACCGGAGTTGGCGCCCCAGGGCTTGTCGCCCAAACCCGAGCAGCAACAGGCGCTGAAGAATGAGTTGAAGATGGAATTCGAGAAGCATGACTTTGCCGAACTGTGCGAGCTGTTTGCCGGAGTCGATGCGTGTGTCGAACCGGTGTTGAGCCTGGGCGAGGCGGTGCGGCATCCGCAGTTAAAGGCCCGGGGGCTGGTGACGGAGGTGCCTCGTGGGGATGGTTCGACTCAGCAGCAGATGGCGTGTCCGTTGAAATTTTCGGATGGGTTGCCGGAGCCGCGGTTTATCGGGACGGCGGTGGGTGAGCATACGGATCAGGTGTTGGGGGAGTTGGGGTTTAGTGCGCAGCGGATCGAGGAATTGCGGCGTGCCAAGGTAGTTGTGTAGCGCCTGATAAGATGCCTTCGCGAGCAAGCCCGCTCCCACAGGGGATCTTCAGCGAACGTAAATTGAGCGAACAACACAGAACCATTGTGGGAGCGGGCTTGCTCGCGAAGAGGCCGGCCCCGGCACTACAAATCTGACTACTCGACCCGCATCTCCCCACTAAACACCAACGTGCTCCGACACCGCCGACACAAATACCGCCGCCCCTGCCGCACCAGACTATGCCGCTGCGCCGAAAACGGGAAATCGCTGTCGGCACACGGGCATTTGTAGATGTAGCGGGTCACGCTGCGGCGTTTGACGTCGTAGGTGTGGCACCGGTTGGGCGGCAGTTCGTACACGCCGCGCATGATCAGTTGCCACTCTTCGCCGTGAGGTTGAATGCTGTCGCCGAACAGTTGGTGGGCGATCAGGTGCGCGACTTCGTGGGCCACGGTTTGCTTGAGGAAATCTTCAGTGTTTTCCCGGTACAGCTGCGGGTTGAAGCGCAGCAGGTTCTCGTGCAGATGCGCGACACCGGCTTTTTGCCCGCGCAGCTTGAGGCTCACCACGGGGCGTTTGAAAGGTCGTTTGAAAAAGGATTCGGCTTGTTGGAAACAGTCTTCGACGCGGGTATTGAGTTGCTCGGGCATGCTTGATGGATCTCCAGAGACGTCGAGTATGCCGCAACCCCGGGGCCTTGCGAATCAGTAAGGCGCCGAATGGTCGTCCCCTGCGCCAATGAGAAGGCCGCCTTGCGGCGGCCTGTGTTGGCAGATCTTGTTCTATGAAAAGACTAATTCGTATAGACCGGCCCCACGCCGAGTCCCCAGACAATCACGGTAAACGCCATGATCGCCACCAGCACCACCAGCCCGACGGCGAGCACCGAGCTTGAAAACAGGAATCCCTCGTCCGATGGAATGTTCATGAAAGTCGGTAACCCCACATACAGCAGGTACACCGTGTAGCAGATGGCAGCCGTGCCGATGATCATCCCCAACCACATATGTGGATACAGCGCCGCCAACCCGCCCACGAACAGCGGTGTCGCGGTGTAGGTGGCAAATGCGACGCAACGGGCCAGGCTCGGGTTGGCGTCATAGGTACGGGCCATCCAGTGGATGAATGCGCCCATTACAGCCACGCCGCCGAGCATCGCCACGTATGACATGATCGTCATCCATAGCGCGCTTTCCGTGGTCAGCATCACCGGCGCCCGACTGCCAATGACCCAGCCAACCTGGGTGGTGCCGATAAATGCGGACACAGCCGGGATGGCCGCCAGAATCAGCGTGTGGGTGAGGTACATGTGGCTGATGCTTTCCTCCTGGTCGCCACGGATGTCTTTCCATTCCTGGTCGGGGTGGGTGAAGAGCCCCACTACGTGATGGATCATGCCAGTCACTCCTCTTGTTTTTACCATCGCCCCCCAGCGGAGCGCCTACGGGCCAAAGTGGCCAAGTAAGTAAAGGTCTGGATATGTGTGCGACCTTATGTCGCAGTATAGAAAGGTCTTACCGGCGCTGGTTGCAGGGCGTTAGAGCAAATCGCGCTGTAAACAACCCTGGTAATCGCCGCAGGGTCTGTCACCAATCCCCTGTCGGAGCTGTCGAGTGAAACGAGGCTGCGATCTTTTGACTTTGATATTTAAAAACAAGATCAAAAGATCGCAGCCTCGTTTCACTCGACAGCTCCTACGGGGATGGTGGGTACTTCGCCGATGGCAGGTTTTTGCGTAAAATGCCGGCCTTTCGTCACACCTCACGGATCTCGCGTCATGGGCACTCTCACGGTCAACCAGAACAAACTGCAAAAGCGCCTTCGCCGCCAGGCCGGTGAGGCTGTTGCCGATTTCAACATGATTGAAGACGGCGACAAGGTCATGGTCTGCCTGTCCGGTGGCAAGGACAGTTACACCCTGCTCGATGTGCTGATGCACTTTCAGAAGGTCGCCCCGATCAAGTTCGACATCGTGGCCGTGAACATGGACCAGAAGCAGCCGGGCTTTCCCGAACACGTGCTGCCGGCCTACCTCAAGGCGCTGGGCGTCGAGTACCACATCGTCGAGAAAGACACCTATTCGGTGGTCAAGGAACTGATCCCGGAAGGCAAGACCACTTGCTCGCTGTGCTCGCGCCTGCGTCGTGGCACGCTGTACACCTTTGCCGACGAAATCGGCGCGACCAAGATGGCCCTCGGTCACCACCGCGATGACATCGTCGAGACGTTCTTCCTGAACATGTTCTTCAACGGCTCGCTCAAGGCCATGCCGCCGAAACTGCGCGCCGACGACGGGCGCAACGTGGTGATCCGCCCGTTGGCCTACTGCAACGAAAAAGACATCCAGGCCTATTCGGATTTCAAACAATTCCCGATCATCCCGTGCAACCTCTGCGGCTCCCAGGAAAACCTGCAACGCCAGGTGGTCAAGGACATGCTGCAAGAATGGGAACGCAAGACTCCGGGCCGCACCGAAAGCATTTTCCGCAGCCTGCAAAATGTGCAGCCGTCGCAACTGGCGGACCGTAATCTGTTTGACTTCACCAACCTGCGCATCGACGAAACCGCAGCTTCGCGCTTCGTTAACGTAGTCAACCTCTGAACAACCCCCTGTGGGAGCGGGCCTGTGGTGAGGGGGCTTGCCCCCGTTTGAGTGCGTAGCACTCACAAAATCTCCATCATGCCGGCGATTTTGGGGCCGCTTCGCAGCCCAACGGGGGCAAGCCCCCTCGCCACAGCCGCTCCCACAGGTTTTTCGTTTTCAATCCTCAGGAGAGGGCATGCGCGATTACAAGTGGCTACACGAGTACTGTCTGAACCGCTTCGGTTCGGCGGCTGAACTGGAAGCCCATCTGCCGGTTCCCAAGACCCCGGCGCAATTGCGCAAGATCAGCGATGACCGTTACCTCTCGACCATGGCCCTGCGGGTGTTCCGCGCCGGGCTCAAGCACAGCCTGGTGGACGCCAAGTGGCCGGCCTTCGAAGAAGTGTTCTTCAAGTTCGACCCGGAAAAAGTCGTGCTGATGAGCGCTGAACATCTGGAGCGCCTGATGCAGGACGCGCGAATCATTCGCCACCTGGGTAAGCTCAAGAGCGTGCCGCGCAATGCGCAGTTCATTCTGGATGTGGCCCATGAAAAGGGCAGCTTCGGTGAACTGATCGCCGAGTGGCCGGTGACCGATATTGTCGGCTTGTGGACCTTCCTGAAAAAGCGCGGTCATCAACTGGGTGGATTGTCGGCGCCGCGCTTCCTGCGCATGGTCGGCAAGGACACATTTGTGCCGAGTTACGATGTGGTGGCTGGGTTGAATGCACAGAAGATCGTCGACAAGGTGCCGACCAGCCAGCGGGACCTGGCGTTGGTGCAGGACGTGTTCAACCAGTGGCATGAACAGAGTGGCGGGCGGGCGATGAGCCAGATTTCGATGATGCTGGCGTATACAGTGAATCATTGAGACCGGGTCGCGCCCTTCGCGAGCAAGCCCGCTCCCACAGAGGATCTGTGGTGTCCACAAATAATGTGTCCACTGAAGATCCAATGTGGGAGCGGGCTTGCTCGCGAAGGCGCCAGATCAGGCGACCGAAATCTCGCCCTCGCCAGCCAGCTTGCGATTCAACTGAAACCGCCACCGCACATACAGCAACGCCGAGCAAAACACCGCCAGGCTAGCGCCCATCTCCAGTAACCCGAACAACTGCCGGTTCGGGTCATACGCGGCCAGCGCGCCCTTGATGAAATACAGGTTCACCACGAAACACATCCACGAATGCCCACGAGCGCTGCCGACAATCATCCCCGGCGCCAGCAACAGCAGCGGCACCAGTTCGATCAGCAAAATCACCCACGGCCGCGCGCCATGCAGGTCGGCGACCAGCAGGTAGTAGGCGCACAACAGCCCCACCAGGCCGAAAAAGCACACCAGGCTGACCACCCGCATCGCCCGGACTCGTGGTTCGAGCCATTCGATCGAGGGCAGAATCTTCGGCTTCTTCGCCATGTCAGCCCTCCAGCTTCTGTGCGGTCTTCCCTAGGCGCAGGCCCAAGGCCCGGCACAGCGCGACTTCATGCTCATTCAAACCCTGTTTGCCGTCGGCCCCGGCGTGATGGCTGGCGCCGTACGGCGTGCCACCGCCACGGGTTTCCAGCAATGCCGACTCGCTGTAGGGCAGGCCGGTGATCAGCATGCCGTGGTGCAGCAACGGCAACATCATCGACAGCAGGGTGGTTTCCTGGCCACCGTGCAGGCTGGCGGTGGAGGTGAACACGCCGGCAGGTTTGCCCACCAGCGCGCCGGTCAGCCACAGGTTGCTGGTGCCATCGAGAAAATATTTGAGCGGCGCCGCCATGTTGCCGAAGCGAGTCGGGCTGCCGAGGGCCAGGCCGGCGCAGTTCTTCAGGTCGTCGAGGCTGGCGTAGAGTGCGCCTTCGTCCGGAATGTCCGGTGACACCGCTTCGCACTCGGTGGAAATCGGCGGCACGGTGCGCAGGCGCGCTTCCATCCCGGACTGTTCGACACCCCGGGCAATCTGCCGGGCCATTTCATTGGTCGAGCCGCTGCGGCTGTAATACAGGACCAGAATGTATGGCGCGCTCACGGCAACAGCTCCAGCACTTTCTCCGGCGGACGGCCGATGACGGCTTTGTCGCCGACTTCCAGAATCGGCCGCTCCATGAGTTTCGGATGCACCGCGATGGCCGCGATCAATTGCGCCTCGCTGAGGGTGGCGTCGGCCAGGTTGAGGGTTTTGTACTCATCCTCACCGGTGCGCAGCAATTGCCGGGCGTTGATGCCGAGCTTTTTCAGCAGGCCCTGGAGTTGCGCGGCGTCCAGTGGCGTTTCGAGGTAGCGGACCACGGTCGGGGTCAGGCCACGGGCTTGGAGCAGTTCGAGCGCACCGCGGGATTTCGAGCAGCGCGGGTTGTGATAAAGCGTCAGATCGGTCATGTGCGGGTCGCATCTTGCGTAAGGTGACGGCTATTCTAACTGTGCAGCGCGCAATCCAGAACCTCGGGAGGCGATGGGTCGCAGGCGCATTCAATTTTGAACAAGGATCACGACATGACAAGGCGATTGGCAGTGGCATTGGCGATCATCGGGGCGCTGATGCTGGGGGGCTGCGGCAACGACTATGGCATTGACCAGGATGGCCACAAAGTGGCGGCCGGGCGTCTCGACAAACAATGGTTTGTGCTCAATTACTGGGCTGAATGGTGCGGCCCGTGCCGAACCGAGATCCCGCAGTTGAATACCCTGGCCGAAGAACTCAAGGCCAAGAAGATCGGGGTGTTCGGGGTCAACTTCGACAATGTGCAGGGTGAAGAGCTCAAAGGTGCCAGTGAGAAACTGGGGATCAAGTTCACCGTGCTGGCTCAGGACCCGGCCGAGCTGTTTGATTTACCTCGCAGCGAAGCGTTGCCGGTGACGTACATCATCGATAACAAGGGCAAGGTGCGGGAACAGTTGATGGGCGAGCAGACAGCGGCGGGGGTGATGGCGAAGTTGGAAGAGTTGAAAGCCACGAATTGAGTTGTTGATCGTTCACCTGTGGCGAGGGGGCTTGCCCCGTTCGGCTGCGCAGCAGTCGCAAAACTAATGTGCACGGTGTTGTGCCTGACAAAACAAGGCGTTTGGGTTTAGGGCTGCTTCGCAGCCCAACGGGGGCAAGCCCCCTCGCCACAAGGGATCAACCCTCTTCAAGCCACCAACGCAACGGCTTGCCTTCGGCCGGCCAGAAGCGCATCTGCTCGATCGGGGAGATGTCCCAGCGCTGTACGTTTTCCAGGGCCTGCAGGAAACGCTTTTCCTGCTCCATCAACGCCGGTGCACAGAGTTTGCGGGTGCTGCCGACTTTGCCGAAAGTCAGCTTGTCGCCTTCCAGGGTGTACGGCGCGAACCAGTGGTTGCAGCCGCCATTGCCGTAGGCCCGACCGTCGTCACCGAGGGTGATGGTCAGGTGGCTGTAATCCATCAATGGCCGTTCACCGATCCATTCCAGAATGTAGCTACGGTTCTGTTGCAGTTGAACCGGTTCGGCGGCGCAGCCCATCAGACTGGCGCCAACCACGGCCGCCAGAGCAAGGTGTTTCATCACACAGGCTCCTGGCATTTCGGGCACAGGTGTTTCTCGCCAGCGGTGATCCAGCCCAACTCGGCAATCCGCGCAGTGGCGGCAGGCTTTTCGGCCTTGTTACCCAGCTTGGCGTCGACCGCGAACTCGAAGCTCAGTTCTTTGGCGCAGCTGTCGCAGTTGACCTTCCACGTGTGGATCGCCAGTTCGCCGAACACCGGACCACTGGCCACCGCGACCCATTGGCCGGGCGGGTTGATCAGGTGGCGGACGGTTTCGACGGTCAGGCGCATGGACAAGTCCTTCGCACCTTTGAGGGTGACCACCAGCACGTCATTATTGCGAATCGAGCCGCCGTTGCCGGTGACTTGATAACGCCCCGGCACCAGGGCGCGGCATTCGGTCAGGGTGTGCTGCGGGTTCATCAAGCTATAGCGAAAATCGTGTTCGACCATGGGTCCTCCAAATATGCGCGGTATGCTAGCACGGGCATCGGCGCAGCATGGCGCGGGCATGTGACCTTCGATCAGGTTCAAATCACTGGCCCACTCATGGCACACTGCCGCTTTTGCACCCCTAAGGAATGGAAATGGCCTTGACCGAATGTTTTGAATGCAAACAGAGCATCAGCTCTGAAGTGGTTTCGTGCATTCACTGCGGCGCGCCGGTCGTGGCGAAGCAAGCGACCACTATCAGGACTTCACCTTTGTCCTTCGGGCAGTTGCCGCGAGACGAGCATGTACCTGAGGTTTCGTCCGTCACTGTCGAACCGGTGCCGAAAGTAGAAGTGACGCCTGAGGTTTCGCCCGCAACGTCCCGCCACCGACGCCGTGGTGCGCCGGTGAATCTGCCGGCGACCGACACGTGGCCGCGTCCGGTAGAAGGTTGGCTGAAGATTATGGCGTTTTTACTGCCACCGTTTTTTGTCTGGTTTTTGCTGCGTCCCGGGCATTCACTGCAACAGCGCCTGATCGGCTTCGGTTGGTTGGGGCTGCTGATCCTGGCTTCCTCGATCGCTCCCAAGCCCTGATCCCGATCAGCCTTCGACCCGATTCTGTGGTGTGCCGGCTGCCCACGCCGCGATGTTCTGCAAGGTTGTCGCGGCAATCGCGCCCAGGGCTTCGCGGGTCAGGAAGGCCTGGTGCGCGGTGATGATCACGTTCGGGAACGTGAGCAATCGCGCGAGCACATCGTCTTGCAGCGGCAGGTCTGAACGATCCTCGAAAAACAGCTGCGCTTCCTCTTCATACACATCCAGCCCCAGATAGCCCAATTGCCCGTCCTTCAACGCGTCGATCAGCGCCGGTGTGTCCACCAGACCGCCGCGCCCGGTGTTGATCAACATCGCCCCCGGTTGTATGTGGGCCAGTGACTGGCGGTTGATCAAGTGTTTGCTCTGCTCATTGAGCGGGCAATGCAGGCTGATGATCTGCGACTCGGCCAGCAACTGCGGCAAACTCAGGTAGCGCGCGCCCAAGGCTTCGACCTGGGGATTGGGGTAGGGGTCGTAGGCCAGTAACTTGCAGCCAAAGCCGTTCATGATTTTTGCGAAGGTCGCGCCGATCTGCCCAGTGCCGACCACGCCGACGGTCTTGCCCACCAGATCAAAACCGGTCAGCCCATGCAGGCTGAAATCCCCTTCGCGGGTGCGGTTGTAAGCGCGATGCAGGCGCCGATTAAGCGCCAGGATCAACGCCACCGCGTGTTCGGCGACAGCGTGGGGCGAGTAGGCCGGTACCCGCACGATGGACAGGCCCAGGCGTTTCGCCGCGATCAGGTCGACGTGGTTGTAACCGGCCGAACGCAAGGCGATCAGGCGCGTGCCGCCGCCGGCCAAGTGTTCGAGCACCGGCGCACTGAGGTCGTCATTGATGAAGGCGCACACCACTTCGTGATGCTCAGCCAGTGCCACGGTGTCGATGCTCAGGCGCGCCGACTGAAACTGCAACTCGATGCCGGCGGGCACGTCAGCCGCGAGAAAGCTCTCGCGGTCGTAGGTCTGGCTGCTGAAAAGAATCGTGCGCATGCTGTCCTCCTGGAAAATCTCGCCCGGCTACCTTATCCCGTTTGCTGCCCGGCGCTATTGCCCTGGGTCAGGCACTGATACGTGCCTGGGCGGCGAGGCGATTGATCGAGCGCTCCAGTTCTTCGAGGGCCGCCGCGGCTTTCGGATCTTGTTGCTTGAGCAGGGTTTCACTGCGCTGGCAGGCCGCGCGTAGTTGCGGAACACCGCAATAACGCGTGGCGCCGTGCAGGCGATGGACCCGCTCGATCAGGGCATTCTGGTCGTTGGCTTCCCGGGCGACGCGAATCGCCTCGCGGTCGGCTTCCAGCGAGGCCAATAGCATCGCCAGCATGTCCGCCGCCAGATCAGCCTTGCCGGCAGCCAGGCGCAAACCTTCTTCGTGATCGAGCACCAGCAAATCGCTGCCGCCAGGGTGATCGCTGGAGCGTTCCGGCACCTGATTGCGCAGGGCCAGGCCGGTCCACTTCAACACCACCTGCGCCAATTGCCGTTCGCTGATGGGTTTGGTCAGGTAATCGTCCATGCCGCTTTGCAACAGTGCGCGTTTTTCGTTGGCCATGGCGTGGGCGGTGAGGGCCACGATCGGCAGCGGCGTGCAATGCCGCTCGCTTTCCCACTGGCGGATCGCTTCGGTGCTTTGACGCCCGTCCATGCCGGGCATTTGCACATCCATCAGCACCAGGTCGAAGGTTTCGTTCTGCACCGCTTTAACGGCGGCGTAACCGCTTTCCACGGCGAGCACCTTGGCGCCCATGTCTTCGAGCAGGGTTTGCACCAGCAGCAGGTTGGCCGGATTGTCGTCGACACAAAGGACCTTCGGCGCACGACTCGATACCGGTTCACCGGGTTCGCTGCGCTGCTGGCGCGGGTTGACCAGATCGGACAAAGCCCGACGCAATTTGCGCGTGCAGGCCGGTTTGGCCTGAAGCTGACTGTGCGGGTTGGGCACCGAGAGGTGGAACAGCGTCTGCTCGGTGGTCGGGCACAGCACCAGGACTTTGCAGCCCAGGTGTTCGAGGTCCCAGATGTGCTGGTTGAGGCGCTCCGGCGGCATGTCGTTGCTGGTGATGCCGAGCACCGCCAGATCAATCGCCTGCTCGGTCTGATGCGCGCCGGTCACGCCATTGGTCAAGCTTTCCAGGGTGTTGAACGGCGTGACTTCCAGGCCGCAATCTTCCAGTTGATGCTGCAACGCCTGACGCGCCAGTTCGTGGTTTTCCAACACCGCCACCCGACGCCCGAGCAATGGCGGGCCGGGCAGGTCCTCAGCGTCGTCGCGGGTTTTCGGCAGGCTCAGGCTGATCCAGAATTCCGAGCCTTCGCCCGGTGTGCTGTCGACGCCGATCTCGCCACCCATCTGCTCGATCAAGCGCTTGGAAATCACCAGCCCCAGACCGGTGCCGCCGGGTTGGCGCGACAGCGAGTTGTCGGCCTGGCTAAACGCCTGGAACAACGCCCGCACGTCCTGGCTCGACAGGCCGATGCCGGTGTCCTGAATGCTGATGCGCAATTGCACGCTGTCTTCGTGCTCTTCTTCGAGCATGGCCCGGGCGACGATGGTGCCTTCGCGGGTGAACTTGATCGCGTTGCTGACCAGGTTGGTGAGGATCTGCTTGAGTCGCAGCGGATCACCGACCAGCGACAACGGCGTATCGCGATAGACCAGGCTCACCAGTTCCAGCTGTTTGGCGTGGGCCGCCGGGGCGAGGATGGTCAGGGTGTCCTGCAGCAGGTCGCGCAGGTTGAACGGAATGTTGTCGAGCACCAGTTTGCCGGCCTCGATTTTCGAGAAGTCGAGGATCTCGTTGATGATTCCCAGCAGGCTGTCGGCAGACTTTTCGATAGTGCCCAAGTAGTCGAGCTGGCGCGGCGTCAGCTCGCTTTTTTGCAGCAGGTGGGTGAAGCCGAGAATGCCGTTGAGCGGTGTGCGGATTTCATGGCTCATGTTGGCCAGGAACTCGGATTTGATCCGGCTCGCTTCCAGGGCTTCCTTGCGTGCCAGGTCCAGCTCGATGTTCTGGATCTCGATGGTTTCGAGGTTCTGGCGCACGTCTTCGGTGGCTTGATCGACGCTGTGTTGCAGTTCCTCCTGAGCATTTTGCAGGGTGCCGGCCATGCGATTGATGCCCGACGCCAGTTCATCCAGTTCCTGACTGCCGAGGGGCGGCAGGCGGGTTTCCAGATGACCGTCCTTGAGTTGCGCCACCGCCAGTTTGATCTGGCTGATCGGCCGGTTGATCGTGCGGCCCATGCGCAATGCCAGCAGCGCCGCGCCGGCCAGGCCTGCACCGATCAGCAGCAGGCTGGCAAACAAACTGCGGTAACCGCGCAGCAGCATGCCGTTATGGGACAGTTCGAGTTCGACCCAACCCAGCAGGCGGTCGGATTCATCGGGAATCAGGTCGCCGGCCAGGTTGCGATGTTTGCCGAACACCGGCAGCAAGTAGCGGGTGGCGTCATTGCCGCTGCGTCGCAACATCTGTGAGCTATTGCCGATCGGTGCCGCGTTGAGCATGGTCGGGCCGGCGTGGGCCAGCGGTGTACGGTCGGGGGCGAGGAAGGTCACGGCGCGCACGTCCGTCTGTTCCAGTGACTGAGTGGCGATGCGTTCCAGCAGTTCGGTGTTCTTGTGGCCCATCGCCGGGGCCACCAGCGGTGCGAGCTGTTCGGCGATCATCTCGCCGCGCTGCATGAGTTGGGCTTGCAGGTCCGATTGCTGCATCCAGGTGAAATAGCCGCCCAGCACCAACGCCATCAGGCTGGTGGGCAGCAAGGTCAGCAACAGCACGCGGCCTTTAATTCCCAGTTTCTTAAGCACGCATCTCTCCTGCATCCCGCTATTTATTGGACCCGCACGTGCATCCGGCACGCACCACTTGCGCAGTGTAGCGATTTGCTTGCGGGCAATCTTCGTAAATTGATGTCGTCATTCGTCGGCTGGATGGCAGGTTTTGCCTGACGGGCAAACCTTGGGTTGCCCCTGGCGAGGCAATCTTGAATAATCGCCAACTGAGAATTATTTGCAGATAGTCATGAATCCCATCACTGCTGGCCATCCTCGTATCCTGTCTATAGAAGACGACCACGTGCTCGGCGCTTATGTTCACGAGCACTTGGGGCGTTGCGGCTTTCAGGTGACCTGGTGCCAGAACGGCCAGGAAGGCCTGGCCATTGCCCGCGGACAACCGTTCGATGTGGTGCTGATGGACATTCTGCTGCCGGGGCTGGATGGGCTGAACGTGTTGACTCAATTGCGTCAGAGCCACGCCACCCCGGTGGTGCTGATGTCGGCCCTGGGCGCCGAGGCTGATCGCATCAGCGGGTTTCGCCTGGGCGCCGACGATTACCTGCCCAAGCCGTTCAGCATGGCCGAGTTGCGGGTACGTATCGAAGCGATCCTGCGGCGGGTGGCCCTTGATCGTCGGCCAGAACCTTTCGCGGTGGTGAGTCCGGTTCATAGCTTGTTGTTCGACGATGACCAGTGTGAAGTCTTCTACCGCGAGCAAGCCGCCGGCCTGACCCGCAGCGAGTATCGCTTGCTGGAAACCCTCAATCGCAATAACGACGAGGTGTTGAGCAAGGCCTTCCTTTATCAGCAGGTATTGCAGCGCGGGTACGCGGCCCATGATCGCAGCCTCGACATGCACATCAGTCAGATCCGTCGCAAGCTCAAGGCCATCGGCTACACCGAGCGGGAAGTGCGTACGGTGTGGGGCAAGGGTTACGTTTTGAGTGCTGTCGATGAAATGGTCTGACCTGCCGGGCCGGCATTCGCTGTTCTGGAAACTCGCTTGTCTGTTGGTGGCGTTCTGTCTGCTGATGATCTGGCTGAGCTGGTCCTGGGGCCGCTACATGGAACAGAAAAACCTGTTCCTGTCCGACGAGGCCCGGGGCACCTTGACGGGCTACGCCGCCGAGGCGGAGCAAGCCTGGAATGAAGGCAAGAGCGCTGGCGTCGATGCCTGGCTGCAGCGTGTCGGCCGGCGCGAGACGACGTGGGTCGGGGTGATTGGCGGTGACTTGCAGTCCTTGAGCAGCTATCCGCTGGTGGACAAGGAAATCCAGCGCCTGACCTTTCTGCGCGGCCTCGATTGGCCCACCAGTCGCCATACCCAAGGCTTGCCGTGGCTGCGTGTGCCTTTCCCGAAGAACCCGGCAGCCGGCAGCCTGGTGATCGAACTGCCGCAACGGTTTTTGCCCGGGCAATACCGGGTGTTCTGGCGAGTGATCACCAACGGCGTGATTCCCGGGCTTTTCACTTTGTTGTTGTGCGTCGGTTTGTACCGGCTGCTGGTAGTGCCGTTGAACAGCCTGCGCGAACAGGCCAACGCGTGGCGCGCCGACCAGTTGAATGTGCGTCTGTCGAGCCACACCACCAATCGCTCGGATGAGCTGGGCGAACTGGGCCGGGCCTTCGATCATATGTCCGAGCGCCTGCAAGGCACCGTGGCCTTGCAACAACAACTGCTGCGTGACCTGTCCCATGAATTGCGCACGCCGTTGAGCCGCCTGCGAGTGGCCAGCGAAAGTGAGCAGGATCTGGTGCAATTGCGTGAGCGTATTGGTCGTGAAGTCGATGGCATGCAACGACTGGTGGAAGACACCCTGCAACTGGCCTGGCTCGACACCGAGCGCACGCGATTGCCCGACGAATCAATCCAGGTCCAGGCGCTGTGGGACATGCTCACGGAAAATGCCTGCTATGAAAGTGGCTGGCCGGCGAGTCAGTTGCACTGCGCGGTGGATTCATCCTGCTGGGTGCGCGGTCATCTGAACACCTTGGCTCAGGCGCTGGAAAACATTGTGCGCAATGCGATTCGGCATTCACCTGAGGGCGGCGTCGTGAGTCTTTACGGACGGCATGATGGAGATTACTGGCATCTGTGGCTGGAGGATCAGGGCGGCGGGGTGGCTGAAGCTGATCTAGAGCGGATCTTCTCGCCGTTCATTCGCCTCGACGGTTCGCGACCGGGGGATGGCGGGTTTGGATTGGGATTGAGCATCGCCAGGAATGCGGTGCAGCGCCAGGGTGGGACGCTGTGGGCGGAGAACACCGGGACTGGGTTGCGGCTGAATATGCGGTTAGTGGCGGATGTTTGTGGCGCGAGTGACGACGCCTTCGCGAGCAGGCTCGCTCCCACAGTGGAAGTGTGTCGCCCACAAATTGTATGAACAACACCAACCCCTGTGGGAGCGGGCTTGCTCGCGAAGAGGCCCTCCCATCCGGTGAAAAAGTATCTGCACTGCCGACGCAATTGCTCTGAACCTATTGTGCTGTTCGAGCGCTGCTTCCAATGACATCAATCCGCCCCTTATTCCCATAAGCCATAAGCACCACACTTTGCGTGATATGGCCTGCCAACGTTTGCCGGTATGATAGGCGCCCCCGCAGTCTGGATTGCGAATACGCCATGACCTTGCAGTACCCAACCATCGCCGATTGCGTCGGCAACACTCCGCTGGTCCGTTTGCAGCGCCTGCCTGGCGCCACCAGCAATACCCTTTTGCTCAAGCTCGAAGGGAATAACCCGGCGGGTTCCGTCAAGGACCGTCCGGCGCTGTCGATGATTACCCGCGCCGAGCTGCGTGGGCAGATTCACGCTGGCGATACGCTGATTGAAGCGACGTCGGGTAACACCGGGATTGCGCTGGCTATGGCCGCCGCGATCAAGGGTTACAAGATGATCCTGATCATGCCGGACAACTCCAGCGCCGAGCGCAAGGCCGCGATGACTGCTTATGGTGCCGAACTGATCCTGGTCACCCAGGAGGAAGGCATGGAAGGCGCCCGCGACCTCGCCCAGCGAATGGAAGCCGAAGGCCGTGGCAAGGTGCTGGATCAGTTCGCCAACGGGGATAACCCGGAAGCGCACTACACCACCACCGGCCCGGAAATCTGGCGTCAGACCGAGGGCACCATCACTCACTTCGTCAGTTCGATGGGCACCACCGGGACCATCATGGGCGTGTCGCGCTACTTGAAAGAGCAGAACGACAACGTGCAGATCATCGGCCTGCAACCGATGGAAGGCTCGGCGATTCCGGGCATCCGTCGCTGGCCGCAGGAATACCTGCCGAAGATTTACCAGGCCGATCGTGTCGACCGCATCGTCGACATGGCCCAAAGCGAAGCCGAAGACGTGACACGTCGCCTGGCCCGCGAAGAAGGGATCTTCTGTGGCGTGTCCTCGGGTGGAGCGGTGGCAGCGATGCTGCGCCTGTCCCGGGAAGTTGAAAACGCGGTGATCGTCGCGATCATCTGCGACCGTGGCGACCGTTACTTGTCGACCGGCATTTTCGACGCGCCCAACTGATGGCCAAGCAAGAGAGAGGCCTGCGCTTCCAACCCACGGGCGGCAGCAAGGCCCCGCAAATTCCGACCGGCAAAAAGCAGCGCTTGAGCATCGAGCGCCTGGCCAATGACGGTCGCGGTATCGCGTTTTTCGAAGGTCGCACCTGGTTCGTCATCGGCGCATTGGCCGGTGAAGAGATCGAGGCGCGCGTGCTCAATGCCCACGGCAAAGTGGTCGAGGCGCGCACTGAACGAGTGTTCCAGGCCAGCGAACTGCGTCGCCCGGCACCGTGCCCACACGCCGGTCGCTGTGGCGGCTGCAGCGTGCAACATTTGCCGCACACCGAACAACTCGCCCTGAAACAGCGCATGCTCGCCGAGCAATTATCCAAGGTCGCCGGTGTCGAACCGCAAGAGTGGGCAGCGCCGTTGAGCGGTCCGGAATTCGGTTACCGCCGTCGCGCCCGGGTGGCGGTGCGCTGGGACATGAAGGCGAAAAAACTCGAAGTCGGTTTCCGCGCTGCGGGCAGTCAGGACATTGTCGCGATCACTGAATGCACGGTGCTGGTACAGCCCTTGCAACCGATCATGAGCCGCTTGCCGGAAATGCTCCGCCGTTTGAGCAAACCCCAGGCACTCGGGCATGTGGAATTGTTCAGTGGTTCGTCGCTGGCGGTGTTGCTGCGGCACATGGCGCCGTTGTCCGAAGCCGACCTGACGATCCTCAAGGATTTCTGTGCGTTCCATGAAGCCCAATTGTGGTTGCATGGCGACGGCGAGCCGCAACCGGTCGAGGCCGATCAGGCACTGGGTTATCGCCTGGAGTCCTGGGATCTGGACCTGGCGTATCGGCCAGGGGATTTCATCCAGGTCAACGCCGGGGTCAACGAAGCGATGGTCGCCCAGGCGCTGGACTGGCTCAAGCCGCAAGCCGATGAACGTGTCCTGGATCTGTTCTGCGGCTTGGGTAATTTTGCCTTGCCGCTGGCTAAAGCCGTTCGTGAAGTGGTGGCGGTGGAGGGTGTGCAGGCGATGGTCGAGCGGGCTGCCGCGAATGCCGCTAACAACAATCTGCATAACGCGAAGTTTTTTCAGGCCGATTTATCCCAGCCTTTGACCGATGCCGAATGGGCGCGCGAAGGCTTTTGTGCGGTACTCTTGGACCCACCACGGGACGGTGCTTTCGAGGTGGTGCGCAAGCTGGCATCCCTGGGCGCCAAACGATTGGTGTATGTGTCGTGCAACCCTGCAACTCTGGCGCGCGATACGGTCGAATTGATCAAGCAGGGCTACCGGTTAAAACGTGCCGGGATTCTCGATATGTTTCCTCAGACGGCACATGTCGAGGCCATGGCGTTATTTGAAGCGAGCTAGGACGGCTCGTCTGGTCCGACTGGCCGCTCGTGCAGCCGCCGCGCACCAGCCCGGCGCGGGCTCACGGGCAATGAAGGTCAGCGATTTGACGCATTGAATCTGCGTCGTAGGGAAGGTAAAGCAAGATGGTACAGGTGAGAGCACACCAGCCGATCAACACCGACGGCAGTATCAATCTCGAGGCTTGGCTCGATCACGCGGTCACTGTCGATCAGGCACTGGATCGCGAAGCCTTGAAGGAAGCGTGCGAGTTTGCTCGTGCGTCTGAACAGCAGGCCAATGCGGCCAAGAACCTGTGGTCCGAAGGGACCTCGAGTTTTCGCACGGGCCTTGAGATCGCCGAGATTCTCGCCGATCTCAAACTCGATCAGGACTCGTTGGTCGCCGCGATCCTGTATCGCGGCGTGCGCGAAGGCCAGATCGAATTGCCGGCAGTCAGCCAGCGCTTCGGTCCGGTGGTCGCCAAACTCATCGACGGCGTGTTGCGCATGGCGGCGATCAGCGCCAGCCTGAGCCCCCGTCAATCCTTGGTGCTGGGCACTCAGGGCCAGGTGGAAAACCTGCGCAAGATGCTGGTCGCCATGGTCGACGACGTGCGCGTCGCGCTGATCAAACTGGCCGAACGCACCTGCGCGATCCGTGCGGTGAAAACCGCCGACGACGAAAAGCGCAATCGCGTCGCCCGTGAAGTCTTCGACATTTACGCGCCGCTGGCTCACCGTCTCGGTATCGGTCATATCAAGTGGGAACTGGAGGACTTGTCCTTCCGCTACCTCGAGCCCGACCAATACAAGCAGATTGCCAAGTTGCTGCACGAACGGCGTCTGGATCGCGAGCGGTTCATCGCCGACGTGATGAACCAGCTGAAGAATGAACTGACCGCCACCGGTGTCGATGCCGACATCAGCGGCCGGGCCAAACACATCTATTCGATCTGGCGCAAAATGCAGCGCAAGGGTCTGGAATTCAGCCAGATCTACGACGTGCGTGCCGTTCGCGTGCTGGTGCCGGAAATGCGCGACTGCTACACCGCGCTCGGCATCGTCCACACCTTGTGGCGACACATCCCGAAAGAATTCGACGACTACATCGCCAACCCGAAAGAGAACGGCTACCGCTCGCTGCACACCGCGGTGATCGGCCCGGAAGGCAAAGTGCTGGAAGTGCAGATCCGCACCCACGCGATGCACGAAGAAGCCGAACTGGGGGTTTGCGCGCACTGGCGCTACAAGGGCACCGACGTCAAGGCCGGTTCCAACCAGTACGAAGAGAAAATCTCCTGGCTGCGTCAGGTCCTCGAGTGGCACGAAGAACTCGGTGACATCGGTGGCCTGGCGGATCAGCTGCGGGTCGATATCGAGCCGGACCGGGTTTACATCTTCACCCCCGACGGTCACGCCATCGACTTGCCGAAAGGCTCGACGCCGCTGGACTTCGCCTACCGCGTGCACACCGAAATTGGTCACAACTGCCGTGGCGCCAAGATCAACGGGCGCATCGTGCCGCTCAACTACAGCCTGCAAACCGGTGAGCAGGTCGAGATCATCACCAGCAAGCACGGTACTCCGAGCCGCGACTGGCTGAACTCGAACCTGGGTTACGTCACCACCTCGCGAGCGCGGGCGAAGATCGTTCACTGGTTCAAATTGCAGGCACGCGACCAGAACGTCGCGGCCGGTAAAACCTTGCTCGAACGCGAACTCACGCGTCTTGGCCTGCCAGCGGTGGACTTCGACAAGTTGGCCGAAAAAGCCAACATGAAAACCGCCGAGGACATGTTCGCCGCCCTCGGTGCCGGCGATTTACGCCTGGCGCAACTGGTCAACCTGGCTCAGCAATTGGTCGAGCCGGAACGCGGTAACGAACAGCTGGAGCTGATCCCACGTAAAGCCACGGGTTACAAACCGGGTAAGCGCGGCGATATCCAGATCCAGGGCGTCGGCAACCTGATGACCCAGATGGCCGGCTGCTGCCAGCCGCTGCCGGGAGATGCAATCGTCGGTTACATCACCCAGGGCCGCGGTGTGAGCATTCACCGCCAGGACTGCGCCTCGGTGCTGCAACTGGGCGGGCGCGAGCCGGAACGGATCATCCAGGTCAGCTGGGGACCGGTGCCGGTGCTCACCTATCCGGTGGACATCATCATCCGTGCCTACGACCGCTCCGGCCTGCTGCGTGACGTTTCGCAAGTGCTGCTCAATGAGCGGATCAACGTGCTGGCGGTCAACACCCGCTCGAACAAAGAGGACAACACCGCGTTGATGTCCCTGACCATCGAGATCCCGGGGCTGGATGCGTTGGGTCGGTTGCTGGGACGGATTTCCCAGTTGCCGAACATCATCGAAACCCGGCGTAACCGCACGCCGTGATGATCCCCCGATCCAATGTGGGAGCGGGCTTGCTCGCGAAGAGGGCGCGTCAGTCGACAACAATGTTGTCTGACACACTGCTTTCGCGAGCAAGCCCGCTCCCACAATGGGTTTTGCAGTGAGAGAAATTGATGTACAGCCTTGAAGACTTATTGCACCTGATGAACCGCCTGCGCGACCCGCAGTTCGGCTGCCCGTGGGACATCAAGCAAACCTACGCCACGATCGTCCCGCACACCCTCGAAGAAGCCTACGAAGTGGCCGACGCCATCGAGCGCGGTGACTTCGATCACTTGCAGGGCGAGTTGGGCGACTTACTGTTCCAGGTGGTTTATTACAGCCAACTGGCCCGGGAAGAAGGGCGTTTCGAATTCGCCGGGGTCATCGACAGCATCACCCGCAAACTGATCCGCCGTCACCCTCACGTGTTCCCCACCGGCGATCTGTACGCGCCGCTGGACGTCCCGCGTCTGAATGAAGAACAGGTCAAGCAGCGTTGGGAAGAGATCAAGGCCGAAGAGCGCGCCGAGAAATCTTCCGCGCCCGAACAATTGTCTTTGCTTGATGACGTACCCGCCGCGTTGCCGGCATTGTCCCGTTCGGCGAAGTTGCAGAAGCGCGCCGGGCAGGTCGGTTTCGACTGGCCGGATGCCTTGCCGGTGCTGGACAAAGTCCGCGAAGAACTCGATGAAGTACTCGAAGCCATGGCCGATAACGACTCGGCAGCGATTGCCGACGAGGTCGGTGATCTGCTGTTTTCCGTGGTCAATCTGGCGCGACATCTGAAGGTTGATCCGGAAACCGCCTTGCGCGGCGCCAACAGCAAATTCGAAAGACGCTTCCGTTTTATCGAACAGGCATTGCGCGACACCCTCCGTCCCATAGAAGATTGCACCCTCGAAGAGTTGGACGCCCTGTGGGGCGAAGCCAAACGTCAGGAAAAGAATTTGCCCAGCTGCGGTTGAGCAGTTGCCTAAGTGAGAAATAAGCACCATGAGCATTTCCCTTCGCGACCAGTTGCTCAAAGCAGGGCTGGTCAACCAAAAGCAGGCCAAACAGGTCGGCAAAGACAAACAGAAGCAGCAACGTCTGGTCCATAAAGGCCAGATTGAACAGGACGACACCCAGCAGCGCCTGGCTCAGGAAGCATTGGCCGAGAAGGTCAAACGCGACCAGGAGCTGAACCGCCTGCAGCAGGAAAAGGTCGAGGCCAAGGCGCGCGCCGCACAGGTCAAGCAATTGATCGAAGTCTCGCGTCTGCCCAAGCTGACCACCGAGGACTACTACAACTTTGTGGACGACAAGAAGGTCAAGCGCATCTCCGTCAACACCCTGATGCGCAACCAGCTCAGCAACGGCTTCCTGGCGATCGTGCACCACGCCGGTGGTTACGAAGTGATCCCGCGCGAGGCGGCGCTGAAGATTCAGGAGCGTGATCCACAGCGCATCGTGCAGTTGAACGTCAAGAAGGAAGAAGTTGCTGCCGAGGACGATCCGTACGCGGCCTATCAGATTCCTGATGATTTGATGTGGTAAGCCTTTAACGGTCGCAACAACGACAAACCCCGCTCATGGCGGGGTTTGTCGTTTTCAATGCTGTAGTTGCTTATTGCTTCATGCCTGGACGGAGCGCTGTTCGCGTTTCTGTTCCAGAGTTTCCAGTTCGGCCTTGTAGTTGTGGGCGTCAGTCTCGGAGTGGAACATCCCCACCAGCATGTCTTGTTGATGTACGTCCCAGATGCGGATACCGGCGGCGATGCCTTCGTGGGATTTATGTGAATCGTCGCGTTCAGTTACTTTTACAGTCATCTGCTAGCTCCAATCTCTGTTATCTGCAGCAAGGCGTGTGCAGGGCTCTGTTATATGTTTGGTTAGGTTGCTAAGTAAATGCTTTCGTTCGGTAACGAATATTTGCGAAATCTGCAAAAGTCCTGCAGCCCGCCAAACACGCGACATTCGGTCGCAGGCTGCTGAGTTTTATGACAAAAGTTTCATGTTCGTATTGAACAAAACTGCTGGTTGGACACGATACCTGTAGGAGCCAGGCTTGCCGGCGAAGGCGCACTCAGGGGCGCCTTCGCCGGCAAGCCTGGCTCCTACAAAAAGCATCGCCGTGCACATTTTCCAGGCACAAAAAAAACGCCCCGAACCAGTCGGGGCGTTTTTGTGTGCAGCTAGCGGTGGGGTATTACTTACCCGCCCAGCGCTTCAGTACCAGCGTGGCGTTGGTGCCGCCGAAGCCGAAGCTGTTGCTCATCACGGTGTTGATAGTGGCGTCTTCGCGAGTCTTGGTCAGGATTGGCATGTCTGCCACTTCCGGGTCCAGTTCGTCGATGTTGGCGGAACCCGCCATGAAGTTGCCTTCCATCATCAGCATGCAGTAGATCGCTTCGTGAACGCCGGCGGCGCCCAGGGAGTGACCCGACAGGCTCTTGGTAGAGCTGATGGCCGGAGCGTTGGCGCCGAACACTTCACGCACACCTTTCATTTCCGCGACGTCGCCGACCGGAGTCGAGGTGCCGTGGGTGTTCAGGTAGTCGATCGGGGTATCAACGGTGGACATGGCCATCTGCATGCAGCGGATGGCGCCTTCGCCGCTTGGAGCGACCATGTCGTAGCCGTCGGACGTCGCGCCGTAGCCAACGATTTCCGCGTAGATCTTCGCGCCGCGAGCCAGAGCGTGTTCCAGCTCTTCGACCACGACCATGCCGCCACCGCCGGCGATGACGAAACCGTCACGCTTGGCGTCGTAGGCACGGGAAGCCTTTTCCGGGGTTTCGTTGTACTGGCTGGACAATGCGCCCATGGCGTCGAACAGGAACGATTGGCTCCAATGTTCTTCTTCACCACCACCAGCGAACACGATGTCCTGCTTGCCCATCTGGATCTGTTCCATGGCGGTACCGATGCAGTGAGCACTGGTGGCGCAGGCAGAAGCGATGGAGTAGTTCAGGCCCTTGATCTTGAACGGGGTGGCCAGGCAAGCGGAAACGGTGCTGCTCATGGTCCGCGTTACACGGTATGGGCCAACGCGCTTCACGCCTTTCTCGCGCAGGATATCCAGCGCTTCCATCTGGTTCAGCGTGGAGGCGCCACCGGAACCGGCGATCAGGCCGGTACGCGGGTTGGAGACTTGCTCATCGGTCAGACCGGAGTCAGTGATGGCGTCTTTCATGGCCAGGTAGGCGTAAGCCGCCGCGTGGCCGACGAAGCGATAGATCTTGCGATCGATCAGCTCTTCGAGGGGAAGGTCAATGGAGCCGGAAACCTGGCTACGCAGACCCATTTCGGCATATTCCGGGTTGAACCGGATGCCAGGGCGGCTTGCACGCAGGTTAGCGGAGACGGTCTCTTTGTCATTGCCCAGGCACGAAACGATGCCCAGACCAGTGATAACGACGCGGCGCATGCGGATAACCCTTAGAAGTTTTCAGTGGAGGTGAACACGCCGACCCGGAGGCCTTCGGCGGTGTAGATTTCGCGGCCGTCGACACTGACCGAACCATCGGCGATAGCGAGGTTCAGCTTGCCTTTCAGGACGCGCTTGATCTGAATGTTATACGTAACTTTCTTGGCGGTCGGCAGGACCTGACCAAAGAACTTCACTTCACCCGAACCCAGTGCGCGACCACGGCCCGGCAAACCTTGCCAGCCGAGGAAGAAGCCGACCAGTTGCCACATGGCATCGAGGCCCAGGCAGCCCGGCATCACCGGATCACCTTCGAAGTGACAGGCGAAAAACCACAGGTCCGGAGTGATATCCAGCTCTGCGACCAATTCACCTTTGCCGTACTTGCCACCCTCTTCGCTGATATGGGTGATGCGATCCACCATCAGCATGTTCGGGGCGGGCAGTTGCGCGTTACCTGGGCCGAACAGCTCACCGCGACTGCAGCGCAGCAGGTCTTCCCGAGTAAAGGCGTTTTGTTTGGTCATGCGAGCTCCTCAATAGTCCTGTGCGGCAGGGTGGGGCGAATCTTCCCGGCCGATCGAAGCGTTCATGCCTCGAGTCGACAGCCTACTCATAGACTATTGCGTTGTGGTGAAAGTCACAGCACCAAGGACATGAATGTACACTTGTGCACTGAAATTATTATTCAAGCCCCTTTTCGGGCCTGTTCGGGTGCCTAAGACTGCCGCACTTTCGCCTTTCACGCCAGTCGCAGATAGCCGAAAGGACAGCACTACTGCACCCATCGCTGCAGAATTTGCTGCAGATCAGTGCGTTTGAAGGGCTTGGCCAGGTAATCGTTCATGCCCGCCGACAGGCAGGCTTCGCGGTCACCTTGCAAGGCGTTGGCCGTCAGGGCAATGATCGGCAGGTCCAGGCAGCCGGGCAGTTGGCGGATCTGTCGGGTGGCTTCATAGCCGTCGATGACCGGCAATCGGCAGTCCATCAGGATCGCTTCGAATATCAGGCTCTCGGCACTGCGCACCGCTTGCGCGCCATCGCTGGCGACGCTGACAGTAAAGCCCAGACTGCGCAACATCGCTTCGATGACGGTCTGGTTGACCGGATTGTCCTCCACCAACAGCACATTGCGTCCCTCGCCATGGCCATTGCCGGTCGGCACTCGCGGCGGCGCCAGTTCCGGCAGTGCCTGCTTATAGAGGGCGAGAGGGATTTCGAGGGTGAACACCGAGCCGCGACCTTCTTCGCTCTGGGCGCGCAACGTGCCGCCCATGCGCTCGGCCAGGGTGCGGGCAATCGGCAAACCGAGCCCGGTGCCGCCGTAACGTCTTGAAATGGAACTGTCGGCCTGCTGGAACGCGTTGAACATCAATTCCAGGCTTTCGGACGAAATTCCGATGCCGCTGTCGCGCACGGTGCAGGTGAACCACAGCAGTTCGTGATCCAGGGATTGCCATTGCGGCTCGATGGTCACGCGGCCCTGTTCGGTGAATTTCAGCGCGTTGCCGATCAGGTTGACCAGAATCTGCCGGATTCGCGTCGGATCGCCCTGCACCTGCAAGGCGCGCATGTCGTCGGGGATCAACAACTCGAGGTCGAGCTTGCGTTGCACCGCGCTGTGCTGGAAAGACTGGGCGCAGCTGCCGATCAGGTCCGCAAGGTTGAACGGAATATGCTCCAGTTCCAGTTCCGAGCGCTCGATACGCGAGAAGTCGAGGATGTCGTTGATGACCTTGAGCAGGTGTTCGGTGGACTCCGAGGCCAGCGCCGCGTATTCGACCTGCTCCTCGGTCATGTCGGTGGTTTCGAGCAATTGCAGCATGCCCAGCACGCCATTCATGGGCGTGCGCAGTTCGTGGCTCATCATCGCCAGAAAGTCGGATTTGGCGTTGTTGGCCTTTTCCGCCTCCTCGCGGGTCTGGATCAGCTGCGACATCGCTTGATGTTGTTCGCGGCTGGCCTGTTCGAGACCTTCTGCAAGGTTATTGATGTGTTGCGACAACGCCCCCAGCTCGGTGTCATCGACGATCGGCAGCGGCGTGGTGTAGTCGCCTTTCTGGATCGCCTTGACCGCGTTGCCGATATCGCGGATCGGTTGCGACAGACTGCCGGCCAGGCGCCGGGCCAGCAGGAAGGTAAATAGCAGGGCGAACAACGCAAGGATCCCGGCCTTGAACAGGATTTCTTGCTGGCGCTGGCTGAAGGCGTCGTTGGACAGACCGACAATCACCCGTCCCAGGTAATCCTCGCTTGGCGCGCTGACCGAGGTGCGGGTGTTCTGGAAGAAGTCATTGTTCAGCGCGATCCGTTGCAACCGCACTGGAGCCTGGAACACCTCGACCTGCTGCGAACGGTTGTGGGATTCCGACGGTTGCTCGACGTACACCAGAATCCGGTTGGCGTTGTCCTGTACTTCGAGGAACCGAACGTTGGGCGTGGCCAACGTGGCCTTGAGCAAACTTTCGAGCACGTCGTTGTTGCCGGAAATCACCCCGTACTCGGTGGCCGGCGCCAGTTGGTTGGCGATCAGTTGACCGGTGTGGTTGAGTTCCTGGCGCAGGTCCTGGATCCGCACGAACGTGAAGAAACTGATCAGCAACAAGGTCAGCAACAGGGCAGGGCCAAGGCTGATGATTTGGGTCCGGGTGTTGATGTCCCAACGGCGACGGAAGGTCATGGGCGGCTTTCTCCTTCGGCCAACTGTGTTGCGACAGATGCTTCATTCATCTGTTCAATACCTAATGAACGAGCCACTTGTGGATTGCTTAAGACTTTGAAGTGGCTGGGATAGAGCGTGCGTGGCCAACTGGCCGGTGGCCGGTCGAGCAGATCGTCGAGAATCTCCAGCCAGTCGCTCTGGTCGCTGTAGGTACTGGCCAGGCTGCCGGCTTTGACGAAACCGGCGTTAGGGCCGATCAGCGCCATCTGCCGTGCATAGCTGCTGAGCAGCAGGTTTTTCGCGGTTTTCGGGTTGTACAGGTCGGGATCGTCGAGGCCCAGCAGCACGTCGCTGCTTTTGAGCAGTGTCTGCAACGGGCGGCTGTCATTGGTGTTATCCCAGCGTTCGGCGACGATTTCGAGACCCAGGGGCAGGGCGGCCTGGCGTAGCTCTTTCAAGAGGAATTCACTGTGCCGGTCATATAGCACGCCGACACGGCGAACCTGGGGCAGGATCAGTCGGGTCAGGCGCAATTGCCGCTCCAGGGGCGGATCGCTCCACAACAGGCTCAAATGAGAGGGCAGCAGATTGTTCAGCCGTTGCCGTGCTTGCAGTCGACTGATGCGCAGCACCAGTGTTGCTGGACCCTGGCTGTCTTGCAGGCGCCAGTCGAGGCTCGGCAGATCAAGCAGGATCAGCCGCGTGCCGCTAGGCAACTTGCTCGGTGCCGGCAGGCTGGCCAGCGGCTGGAAACACACGCTGTCGGTGGGGCGCAACTGGCTCAGGGCCTGGGTGAAAGATTGCACGCCGGGGCTGTCTTCCGCGCCGGTCAACAGAATGTCCGCGGCACTGGCCGGCAGACTGCACAGCAGGCCGACGACCAGGCACAACCCGGCCAGCAGGCGGCCAAGGGTTGGCGTCTTCCGTGACTGAGGCTGCATCTAAAACGCCAGCTCCGCGCTGAAGTAGAGCACCCGGCGTTCGTCGTAATTGTTGTCGACGAACGTGGTGGGCTGATTGTCGAGGCGTTGTTGCAGCACGCCGGCCAGTTCCAGGTTGGCCTTGCCCAGGCCGATGCGTTTGGCGATGCGCGTGTCGAGCCGTTCGAAGCGGTAGCCGTTGAGGGCGTCGTCACCATAGTAGAAGAGCGCACTGTTCCAGCCCCGGCCCCAGTTGCGCAGCCAACCGGCAGAGCCGCTGTTGCGTGCGGTCTGCTGTTGATCCAGCGGGTTGCTGGCCTTGGCGTCTACGTAGGCGTAGGTCAGACGCAGGCGATCGACGCTGCTGACGCGCCAGTCCAGTTGGGTTTCAGTCCCGGTGAACCGCGAGTCGTTGGCGTTGCTGGCGATGTACTGGTTATTGCGCAAAGGCTCACTGATCATGCCGGTGATTTCGTCGTAGAACAGCTTCACATCCACCGCCAGACCCAGCTCGGCGAAGAAGCCGTTGTAGCCCAGTTCCCGGGAACGCATGCGCTCTTTATCAAGGTCGCCGGGACCACGGGTCTTGACGAAGTAGCGGGCGCTGGTCTGGCCATAGGCGCTGGGCCGCAGGTTGGTCACCTGGTAGCTCCAGTTCACATTATTCTCGAACATGTCCGGCGAGCGGATCGCTTCGGAATACACCGCGCGCAAGCCATGGCGCGGGTTGATCAGGTAATTGACCGCCACCCGTGGGGTCAGCGAGCTGCCGGTCAATTGCGTGTCTTCGAACATGGCGCCGCCCTGGAGCAGCCAGTGCTCGCTGGCGCGCCACTCGAGTTGGCCGAACGTACGCCAGGTGGTGTCGTCGAGCGTGCCATTGAAGTAGGTCTCGGAGTCTGCCCGGTCGTAACGATAGTTCATGCCGCTGACCAGTCGCAGACTATCGGACAGGCTCAGGGTGTCTTGCAATTCGAGGTCGTAGCGCGACTCCCGGGCACTTTGATCGATGTCGCCGCACAGGGTTTGCCGGGCGCCGTTTTTCCATTGCTCCAGCACTTGATTGCCCAACGCCTGTTCCGCCGCAGTGCCGGCCGGTGCGCCGGGGCCCGTGTAGCGCTCCATGTTGCGCGCCAGGCGTTCGGCGTAGTTTGGGTTGAGTTGCCACAGGTCGGTGAGTTGCGGGCTGAACGACACTTCTGCATCACAGGCGCGCCAGGTCTGCTGACGGTCCCAATGTTGCGCCGAGCCCTGGATATACAGGCTGTGATCGGGATTGATATCCAGATTCCAGCGCAGGGAGCCGGCGTAATCCTTGGCAATGACGTCGGAATTGTTCCCGGCGGCGGTAATCCCTGAGAACACCGGGCGGTAGGTGTAGGGCCGCTGGTTGGTTCCGTCCTTTGCATTCAACTGCCAATCGATGCTTTGGCTTTCGTTGAGTGTCTGGCTGACAGCGAGGTTGAAGCGGTCCAGGCGCCGACTGTCGCGATAATCGGCACCCGTGCGGTCTGAGTCGAAGCCATCGTCTTGCTGGCCGGACAATGACAAACGCATATCGCCACCGTCCCAACCGGTGCCCTGGCTGGCGTAGAAATCATTAATGCCGCGCTGGCCCTGGGTGATTTTCAGCCGGGTGCCGTGGCTGTCCGCCGGGTTGCGCGTGATGATGTTGACCACCGCCATCAGCGCGTTGGCGCCATAGCTGACGGTATTCGGGCCGCGAAAGACTTCGATGCGCTCGATGTCTTCCATCGCCACCGGAATATCGCTCCAGTCCACCGTAGCCAGGCCTGCGCGGTACACCGAGCGGCCATCGATCAGCACCTGCATGCGCCGGGCTTCGCTGGCATTGGTGCCGTGATAGTTCACCGCCGCCTGATTGCCATTGATGTTGCCGACCATCATCCCCGGCACCAGACGCAGCAATTCGCTGATGTCCCGGGCGCCGCTGGCGTTGATCAGTTCGCTGTCGAGTACCGTCATGCTCCCCGGCACGGCGGCCGGTGATTGTTTCAACCGTGTGGCCGTCAGCACTTGCGGCAGCGGTTCACTGTCCAGAAACAGGTCGTCTGCCAGCAAGGCCGGGCTGAAAATCAGCGCCAGGACCAGCGACGAGCGAGGTGAGGAAGGGCCAAAAGACACAACACAGCCTTGATAGCGATTAAGTGGCGCGCATGTTAACCGAGCTCAGTGACTTTTCCAGTCACGTTACGGGCATTTTCCTAGGAATTGTTGGTCTTCTTCCTACAAGTGCCGGTAATTGACGCGGGGGCTGGCCGCCACTGGGCCGCTCCGTATAATGCCGGCATCGCCACTGGTATGGATTAACGGATTGCATATGACTGAACAGCGCCCTATTGCGGTCCTGGGAGGCGGAAGTTTTGGTACCGCCGTGGCTAATTTGCTGGCCGAGAACGGGCATCAAGTCCGGCAGTGGATGCGTGATCCCGAGCAGGCCGAGGCCATCCGGGTCAATCGCGAGAACCCGCGTTACCTCAAAGGCATCAAGATTTTGCCGGGCGTCGAAGCCGTCACGGACCTGCAAGCGACATTGGAGGCCTGCGACCTGTGCTTCGTCGCGTTGCCGTCCAGCGCGTTGCGCTCGGTGTTGGCGCCTCACGCTGAGCGTTTGAGCGGCAAATTGCTGGTGAGCCTGACCAAAGGCATCGAAGCCCACACCTTCAAGCTGATGAGCGAGATTCTTGAGGAGATCGCGCCGCAAGCACGCATCGGCGTACTGTCCGGGCCGAACCTGGCCCGTGAAATCGCCGAACACGCGCTGACCGCCACAGTGGTCGCCAGTGAAGACGAAGAACTGTGCCAGCGGGTGCAGGAAGCGCTGCACGGTCGCACCTTTCGCGTGTACGCCAGCGCCGATCGTTTTGGCGTGGAGTTGGGCGGGGCGCTGAAAAACGTCTACGCAATCATCGCCGGCATGGCGGTGGCGCTGGGCATGGGTGAAAACACCAAGAGCATGCTGATCACCCGGGCGTTGGCGGAAATGACCCGTTTTGCGGTGAATCAGGGCGCCAACCCGATGACGTTCCTTGGTCTGGCCGGGGTCGGCGACTTGATCGTCACCTGCTCGTCGCCGAAAAGCCGCAACTACCAAGTCGGGTTTGCCCTCGGCCAGGGCCTGAGCCTGGAAGACGCGGTGACGCGCCTGGGTGAAGTCGCCGAAGGTGTGAACACGTTGAAAGTGCTCAAGGCCAAGTCTCAGGAAGCGGGTGTGTACATGCCGCTGGTCGCCGGGCTGCACGCGATTTTGTTTGAAGGGCGCACGCTTGAGCAGGTGATCGAACTGTTAATGCGTGCCGAGCCGAAGACCGACGTCGACTTTATCTCCACCAGCGGTTTCAACTGATACTTACTCTACGGGCAGGGAGAACGAGACATGAACGATCCGAAAGTGGAAGCCAAGTACGAATCCATCCTGCTGCGCGTGTTGTGGATGATCGTCTTCTTGCTGGTCTGGCAAGTGGCGCAATTCATCCTCGGCGCGGTGGTGCTGGTGCAGTTGATCTATCGTTTGATCTATGGCGCCCCGAGCGCCAGCCTGATGAACTTCGGCGACAGCCTGAGCCAGTTCCTGGCGCAGATCGGTCGGTTCGGCACGTTTCACAGCGACCAGAAGCCTTGGCCGTTCGCCGACTGGCCGACGCCGCGTACACCGGAAGGTGAAGCACCGCACGTGGTGGCGCCTGCTCCGCATCCGGTTCGAGATGAGGAACCCAAGCTATGAAACTCTGGGTATTACGTCACGGTGAAGCCGAGCCTTATGGCTCGCGTCCCGACTCCGAACGGGCTCTGACTGCCCATGGTTGTGAAGAAGTGCTGCGCAGTGCCGCCGAGTTGATCGGCCAGCCGATCACGGCCATCTACGCCAGCCCCTACCTGCGGGCGCAGCAGACCGCGCAACTGGTCCGTGAAGCGCTGGGTTTCCAGCCGGACATCCGCACCGTCGAATGGCTGACTCCCGGCTACAGCCCGCAAGCGGTGTCGGAGCAGTTGGTGTCGGTGGATTACGCGTTGCTGGTCAGCCATAACCCGCTGGTGGGCAATTTGTTGGGCTACCTGCAGAACGGTCATGTGCAGGACCCCGAAACCGTAAAAACCGCCGGCCTAGCCGAGCTGGAAGGCGACCTGCCGCTGGCGGGGGCGATGAAACTCAACGGCATCAAGCATCCCTGAACACTGCTTTTTGCTTTTGTAGGAGCGAGGCTTGCCCGCGAAGCTTTTGGCATTCTTGAGGGCCCCTTCGCGAGCAAGCTTCGCTCCTACAGGTTCGCATTTGCACACAAATAATTAACCAAGCAATTGCTTGGTTGACTACGCTTGCCCCAGACCAAAAACACAGGAGCAAGCCGCATGTCTGCTGCCTTTCGTTTGCCGCTGGACGTGTTCTACGAGCGTGAAGCCCGTCATCCCCGCCAGCGTTTTCTGGTCCAGCCGCTGGGTGGTGGTCGGGTCGAAACCCTGACTTGGGAGGATGTCGGCCATCAAGCCCGCTGCACCGCTCATTGGTTGCGTGCCCGGGAACTGCCCCAAGGCAGCCACATCGCCCTGATCTCGAAAAACTGCGCACACTGGATCATTGCCGACCTGGCAATCTGGATGGCCGGGCATGTGTCAGTGCCGCTGTACCCCAACCTCACCGCCGAATCCGTGGCCCAAGTGCTTGAGCACTCCGAAGCCGCGTTGGCGTTCATCGGCAAACTCGATGACTGGCCAAACATGTCCCGTGGGGTCCGTCCCGATCTGCGAACCATCAGCCTGCCCTTGCACCCGCCCGGCACCTTCGATTTCAGCTGGGACGACCTGCAAAAGAGCTCGCCGATCCAGGACGATCCGAAACCGGTCGCCGAGCAGTTGGCGACCATCATCTACACCTCCGGCACTACCGGTCTGCCTAAAGGCGTGATGCATAGTTTCGGCAACCTCGGCTTCGCCACCACCCGTGGTACGCAGTTGTTCGGCCTCAACGAGTCGGATCGCCTGCTGTCCTATCTGCCGCTGTGCCACGTCGCCGAGCGGATGTTCGTCGAATTGGCTTCGATCTATACCGGGCAAACCGTGTTTTTTGCCGAGAGCCTCGACACCTTCCTCACCGATCTGCAGCGCGCCCGGCCGACGGCGATGTTTGGCGTGCCGCGAATCTGGACCAAATTCCAGATGGGCGTGTACAGCAAGATCCCGGCAAAGCGCCTGGATTTCCTGCTTGGTCTGCCGATCATCGGCAAGCGGGTCGGGCACAAAGTCCTTGCCGGGTTGGGGCTGGATGCGTTGCGCATCGCCTTGTCCGGCGCCGCCCCGGTGCCGCAGACCTTGTTGCTGTGGTACCGCAAACTGGGGCTGGACGTGCTGGAGGTGTACGGCATGACCGAAAGCTGTGGTTACTCGCACATCGGCCGCCCGGGAGACGACAAACCAGGCTGGATCGGCAAGCCTTGCCCGGAAGTCGAGGTGCGAATCGATGAGTCGGGAGAGGTGATGGTGCGCAGCGGTGCAACCATGCTCGGCTATTTCAAGGAACCGGAGAAAACCACCGACACCCTCACCGAAGACGGCTTCCTGCGCACTGGTGACAAGGGCGAACAAGATGCCGAAGGCAACCTGCGCCTGACCGGGCGCCTGAAGGAAATCTTCAAGACCAGCAAAGGCAAATACGTGGCACCGGCCCCCATCGAGAATCGTCTGGCGGTGCATTCGCGGATCGAACAAGTGTGCGTGGTCGGCGATGGCCTGAGTGCGCCTTTGGGGCTTTGTGTGTTGTCGGCGGTCGGTTTGCAGGATGCGGCCAGTTCGGCTCGTAACGCCTTGCATGCCAGCCTGGAAAAACTCCTGGAAGAGGTCAACGGCGCCCTGGATAAACACGAGCGCTTGCGCCGGCTGGTGGTGGTCAAGGACAGTTGGGCGGTGGAAAACGGCTTTCTCACACCGACCCTGAAGATCAAGCGCAACGTGATCGAAGCCGCGTATGGCGCCCGTTTCGAAGAATGGAGCGAGCGCAACGAAGCAGTGCTGTGGCAGGATTGAGTGACGAACAACATCAATAAAGGAAGTCAGCGATGAGTCTGTGGCGTACCGCTCCCAACATTGAACAATTGAATGCCATCCAGAAAAACACCATCGGCGAAGTGCTGGATATTCGCTTCGAAGCTTTCGACGACGAGTCCCTGACCGCGAGCATGGTCATCGACCATCGCACCCATCAGCCTTACGGCCTGCTGCACGGCGGCGCCTCGGTGGTGCTGGCGGAAACCGTCGGCTCGATGGCCAGTTACCTGTGCATCGACGCTAGCAAGTTTTATTGCGTGGGCCTGGAAATCAACGCCAACCACTTGCGCGGCTTGCGCAGTGGGCGGGTGACGGCGGTGGCCAAGGCGATTCACATCGGCCGCACCACGCACGTGTGGGATATTCGCTTGACCAGCGATGAAGGCAAGGCCAGTTGCGTGTCGCGGTTGACCATGGCGGTGGTGCCGTTGGGGGAGAATCCTCCGGCGCGTTGAGAGTGCGTTTCTTCAGATGAAACCCACCCCTCACCCCAACCCTCTCCCCAGAGGGGAGAGGGTGAAAGGGGGCCGATCTCTAGTGTTTTCGAGCCTGAGCTCAACTCGATATTTCAGGTCGATACAGCTCCAAGAACACCTCGGTCAGTCCCCTCGCCCCTTTGGGGAGAGGGTTAGGGTGAGGGGCGAATTTAACTGGCACCCCCAATCGCCATGGCCAGACTGTCACCCTTCCTGTCAGTTACAGTCATTGCTGTAGTCCATCGTCTTACGGACAATCAACGCACGTTTCTCGCCCATGGATTGACCGGTATGTCGCAGCAGATCTTTTTCGCCCACGCCAATGGCTTTCCTTCGGGGACCTACGGCAAGTTGTTCGCGGCGTTGGCGCCTGAATATCAGGTGACGCATCTGGAGCAGCACGCCCATGACCCGCGTTTCCCGGCCGACGACAACTGGCGCAACCTGGTGGACGAGCTTATCCATCACCTCAAGCGCCAACCGGAGCCGGTCTGGGGCGTCGGCCATTCCTTTGGCGGCGTGTTGCACCTGCACGCCGCCCTGCGTTGCCCCGAGTTGTATCGCGGCGTGGTCATGCTCGATTCGCCGGTGCTGACCCGCGCCGATCAATGGGTGATCCTCGCCGCCAAGCGCTTCGGTTTCATCGATCGCCTGACGCCGGCCGGTCGCACCTTGGGCCGGCGCGAAGAGTTCGCTGATCTGGACAGCGCCCGCCGTTATTTCGCCGGCAAAACCCTGTTTCGCGGTTTCGACCCGGAATGCTTTGACGCCTACTTGCAACACGGTTTGCACAAGGTTGGCGACAAACTGCGCCTGCGCTTCGATCCGGCCACGGAAATCAGCATCTATCGCGGCGTGCCGCACACCAGTCCCGGTCGTGCCCGGCAATTGAAAGTGCCGCTGGCGGTGGTGCGCGGGAACAACAGCCGTGTGGTCATGCGCCATCACGCCAGTTCCGTCGGGCGCATGCCGTTGGGCGAATCCCTGACCATGCCCGGCGGCCACATGTTTCCCCTCGAACGTCCGCAAGACACTGCCACGCTGTTGAAGAACCTGTTCAACCGCTGGGAAGGTCGCCGCCAGCAGGATTGCGCATGAGCAGCGTCGTCGAAGAAGTCCGCCTGAGCCTGCCGCACATCGAGCTGGCAGCGCACCTGTTTGGTCTCGAAGATGGTTTGCCGGTGATCGCCTTGCACGGCTGGCTGGACAACGCCAACAGCTTTGCCCGGTTGGCGCCCAAGCTCAAAGGCTTGCGCATCATCGCCCTGGACATGGCTGGTCACGGTCACTCCGGGCATCGGCCGATCGGTGCCGGCTACGCGATGTGGGATTACGCCCACGACGTGCTGCAAGTCGCCGAACAGCTTGGGCTGAAGAAGTTTGCGCTGCTGGGCCATTCCATGGGCGCGATTGCTTCGTTGATCATCGCCGGGTCGATGCCGGAGCGGGTCACGCATCTGGCCTTGATCGACGGTGTGATTCCTCCTACGGACAAAGGCGAAAATGCGGCCGAGCGCATGGGCATGGCCCTGCAAGCGCAGCTGGATCTGCGGGAGAAACGCAAACCGGTGTACAACACGCTGGACCGGGCCATCGAAGCGCGGATGAAAGGCCTGGTGGCGGTCAGTCGCGAAGCTGCCGAACTGTTGGCACAACGGGGCCTGATGCCGGTGCCGGGTGGTTACACCTGGCGCACCGACAGTCGCCTGACGCTGCCATCGCCGCTGCGTCTTACACAAGAACAAGCCATGGCTTTCGTCCAGCGCATCACCTGTCCTACACAACTGGTGGTGGCGGCTGACGGCATGCTCGCCAAACATCCCGAGTTGCTGGAGCGTCTACCCTTTAGCCGTGAACAACTGCCAGGCGGCCATCATTTGCACCTGAATGATGAACCCGGTGCCGACCTTGTCGCAGCCTGTTTCAATCGGTTCTTCGCCGTTCCTTGACTTGCGCCGGGCAACTGTCGAGGCTGGGCGGGTTGAAAAGGGAGACAACCATGAAAGATCTCTACACCGCTGCGACCCCGAATGGCCTCACGGTCGCCCAGGCCATGCTGATCCGATGAGCCTGCCTAAGCGTTCACTCAGCCTGCTGGCGTTGTGTTGTTTCAGCCCTATATTGTTCGCTGCCGATGTTCCGGGCAGCCAGGACCTGCCGATCGTGCCACGCCTGGCCGATGCGCAGATCGTCGACTATCGCCCTCCCGTGGAGCTTGAGCGGGTCTATCCGTTGGGTTCGATCCGCAAGATCAGTGGCCAGTTGCGTTTCGATGGCCAGGTCAGTGCCCGTGGGCAAACCACCTCGGTGACCTACGAGCTGCCGCCAGAACATTCCTCCACCGAAGCCTTTACCGCCGCCCGCGAAGCCTTGCAGAAACAGGGCGCCGAGCTGCTGTTCTGGTGCCAGGCCCGTGATTGCGGCGAAAGCAGCCTGTGGGCCAACGAAGTCTTTGGCAATTCCAAGCTCTACGGCGCTGACGATCAGCAGGCGTATTTGCTGCTGCGTCTGGCGGCACCCAAGGACAACTCGCTGGTGGCGCTTTACAGCATCACCCGCGGTAATCGCAAAGCCTACCTGCACGTCGAGCAGTTTGAAGCTGCTACGCCATTAGGGGATTTGCTACCGACTTCGGCAACCTTGCTGCGCCAGCTCAAAAGCACCGGCGAGCTGGATTTCCCGAAACTCAGTGCTGATCCTGACGACACCTGGCTGCGCCTGATTTCTCGTGGTTTGAACCTGGACACTACGCTGCGGGTCAGTGTTTCGGGAGACAAAGCCGAAGCCTGGCGCCAATCGCTGATCGCTCAAGGCGTGCGTGCGGCGCGGATGGAGACCGGCAGCGTCGAAGGCTCTGGCCTGCACATTGAACTGTTGCGATAAGCTGCATCTGGCGAACGCGTCCCGCGCGTTCGCCTACTCTTTCGCTGACTGACTTTTTTCGAGATTTCGATGATCAATAACGATCGGCTGTTGGTGCAGATTCTGCTCCTGGTGCTGTTTGGTGCGAGCTTCTGGGTGATGGCGCCGTTCTGGTCGGCATTGTTCTGGGGCGCGGTGCTGGCGTTTGCCAGTTGGCCGCTGATGCGCTTGCTGACCCGTTGGCTCAATGGCCGTGAATCCCTTGCCGCCGCTTTGCTGACCCTGGGCTGGATGTTGCTGGTGGCGGTGCCATTGGTGTGGCTGGGGTTCAACCTGGCGGACCACGTGCGTGATGCCACGGTGTTCATCAAGGATGTACAGGTCGATGGCCTGCCCGAAGCACCGGCCTGGCTGGGCACCATTCCATTGGTCGGTGAGCGGTTGGTGGGGATCTGGAACAGCATCGACGAGCAGGGCGCGGCGATGATGCTGGCGGTCAAACCTTATCTGGGGCAAGTCGGTAACTGGTTGCTGGCGCGCAGTGCGCAGATCGGCGGCGGTATTCTCGAACTGACGCTGAGCATTGTCTTTGTGTTCTTTTTCTACCGGGACGGGCCGCGCCTGGCGGCGTTTGTCCATAGCTTGCTTTCACGTCTGATCGGTGACCGCGCCGGGTATTACATCGAACTGGTCGCCGGTACGGTGCAACGGGTGGTGAACGGGGTGATCGGTACAGCGGCGGCCCAGGCGATCCTGGCGCTGATCGGCTTCCTGATTGCCGGGGTTCCAGGCGCGTTGGTGCTCGGGATCGTGACATTCCTGTTGAGCCTGATTCCGATGGGCCCGCCGCTGATCTGGATTCCGGCCACGGCCTGGCTGGCCTGGAAGGGCGAGTACGGGATGGCGGTGTTCCTCGGGATCTGGGGCACGTTCATCATCAGCGGCGTGGACAACGTGCTGAAGCCCTATTTGATCAGCCGCGGCGGGAATTTGCCGCTGGTGATCGTGCTGCTGGGGGTGTTTGGCGGGTTGATTGCGTTCGGGTTTATCGGCTTGTTCATCGGGCCGACGTTGTTGGCGGTGGCGTACAGCTTGTTGACTGACTGGAGCAAGAGCCAGGCGCGGGTTGAAGATCGCCGCTGATTTGCTTTTGTAGATACCGTCTTGAATCTCACCGAGCAAGCGCAAATTCCGGGTCATATGGCTGGCCCGATTTGAGCACTGCGTAAACGTAGTGCAGCAGCTTGCGCATGGCGGCGCAGATGATCTGTTTG
>NZ_JBSPCZ010000028.1:0-68888 GCF_056161485.1 Pseudomonas sp. 5Vm1k
CGAGCAAGCCCGCTCCCACAGTGTTGGGTGTCGGACATGATTTCTGTGTACACCACCGCCCCCCTGTGGAAGCGAGCTTGCTCGCGAAAGCGGTGTGTCAGCCAATACAAATGGCGACTGACCCACCGAATTCGCGAGCAGGCTCGCTCCCACAGTTGTTGGGTGTCGGACATGATTTCTGTGTACACCACCGCCCCTCTGTGGGAGCGGGCTTGCTCGCGAAAGCGGTGGGTCAGTCACCTTGATGTTGGATGTGCCGTCGTCATCGCGAGCAAGCTCGCTCCTACACTGGATCTTCAGTGTTCTCGGGCTCAGCCAAAAAACGGCCGTATGCCGTGATCCCGGAAATACCGCTCGATCACCTTCGGATCGGCGCTGTTATCGGCAATCGCCACATAGGTATCCGGCCTTAACAGGTAAAACCCGTTACGCGCCAACCCCGCCGCGTCAAACGCCGGCCGCCAGTCGAACACGTGCAGCGGTAAATGATGCTCGATGCACCAGGCGATCATTTCGTCGCTGGTGTCGCCGTACACATGCACCTGCCACGTCGGGATTTTCAGTGATTCGTAATTGTCACCTTCGCCATCGTGAGCCCAGGGCAAGCGGTCGCCACCGTGGACGTGGCCGGTAACGCCTTCGCTTAACGGCATGCCGCGATAGTTGACGGTGATCTGCGACACCGTGCGGAACAGAAATTCCCGGCTCGCCCCGAATGACGTCAGTTTTGGGATCAGGAACGGTGCCAGCCGCGTGCGCAGCAGGTCGGCGACTTTGCCCTCGGCGGTGACGAAGCTGAACACCCGGTCGGTGGTAGACACCAGACGCCGGGCGAAGGCGATGCGTTCGGTTTCGTAGCTGTCGAGCAGTTTGGCGGTGGCGCCGCCGCTCAGGACCGCGGCCAGTTTCCAGGCCAGGTTGATTGCGTCGCCGATCCCGGTGTTCATGCCCTGGCCGCCGGCGGGGCTGTGGACATGGGCCGCGTCGCCGAGCAGAAACGCGCGATCGCGGCGAAAGAACTCCGCGACCCGGTGATGCACGCGGTAGGTCGAGAACCAGTTCACCTGTTCGATCTTGACCTTCAAATGCTCTATGGCCCGGCTGCTGACGTCTTCGAATTGCAAGGTTTCGGCATGCTCGGCGCGCTCATCGCGCACCGTACCGATCAACCGCGCGTGGCCTTCGCTGGCCAGTGGAAACACCGCAAGGAAGTCCGCTTCGTCGAGGTCCACGTGCAGTTCGCCGTTGAACGCCGGGCCGCTGGCCTGCACGTCGGCCACGTAGAAAATCTGCTGGTAGGTGCCGCCGGGAAATCCGCTGTCGAGGGTTTTGCGCACGATCGACCGGGCGCCGTCGCAACCGGCGATATAACAGGCCTGGCAGGTTTCCTCCTGACCATCGGGCAGACGCAGTTGTGCAGTGATGCCGTCGCCGGTTTCCGTGAAACTTTCCAGCTCGGTATGGCGTTCCACGCGGATGCCGAAGGTTTCAAGGCGTTCGATCAGCAGTTGTTCGTGCTCGTCCTGGGGGAAGATTTCCAGGAACGCGTAGGGCGTTAGCCCCTCGCCGATCCGGGTCAAAGGCAAACGTGCCACGGCTTCGCCCTTGACCCAGAAATTCGCCGCTGCCACCCGATGGCCGTTTTGCACGATGTCGTCGGCGAGGTCGAGTTGACGGTACAACTCAAGGGTTCGGGCTTGCACCGCCAAGGCCCGGGAGGTGGTGCCGGGACCTGAAGTCTTGTCGATGATGCGCACCTGGATGCCGAGCTTGCTCAGCCACAACGCCAGCACCAGGCCAGTCGGGCCGGCGCCGATGATCAGCACGTCACTTCGGTTCATGGGGGCACTCTCCGAGAGTTGTGTCGGACAAGTATGGTTCAGACCAGACAATCGAGCGTTGTGAATACAAACCCCAGTGGGAGCGAGCATGCTCGCGATGGCGTCGGTACAGTCATATAGATGCTGGATGTGCTGAAGCCATCGCGAGCAAGCTCGCTCCCACAAGGTTCTGTGTTGTTAAGAACAATGGGTGGAACAGCCGCCCATGACCACAGTCATAGCCTGCACCCGGCCATTGGTCGTATGGTTAACCCGGCTAAACGGACTTCTTGGAGCAACATGCACGCCCACCGATTGATCATGAGCCTCGCGGCCCTGCTGATCCTGGCCGGTTGCGGTACCCGGCAGGCGCAGGAAGCACCGGCCCGCAAGCCTGCCGAGGTCAAGGCGCAGATCGTGCGCCTATTGCCGGCGAAAACCGTCGACCGTGAGGGTTGGGCGACGGATATCTATGCGGCGTTTGCCGCCCAGGACATTTCCCCGACCACGCAAAACCTCTGTGCGGTACTGGCCGTCACCGAGCAGGAATCGACTTTTCAGGTCGATCCAACCGTGCCGGGCCTGGGCAAGATCGCCCGGGACGAGATTGACCGCCGCGCCGCCAAGGCGCATATCCCTAGCCTGTTGGTGAGCGGTGCGTTGCAGGTCAGTTCGCCCAACGGCAAAAGTTACAGCGACCGGCTCAACGCCGCCCGCAGCGAAAAAGAACTGAGCGCGATTTTCGATGACTTCATCGGCATGGTGCCCATGGGCCGGACGCTGTTTGGTGGATTCAATCCGGTGCATACCGCCGGGCCAATGCAGGTCAGCATCGAGTTCGCCGAGCAGGAAACACGCAATTATCCGTACCCGATTAAGGGCACGATTCGCCATGAGGTGTTCAGTCGTCGTGGCGGACTGTACTTCGGCATTGCCCATTTGCTCGGTTACCCGGTGAGCTACACCCAGCCGCTGTATCGCTTTGCCGATTTCAATGCCGGGTGGTACGCCAGTCGTAATGCGGCGTTTCAGAACGCCGTCAGCCGTGCGTCGGGCATCCCGCTGGCGCTGGACGGTGATTTGATCCGCTACGACTCGATCATGCCCGGCACCACGGAGCTGGCGGTACGCACCCTCGGCAAGCAACTGGGCATGCGTAATCCGACGATTCACGATCAATTGGAAACGGGTAAAAGCCTGGAATTCGAGGAGACGAGGCTCTATCAGAAGGTCTTCGCCATGGCGGAGAAGGCTGAAGGGCGGCAATTACCTCGGGCGATGTTGCCGGGGATTGTGCTGGAAAGCCCGAAGATCACCCGCAAACTCACCACGGCGTGGTTTGCCAAACGCGTTGATGAGCGGTATCAGCGGTGCATGGCGAAGGGGCGTTGAAGATCAAAAGATCGCAGCCTTCGGCAGCTCCTACACGGGCATTGCGTACACCCGTAGCTGCCGAAGGCTGCGATCTTGGCGATTGACCAGACACCCCATGGATAACGCCGAATCGCAGGCATAAAAAAACCCGGCTGATGAGGCCGGGTTTTTCGTTGAGTACCGCTGTAAACCCTTCATTCAGGCAACGCGGTTCTGGATCAGACGGTCGGAACCACCTTCAGCAACGCGGTTCTGGATCAGACGGTCGGAACCACCTTCGGCAACGCGGTTCTGGATCAGACGATCGGAGCCACCTTCGGCGACGCGGTTCTGGATCAGACGATCGGAGCCACCTTCGGCGACGCGGTTCTGGATCAGACGGTCGGAGCCACCTTCGGCGACGCGGTTCTGGATCAGACGGTCGGAGCCACCTTCAGCAACGCGGTTCTGGATCAGACGATCGGAACCACCTTCGGCAACGCGGTTCTGGATCAGGCGGTCGGAGCCACCTTCGGCGACGCGGTTCTGTTGCAGACGATCCGAACCACTCTCAGCCACACGGCTTTCAATCAGACGATCCGAGCCGCCTTCAGCGATCATTGTGCGAGAAGGCGCGGCAAAAGCGTTAACTGCGAAGACCGAGAAAGCGATGCTGAGAAGGATTTGGCGTTTCATGATCGTGTGCTCCGGGTGTTGTTAGTTGGGTATGGAGCGGATGTTACGCCGGGGATTTTTTATGAGAACTTCATTGACGTGATGGTGACCATCGACGGCAATGATGGTTGCAGCGATGCACCTCTCGCGGGGTTGATGATGCGGTCGTCGGCTGGGTTCGATGGGGTCAGTGGAGGCTTCTACACTGGATAGCTGGCGCATGCCTTTGTCCCTGAGGAGTCGATCATGAATGCCGGTTCTTACGTTCCCGCCCACACCGGTTTGTTGCTGGTGGATCCTTACAACGACTTCCTCAGCGAAGGCGGAAAACTCCACGGTCGAGCCAAACCGGTGGCCGACAGCATCGGCACCCTGGCCAACCTGAAAGCCGTAGTGGCGGCTGTGCGCAAGGCCGGCATTCAGGTTTTCTACGTACCGCATCACCGCGCCGAACCCAACGACATGGCGAGCTGGAAATACCCCGGCCCCTCTCAACTGCGCGCCAGTCACGCCCAAGTGTTTGCCGCCGGAGAATGGGGTGGAGAATGGCATCCGGACTTCCAGCCTGAGGCCGGTGATGTCATCGCCAAAGAACACTGGGCCAGCAGTGGTTTTGCCAACACCGATCTGGATTTCCTGCTCAAACAGCACGGTATCGACAAAGTGATCATCGTGGGAATGCTCGCCAACACCTGCATCGAAACCACCGGCAAGTTCGCCGCTGAACTGGGCTATCACGTCACCCTGGTACGTGATGCCACTGCTGCGTTCAGCGCCGAAGCCATGCACGCCGCCCATGAGATCAACGGGCCGACGTTCGCGCATTCGATTGTCACAACGCAGGAGTTGATTACACTGCTCGGCTGAGTGGTGTGGTCCCCTGTGGGAGCGGGCTTGCTCGCGAAGGCGGCGGCCCATTTAACATGGATGCTGGCTGACACACCGCTTTCGCGAGCGAGCCCGCTCCCACAGGGGTCAGGTGATGGACATTGCCGCCGGTCTCGTTGAGTCTGGCCGCTTGAGGCCCGAGGCGGCGAGCAACTCCTGGGTATATGGGTGCTGCGGCGCCGAAAAAATCTCCCGCGATGACCCTTGCTCCACCACCTTGCCATCCTTGATCACAATCAAGTCATGGGCCAGCGCGTGCACCACCGCTAGGTCATGGCTGATAAACAAATACGTCAACCCATGGAGTATCTGCAATTCCCTGAGCAATGCCACCACCTGCTTTTGCACGGTGCGATCAAGCGCCGAGGTCGGTTCATCCAGCAGGATCAGCGCCGGTTCCAGCACCAGCGCCCGGGCGATGGAGATGCGTTGGCGCTGGCCGCCAGAGAATTCATGGGGATAGCGATGACGGCTTTGCGGATCGAGGCCGACTTCTTTCAGTACTCGTATTACTGCTGCCTCACGCTCCGCCGGCGTGCCGATGCCGTGGGTCAGCAACCCTTCGGCGATGATCTGTTCCACTGACATCCTCGGGCTCAGGCTGCCAAATGGGTCCTGAAACACCACCTGCATTTGCCGTCGCAATGGCCGCATCAAGCGCTGATTGAGAATGCTCAATTCCTTGTTGCCAAAGCGGATGCCGCCCTCGGATTCCACGAGCCGCAAAATTGCCTGGCCGAGGGTCGATTTGCCCGAACCGGACTCCCCCACAATGCCCAACGTCTTGCCGCGATGCAGGCTCAAACTGACCCCGTCCACGGCTTTGATGTAGTCCTGCGTGCGACTGAACAGCGCTTTGGGTAACGCGAACCAGACCTTGAGGTTGTCCACTTCCAGCAGGTTATGGCTGTACTCGCTGGGCACTGGCGCCCCGGTCGGCTCGGCTTCGATCAGCAAGCGGCTGTAGGGATGCTGCGGGGCCTGAAACAACGTCTCGCAATCCGCCTGCTCGACGATTTCGCCTTCGCGCATCACGCACACCCGCTGGGCAATCCGCCGGACCAGATTCAAGTCATGGCTGATCAGCAACAACGACATGCCCAGGCGTTGCTGTAACTCGATCAGCAGCTCCAAAATCTTCTGCTGCACCGTCACGTCCAGTGCGGTGGTGGGTTCATCGGCGATCAACAGTTGCGGTTCGTTGGCCAGGGCCATGGCGATCATCACCCGTTGCCGTTGGCCACCGGACAACTGATGCGGATACGCCTTGAGCCGTTTGTGCGGCTCACGAATACCCACCAGTTCCAGCAGCTCCAAAGTCCGTGCTTTGGCGGCGCGACCCTTCAAACCTTTGTGGATTTCCAGCACTTCGCTGATTTGTTTCTCCACGGTGTGCAGCGGGTTCAGCGAGGTCATCGGCTCCTGGAAAATCATCGCGATCCGGTTGCCGCGCAAACCGCGCAATCGGGCTTCGCTGGCGTGCACCAAATCCACGCCGTTGTAACAAATACTGCCCGAGGTCGAGACGGATTTACCCGGCAGCAGCCGCAGGATCGAGTGCGCCGTTACCGACTTGCCCGAGCCCGACTCACCCACCAGTGCCAGGCACTCGCCGCGACGGATATCCAGGTCCAGCCCATGCACCACTTCCTGGCCACCGAAGGCGACGCGCAGGTTACGAATTTCAATCAGGTTGTCGTTCATGTCAGCTCCGGGTCAAGATCGTGGATCAAACGCATCGCGGCAGGCCTCGCCAATAAACACCAGCAACGAAAGAATCAGCGCCAGGGCAAAGAACGCCGTCAGCCCCAGCCAGGGTGCTTGCAGGTTGCGCTTGGCCTGGCCGATCAACTCGCCCAGCGACGCCGTGCCGGCGGGCATGCCGAAGCCGAGAAAATCCAGGGCGGTGAGGGTGGCGATGGCGCCGGTCAAAATGAACGGCAGGTAGGTCAGGGTCGAAGTCATCGCGTTCGGCAGGATATGCCGACACATCAGCTCGCTGTCGGTCAGGCCCAGGGCTCGCGCGGCTTTCACATACTCCAGGCTGCGGCCGCGCAGGAACTCGGCGCGCACCACGTCCACCAGCGCCAGCCACGAGAACAGCGCCATAATCCCCAATAGCCACCAGAAACTCGGCGAGACGAAGCCCGACAAAATGATCAGCAGGTACAACACCGGCAGCCCTGACCAGATCTCCAACAGGCGCTGACCGATCAGATCCACCCAGCCGCCGTAATACCCCTGCAAGGCTCCGGCGACGATGCCCACCACCGCGCTGATCGCGGTCAGGACCAAGGCGAACAGGATCGAGATTCGCGTGCCGAAAATCACCCGCGCCAACACATCCCGGGCCTGGTCATCGGTGCCCAGCCAATTGCTGGCTGACGGCGGACTGGGGGCCGGTTCTGTCAGGTCATAGTTGACCGTGTCGTAGCTGAACGGGATCGGTGGAAACAGCATCCAGCCACCCTGGCCTTCGATCAGGTTGTGCACGTAGGCGCTGGCATAATCCGGCTGGAACGGCAGTTCGCCGCCGAAGGTGATTTCGTCGTAGTCCTCGATGATCGGGAAGTACCAGGCGCCGTGGTAATGCACGATCAGCGGCTTGTCGTTGGCGATCAGTTCGCCGCCCAGGCACAACAGGCACAGGCCGATGAAGATCCATAATGACCAGCGTCCGCGACGGTTGGCCTTGAAGTGCGCGATGCGCCGTTTGCCCAATGGCGACAGTGTGAACATCAGGCAGTCCTCGCCGAGAAATCAATGCGCGGGTCGAGCAGGGTGTAGCAGAGGTCACCAATCAACTTGATCAACAGGCCGAACAGGGTGAACAGAAACAGCGCGCCGAACACCACGGGATAGTCGCGGGACACGGCGGCTTCGTAGCTCATGCGTCCGAGGCCATCAAGGTTGAAGATGGTTTCGATCAATAACGAACCGGCGAAAAACACCTCGATCAATGCCTGGGGAATTCCGGCCACCACCAACAGCATTGCGTTGCGAAACACGTGGCCGTACAGCACGCGACGCTCGGTCAAGCCCTTGGCCCGAGCGGTAATCACGTACTGACGGCTGATCTCGTTGAGGAAGCTGTTTTTGGTGAGGATCGTCAGTGTCGCGAAACCGCCGATCACCAGCGCCGTCACCGGCAATACCAGGTGCCAGAGGTAGTCGCCGACCTTGCCCAGGGGGCTGAGGCTGTCGAAGTTGTCCGACACCAACCCTTGCACCGGGAACCAGTTGACGTAGCTGCCGCCGGCGAACACCACGATCAGCAGGATCGCAAACAGGAACGCCGGCATCGCGTAACCGACAATGATCGCGGTGCTGGTCCAGACGTCGAACGCGCTGCCGTTGCTGATCGCTTTACGCACGCCCAATGGAATCGAGATCAGGTACGTGATCAAGGTTGCCCAGAGCCCGAGGGAGATCGACGTCGGCAGTTTTTGCAGGATCAGGTCGGTGACTTTGGCACCGCGAAAGAAGCTGTTGCCCAGGTCCAGTTGTGCATAGTTCTTGAGCATCAGCCACAGCCGTTCATGCATCGGTTTGTCGAAACCGTAGTGATGCTTGATCTCCTCGATCAGCGCCGGGTCGAGGCCACGACTGCTGCGCCCGGCACCGCCGACGGCGGACACCTCGCCACCGCTGCCACCCATGACGTTGCCGCCAAAACCTTGCAGGCGCGCGATGGCCTGTTCCACCGGACCGCCCGGGGCGGCCTGCACGATCAAGAAGTTGACCACCAGAATGCACAGCAATGTCGGGATGATCAGCAGCAAGCGACGACTCATATAACGCCACATGTCACTGCACCCCCGCGAGTTTGCGCAAGGCGCTCATCTGCTGGTTGTCCAGCGGCTTGGCGGCGACTTCCCACCAGGTGTTCAGGCCTTCGTCGTAGGCCGGTTGGGTCGCCGGCATGCCGAAGCGGTTCTGATACACCGTCGGCGTGCCTTTGGAGTAGTAGTTGGGAATCATGTAGTAACCCCATTGCAGCACCCGATCGAGGGCGCGGGCGTAATGCACCATGTCGTCGCGGGAGTTGGACTGGACCAGGCCATCGATCAGGCGATCCACCGCCGGATTGGCCAGCACCATCGAATTGGAGCTGCCGACCTGTGTGGCGCTTTGCGAGGCATAGAGGCTGTAAAGCTCGCGACCGGGGGAGACGATGGGGTCGCCGCTGCGTGGAAAACTGGTGACGATCATGTCGTAGTCCCGGGCGTTGAGACGGTTGACGTACTGCGCCGAATCGATCCGACGCAGATTGAGGGTGATGCCGATTTGCGCCAGGGTTCGCTTGAACGGCAGCAGCATGCGGTCGAAACCGCCCTGGCCGTCGAGGAACGTGAACGCCAGCGGCTCACCGGCGGCGTTCACCAGGTGATTGTTTTTCGGGGTCCAGCCGGCCTCGGCCAATAACTGAAGGGCCTGCAATTGCTTGTCGCGGATGTAGCCGCTGCCATCGGTTTTCGGCGCCTGGTACACCTGGGTGAAGACTTCGTCCGGGACCTGCCCGCGCAGGGGTTCGAGGATCTCCAACTCACGTGCATCCGGCAGTTCGGTGGCAGCCATTTCACTCTTCGGCCAGTAGCTGTTCTGGCGTACGTAGAAGCCGCGCATCATCTGCTTGTTGGTCCACTCGAAATCCCACAGCAGGGTCAAGGCCTGGCGCACGCGACGGTCCTGGAAGATCGGGTTTTGCAGGTTGAACACAAAGCCTTGGGCTGCGGTGGGTTTGGCCGGGGCGAGGATCGACTGCTGCAAGCGGCCGTCACGCAGCGCCGGGCTGTCGTAGCCGACCACATAACCCGACGAGGAAAACTCGCGGTTGTAATCGAACGCGCCAGCCTGCAATAGCTGACGTGCGACGTCGGTGTCGCCGTAGAAATTCACGGTCAGGCTGTCGAAGTTGTAGAGGCCACGGCTGACCGGCAAGTCCTTGCCCCACCAGTTCGGATCGCGGGCAAAACTGATGCTGCGCCCGGCATCGACCTTGCTGACGATGTAGGGGCCGCTGCCCAGCGGTGGCTCGAAACCGCCGCCGTTGGCGAAGTCGCGGGTTTTCCACCAGTGTTCAGGCACCACGCGCATCGTCGCCAGGTCCAGCGCCAAGGTGCGGTTAAGGTTGTTCTTGAAGTTGAAACGCACCTGGTTCGGCGCTTCGACCTCCACGTCCTGGACGTCAGCGTATTGCTGGCGATAACTCAGGCTGCCCTTGGTCATCAGCAGCTCGAAGGTGTAGCGCACGTCTTCGGCGGTGATCGGCGTGTCGTCGGCGAAACGCGCCTTGGGGTTGAGGGTGAAACGCACCCACAGGCCTTCAGGGTCGCGTTCCATTTGCTGGGCGATCAGGCCATAGACTGTGTAAGGCTCGTCCAGTGAGCGGAAGGCCAGGGGTGCATAGACCCAATCGTTGACCTGCACCACCGAGATGCCTTGGTCGGCATACGGCGTGATGTAGTTGTACTGGCCGATCTCCATGGACGCGCGGCTGAGCGATCCGCCCTTGGGCGCCTTGGGATCGACGAAGTCGAAATGCTGGAAATTGGCCGGGTACTTCGGCGCCTCGCCGTACACCGTCATCGCGTAGCTGCCGCCGGCCAGCGCGGACGCAGCGTTGCAGAGCAGGGCAGCACCGAGCAGCAGACCCGCCACGTTGCGCTTGAATGTCATGAAGTCTTTCCTCTAAATCCGAAAAGCCCACGGCGGCAGGCGGGCCACCGAGGGGTGCGAATTCGCAATGAGGTCGGTGAAATCACAATGCCGGTCAGTCGAGCGCGAACCCTGTGGGAGCGGGCTTGCTCGCGAATGCGCAGTGTCAGGCAACATCAATGTCGACTGACACTCCCTCTTCGCGAGCAAGCCCGCTCCCACAGGTTGCACACCTCGGCAGATCGGTATTGCGGGGAAGGCCGGAGCATTGCGCTTCCCCCCGACCGTGACTCAGAAGTGGTAGGTCATGCGCGCAAACAGCGTGCGGCCCATCGGGTCGGCGTAGCGCGGGTCATAACCGCTCTGGAAGGTGTAGGCCTGGTTGGTGAACGGCGGATCGCGGTCGAACACGTTCTTCACCCCGGCATCGAGGTCCAGCACTTTGTCGAAGGTGTAGCCGGCCGACAGGTCCCACAGCGAATACGAAGCGACGCGGTCGTAGGTGGTGCGGTCGTAATCGTTGTAGCCGGTGGTGAAGCGGTTGACCAACGACGCCCGCGCCGCGCCCAGGGTCCAGGTGCCGCTCAAGGCATGCTTCCAGCGTGCGATCACGCCGTCGCCTTCAAAGTCGCCGACCTTGTCGGTGTACGGGCCTTTGATGGTGCTCTGGAAGTCATAGCGATCAACATAGGTGCCTTGCAACCCGAGGCCGAACTGGCCGTAAGGCGTGTTCGGGAAGCGGTAGTCCAGGGACACGTCGACACCGCTGGTTTTGACGATGCCCAGGTTGGCGTTGCCGGTCACGATGTAGTTCAGCGAACCGTCGGCGTTGCGCACGAAACGGTCGGCGTAGGCGCCGGATTGATCGAACACGGTGGACTCAGGGAACGGCTGGATCTGGTTGGAGATGTGAATCCACCAGAAATCCAGACCCACCGACAAATCGCGCACGGGTTGATAGACAAAGCCCAGCGTCACGTTGCGAGCTTTCTCCGGGGCCAGCTCCTGGTTGCCGCCGCCCTTGGCGAGGAACTGCTGACCACAGTCGCGACCGGCATTGCCGCCCGCTTGCAACACACCGCCGGTGCACAGGACCGGGTCGTTGTAGTTGGCCTGGGTGAAGGTCAGGCTTTGTGGCGCATAAAGCTCATACAGCGACGGCGCACGGAACCCTTCGCTGTAGGCGCCACGTACCACCAGTTCTTTGAGTGGCTGATAACGGAACGAGTACTTCGGGTTGGTGGTGCTGCCAAAGTCGCTGTATTTGTCATGACGCACCGCAGCGGACAGTTCGAGGCTGTCGAGCACCGGCACATTGATTTCGGCATACGCCGCTTTCACGCTGCGATCACCTGAAACGCTGGCGGCCGAGTCGGCACCGAGGCTGGAAATATCGTCGACAAACGATTCGTAGTCCTGGTGAAATTTCTCTTTGCGATATTCACCGCCGAGCGCCAGGCCGGAAGGCCCCGCGCCGAACCAGTCACCGATTTCGCGGCTGACCCGTCCGTCGAAGCCGATCACCCGACCGACCGCCGAAGTGTAAGGGCCGTGATAAGCCGCTTGATCGATGTATTCCTGCCCGGCGCTGCTTTGCGGGCCGAACGGGTTGAGCAGGCCGCTGGCCAGGCCGGCGGTCATCGCCGAGTCGCTGACATAGCCGCTGGTGACGCTGGAAATTACTTTGTTCTGGTTGTACGAGGCGCCCGCGTTGTAATCCCAGCCGCCCACCAGCCCATCGAAGCTCAGGATAAAGCGCTGGGCGGTGTTCTGGTCCTTGGATTCCCGTGCGCCTGCCGCCGTTTCGCGCCAGTTCACGCCGACCGGTTGCGTTGGGTCGAGGGTGAAATCGGTCGGCCCGGGGGTGATGCCATTGCCCGGGTAGTAGGGCGACGATGAATCGAGGGACTGGCCGGTCAACGGCGCCGGGGCGACGGCGGTGGCGTTGTTGTTACGGGCCCAGAAGTATTCAAGGTTGACGTTGTGATCGTCCGCCAGTTTGCCGGTGGCCTTACCGAAGAATGAGGTCTTCTCGGTTTGCGGAATCAAGTCGATGTAGGAGGACGTCGCGAAGCGGCACACCCCTTGGCGCGACACCAGATTTGGGCCGTTGCAGTTGCTGCTGGCCAGCGGGTTGGAGGCGTTGTCGCCCTGGCTGTAGTTGCCGGGGAATGCGGTGCCGGAGGTTTGATCGAGGCCACGTTCAGGTCGGTAAGAGGTGGCGAAGCTGCGGTCCTTGGCTTGCAGGTTTTCCTGCTTGTTGTAGTTGAACACCCCGAGCACATTGAAGCGGTCCTGCTCAATGTCGCCAAAACCCCAACTGGCGCTCATGTCCTTGCTGTTACCGCCGCCGCTGTGGGTCGGGGTTTCGCCGCCCAGCGTCAACTGGCCGTCGGTCATGGCTTTTTTGGTGATGAAGTTGATCACGCCGCCAATGGCGTCCGTACCGTAAAGGGCCGAGGCGCCGTCACGCAGGACCTCCACCCGGTCAATGGCCGCGAAGGGGATCAGGTTCAGATCGACCCCGGCGCCATTGGATGTGTTGGTGCCGGACAGGGCGTTGTTCGCCAGGCGTCGGCCGTTGAGCAGGATCAGTGTCTTGTTCGCGCCGATGCCACGCATGTCGGCATAGGACGCGCCGCCACTGCCCGAACCGACTGAGCTGGAGCTGTTGATCACCGACTGGCTGCCCGTGACCCGTTGCAGCAACTCGGCGGTGGTGCTCACGCCCTGTTTGCGCAAGTCATCGGCGCGCAGCACGGTAATCGGCACCGCCGTTTCCGCATCGACCCGGCGAATCGCCGAGCCCGTCACTTCCACCCGTTGCAACTGCGTCGTGGCCGGTGCCACGACTGCCGCGCTGGCGGCCGGAGCGGCGCTGCCGTCCTCGGCCAGCGTTTCAGCGGCTTGCAAAGACCCGGCGCCCATCCCCATGGCCACCAGGTACAACGGAACAAAACGGTGACGTTGAATCGTCGCCACCAACGGCTTGAGCGTGAAACGTGGAGTGTTCATCAGCATGGTTACTTCCGACTTTATTAGACGTTTATCGAAATGGCCTTGTGAGCCCTCATTGCTCCGGCATCGGTGGTACCGCGCGCGGAAAACCACTTTCTTCAAGCAAGCCGATCCCCTCCGAAGACGCGGTGCGTTTTTCGGTCGGCTGATTGCGACGGGATACAACGAACGGTGCCGGGCGACTCCCTTACTGCACGCTCGGCACCGAACTCAGCGGGTGGTCATCACCGATATTTTGGTAATGCCCGAGCGCTCGATCGAGGCCATGGCTTTGGCCACCTGGCCGTAATTCACGGCGGAGTCGGCTTGCAGTTGCACGCGCACCTCGCTGTCCTTGGCCTTGACCTCCTTGAGGCTGGCCTCCAGGGATTCGGGCGCCAGTTCGGTCTTGGCCAGATAGAACTTGCCGTCCTGATCGACGCTGACCACCACCGGGTCTTTCTTCTCGGCGGGAGCCACGGCGTCGGTTTTCGGCAAGTTGACCTTGATCGCGTTGGTCATCAGCGGCGCGGTAACGATGAACACCACCAGCAGCACGAGCATCACGTCGACCAGCGGCGTCACGTTCATTTCGCTGAGCACTTCATCGCTGTCTTGAGTGGAAAAGGACATCAGCTGGCCTCCCGTACGGCGGCAGTGGTTTTGGCGATGGCCTGGCGGGTGATGGAAAACGCGCTGCGCGAGGCGAGGGCGTCAAAGTCGTGGGCAAAGTCATCCATGTCGGCGGAGGCGAGTTTCAAACGGCGCAGGAAGAAGTTGTAAATCAGCACCGCCGGCACCGCGACCGCGATGCCGACACCGGTGGCGATCAAGGCGTGGCCGATGGGGCCGGCCACGGTTTCCAGGCTGGCGGAGCCGCTGGCGCCAATGCTTTGCAGGGCCTCCATGATTCCCCACACGGTGCCGAACAGGCCAATGAATGGCGCGGTGCTGCCGATACTGGCGAGAATCGCCTGACCGTTTTCCAGGGAGCGACGCTCCTTCTGGATCTGCTGGCGCAGGTTGCGTTCCAGGCGATCCGAACGGTTGATGGTGTGGGCAAGTTGCTGTGTGGTGCGCGGTGATTCATCCACCAGCAAGGCTTCGAAACCGCTGCTGGCGATCCGTGCCAAAGAGCCCGGGTATTGGCTGGCGTGCTCAACGGCGGTGAGCAGATCCGGCGCCCCCCAGAAGGCTTTGCTGAACTGTTTGTTCTGGGATTTCTGCCGCAGATACTGCGCGGACTTGACCAGCAAAATCGCCCAACTGACCACGGAAAACAGCACCAGGCCCCAGAGCACGCCCGGGACAATCATCGAAGAGAGTGAATCGTTCATGGCTACACCTCGCTTGCATTAATCGGTTAGGAGTTCGGTTCGTTGCGCTGTTACTGGGGCAATTTGAAGTCGATGGTTTGGGTGGCGAAGCCGTCGATCGGGGTGTCGCCGCGTTTGGCCGGAATAAATTTCCAGGCTTTCACCGCCGCGACCGCCGCATCGTCCAATTGCGGCTTGCCGCTGGATTTGGTCACCGTCACTGCCCCGGCGCGACCGTTGGCCAGCACCTGAATCCGCAGCACCACAGTGCCTTCCCAACTGCGACGCAAGGCCAGGGACGGGTATTCCGGCGGCGGGTTGCCGAGGCTGGCCAGCCCGGAAACGGCCGCCGACTCTTTCACCGGGCCAGGCGCTGCGGCCGGCGCCGGTGGCGCACTTGGCGTCGATGGCGCGGTGGGCGCTGCCGGTTGCGCAGGGGCGGGCGGGGCTTTCGGCGTCTCGACCTTCTTCACCGGTTTGGGTTTTTCCAGCGGTTTGGGTTTTTCGATCGGTTTGGGTTTCTCCACCGGTTTGGGTGGTGGCTTGACCGCGTCCTCATCCTCCACTGGCTGCTCGGGTTCTGGCGGCGGAGGCGGGGGCGGCGGTGGTTCCAGGGTGGGAGGCGCAGGTGGCGTTGGGCTGGTCAGCTCGACGGTCATTTCCGGAATTTCTGGCGGAGTCGGCAGCGGTTCGGCCTTGGCCTGCTGGAAAAACCACCAGGCGCCACCGTGTATCAACGCTGACATCGCCACCAGCAACAGCACCTGTTGCTTGTTCAACCCACCGGGTTTCGACGTGTTGCCTTTATAAGGATGACCGCTCGACACCGGCAGGATCGGATCATCCCGTAACGGCCCCGGCAGAGTGTTGTGCTTTACCGCATCGTTCATTAAAGCTCCCTCGGCTAGATGAAGGGCAATAAGGTGCCGTCCGAACATGGGTGCAATGTTCGAGTGTTTTATTTCAACTTTTTCAAGGGTGTGCGCAAACCGATAGTTGAACTATCTATGAAAGTGGTTTGTGCAGGTTACTGGCTCAGTGCCATCGACTTCGTGTGTTCATTAGCCTATCCCTGGTTGGTCTCTTATTGGGTAAGACTGCTTGTGTATCTCAGCTGTCTCGTGAACGTTACATAGCAACCGCTGTGCCAAATATTGCTGTCTGGTTGGACGAGTATTTCAACAGTGTTACCCATGTCGCATTTATATAAGTTTTGCGAAGTGACAAGCTTATTACTGACAAAGCCTGGCCGTTCACCTCTAAAAGCAGTGCTTTTTCAGGGGCGAGTGATGCCGCTCGCTCTAGTCCGTCAATCAGCGGAACAGAGCGGTTGCAGGCCTGTGCGTCGATGCACCCAATGGTGCGTGACGGTTTGATTTGGTGCGTGTCAGTGTTTTAGCGGGTCACAGGGGGTGTTCCTTGTTTTTGTGTAAATGAAATCGGCGGCGGCGAACAAAGTTAGTTGAACGCCCAGGACCACTTTTGGTGCGTTTATTAAAACTAGCCGTCGCGCACAACAGAGGTATGTAAATGACTCGGGAAGTTATTGTCGGACAATGTCTGATTGTCGTCGGTTAACTTTCCGCGTATGTAATATTTAAAAAATAAATAGCACTGCCCTGTCGGTGAGTGCAGTCACCAACAAGGAGCGCTGTAACGCTATTCAGGTAATAAAGTAATCGCGAAAGGTGCTGACAGGGCGGTACACAGTTACTGGGCAACGATTGGCCAGAGCAGGCCTTGGGGATATTTGAAGATTCACGCTGTGATTTCCTTATTGCCAGCCAGGATGCCCAAACTTTTGATTCGGCATCGCACCTTACAAGAACGCGGATAGCGTCCGATGTTTGCTCTTGGTGCGGGGTGGGCACCGTAAGCGCTGTTTTGCGAGGTTAGAGTTTCGCAAGCTGCAGGTGCATGGAAAAGGCGTGCCAAAGCCGATACACAGGTAAGAAATTTTCTACACAGGTGCCCAACGCCCCAGTGCCCGCCTCACCGTAGCAGCTGCCTCGCGGTGCTCGACAGTTGCTACACAAGGAACGTGGCGCGTTAGAAATCGCTTTGTTTGGGGTGATTCTGTTCGATCAACGCCAAATACTGTTCAAGCGTGCCGCCATTCAACGGTTTGAACAGGATGTCCGCGGTATGGATCAGCCAGCCCACCTGTGCGCCTTCGTTCGTTCGAACGTGCGTGAATCCCTGTTCACGCCAGAAGCGCCCGGCTTGGGGGTTGTTATGCGTTACACCCAGGCGCAACCAGTCGGCGCCCTGTGAGCGGGCCCAGGTTTCAAAGTCGTGATAGAGCGCCTGCGCGATGCCGGAGTCGTGCCGATCTGTGGCCACGAGTAACCTGCCGATGTGCCACAACTTCGGCGCCACCAAGTCCGTTACGAATTGCAGCACTGCCACCAACGGCGCATCGGCGGGTTGATAGCCCAGCATCCAGTTTTCGCTGTAGTTCCAGCCTGGCGGCAGCTCGCCGAGCAATTCCTCTTCCGCCTGTTCGAGGGTGGCCGGTCCACCTTCCACGAGCATAAAGTAGTCTGGGTTAGCCTCGAAAAATGTGTACAGAAGCGGGGCATCTTCCAGGGTCAGTTTGCGGACGCCGAGACCGGCCACCGAACAGGTTGGAGTTGATAATTCGGACATTTTCGACTCCCGGCTCACACGCGACGACGCACAAACTTGCGCCACAACCAAACCCACAACATCAACAGCGGGAAGGCCAGGATCAGGAACGGCAGCGCGTAACTGCCTTTCTCCAGTGCATCGACGGCGCCATCGGCCAGATTGTCCAGCAAGTTGCTGAACGCCCGACTCAGGTGCGACGAGCGACTGCTGGCGCCGGTTGGCTGGAACGACAGGGTGACCCGGTTGGTGTCGAGTCGGCGCTGTTGCCCGGCGGCGACCTGGGCCAGGGCTTGCAGGTCGTTCTCGATGCCGGCCTGTTCTTTACTCAGGGCAATCAGGTCGGTGACGCTGATGTCCCGGCGGCTTGCGAGTTCATCCAGGCGCTTCTGCTGGGCCTTGAGCCGTTCCTGACGGCGACGGGTGTCGTCCACCGCATCGGCCAAATCTTCGGCTGAGGTGACGCGCTGGCCCATTTCACCGCCCTCGGCGGCCATGGCGACCAACGGTTCAACGCCGGCGGGAGCGATGCGCAAGGTGATTTCGGCGCGGCCAGCGCCTTGCTCGATGCGCAACACGTTACAGGCGCCGAAGCGCGCGGTTTCACAGGCTTCGCGGGTGGCCTGCAAGCGCGGCACGATTTGCGCTTGTGGCAGCAACAACTGCACATCATGCTCATAGGCGAGCATTGCGCCGCCGCGCCCTTGTTCTCCGGCTAGACTGGCCGATGACGACCGGTCGCTCGGCGAGCAACCGCTCAGGGCCAGGCAGGCCAGTACAAACCAATAGACGCGAGGCATTGAGGCAGGTTTGCCATCCGGTTGGCGCATGTTCTTTCCTTGAAGTGTGCAGCGGGGCGTCAGCAGTGCACCCCGGGATGGCGCATCTTACCTGCATCATTCGGCCAATGGCAGGGAACATGCTCCCGTGGCCAGCCGTCTACCGACAGACTGTTTGTTCGCCGGGAGGGCGCGACATGTATCAACTTTACGGACACCCGAATTCCGGCGCAGCAGCGATAGAAGCGGCCCTTGAACTCTGTGCGATTCCTTATCGCTTCATCGACGTTGCCGCCACTGCAGAGGCGGCTCACGCGCTGGAAAAACTCAACCCGCTCAAGCAGATCCCGGCACTGGAACTGCCCGACGGCAGCATCCTCACCGAGAGCGCGGCGATCCTGATTCATTTGGGGCTGACCTTTCCCTCGTCGGGCCTGCTGCCAGACAACCCGGTAGAACGTGATCAGGCCATTCGCGGCCTGGTGTACATCGTCAGCAACTGCTACTCGGCCATCGGCATTATCGACTACCCCGAGCGCTGGCTGGCCGAGGCGGACGAGTCGTCCAGGGAAAATCTCATGGCCGGCGCCCGCGCGCGACTGCATTGGAGTTGGGAAGTGTTTGCCGATCAATTTTCCGCTGAGTTGTACCTGGGCGATGAGACGCCGGGGGCGCTGGATGTGCTGGCGGCGGTGGTGTCGCGCTGGGCCGGCAGCCGCGAGCATCTGCGCCATGCACGGCCGGGGTTTTATGCCTGGTTGATGCGCATCGACCGACATCCGACGCTGGCGCCGGTCTTTGCCCGGCATTGGCCAACCTGAGCACACCACAAACCAAATGTGGGAGCGGGCTTGCTCGCGAAGGCGGTGTGTCAGTCGACAAAGATGTTGTCTGACACACCGCCTTCGCGAGCAAGCCCGCTCCCACAGGGGATCTACAGTCCTCTGAAGTTATTATTCCCCGCGAATGTACTGCTCCAGCTGCCGAATCAATTCCGCCTGCTCGGCAATCGCTTCCTTGACCAGGTCGCCGATCGACAGCAAACCGATCAACTGGCCGTTTTCCACCACTGGCAAATGGCGCAGGCGTTTTTCGGACATGATGCTCATGCAGGTTTCGACGGTTTGATGGGTGTCCACGGTGATCACCGGCGACACCATGATGTCCTGGACTGGTGTACCGACCGAGGAACGCCCCTTGAGCACGAGTTTGCGCGCATAGTCACGCTCGCTGATGATGCCCACGACTTCGCCATTCTTCAGGACCGGCAGCGCACCGACGTTTTTCGCAGCCATGACCATCAGCGCTTCCAGCACCATTTGATGGGGGGCAATGGTATGGACTTCGTGATTTTGCTGGGCCTTTAACTTAAGCAGTTGGGCGACGGTTTTCATGGCGGCTTCTCTGGTGTTGTCGTTGTTCTTGAAGAATCGTAGACGCAAGCGTTCAGGGCAAGAGAGAAAGCGGCAGATAACGCGCAAAAAACGTCATTCGGCGGTTTTTCTTCCGTAAACCTCGCGAACCAGGTCGATAAACGCGCGTAAACCGGCGGGAACGTGGCGGTTGGCGGGGTAATACAGGCACAAGCCGGGAAGGAGGGTGGAGGACTGCCTTGGTCCTGGTTCACCACAAACCCCTGTAGGAGCAAAGCTTGCTCGCGAAAGCGGCGTATCAGTCAACAGAGATGTTGAATGCCCCGGCCTGTTCGCGAGCAAGCTCCCACAGGGATCGCATGCACCTCGTAGGGAGCGCTATCCCCCACGATCACGCGTAGAATTGCGCCCTGAATCAGATTCGAGGTTGCAGTGGTGGATTTACAGCAGGGCTTCGTCCTGACCCGGCATTGGCGCGATACCCCGGCCGGCACGGAAGTCGAGTTCTGGCTGGCGACCGATGCCGGTCCCCGGCGTATCCGCCTGCCTTATCAGCCGTCGGTAGCCTTCATCCCGGCCGAGCAGCGCGAGCAGGCCGAAACCGTGCTGCGCGGTGAAAAGAACGTCGAACTGCGGCCCTTGGCTCTGCTGGACTTCGAACATCGCCCGGTGCTTGGTCTGTATTGCCAGCAGCACGGTCAATTGATGCGTCTGGAAACCGCACTGCGCAAGGTCGGCGTCGAGATGTTCGAGGCCGACGTGCGCCCGCCGGAACGCTACATGATGGAGCGCTTCATCACCGCACCCGTGCAATTTGGCGGGACGCCGAATGCCGACGGCCTGCTGCTCGACGCGCAAATGAAACCCGCTCCTGGCTACCGGCCGAATCTGCGGCTGGTGTCCCTGGACATCGAAACCACCGCTCAAGGCGAGTTGTATTCCATCGCGCTGGAAGGCTGCGGCGAGCGTCAGGTGTACATGCTCGGTCCACCTAACGGTGACGCCAGCGACGTGGACTTTCAGCTCGAATACTGCGACAGCCGAACCCTGCTGCTGAAAAAACTCAACGAGTGGTTCGCCCGCCACGATCCCGACGCGATCATCGGCTGGAACGTCGTGCAGTTCGACCTGCGGGTCCTCCACGAACACGCCCGACGCCTCGCCGTGCCGCTGAAACTGGGACGCGGCGGCGAAGAAATGCAGTGGCGCGAACACGGCAGCCGCAACCATTATTTCGCCGCAGCCGCCGGGCGCCTGATCATCGACGGCATTGAATCCCTGCGTTCGGCGACCTGGAGCTTCCCGTCGTTCAGCCTGGAAAACGTCGCGCAAACCCTGCTCGGCGAAGGCAAGGCGATCAGCACGCCGTACCAGCGCATGGACGAAATCAACCGCATGTTCGCCGAGGACAAACCGGCGCTGGCCACCTACAACCTCAAGGACTGTGAACTGGTGACGCGGATCTTCGCCAAGACCGAGTTGCTGACCTTCCTGCTGGAGCGGGCCAGCGTCACCGGATTGCCGGCGGATCGCAGCGGTGGCTCGGTGGCGGCGTTTACGCACTTGTATATGCCGCTGATGCACCGCCAGGGTTTCGTCGCGCCAAACCTCGGCGGCAAACCACCGGAGGCGAGCCCCGGTGGGTTCGTGATGGATTCACAACCGGGCCTGTACGAGTCAGTGCTGGTGCTCGACTACAAGAGCCTTTACCCATCGATCATCCGCACCTTTCTGATCGACCCGGTCGGGCTGATCGAAGGCCTCAAACACCCCGACGACAGCGAGTCGGTGCCCGGCTTTCGCGGCGCACGGTTTTCCCGCACAAAGCATTGCCTGCCGGCCATCGTCGCCCGGGTCGCCGACGGCCGCGAAACCGCCAAGCGCGAACACAACGCGCCGCTGTCCCAGGCCTTGAAAATCATCATGAACGCTTTCTATGGCGTGCTCGGCTCCAGCGGTTGCCGATTTTTCGATACGCGGCTGGCGTCATCGATCACCCTGCGCGGCCACGAGATCATGCTGCGCACCCGCCAGTTGATCGAAGCCCAGGGCCACGCGGTGATTTACGGCGACACCGATTCGACCTTCGTCTGGCTGCATCGCGCCCACGGTCAGGAAGAGGCGGCGCAGATCGGCCGTGCCCTGGTGGACCACGTCAACCAATGGTGGCGCGAACATGTGCAGCAGCAATACGGTCTGGAAAGTGCGTTGGAGTTGCAGTTCGAAACCCACTACAAACGCTTTCTGATGCCGACCATCCGCGGGGCCGAGGAGGGCAGCAAGAAGCGTTATGCCGGACTGGTCACTCGGGCCGATGGCACGGATGAAATGATCTACAAGGGCTTGGAAACCGTGCGCACCGACTGGTCGCTGTTGGCCCGGCAATTTCAGCAGGAGCTGTATTCGCGGATCTTCCATCGCCGGCCGTATCAGGACTATGTGCGTGATTACGTGCGCAAGACCCTGGCCGGTGAGTTCGATGACCGTCTGGTCTATCGCAAGCGCCTGCGCCGCACCCTCGACGACTATGAGCGCAACGTGCCGCCTCATGTGCGGGCGGCGCGAATGGCCGATGCCTACAACGATCAGCAGGGCCGGCCCCGGCAATACCAGAACGGTGGCTGGATCAGCTACGTGATTACCGTCGCCGGGCCTGAACCCCTGGAAATCCGCAGTGCACCGATCGACTACGACCACTACGTCACCCGGCAACTGCAACCGGTGGCTGACGCGATTCTGCCCTTCGTCGATGACGATTTTTCAACTCTGATTGGTGGGCAGTTGGGCCTGTTTTAGGTCCAGCAACGACAGCGTCCAGTCATCCTGTATGCCATGGAAATAGTGCTCCAGTGCCTTATGGAACAGGCTGCCGTCGGGGGCGACCTGGGCGAACAGAGTCATGGAAGAGTGAAACTTGAGGTCATCGGGGTGGCCGAAAATATCGGCGATGGAGCGCTTTTTCAGGTTCAACACTAATTGGGTACAGGTGCGCAAACGTGGGCCCAATAGTGGGTGATTCAGGTACGCCGTCGCTTCTTCGGCGCAACTGATGGCGAAGTGGCGGGACATCTCGCTGCCGCCGAGCCCGGCGATCTGCGGAAAGATGAACCACATCCAGTGCCGGCGCTTCTGGCCGGCGCGCAATTCCTCCTGGACTCTGTCGAACACTGGGTCCTGTGCCTGGACAAAGCGTGGCAGATTGAACGCGTCGAGCGGATCGGTACTTCTCATTCCGAAGCCCTCTACAAGTCGCGATGGCTCAGACCATGGCCAACCGCTGCTTACGTTGTGGCGCGCGAAACGCTTGGTCCAGCGCCTCCAGATCCGTAGCTTCCAGCTGCAATTGCGCGGATTGCGCATTGAGCGTCACGTGCTCGGGTCGGACCGCTTTGGGAATGGCGATGACACTGTCCTGACGCAGTATCCATGCCAGTGCTACTTGGGCCGGTGTCGCCTCGTGACGGGCGGCCACCTGCTTGAGCGTCGAGTTGACCAGCATATGCCCACCCTGACCGATGGGACAGTAGGCCATGACCGGCATTTGCTGTTGCCGGCACCAGGGCAGCAGGTCAAATTCGATGCCGCGTTCTTCCAGGTTGTACAGCACCTGATTGGTGGCGCAGGCCGGTGCGGCCAATTCATGCAGGTCATCGACGTCGAAATTGGACACGCCCCAACGGCCGATCTTGCCCTCTGCGCGCAGGCGTTCGAAGGCCTCGACGGTTTCTTCCAGCGGATATTGGCCGCGCCAGTGCAGCAGGTACAAATCGATGTAATCGGTGTTCAAGCGCCGCAGGCTGCGCTCGCAGGCCTGGGGGATGCCTTTACGACTGGCGTTGTGCGGGTAGACCTTGCTGACCAGAAAGACCTGATCGCGCAGGCCGGCGATGGCTTCACCCACCACCTCTTCGGCACCGCCCTCGGCGTACATTTCGGCGCTGTCGATCAGGGTCATGCCCAGCTCGATGCCCTGGCGCAGGGCCGCGACTTCACTACGGTGCGCCGAGCGATCCTCGCCCATGCGCCAGGTGCCCTGGCCGATGATCGGTACCTGAACGCCGGCCAGTTCAAGGGTCCGCATAAAACCTCCTTTCTTCAACGCAATCGATACTACTGTGGGCAGCAGAATAGCGTTTGGGTTCCCCTGTGGGAGCGAGCCAGAAATTTGGATACGACTCGATCACTTGTGGGAGCGGGCTTGCTCGCGAAAGCGTTGGTTCAGTCACCTCATGCATTGACTGACACACCGCCTTCGCGAGCAAGCCCGCTCCCACAGGGGGATTGCGTTAGCCGGGTTACTTGGCGGAGAACTTGAACACGGTGTGCTGGGTGTATGTCTTGCCCGGGTCCAGCCGCGTCGAAGGGAAGTTCGGCTGGTTCGGCGAGTCTGGATAGTGCTGGGTTTCCAGGGTAAACGCGCCCCAATGCGGGTAAACCTTGCCGCCCTTGCCCTTGACCGTGCCATCGAGGAAGTTGCTGCTATAGAACTGCACGCCCGGTTCCGTGGTGTAGAGCTGCAAGCGCCGTCCGGACTGCGGATCACTGACATCGGCGGCCAGTTTGCTCACGTCACCCTTGGCATCTAGCGCCCAGTTGAAGTCGAAGCCACCCTGTTTCGGCTCGGCGAATTTCAGTTGCGGGTGATCGGCCTTGATGTTTTTGCCGATGGCAGTCGGTTGGCTGAAGTCCATCGGTGTGCCGGCCACTGGCGCCAGTTCACCGGTAGGAATCAGCGTGCCATTGATTGGCGTGTAATGGCTGGCGTGCAGGGTGGCGAGCTGTTTCAGCACGTCGCCATTGCCGGCACCGGCCAGGTTGAAATAGCTGTGGTTGGTCAGGTTCAGCACCGTGGGTTTGTCGGTGCTGGCCTTGTACTCGATGCGCAGTTCGTTGTTCTCGGTGAGGCTATAAGTCACCTCGGTTTTCATGTTGCCGGGGAAACCCATTTCACCGTCCTTCGACAGGTAGGTCAGGGTTACGCCCACTGAATCCTTGCCTTTGCTCTGTTCGGCCTTCCACACATGTTTGTCGAAACCCTGGGTGCCGCCGTGCAGCGAGTTGGGGCCGTCGTTTTTCGGCACTTGATAGTGTTTGCCGTCCAGTTCAAAGGCGCCGCCGGCCAGGCGATTGCCGAAGCGGCCGATGGTCGCGCCGAAGTACGCCGTGCCGGCCTGATAACCCTGGACGTCGTCGAAACCGAGGACGATGTCGTCGGCCTTGCCGTTTTTGTCCGGTACTTTCAGCGATTGCAGGGTGGCGCCGTAGGTAATGACCGTGGCTTGCAGGCCATGGCTGTTACGCAGGATGTATTGCTCGACCGGCGTGCCGTCATTGGTCTTGCCGAAGGCTTTGTGTTCGCTGGACAGGCCGGCGGCGTGGGCGGGAAGGGTGGCGATCATCAGGGACAGTCCGAGGCCGGAGAGCAGGTAGCGGGATTGAAGCATGGTTGATCTTCCTTTTTGTTGTTTTGATCAGTAGTCATACTAAATATCGACTGGAAGGAAATTTATAGCTGATTAATCGATTAATTCCAGAATAAAGTCGGACTAAATGGCTGAGCCGAGAAAGCCGGCGATCGGCCAGGCGCCGGCAGCACTGCACTTTTTCGGATTAACTGGCTCTATCCATGGCCAGGCTGCGGCGACTCCCGCCGCGCAGGAATGTGTCAGCCCAAGAACCCATGGCCCGAGTGTTACCCCACCTGAAAACCCGAATTCGCCTGTTCGTGTGCCTGTCGCTGCTCTTCGCCAGCGGTTGCAGCCAGCAGCAGGGCAGTGACGTCATCAGCCAGTTTCGCGAAGGCAAACCCCAGGAATTCCTCCAGACCAGCGTCGATCGCATGGCCACGTTGTCGATGCACGACAACCTCGAAAGCCTTTACCTGCTGATGAGCAAGCTCTACCTGCGCAACCCGCAGGAGCTGAAGAAGTCTGGCTTCCTCGACGCCCGCGCGGCGGAAAAGCAGGTGCGCGAGGCGATCGAAATGCAACAACCGCTGCCCACCCTGGGCGGCAAAAAAGACCTGGCGGCGTTGAGCTATGCGATGAGCCCGGAGTTTCTGGGGGATCGGGTCGGTGCCTTCATTTATGCCATCGGCAGCATGCTGGTCACCGCCCACGGCAATCGGCTGGAGTTTTACATGACCGATGCGATCAACCCGGTCTTCGTCAGCAACGCCGCGCGCAACATCGAAAAAGCCACCTGGATCCTCAGCCAGCGGCAAAACAAGAACGGCGAGCCGTTGCTGTTTTCCAACGAGATCTCGGAGGAGGGCAGTAACCTGAGTTTTGCCGTGGAGTTCGGCAAAATTGTTGCGCGCCTGGATTTGCTGACTCAGATGCTGGATGAGCGTTATCGGCGGATCGGTTTGAATTATGCGCAGAGCCTGTTGTTCCTGAATTTCTTGCCCGTCCAGTAACGCGCATCCAATGTGCACATCAATCCCTGTTGGAGCGGGCTTGCTCGCGAAAGCGGTGTGTCAGTCACCCCATGCACTGACTGACACGCCGCCTTCGCGAGCAAGCCCGCTCCCACAAGGGAAATGTGGTGTATCAGGGGGTGATCGAGGAATAACGATAGACCGTATCGATATAAGTGGTTATAAGAAAAATCGCTATGCTGCGGGCCAGTTTTTTCATGCGTTTTTTGTGGGCGTGTTAATGGATTTCGGTAATTTCGGGTTAGTCGTTGCAGGCTTGGTGGTGGGCTTTATCGTCGGGATGACCGGCGTGGGCGGCGGTTCGCTGATGACGCCGATCCTGTTGTGGTTCGGCGTCAACCCGGCAACCGCGGTGGGCACGGATTTGCTGTACGCGGCCATTACCAAATCCAGCGGCGTGCTGGTGCATCGCAAGAACAAAAACATTGATTGGGCGATCACCGGTTGGCTGACCCTCGGCAGCGTGCCGGCTGTGGCCATGACCCTGTGGTTCCTGAGCAGCCTGCACACTGCGCCCGAGGCGATGAACGCCATCATCAAACAGGCCCTGGGTTTTGTATTGTTTGCCACGGCCATGGCGATTTTCTTCAAGAAGCGCCTGCTCGACTTCGCCCATAAACGTGCGGGTGGCAATTACAATCCCAGCGGCACGCGCCTGAACGTGCTGACCGTGATCACCGGCCTGATCCTCGGTACCATGGTCGCCCTGACCTCCATCGGTGCCGGCGCACTGGGCACCGTGGCGCTGTTTATTCTTTATCCGCTGCTGCCGACCCGCCGCCTCGTCGGCACGGAAATCGCCCACGCCGTGCCGCTGACCCTGGTCGCCGGTCTTGGTCACGCGAGCATGGGCAACATGGATTGGCATGTGCTGGGTTTCCTGCTGATCGGTTCGCTGCCGGGGATTTGGCTGGGCAGCCACCTGACCGGGCGTATCTCCGACGAACTGCTGCGCCCGTGCCTGGCGACGATGCTGGTATTGATCGGCTATAAACTGGCGTTTTGATCCCACCTGATTTGCAGTGACATGCGGGCGCGGGCTTCTGTGGCGAGGGGGCTTGCCCCCGTTCGGCTGCGAAGCAGTCGCAAACACGGAGAATGCGGTTTGTCTGCAGGTTCTCTAAGGGGACTGCTTCGCAGTCCAACGGGGGCAAGCCCCCTCGCCACAAAAGTCCCGCCAGGCCACAAATTGCAGCCACCCACAAACAAACCACTCCTCGTACCCCATTGGTGCTACGGTGAAGAGCCACCCTTTCATTTGCCCGCGAATGACCTGTCGGCATCCCCCCGTGATCGACAAGGAACAGGTGACATGTGCACGCATTAATCGATGTCGCTGAGTGTCGACGCCACACCGCCGGGTATTGCCTCGACACCTTGTCATGACCGCCCCGCCCAAGAGCCTGCCGCTGATTCTCAGTGAGCTGCGCATCGCCACCACCCAGCAGCACCAGGTGTTGGAAAAACGCATTCCTTTCTATACCGCCGATCAAGCGCTCTACACTCGGTTGATCGAAGCGTATTACGGCTTCTATCGGCCACTGGAAGCGATGTTGTTCCAGATAGCGATGACCATTCCTGACCTTGACTGGCTGATCCGCAGCAAAACCCCGTCCCTGGAAGCCGACCTGTATGCGTTGGGCTTGGATGCGGACGCCATCAAGGCCATTCCACTGTGCCGGTTCTCCCTGCAAATTTGCTCTGCGGCGGATGTGCTGGGCGTGTTGTACGTGCTTGAGGGCGCGACACTGGGCGGGCAATCCATGCGCAACGGCTTGTACGCGCGCCTGGGTATCGATGAACACCAGGGTGGTCGCTTTTTCGCGGTGTACGGCACCTCGACCCTGGTGATGTGGCGCGGTTTTCTGGCGTGTCTGTATGAGGTGCGCGGCCCCGCTGAACGGGCGCACTCAGTGGTCGCCGCCGAGGCAACCTTCAAGGCTTTTGAACACTGGCTTGAGCATTGCGGAGTGTTGCAATGAGCCGCCTCAGCGCCGAGCAGCTCGATGCCGCGCTCGCGCAATGTGCCAGCGAGCCGATCCGCATTCCCGGATCGATCCAGCCCCATGGCGTGCTGCTGACCCTGAGCGAGCCCGGGTTGATCATCGGCCAGGTCAGCAGTAACTGCGCGGCGATGTTCGGGCATTCGGTGGAGGCATTGCTGCAGCAACCCTTGGCGACGCTGACGGGGGCCACGGCGCTGGCGCAAGTGAGTCAGGCGCTCCAGTCGGCGGTTCTGGAAGATGCCAATCCGCTGCTGCTGGAGATCGGTGGCCAACGCTTCAACGGTTCGCTCAGCCGCCATGACGGGGTGATCATTCTTGAGCTGGAGCCGTGGCGGGAACCCACCCAGGACAACACCGTCATTCTGCTGCGAGCCTTGCGGCGGATGCAGGCGGCCGTCACGTTGCAGGACCTGTACACCGTCAGTGTTGAAGAAATCCGGCACCTGACCGGTTTCGACCGCGTGATGATTTACCGCTTCGAACCGGCCGGTCACGGCCAAGTCATCGGCGAAGCGTTGGGGGGCCAGTTGCCGGGTTATCTCGGCCAGTGTTTTCCCGCCTCCGACATTCCGCCCCAGGCCCGAGAGTTGTATCGCCTGAACTGGATCCGGGTAATTCCCGATGCGCGTTATGTGCCGGTACCGATTCTCCCGGTGCTGCGTCCCGACACCGGCCAGCCGCTGGACCTTGGCTTTTCGATGTTGCGCAGCGTGTCGCCGGTGCATTGCCAGTACCTGGAGAACATGGGCGTGCGCGCCTCCATGAGTTTGTCACTGCTGGAGCAAGATCGGCTCTGGGGCCTGATCACCTGTGCCCATCACGAACCGCTGCTGGTCAGCCATCCGGTGCGCACGATGTGCGCCGCGATTGCCCAATTGCTCAGCGTGCAGATCACCGCGCTGCAAACCCGCGACCTGCAAACCGAGCGCGAGCAAAAGTCGCTGCTGATCAACGAACTGACCGCGGCGATGCGCCTGGCGAAACACGATGTGCTGGACGGTCTGGCCAATCATCCGCAGCAACTGCTGAGCCTGACCGGGGCCAGTGGCGTGGCGGTGTTGATCGAAGATCGCTTGCAGTTGATCGGCGCATGCCCGACAGAGGAACAAGTGCGGGCGCTGTATCTGTGGGTGCGCGAGCAGTGCCTGGACAGCGGCGAATTGCTGGTGAGCGATTATCTGCAAAGTCTGCATGGTGTCAGCGCCACTTACAGTGATGTCGCCAGCGGACTGTTGGCTTTCGTGCTGCCCAAACCCGTGGACAACGCGGTGATCTGGTTTGGTGCGCAACTGCGTTCGAGCATGAAATGGAGCGGCAATCCCGACGAGCATTTTGTTGCCGGCACTGATGCCAGCCAGCGGCTGCAACCCCGCAAGTCCTTTGAGGTGTGGGAGCAACAAGTAGAGGGCAGGGCACGGCCGTGGAGTGCCGCCGATGCCTACGCGGCGCTGCAATTGCGCCGCGCGGCCATTGAAGACGACCTGGCTCGCCAGGTGCGCCGCGAACATGAAGCGGTGCGGGTGCGCGATGAGTTGGTGGCGGTGGTGTCCCATGACCTGCGCAACCCGATGACGATCATCATCATGCAATGCGGAATGATGCAGCGCCTGGTGTCCCGGGACGAAGGCAAGCATGCCTTACGCATGAGTGCTGCGCTGGGCACCATGGAAGAAGCCACCGATCGCATGAACGCACTGATCGCCGATTTACTCGACAAGTCGAGGCTGGATGCGGGTCAGTATCCGCTGGACTGCAAACCGCTGGATGTCGTGGATTTGCTTGAGCAAGCGTGCGGGTTGCTGGTGACCCTGACTTCACACAAGGGGATTGAGCTCAACTGCACCAGCGCCGCGGGCATGAGCATCGACGCCGACCCGCAGCGGCTGTTTCAGGTGTTGTCCAACCTGCTGGGCAACGCCATCAAATTCACTCCGGCTGGTGGGCGTATCGACCTTAGCGCCTGGCAGGTGGATGACAAGGTGATGATCTCGGTGCGCGACAATGGCGGCGGTATTCACGCCGTGCAATTGCCGCATATCTTCGAACGCTACTGGTCGGTGCGCGAAGGCAACCCCAACGGCAGTGGCCTGGGGTTGTACATTTGCCGCAGCATCGTCCAGGCCCACGGCGGGGAGTTGTGGGCCGAAAGCGAACCCGGTGTGGGCAGCGTGTTTACCTTTTCTATCCCTGCGATGGCTTAAGCCCGGGTCAAAATCTCCAGCAGATGCCCGTCCGGGTCATCGAAATACACACGTCGGCCGCCGCCGTAGTCGTTGATCTCATTGGGCCGCTGCTTGCCCGGATCAGCCCACCACGGTTGCTCGCGCGCTTGCAGGCGGGCGAATGCCTGGTCGAAGTCGTCGTCACCGATCAGGAACGCGTAATGCTGAGAGGCAATTGGCGGGTCGTTGTCGTAGAAGTCCAGCGACACGCCGTTGTCGAGCTTGACGATCAGCATCGGTCCGAATGGCTCGGGGCTGGGCAGGCCGAGGATCTCGGCGAGGTAATTGGCCGAGATCCGTTTGTCGCGGCACCAGACGATGGTGTGGTTCAGCTGAGCGCCCATGGGCGAAACCTCATGACGGATCAGGTTGTTCGTGGTGAGCTAAAGACTAGCTCAACCTGTGCCTCGCTTTGATCAGGCAGCAGTACTGCGCTTCATCACCGTCACATCAAGCCCCTGATATTCCAGCTGCTCCAGCACTTCCCAGCCTTGGCGTGCATAGAGCGTCTGCGACGTGTCGGTGTACAAATACAGCTCAGGCACGCCCAGCGCCGCCGCTTCCTGGACGATGCGTGACACCAGTCGCGAGGCAATGCCTCGGCCACGGTGCTCGGCCTTCACATAGACCCCGGCCAGCCATGGTGTCAGTTCTGGGCGCAATGCCATGTCGCGGGTCAGCAGCATGGCGCCGCCGAGCAATTGTGAATTCTCGATGGCCACCATCACCGATGGCACCGAACCCTTGCCGGCGTTGGCCTGCAGGTGGTCGGTCCGCGCCTCAAGGCTATCGTCGGCCCGAAAGTGCCCCCACTCCTTGAAATTCAGTTCCGCCAATTCGTTGATCAGCTCGGGATGGTCGCAGAGGTAGTCGATTTCCATGGTGGGTTGAAGCTCCTTATTTGTCGCCGCTGACGATCTGCTCGCGGACATCACGCCCCACCATAAACGCTCATAAACACTAATCAAATAGCGCTCACAATCCTTCACAGTTTGTTGCGCAATGTCGGCCCTGACCTAAGCTTGGGGCAAGGCGAAACACATTTGCGGACCGTCACCCGGAACGATCGCCGCAATGCGCAATCATTAGAGCGTGGATATCAAAAGGAGATGCGCATGCTCATCAGGTCATTGACCCTGACAACCCTGCTGGCATTTGCCGGCCCCTTGTTCGCCGCCGACAGCGACTCACCCCTGGCTGCGGATATGGGCAGAGCCAGGCCGCTGATCGTGATTGCACCCAGCACCGTCGATCCCGTGTGGGTCAGCCTGAAAAAGTCGTTGGAGGACCCGGCCAACAAACAGGGCGTCGCCCAGCGCAATATCAAGGTGTACAGCGTGCTGAACATGTTCGGCCAACTCGACGGCAAGGACCTCGGCCAACAGGACACCATGGCGCTGATCCGCTCGCTGAAACTCGGTGCCGGGGCGTTGCCCAAGGTGATTCTGCTGGGCAAGGACGGCGAGATGAAGCTTGAGAGTTCGGGGGAAGAATCCAAATCGGTCGATCTGAAGAAAATCTTCGACACCATCGACGCCCTGCCGGCCTCCGAGAAGGAAGCCGCGGCTCCGACCCCGCCACCGGTGGCTGCCGAACCGGCCGCGACCAAAGGGGCGAAGGGCACAAAACCGGGGAAACCGGCCAAGCCTGCCAAACCGGCCGAGCAACCGGACGATTGATTAAAACTTGTGGGAGCGAGCCTGCTCGCGAAGACGGCGGCACATTCAGCCTCTATGTGACTGATACACCGCCTTCGCGAGCCTGCTCGCTCCCACAGGGGGTTGGCGTCAGTTACCAGTTATAGCGATAACCCACCGTCACCGCCCAAGGCTGCTCAATGTCGCGGCCCTTGGTGTATTCCCCTTCGACGTAGACGTTGTGCTTGTCCGCCGCCGTCACCAGAACCCCACCGCCGACCTCCGCCCGTGAACCCGGCAAACGGCTGTCCAGTCGTGCACCGCTAACCCTCACGTGGCTGTCGCCGGCGTGCTCTGCCACCCACGTAGCCTTGGCGTATGGCTTCACCGCGACACCGTTATCGAACGTCATGTTGCGTCCGAACATCCCGCCGACACGACTCTGCACCGAAAGCATCGAATCCTGTTCGACGCTCAAACCATTGCTGGCGGTGTAGCGCCCGCCGCTGATCCGTGACACCTGAACACCCGCCTGAGGTTCAACAAACCAGCCCTGGCCCAGATCGATGGAGCGGCCAATTTGAACATCAGCACTCACCGCGTAATTCTTGTACCGCGCCTTGACCTTGTCACCGACGTTGCTGGTGATGTTGATCTGGTTGTCGAGTCGGCTGTATTTCAACGCGCCATCGACGTACCACTCACTGTGGTCCAGGTAGCTGGCATAACCGCCGAGGGTGGCGCTGTCGATCTTGCCTTTACTGGCCTCACCGAATTGCTGGCGCCCCTGGCCCTTGCCGAGCAAGCCACCGACGAACAGCGTGCCGTTGGCAAAGGACAAGGCTTTGTCGGCGCCGATTTCCATGCCGTTGAGTTGCTGCTGCAAACCCCGGCTGGTGCCGGTGTCCAGGCGCTGCTCGGCGCCGTAGCCGCGAATCCACACACCTCCTTGATCCTTGCCCGAGCGCAGTTCGCTGAAATGCCCGGCGGTGGCGTTCATCTGCGCACTGATCAGCGCGGCGCTGGCGGCTTGCTGGCCGACGGCGGCGTTGGCGCCTTTGCTCAGGGTTTGTGCCTGCGAGGGGCGAGGTGGCTGTACGGGCCTGACAGGTTGGGTCGGTTTGACAGGATCAACAGGAGAAACGGGATCGACCGGGACAACAGGATCGACCGGCGGCTGTGGCACGTTCGGCCCATTGGGTTCGTTGATCGGATCGACTTCGTTCGAATTGGCCAGGTACCAGGCTTCGCCGATGTGCTTCAACTGATAACGGTATGCGCCGGCGTCCACTGTCTCGCCATGGAGCTTGAAGTCGCCGCTGCCACCGTTGCCGTCCACCAGTATCAATGCCCGCGCGTCGGTCGGCGCGTTGCCCGAGTCGGCGACCACCAGCGTATGGCTGCCGCTGATCGGGCTGAGCACCTTCAACAAGTCACCCTGTTGCGCCGCCAGGTCAGTGTTCATCGCAAACGTGCCGTTGCCGCTCAACGGACCTTTGATTAGCAGGGTATGGAAACCGTTGATAGACGGGTCGGCAAAGGCGACTTGACCGTCCATATGGCTCGCGCCACCGAGAATCGCATCACCTTTGAGCTGCACAAAACCACCCTGGTCGAGGGTTGTGTCACTGGCGTCAGCCCGGTCACCCATCACCAACGTCCCGCCCTGATTGATGGTGGTGTAATGCACGTGAGTGCCGGCTACGATTTGCATCATGCCGCCCTGATTGACCACTGTGTCGGTGGCCGTGGCCTCATCGTAGACCGACAGCACGCCACCATCATTGACGGTGGTGCGGTCGGCGTTGCCGCGCTGATAAACCGTCATCTGGCTGTTGTTGATCGTGGTGTTCTTGGCCAGGGCATCGCCGTACACGTACATCGCGCCACCGTTGAGCCGGGTGTCGCTGACGATTGCGTTTTGCGCAACATCCAGAGTGCCGTCATGAACGGTAGTATTCAGGGCGGTGGCCGAGCCGGAGAGCACCATATTGCCGTTGTCGAGCACAGTGTCGTAGGCCTGCCCGGCATCTTGAAGATGCAGCCAGCCGGTGTTCTCGATCGTAGTGCCGACCGTCACGCCTTGATCCCAGACCTGAATGAATCCGGCACTTACCGTGCTGTCGACCAAGGTACCGCCACTGCCGACATGGAACGTCGAGCCGTCGTCCACCTGAACGTTTTCCTGATGCGATGTCAGGCAATCTGCCGCACCACAACCGGCAGTGGCGAGGCCGGGTGTTGCGCCGAGCAACAACAAGGCACCAGAGACCGAAACCCGAGTTAACCGCACACCAAACGCAAACATAGCGACCCGCCGACTGCATGGAAATGAGCCGCGGATTCTCCGGGGAGCGCAGAGGCGGGTAACGCAGCAGGTTCCGATCTTTTTGTAGGAAGCGTCCTACACGGTCAGCTCTGGAGGCTGTTGCGAATGTGTTGTTGAAGTCGATCCATCTGCTTGATGAAGGCCTCCAGCAACCGGCTCAGCTCACTGGCCTCGGCGTGGGTCTGGCAGCCCTGTTCCAGTTGCTCGCAAGCGCTGATCAACGCCGCCGCATGAATGATCCGTGCACTGCCGAGGATCTTGTGACAGCGCCGGGCTACGCCGCTGTAGTCCCCTGCGATGAACAGGGTTTGCAGGGCATCGAAGTCTTCCTGATTGGTGCGCAGCACCGTGGCCAGCAACTGCCGGGTCATTGCCGCGTCGCCGGCGGTGATGGCATTGACCTTGGCAATGTCCAAGCAACACGCGGTGCTCAGGCGCGCTGATTCGGCTTCGCGCAGATAATGCTCCAGCACGTTGCGCGTCACCGGTTTGAACAGGCAGTCGTTCATGCCGGCCTCAAGACAACGCTGGATTTCCTGGGGCTGGGCGTTGGCGGTCAACCCCAGCACATGCACGGGCGAACGTCCTTCGCTGGCTTCCAGCGCCCGCAATTGCCGGGTCATCTGATCGCCATTCATCTGCGGCATGTTGCAGTCGGTCAGCACATAGTCGAAGTCTTCCCGACCCCACAAGCGCAAGCCTTCCAGCCCGTTTTCGGCGCAGGTGACGCGCATGCCCATCGACTCCAGTTGTCGCTGTAACACCACGCGATTGAACTCATGATCCTCGACGATCAGCACATTGCGCGTCGGCAGGGACGGCAGGTTTTGACTGTCGAATGACGGCACGGCCTCGTCGTCCGGCAGCGCGGCGACGTCCAGGGTCAGGGTGAAGCACGACCCTTGCCCCGGCTCGCTCACACAGTTCAATCGTCCGCCCATCAGCTCGGTCAGTTGCTGACAGATCGCCAGGCCCAGGCCGGTGCCGATCTGCAATTCGGTGTCACTGGCCTCGAACTGTGTGTAGGGCTGGAACAGGCGTTGGCGCTGCTGTTCGTCCATGCCGATGCCGGTGTCGAGAACGCTCAGGTTCAAATGAACCCGGTCGGCGTCAGGCACCAGCGTCAGTTCGACCGTCACCGCGCCCCGGGCCGTGAACTTGATGGCGTTGCTGACCAGGTTCGACAGGATCTGCCGAAACCGCAGGGCATCCAGCGCCACTGCGAGGTCCGCGCCGTGCTGGATGAAGGTCAGCGTCACCTGTTTTTGCCGGGCAAGGCTGGCGAAACCCTGGATCACCGTGCGCGCCAGGCGTTCAGGATGGCAACTGCCGGTGCGCAATTCGAACTTGCCGGACTCGATTTTCGACAGGTCGAGAATCTCGCCGATCAGCTCCATCATGCCGTTGGCCGACTGCTGCGCAATCTCGATCAATTCGCCATCGGGACGCCCGTTACCCATCAACTCCAGCACACCGATCAGCGCGCTCATGGGCGTGCGGATCTCGTGACTCATCACCGCCAGGAAGTGGCTTTTGCCGCGGTTGGCGGCTTCGGCCAGGTCCTTGGCCTGATGCAGGGCATGTTGCAGGTTGTGCTGCTCGGTCAGGTCGATCCAGCCGCCGATGACCCCGGTCATGGTCCCGTCGGAATCGCGGTAGGGCAGGGCCCAGTGGTAAATCTGCGAGGTCTTGCCATTGACGGTCATGGCAAAGTTGTCGAACGACGGCTCGCCGCTTTCGAGGGTGGCGCGGTGGATGCGTTTGTAGTGGTGGGCGTCGTCCAGAGGCAGGAAGTTCGCCTCAATCAAACCCTTGTTCAGCACACGCTCAAGTTCGACGTCCATCGCCTGCAAGTAGGCGCGGTTACAGGTCAGCAGCAGGCCCTTGCGATCACGCACGTAGATCGGATGGGGCGTGCCGTCGACCAGCACTTTCATGAACACCAGTTGGTCGTTCAAGGCTTTCTGCGCTTTCAGGCGTTCGGCGATTTGCCGGCGCAGGCCGAGGTTCCACGCCAGAATCCCCAGCAGCACCAGGAGCAGGCCGGCGACGGCGCGGTAGAACCAATCCTTGTAGGCATTCCAGCCGGCCGGGCTTTCCTGCGGGCTCTGCCAGCGATTGGCCAGATCGCTGAACTCATCGGGCGGGATGTCCAGTAAAGCCTTGTTGAGGATCGAGAGCAGCTCGGTGTTTTGGCGCCCGGTGGCAAAGCCGATCAGCGCGGGTTGGGAACCGATCACCGAATCGATTTGCAGCCGGCCGCGGAAAAACCGGTCGATGAGGTAGGCCGCGCCCAATTGCGGCTGGACGACCCCATCGACCTTGCCTTCGGCGAGCAATTCATAGGTTTCAATGGGCTTGTCGACTTCTACCTGGCGAATGTCCGGCCATTCGCGACTCAGCCAGTTGGCGGCGGCCGATCCCTTGATCAGGGCCACGGACTGCCCTTTTAGCCCGACCAGGCCCGGATGTTCGGTTTGGGTGCGCGTCACCAGCACAAACGGGTTAATCAGGTAGGGCCGGGTAAACGTCAGGTGTTGATCGCGCTCGGCACTGTAGGTCAGCGCCCCGATCATGCTGACCGGTTCCCGCTGTACGCGGCTGGTCATGGCGTCGACCGAGGTCATGTTGGTCGGGCGGAACACCAACCCGGTACGGTCGTTGATCATCTCCAGCAGATCGGCCGCCATGCCGCGCAGTTGACCGTCGGTATTGAAAAAACTGAACGGCGAATAGAGGTCGTTGGCCAGTACTTCGATCTCGGGGTGGTCCTTGATCCATTGCTGTTCGGTGGCGGTCAGTTGCAGGCGGTTGTAACCCAGTTTCGGGTTGGCACCGATGCCCCAGCGCCGGGCAATCACTGCGCGCTCCTGGGGCGAAATGTTCGTCAGCGCGCTGTTGAGTAACGTCAGCAACGGCTGGTCTTTGCGCTGCACGGCGAAGCTGAAGCCCAATCCCTCGGAATCCCGTTGAATGGTTTGTTTCAGGCTTTGTTGGTAGCTCTGTTCCAGCAGGTATTGCGCGGAAATCGCATCGGTCAGCAACACCTTGCCCTCACCGTAGGCCACCTGCCCAAGGCCTTGCCCGGTCGAGCGCACCGATTCCACGCTCAATTGCGCAAACAGCGCTGTCACGCGCTCCTGTTGAATCCAGTCGGGGTCGAACAGCACCGTGGTGCCGGGCGGTGGTTGATCGTTGGGCCAATGGCTGCCGAATCGACTGATCAACACCGCCTGGTCATAAGCGTACGGCGCGCTCAGCACCAGGTCGGCGTAGATCGGCTCCAAGTGATTGGTCCGCGGAATCACATCGACTTCATTGCGTTGCAACGCTGCCAGCGCTTGCGCCTGACTGTCATAACGATTGACCTGCAAGCCCACGCCCAAGCCCCGGGCCAACACATCGAGGTAATCGGCGGACAGGCCTTCGTAATCCTTTTGATTGGCGGTCATGTCCAGCGGAGGCCGGTCGGGCAGGTAGATGCCGACCTTGAGCACGCGTTTGTGGGCCAGCCATTGCCGTTGGGCGGCGCTGAGTGCCAGTGACACGCTGCTGTCAGCCGCACGACTGAGCAACGTCAGCGGTTCGGCAGACGCGAGCAGCGACGTCAGCATCAACACGGCCAACAGCATTCGACGGATCATGATTCAGACCAGATCGTTGCGTTTGGCGAATTCGATCAGTTCCAGCAACGTAGAGGCATTGAGCTTTTGCATCAGGCGGGTTTTGTAAGTGCTGACGGTTTTGTTGCTGAGCAGCATGTCGTCGGCAATCTGCTTGTTGCTTTTACCCAGGGCCAGACCGTGCAACACCTTGAGTTCGCGTCGGGTAATGCCGCTCAACAGTTGCGCATCGTTTTGCGCAAAGTCGCTTTTGCGCACCGAGGTCAATGTGCCGATGGGGAACCAGGTCTTGCCGCTGGCGACCGCTTTGAGGGCCATGGCGATCTCCACCGGGTCATCGACCTTCGACAGAAACGCCGCCGCGCCAGCGCGCAGGCATTGCGCCGCATAGGCCTGGCTCTTCAACCCGGTGTGCACCAACACATGGGCCGGGCTGCCGCCGATACGCAAGCGGTCGATCACCGCCATGCCGTCGAGTTGCGGGATGTCCAGGTCCAGCACAATGGCGTCCGGCTTGAGTTCGAACGCCTTGCTCAGGGCATCCACGCCGTTGTCGCATTCGCCGACAATCTCATGGCCTTCACGGGCCAGAATCATCCCGATCGCCATGCGCACCACTGCGTGATCATCGACCAGCAACACTTTCATCGATCAACCCTCATGCCCAGATTCAGCATAGTCCCGGAGTTGAACTACGGCTCAAAGGGGCAGATGCATGGCTCGGCGCGGAAAAAAAGGGGCGATCCTACGCGGTTTGCGGGGTTAAGTAATCCCTGTGGGAGCGGGCTTGCTCGCGAAGGCTGTGTGTCAGTTGTCGTCAATGTTGACTGACACACCGTCTTCGCGAGCAGGCTCGCTCCCACAAGGTTTGTGGTGATCAGGTCAGGCGATGGTGTCTACAACGCCGCCGTCGACCCGCAGCGCCGCACCGGTGGTGGCCGATGCCTGCGGCGACACCACGTACACCACCAGATTCGCCACTTCCTCCATGCTCGCTGCCCGCTGGATGATCGACGTCGGGCGGTTGGCCATGACAAAGTCCGCCGCCACTTTCTCTATCGGTTCGCCAGACTTCTGCTGCTCATCCTTGAGCATGTCTTGCAGACCTTCGGACAACGTCGGCCCCGGCAGAACCGCATTCACCGTCACGCCCGTGCCGGCCATGCGCTTGGCCAGCCCACGGGAGATCGACAGGTTGGAAGTCTTGGTAAAACCGTAATGAATCATGTCCGCCGGAATGTTCAGCGCTGATTCCGAGGAGATGAACACCACCCGGCCCCAACCGTTTTTGGCCATGCCTTCAAGATAGGCACGGGACAGCCGCACACCGGACATCACATTCACTTCAAAAAACCTTTCCCAGACATCGTCATCGGTTTCAAAGAAATCCTGTGGGCCGTAGATCCCGACGTTGTTCACCAGAATATCCACGCGGGGCAGGGCCGCGACCATCGCCTTGCAACCCTCGGCGGTGCCGGCATCGGCAGCGATGCCGCGTACGTTGGCCGAGGGGAGTAGATGCTTGAGTTGGGTGACGGCGGCGTCGACCGCGTCTTGCTTGCGGCCATTAATCACCACCTCGGCGCCGGACAGGGCCAGGCCTTTGGCGATGGCGAAACCGATGCCTTGGGTGGAGCCGGTGATGAGGGCGGTTTTGCCAGATAGATCGATGTTCATGGGAATCTCGCTCTTGAAGGGGAGTAAGAGGAATGACTGCGGGCCTCTTAGCCTAGTTCAAGCGGGAGATAGGAAATGACGGATTACGTTGGCCAGTACGGGGGCGAACGGTTGGAGCGGTTTCCCGGCTTCCGGTGTTTGCAAGTCATCCAGAAGCAGGCTCAAAATTCCTTCGTCTTCATGGAGTAATTCGGTGGGAGAGGAGCCCAGGCCATATATCAATGTATCTACCATCGTTTTGCGCGAACCGATAAGGCCTTTATTGCTCTTCTCGGTATGGCCCAGATTCAATGCTTCGATAGACACTTGGGCTCGTTCGGTCTTTCCCTTTACCAACCCGGACAAGTAGAACTTAAGCTCGGTTTCGCATTCAGCCATCAATGGCGTGAGGGGTAGTGGTCGTGTGCCTCGACCTTGCCCGCATTGATGAGGACGCTGGCAACTGGCGACGATATTGGAGTAGTCCAGCGTCCGGCTTGGTGCACGGGCCTGAGCTTCAACATGTTCGTTATGCGCATCATCAATCGAGATCGACTGGCAGCAATAGGCACACAAACCGTACTGTTCCGTGATGCACGAGGACCGAATGGCGCGGCTCTCTGCCGGCGGTAAATCCCGATAACGTAACGTGCTGTTCCGTCGCTTCCATTGAGTCAGGGCCTTGGGTTCAACTTCCTTGTAGATCTTACGCACGACGTAGCTCCAGCTTGCGGATCAGCAATGCGGCTTTGGCCAATTCCAGATGACCGTCGGACAGCTCCAGCGACAGTTCGGCAAACAGTGTCTTCGCTTCGTCCAAGTCACCGTCCTGCAAGCGTTCCATCAAACGATTCAAACGCTGCTGCACTTCGCTGTTGCGGATGTCGGTGTCCATGACTTCCAGCAGCACCTGATTGGCATCGAGGCCGTAAAGACCGTTGTGTTCGCGCAGCTCACCGTCATCCAGCACATAGCACAACACATCTTTTGCATCGCTGATGACCAGCGGAGAGTGGGTTGTCAGCACAAACTGGCAGTTGGGGAATGTCTCGCTCAACTGGCGAATCAAACTGCGCTGCCATTTGGGATGCAGGTGCAAATCGACCTCATCGATCAATACGATGCCGTCGCCTTCTAATGGATTGTCCAGCGACTGATTCATCATCGCCAAGCGGCGCGCGATGTCACCGACCAGCGCCATCATCGACTTTTCGCCCTGTGAGAGCTGGGAGACGTTGAGCGTGACGCCGTCCTTGTCGATGGCCATGTGCAGGCGCGGTTTGCGTTGTACACGCAGGTTGCTGAAACCGGGCATGAAGGCGGCGATGGCAGAGCGGACAGCGGTTAGCTGGCGGTCGCGGGAGGAGGCTTTTAACTGGGACAGGGTTTTCCAGATGTCACTGTCGTTGCCGAATTTTTCGGAGATTTCGGCCAAGGCAGTGTCGGACACGCCGGTTTCATTTTCGCTGTCCTCGCGCTCGCGGAACCATTCGAAGAAACGGCGGAAGTCGACGCCACGGTTTAGTGCGTTGTCGTAGCCGTCGAGTTGGTCGAAGGTGTGTTTGGTGCGGATTTTTAGCGGGATTTCCAGAACTGAACGCTCGACTGGGTAGTAGGCGATCAGGGGGAGGGAGGCTTTGTCGTTTGCGGTTAGTTGGTTGCGATAGCGATCTGCTAGACGAGTGGCATCGATTAGTTGGCTGTGTACAGACGTCTTTCGCCCTTGCCGGGTACGGGCAACACCCCAAGTGAACTCATCATCTTCGGGGTCAGTAATAGTTGGACTTGAACGTGCCAGCGACTCGTCTATTAAGGTGATCACCACGACTGCTGTGGTGGCCCCGTTTCGAATGTCTTCCTCTGCAAGGTGACTGCCACTGCCTTTCTCGTTACGAATTCTTGCGACGAGCCAACTCAGCGAGGTCGCCATCGATTTTAAAAGGGTAGTTTTCCCGGCGCCGTTGTTACCCACCAGCACCGTCACATTTGAGGGGTGGTCAGGGGTTGGGGCCAAGCGAACGCGCAAATCGGTAAACCGACCAACATCCGAGAGATTGAAACTGTAGATTTCCATTACAACGCCCTTTGGCGGTCAGTCGGTTTTAAGGCTTTGGCGCGCATTATGTCATTCCCGGCTACGGATTGATTCGCTGCCGTTTAGATACAACGGTTTCGGTCAGATCACAACGGTCAGCAGCAAAAAGGTCGTTGCAGCGTATTCCCGAAAAATGAGTCCGAGTAAAAGGACTTCAACAGCGTCGGAGATTTCCTTCAAGACGCGGCGCACTTCATGAACTGGTGTGGGGATGAGCGTGCCGATAACCTTGTTTGGCCGCTGCAAAATCAGCGGTCGGATGTGGAAGTCCGGATTTCAACCACAGACACCCAAGCCTATACAGCGCATGTCGCCATAATTTATGTCAACATTGCTGCGTTATGGCTGCTGTGCGCGGGGCACTTTCGAGTGCACCGGGTTTTGGGTGTTTCCTGGTCTTCCACACCTGCGTACAGCTGCCACCCTCATGTGGAAGTGAGATGGGTAGCTCCCAATTTATATGGAGCTTTTACAATGAAATACACACCTGATCTTCCTGAAACAGATACTGACCCACTCGATCCCGTCGAACTTTCCAAAGCCACCGAACGCACCCTCAACACCCGCTTACGCAACCCCAACCACGCCGACCCCATCAGTCACTTCTTCACTATCTTCCCCAACGTTGAAACCCCGGCCCTGCTGAGCCACGCTTGCGAAACCCTCGCGCAGTTGAATTTCCTGACCACGGAACTGGCCTGCAAACTCGAAGGCTCAATCCGCAGTCTGGCGCTGTCAATCCAGCAGTTGGCCGTCATCGGTGAGTTGCTGGTGAGTCGGGCGTTGGACAATCTCGATCCACCCGAAGAAACCCCCGACACTCAACCAACTACCCAACACTGAACAAGGAGGTTCAACCATGGCTCGATACATGCCAATCACCGGCATCGACTGCACCATACCGTCCTTGCTCATCGATACCGAAGCGCCGCTTGATGTGCTGCACGACACGGCGGCGTATCGACTTCGCAGCGTGACGCAATTGGTGGAAACACTTTCTCTGGGCGAGGGCACCGGCCGTGATGCGTTGCTGTTGCAGGACTTCGCGCGGGTGTTGGCGATTCCGTTGCGCGACAGTTGCGATTTGATGGATGTGGTGGGGCGACGACTCCAGGCGCAGGTTTCAGTGCCATAACGAAAATGGGCGACCTCAAGGGGTCGCCCATTTTGTTTGCCTGCACGTAACTCCTGTGGGAGCGGGCTTGCTCGCGAAAGCGGTGTGTCAGTCACATTGAAGCTGGATGTGCCGACGTCTTCGCGAGCAAGCTCGCTCCCACAGGTTGTGTGTTTCGGGTTACTCGGCCAGTGCGCTCAGGATCTGGTGAGCAGCCTTGACCCGGTCCGGAATCGGGTAGTTTTTGTTGGCCAGGATCACGATGCCGATGTTCTTGGCGGGCACGAATGCGACGTAGGTGCCGAAGCCACCGGTAGAACCGGTTTTGTTGATCAACACGCTTTGCGGTTCAGGCTGCGGCGGGGTCAGCCATTGGACTTTATGCGCCTCCATGGCCATCGGCGTCGAGTTGCCACCCAGCAATTTTTCGAGGCTGATGGGGTAGCTGTAGCGTTCCCAGCCCAAGCCCTGCGTCATGTTGCCCACCGTGTAGTAACCGGTGTGTGTCGTCGCGATGGCTTGCTGCAAAGGCTTTTCCAGGGACGCAGGTTTCAAGTTCGCCTGGACAAAGCGAATCATGTCCGCGGCGCTGGTTTTCACGCCGTAGGCTTCTGAATCCAGCGCTCCCGGTTCGACTCGCACAGGCTTGTCGTTTTTGTCGTAGCCGTGGGCGTAAAGGCTCATCTGGTCCTGCGGCACCTGGAGGAAGGTGTGTTTCAACCCGAGTTTGGGCAGCAGGGTTTTCGTCATCGCCTCATCAAACGGCAGGCCCAGGGTTTGGGCCGCCAGATAACCGAACAGCCCAATGCTGGGGTTCGAATATTGCCGATGGGTGCCGGCCGCATACACCGGTTTCCACTGCTTGAAGTAACCGAGCATCTTGTCTGCGTGATCCGCCGCATCCGGGAACTGCAACGGCAATCCACCGGCGGTGTAGGTGCCCAGTTGCAACACGCTGACGTTGTCGAACGCACTGCCGCGCAGGTCTGGCAAGACCTGGCTGGCCTTGTCGCTCAAGGACAATTTGCCCGTCGCGTTGGCATAGGCACCGAGGGTGGCGGTGAAGGTTTTACTCACCGAGCCGATTTCGAACAGGGTGTTTTCGGTGACCGCTTGCGCGTTTTCCTTGGAGGCGACGCCGTAGTTAAAGTAATGCGGCTTGCCGTCGACGGTGACGGCCACCGCCATGCCCGGCACACGTTGGGCTTGCATGACGGGACGGATGGCGGCGTCGACCGTGTTTTGAATCTGCTGGTCGGTTTGACCCTGCGCCAGGCACGGGCCTGCGCCGAGCAATGCCACGCAAGCCCCGAAAATAGTCAGTCTGGTCATGGTGTTTGTGTCCGTCATTGTGTCTATTCCATGCGAATTGATGCGGCTAAGCGGTAGACTGCCGCCACCGGCCGGTGAACGGCGAGGCAAATTTAGGCAGTCTGCCGCTGATCGACAACCGATGATATTTCGCACGAGCCATTAGAAAAATTTGGGAGTGGGCATGATCCGGCCGCAATTACCGTTAAACGCACTGCGCGCTTTCGAAGCCTCGGCGCGGCATCTGAGTTTTACCCGGGCAGCGGTGGAGTTGTGTGTCACGCAAGCGGCGGTGAGTCATCAGGTCAAAAGCCTTGAGGCCCAGCTTAACGTCACCCTGTTCAAACGCTTGCCCCGGGGCCTGATGCTGACCAGCGAGGGTGAAACCCTGTTGCCAGTGCTGCGCGAATCCTTCGACCGAATTGCCGAAACCCTGGAGCGACTCGAAGGCGGGCATTACCGGGAAGTGTTGACGGTGGGCGCCGTTGGAACGTTTGCGGTGGGGTGGCTGTTGCCGCGTCTGGCGGACTTCCAGGCGAAACATCCGTTCATAGATTTGCGCCTGTCGACCAATAACAATCGGGTGGACGTGGCGGCCGAAGGGCTGGATTACGCGATTCGCTTTGGTGCGGGAGCGTGGCATGGAATTGAGGCGCTGAGATTGATCGAGGCACCGCTGTCGGTGCTGTGCGTTCCCGAGATTGCCCGGCAACTGACGTCACCCGCCGATCTGTTGCAGCAGACGTTGTTGCGTTCTTATCGCACCGATGAATGGCCGGACTGGTTTCAAGCTTCCGGCCTTTCAACCCACGCCGCACCGCCCCAGAGCATCATCTTCGACTCGTCACTGGCGATGATGGAAGCGGCATTGCAAGGCGCTGGTGTGGCGTTGGCGCCGCCGCTGATGTTCGCCCGGCAACTGGCGGCGGGGGCGATCGAGCAACCGTTCGCTATCCACATCACCACCGGCAGTTACTGGTTGACGCGCTTGCAGTCTCGTCCTGAAACGGCAGCGATGATGGTATTCAAGCAATGGCTTCTGCACGCCGCACGGTGAACTGGAGGAGCTGCCGAAGGCTGCGATCTTTTGATCTTGATCTTTAGCGACAAACGTCAAGATCAAAAGATCGCAGCCTTCGGCAGCTCCTACAGAGGGAGGTGTGGCGTTCTGGGGGATTAACGCACCAGGCACGGCCGCTTGTTATCGAACTTCCAGCCCGGAATCAAAAACTGCATCGCCACGCTGTCATCCCGCGCACCCAATCCCATACCTTTGTACAACTCATGGGCCTTGGCCAACTGATCCATGTCCAGCTCAACCCCCAGCCCCGGCTTCTTCGGCACTTGCACGCAACCGCCGACAATTTGCAGCGGCGCCTTGGTCAGGCGCTGGCCGTCCTGCCAGATCCAGTGCGTATCGATGGCGGTGATTTCACCCGGCGCGGCGGCGGCGACGTGGGTGAACATGGCCAGGGAGATATCGAAGTGGTTGTTGGAATGCGAACCCCAGGTCAGGCCCCATTCATGGCACATCTGCGCCACCCGAACCGAGCCCTGCATGGTCCAGAAGTGCGGGTCAGCCAAGGGAATGTCGACCGATTGCAACTGGATCGCGTGGCCCATTTCCCGCCAGTCGGTGGCGATCATGTTGGTCGCGGTTTTCAGCCCCGTGGCGCGGCGGAATTCAGCCATCACTTCACGGCCCGAATAACCGTTTTCCGCACCGCACGGGTCTTCGGCGTAAGCCAGCACACGATGCTGATCGCGGCACAGGCGGATCGCCTCTTTGAGTGACCACGCACCATTCGGGTCGAGGGTGATGCGCGCATCAGGGAAGCGTTCGGCCAGCGCAGTGACCGCTTCGATTTCTTCGTCGCCGCTGAGCACGCCGCCCTTGAGCTTGAAGTCCTTGAAGCCGTAGCGGGCGTGGGCGGCCTCGGCCAGGCGCACTACGGCGTCGGCGGTCATGGCTTTTTCATGACGCACGCGGAACCAGTCGTTGTCGGCGTCCGGTTCGCTGCGATAGGCCAGGTCAGTTTCGTTGCGATCACCGACATAAAACAGATAACCGAGCATTTTCACTTCATCGCGCTGCTGGCCTTCGCCGAGCAGGGCCGCGACCGGCACGTCCAGATGCTGGCCGAGCAAATCGAGCAGGGCGGCTTCGAGGCCGGTGACGGCGTGGATGGTGATGCGCAGGTCGAAGGTCTGCAAACCACGGCCGCCCGCGTCTCGGTCGGCGAAGGTCTGGCGCACCTGATTGAGGATCTTCTGATAGGTGCCAATCGGGCTGCCGACTACCAGCGAGCGCGCATCTTCGAGGGTCTGGCGAATACGCTCGCCCCCCGGCACTTCACCGACGCCGGTGTGCCCGGCGTTGTCGGTGAGAATGACGATGTTACGGGTGAAAAACGGCCCGTGGGCGCCGCTCAGGTTGAGCAGCATGCCGTCATGGCCAGCCACCGGAACCACTTGCATGCTGGTGATGATCGGCGCTTTTGCAGTGTCGTGTGCGTTCATTGTCGTGTCCTTCAAAACAGAAATTCAGGCGTGGCTGGAAGCGGGTTTGCCGACGGCAGCGGCGGGCGCGGTTTTCGGTGTGTTGCGGGCCGCGAACACAATGATCGCGGCGATGATCGAGGTCGCGGCCAAACCATAGAGCCCGCCCTGAATGGAACCTGTGTGCTCTTCCAGCAGACCGAACGTGGTCGGCGCGACAAAGCCACCGAGGTTGCCCACCGAGTTGATCAACGCGATCACACCCGCAGCGATCCGCGCATCCAGGTACGCCTGGGGAATCGGCCAGAACAGTGATGACGCCGATTTGAAACCCAGCGCCGCGAAGCAGATCGCCACGAAGGCAAAGATCGGTCCGCCCGTGGTGGACATGAACATCCCGGCGGCCGCAATCAGCAGCGCAGCGGCGACCCAGGCTTGTTGATGCTTCCATTTGGCCGAGAACGCAGCGAAGGCGTACATGCCGACAATCGACAGCAACCACGGGATCGAGTTGAACAACCCGACCTGAATGTCGCTGAGATCGCCCATCTTCTTGATGATGCTCGGCAGCCAGAAGGTCGCGGCATAAATGGTCAGTTGGATAAAGAAGTAGATCAGGCAGAACAGGATGATCTGGCGATCCTTGAGCAGTTTGTCCAACGACGGTTTGATCGGTGTCGCGGCTTCGCGAGCGAGTTGTTCGTCGTCGATGGCCTTGACCAGTGCATCTTGCTCGTCGCGGCTCAGCCATTTGGCGTCGTGGGGTTTGGAGTCGAGCCAGAACCACACAAACACGCACAGCCCGACCGAGAACATGCCTTCAATGAAGTACATCCATTGCCAGCCGTGCAGGCCGAAACCATTGAGTTGCAGCAGCAAACCGGAGAGCGGGCCGGAGATCAGCGACGCAACTGCCGAGCCGCTGAGGAAGATCGCAATCGCCTTGCCGCGCTCGACCCCAGGCAACCACCGGGTGAAGTAGTAGATCACCCCGGGAAAGAATCCGGCTTCGGCCACGCCCAACAGAAAACGCAGGATGTAGAAGTGGGTTTCGTTCTGGATGAACGCCATGCCGGCGGCGACCAGGCCCCAGGTCAGCATGATGCGGGTCAGCCAGATACGCGCGCCGACTTTTTGCAAAAGCATGTTGGAGGGGACTTCGAACAGGGCGTAACCGATGAAGAACAGGCCGGCACCGAGGCCGTAGGCGGCAGCGCCTATTCCTAAGTCCTGCTCCATGTGGGCGCGGACGAAGCCGATGTTCACGCGGTCAATGTAATTGACGATGAACATGATCACGAACAGCGGCAGGACATGGCGTTTGACTTTCGAGATGGCGGATTTCAGGACTGAATCGGCGCCGTCGTTTATCGCGGATGCGGATGTACTCACTTGCTTTTCTCCCACTGATTATTTTTATGCGGGGTGTCGCTGGGTGTTTCGTGTTGATAGACATCATACAACTAGGTTTTTTCAATCTGCAAGTGCTGATATCCAACGAAATGGCGCTTTATTGGAGGTTTGTTATTCCTTGTTGGGCTGTATTTGATGTGCTTTTGGGGCGGCGAGGCGCCGATTGTTGAGTGTTGTCATACAAGTTGAGCGCTGTTTTCATGAGATTCCAGGCACACGCGGTGCTACGATCCGGATAGCCCTGTTTTCGGATGACCGCCATGCAAGAAGACCTCGACGCACCTGCCCGCAAGCGCAGCCATAACCTGGCCTATGATCTGGTGGCCAAACTGACCCAGAGCATCCTGCTCGGCCAGATGCTGCCCGGGGACAAGCTGCCGTCGGAAAACACGATTGTTCAGGAGCATGGGGTCAGCCGTACGGTGGTGCGCGAGGCGATCTCGAAGTTGCAGGCCTCGGGCCTGGTGGAAACCCGTCACGGCATCGGCACCTTTGTCATTGAACGCGCGGCGGAGCAGGGGTTGCGGCTGAACGTCGATACCGCGCTGGGGGTGCGCAGCATTCTTGAATTGCGCATGGGCCTGGAAACCCAGGCGGCGGCATTGGCGGCGGTGCGCCGTACCGATCAGCAACTAGGGCAGATGCGCGAAGCGCTGGATGATTATCAACGTCTGCTGGCCAACAACGACAGTTGCGTGGAGGCCGACAAGCGCTTCCACCTGCTGATCGCCGAAGCCACCGGCAATGTGTGCTTCACCGAAATCATGCAGCACCTGGGCAGCGCGATGATCCCCCGGACCCGCGTCAACGCCGCCGAGCGCGGCGCCACGGATTTGAGCAAGCTCGGGCAACTGGCCAATCAGGAACACGAGGCGATCCTCAACGCCATCAAACGCCAGGACCCGGACGCAGCGCGGGCGGCGATGTGGCTGCACCTGACCAACAGTCGCGACCGGTTTCTGGCCCAGGGCTGACAACCGTTGGTCTACTCGATAGCACGCCCGTCATGCGTCCTCTTCCAACGTGTACGGCCCAGATTAACTGGACCTCATCAGTGAGGTGCATCATGGCTAACGATTCAACGTTTCAGGGCGGAACACCCAATACCGACCCGACCAGACCCATGCCCGGCACAGACGAGCCAACGCTGGATCAGGATGCACCGTCCGGCGTAGACCCTTCCCGGGACCCGGCCTTGAGTGACGCTGATCGCCCTGAAGACTGGAAAGACCCGACCGCCGACGAAGACGTGCCGACGGCGGATGAAGTGACCCCGTTGTCCGATGACATGCGGTAAAACAAACCCGGCCATTGCGCCGGGTTTTTTTGTATTCGCAGGCCCTTGTGGGAGCGGGCTTGCTCGCGAAGGCGTCCTGTCAGCCAGCATCTATATCAACTGACACACCGCTTTGGCGAGCAAGCCCGCTCCCACAGGATATCTTCAATGTTATTGCGATCAATGTGGAAGCGAGCCTGCTCGCGAAAGCGTCAGTAGCCCCAGCACCCGCCGCTCCAGATTCAACGCCAACACACTGGTCAACACCACCAGCGCACCGACGATCACCATCAACGCTGGCCGCTCGCCCAGCGCAACTGACGCAATCGCCATGGCCGTCGGCGGCACCAGATACAACGTCATCGCCGCCCGGCTCAAATCCACATGCGCCAGCACAAACGCCCAGGCCAGGTATGCCAGGGCACTCGGTAAAACCCCCAGCCCGATCACCGCCATTTGCACTGCAACCGGTGCCCGCATCACCTGATCCGCCAACCCCGGCAGGTAAACCAGCAACAACAGCGTCCCGGACCAGACCGTGTAGCAGGTCAGGGTCAAACCGTCATAACGCCCGGTGTGATGCTTCTGCAGGGCGAAGTAAAAACTCCAGGACACCGCCGCCAGCAAGATCAGCAAGCCGTGCGCATCGATACTGCCCAGGCCTTTATCGCCGGCCACCACAATCACCACGCCGATCAACCCCAAAAACACACAGCCCCAACGCCAGACGCTCACCCGATCCTTGAACACAAAACGCGCCAGCAACGTGCTGAACAACGGCGTCGACTGCGCCAGCACGCTGGACGCCCCGGCGCTGACGCCTTGCTGGCCGAAATTCAGCAGCACGTGATGCAGGCTCACGGCAAAGAAACCGAGGGCAATCAGGAACGGCAGGTCACGCAGTTTCGGCAGGCTGATGCCTTTGAACACGGCGATCACGGCCATAAACACTGACGCCACCAGAAACCGCAGCAACGCCAGATGGCCAGGGTCGTAGGCTTGCAAACCGATATGGATGCCGGTCGGTGAATAACCCCAGCACGCCACGACAAACGCCATGGCCAGGAGGATTTTGAGCGCGGGGGACAGTGGCAGCATGGTCGGGCACCTGTGGGTTGATGCCCTCAGTATCAGAAGCCCGATCGTTCGCCACAACTGACTTATACTGCGCCAACTCTTCACTTTTGGTGATGTATGGAATTGGCCCAGATTCGCATGTTCAAAACCGTTGCCGACGTCGGCAGCATCGCCCGGGCGGCCGAGCTGTTGCACTGCGTACCGTCGAATATCACCGCGCGGATCAAGGCGCTGGAAGCCGAGTTGGGCGTGGCGCTGTTCCTGCGCGAGGGCCGAGGGCTGCGGATCAGTCCGTCGGGGCAAACCTTTCTGGCCTACGCCTCGAAAATCCTCGCGCTGACGGCGGAGGCCAAGCGCGCCCTGGACCCGTCCGCCGATCCCTCCGGGCCGTTGCGCATCGGTGCCATCGAATCCTCGGCCACCGGTCGCTTGCCGCGCTTGCTGGCCAAGTTCCACAAGCGTTATCCCGGTGTGGCTTTGGAACTGACTACCGGCACCTGGAGCCAATTGCTCGACGACACCGCCAATCACCGCCTCGATGGCGCGATCGTTGCGGTGGATGTCGAGCGTTCGCAGCTCAAGCGCACACCGATGTACCGCGAAGAGTTGCTGCTGATTGCATCCACATCGTTGGGGCCGGTGCGCGATATCGCCGACTTGCAGGACAAAACCGTATTCATGTGGCCCCAAGGTTGTCCGTATCGCGCGGCGCTGGAGCACTGGTTGCTGCGCCAGGGCCAGGCACTGCCGATTGTCAGCCTGGCCAGTTATGGCGCGATTGTCGGTTGCGTCAGTGCCGGGGCCGGGGTGGCGCTGGTGCCCAAAGGGATATTCGATCAGTACGCCAAGGGCGCGGGTTGCGCCGGGTATGAGTTCCCGGAGCTCACGGCGGTGGAGAATTTGTTCTACTGGCATGAAAACGCCGGGGTGCACCCGGCGCGGGAGGCGTTTGTGGGGATGTTGCGGGAGGAATTCGCCTAGCAGCGCCTACCCCTGTAGGAGCAAAGCTTGCTCGCGAAAGCGGTGAGTCAGTCAAAATTGATGTCGACTGACCCACCGCTTTCGCGAGCAAGCTTTGCTCCTACAGGATTTAGTGTTGTTTGGAAGATCTCAGCGTTCGCCGACATCGCGCATCAACAACCCAAACCGCAAATCCACCGCATCCGGAATCGGCACATACACCGTGTGCCCATCCCCCGGCGCCACTTCAATCGGCTCGCCTTTGACGTTCTGCAACTCATGTAAATCAAAGTGAAAGTTACCCTTGGGCGTCATCAACTCCATGTGATCGCCCAGGCCAAAGCGGTTCTTCACCTTCACTTCCGCCAGGCGATCCCGCCGTTCGCCGGTCAGCTCGCCGACAAACTGCTGGCGCTCCGACACCGAGCTGCCGTTCTGGTAGTTCTGGTATTCGTCATGCACATGCCGCCGCAGGAAACCTTCGGTGTAGCCGCGCTGGGCCAGCGACTCCAGATCGGTCATCAAACTACGGTCGAAATCTCGGCCGGCTACGGCATCGTCGATGGCCCGGCGATACACCTGGGTGGTGCGGGCGCAATAGAAGTGGGATTTGGTCCGGCCTTCGATTTTCAGTGAGTGCACGCCCATTTGCGTCAGGCGTTCGACGTGCTGCACGGCGCGCAGGTCCTTGGCGTTCATGATGTAGGTGCCGTGCTCATCCTCGAACGCCGGCATCAACTCGTCCGGGCGATTGGCTTCCTGCAACAGGAATACTTGATCGGTCGGCGTGCCAATCCCGAGGGTCGGTTGAAACTGTTGAACGATCTCGCCGAGCTGATTTTCCGTGGCTTCCGTAGCCGAGTACTTCCAGCGGCAAGCGTTGGTGCAACTGCCCTGATTGGCATCGCGCTTGTTCATGTAGCCCGACAGCAGGCAGCGCCCGGAGTAAGCCATGCACAACGCGCCATGGACAAACACCTCCAGCTCCATCGCCGGCACGTGTTGACGTATTTCCGCGATTTCTTCCAGGGACAGCTCGCGCGACAGGATGATCCGGCTCAAACCCTGTTGCTGCCAGAACTCGACACTCGCCCAGTTCACCGTGTTGGCCTGCACCGACAGGTGAATCGGCATCTGCGGGTAATGGCGGCGCACCAGCATGATCAGGCCGGGGTCGGACATGATCAGCGCATCCGGCGCCATGGCGATCACCGGTTCCAGGTCTTTCAGGAAGGTTTTGAGCTTGGCGTTGTGCGGCGCGATGTTCACCACCACGTAGAAACGCTTGCCCTGTTCCTGGGCCTCGCGAATGCCGAGGGCCAGGTTGGCGTGGTCGAATTCGTTGTTGCGCACTCGCAGGCTGTAGCGCGGCTGCCCGGCGTACACCGCATCGGCGCCGTAGGCGAAGGCATAACGCATGTTTTTCAAGGTGCCGGCGGGGGCGAGCAGTTCGGGAGCGATGAGGGGCATGAGGATGTCGACCACAAAAGCCCGGCAGGGTAAGTGGCTTGCCCAAGGGGTTTATTGATCTGGATCTATGCTTGATGAACAAACGGATGGCACTCGCGCGAACCGTGGCGGACTAAACATCAGGAGACGAATTTCGCGCTCCTTTTTGCGCACTGACATGGATCGGACATGAAAGAAACCACGCTACAAAAAAGATCGCTGCTCGTCTTGCTGGTCGCGGTCACCCTCGCGTTTATCGGGATCCTGCTGCCGTTTTACGGCGCGGTGTTCTGGGCCGTTATCCTCGGCATCGTTTTCGCACCACTGCAACGGCGATTGCAGATGAAATTCGGCTGGCCGCGCAACCTGACATCGCTGTGTACCTTGGGCATCTGCCTGGTGATCGCGATTTTGCCGGTGATCATCATCAGCGTGTTGCTGGTTCAGGAGGGCGCGTCGCTGTACAGCCGCATTGAAAGCGGCGAGTTGGACATCGCGGCGTATGTGGCACAGTTCAAGCACGGCTTGCCGCCATATTTCCAGCATTTGCTCGATCGGTTTGGTGTCGGCGAGTTGAAAGGTTTGCAGGACAAAGTCGTCAAGGGCGCGATGCAGGGCAGTCAGTTTGTCGCGACGCAAGTCGTCACGTTTGGCCAGGGCACGTTCGAGTTCATCGTCAGCTTCTTCATCATGCTGTACCTGTTGTTTTTCTTTCTGCGGGACGGCGCCGAGCTGGCGCGCAAAGTCCGCACCGCCGTGCCGTTGCAGGAACACCAGAAACGTCGCTTGCAACTCAAGTTCAATCGCGTGGTGCGGGCCACCGTCAAAGGCAACCTGCTGGTGGCGATCACGCAGGGCGCGTTGGGCGGTTTGATTTTCTGGTTTCTGGATATTCCCAGCGCGTTGCTCTGGGCGGTGTTGATGGCGTTTCTGTCGCTGTTGCCAGCGGTAGGGGCGGGGATTGTCTGGGCGCCGGTGGCGGTGTACTTCCTGCTCAGCGGGGCGATCTGGCAGGGCGTGGTACTGGGGCTGTTCGGGGTGTTTGTGATTGGCCTGGTGGACAACGTGCTGCGCCCGATCCTGGTGGGCAAGGACACGAAAATGCCCGACTACATGATCCTGATCTCGACCTTGGGCGGCATGGCCGTCTTCGGTCTGAACGGGTTTGTGATCGGGCCGTTGATCGCCGCGCTGTTTATGTCGAGCTGGGCGATCTTCGTCGAAACCAAACCGCGGGTTCAGTTGCCTTAGGCGCTGAGCTGAACGGTGCCGATGCGTTGCGACAAAGCTTGGGCGGCGGGAAGCGAAGTCAGCGGCCCGCTGATCGGTTCGCCGTCGCGCATCACATACCAACAGGCGAGCAATCCTAGCTCTCTGAGCGATGCGGGAACGGCACTGCCGATAACGGACATGATCTGAGTCTGGGACATCATAAGTACCTCCATAAATCTATGGAGCTACCTTACGGACCGCGCGATTCAACGGACAATCAACATTCTCGATAGTGGTCATTGATGCCAGCGAGGTGTGGCGGTCAATCCACGACCAAATCGAGCATATGCACGACTTCCTGCTCGTTGAGCAGGCCTTTGCGCACCAGGTTTTCGGCCAGCAGCGAGAGAAACTTGGCGCTGCGATGACCTTCCAGGTGCTTGAGTTCGGTCAATGCGTTGTACACCTTGCTGGAAGTGCACAAGCCGACATTGCGGTGCGGGTTTTGCGTGGGCATGAGGTCGTCCTTGTTTTTATCAACCTGTTGTTTACGGACAGATCCAAGCTTGCGGACCTGACATGACATAAATATGACCGTTTCCCCCAAGGCGAGGGAAGGGCGGCCCAGTCAATCTTGCCTACTTTACCTGCCGACACTGTTCCGACAGCGACCTTGACGAGATTTATTCAGACCTCGCCCGACTGGCGGGCATAAAAAAGGCCCCGCTTGTAAGGCGGGGCCTGATGAACCTGTTACCAGCGTGGGCCACCATAGTAACCATGGGGAGGGCCGTAGTAACCGCGCGGTGGACCGTAGTAAACCGGCGCAGGGCGGTAGTAGACCGGTTGTTGTACGTACACCGGGGCCGGTTGGTAGTAAACCGGTGGCGGCGGTTGTTGCACGTAGACCGGTTGTGGCTGAACGTAGACCGGCGCCTGCTCTACATAAACCGGCCGATTGGCGTTAATGAGGGCCGAGCCGACGATGGCCGAGCCAACGATCGCACCAAACACCGCTGGACCTTGCCAACCGCCACCGCCATGGGCTTCTGCCTGCCCTGCGACAGCCAGTACACCGATCAACAAGGCTACTGTGGGGATTTTACGGATCATGATAATTCCTCGGTTCTTCGACCCGGCGCTTGAATCTGCAATAGACCCAAGGATTGTCGCGGGGATACATCTAAGACAGCGCTTTTTTGAAAAACTGCACAATCGTTAGGTAAATTTTGTGTAAGGTCTGTACCGGCTTCTTTACCGTCCTGCAAAGCCACGTGCAGACAGGCCGCTATGATCGAACAGAACAGGATGGAATGGCTAATCCCGTCTATCCGAAAGTGCAATCGAAGGAGATATTTCATGCAGATGAACCCCAACAAAGACACCCAGCTGTGCATGTCCCTGTCAGGACGCCCCGGGAACTTTGGCCTGCGATTTCACAATCATCTGTACGAACAACTGGGCCTGAATTTTTACTACAAGGCTTTCAGCAGCCAGGACCTGACGGGTGCGGTCGGTGGCATTCGCGCTTTGGGCATTCGCGGTTGTGGCGTGTCGATGCCGTTCAAGGAAGCCTGCATTGCGCTGGTCGATGAACTGGACGCGTCCGCTGCCGCCATTCAATCGATCAATACCATCGTCAATACCGACGGCCATCTCAAGGCCTACAACACTGATTACATCGCCATCGCCCAGTTGCTTGAAACCCATCAAGTACCGAAGGAATCGACCTTTGCCCTGCGCGGCAGCGGCGGCATGGCAAAGGCCGTGGCCAGTGCCTTGCGCGATGGCGGCTACGAAAATGGCCTGATCGTCGCCCGAAACGAGCGTGCCGGGCGAGCGCTGGCCGACTCCCTGGGTTATGAGTGGCAAGCGGAACTGGAGGCTCGGCGCCCGCAAATGCTGATCAACGTCACGCCTATCGGCATGACCGGTGGGCCGGAGGCAGAGCAACTGGCGTTTGAAGCTGAAGTGATCAAGTCGGCAGAGACTGTCTTCGATGTGGTAGCGATCCCCTCGGAAACGCCACTGATCGTGCGGGGAAGGGCAGAAGGCAAACGGGTGATTACCGGGCTGGAAGTGATCGCGATCCAGGCCTTGGAGCAGTTCGTGCTTTATACCGGCGTGCGGCCGACGGATGAGCAGTTTCAGGCCGCGGTGGCGTTTGCCCGGAGCTGATTCATTTCAATTGATGGTGGCTTGGTGGCCTCTTCGCGGGCAAGCCACGCTCCTACAGGGTCCGGTGATCACCAGTAGGGGCGAGGCTTGCCCGCGAATAACCGCAATGGTCCCTCAGATAAACCGCATCCCTGCCTATACTGCTCGCCAGCAAACGAAGATTTGCTTCTTACAACGAATACCGTGACCGAGGTTTCCATGCATCCGCGCATTCTCAATCTGGATCAGGCCGAACTCGAGCCGCTGCCCGAAGGGTTGGCTCCCACCGGTGAAACGGCCGGTCGCTATCAGCAACGCATGGCTCGCATCGGCCAGCAATTGGGGGCGCAGAAGCTCGGTTACCGCTTGTATGTCCTCGAGCCCGGCATGCGCGGCAGCCCGTTTCATAGCCATCGGGTCAATGAGGAGATGTTTTACGTGGTGGCCGGGGAAGGGGAAGTTCGCCTCGGTGCCGAGCGCTTCCCGATCCGCGCTGGCGACGTAATCGCCTGCCCGCCGGGTGGGCCTGAAGCGGCACATCAGATCATCAACAGCAGCAACGCGGAATTGCGTTACCTGGCGGTCAGTACCCAGCAATCGCCGGAGATTTGTGAGTACCCGGATTCCGGCAAATACGCGGTGATGGATGATTTCAAGGTGGACGCCGAGGGTAATACTTCAGGTTTTGTCGCGATCGCCCGACAGGCGGATGGCGTGGATTACTGGGACGGCGAATAATCCCAAAACACCGCTGAATCCCTGTGGGAGCGGGCTTGCTCGCGAAGAGGCCGTGCCAGTCGACAACAATGTTGCCTGACACACCGCTTTCGCGAGCAAGCCCGCTCCCACATGTGATCTGTGTTGCAGGGCTATTCGAGGCGTGCCAGGCGTTCTTCCAGCGCTGCAATCCGCGCCTCCAGCTCTTCGATCCGCTCCACCGACACGCCGCCACCCGCGCCACGCTCCGCCGGGTTCTGCCGGGCCGCCAGAATCACTTCGATATCCGCCGGGTCGCCCAGTGCATGCATATAGCGATCTTCACGCTGCCCCGTCTGACGCGGAATCAGCAGCGCCAACCCCCGCGCAATCAAGCGTTCCAACTGATGCACCACCTGCTCGGCATCCTCGAATTCATGCATGCGGCCACTGCGGGTCAGCAGTTCATTGACGGTTTGCGGGCCGCGCAGAAACAACAGGCCGGTCAGGATCACCTGGGCTGGCACCAGCTCCAGTGCCTTGTCCACTTTGTGTTCCCAGCGGTCGGCGCGACTGCCCATCACCAGTTTGGTGAAGCCACGACCTTCGAGGGCGCGCAGGCTCTGGCCGACCTGGCCCTGGGTGAGGTTCATTACCGGTTCGCGGCTGGTTTTCTGGTTGCAGGCGATGACCAGCGCATTGAGGGTCAGCGGATAGGTTTCCGGGCTGGTGGCCTGTTTCTCGATCAAGGAGCCCAGAATGCGGATTTCCGTGCTGTTGAGCTGTGGTTCGTCAAACGTCGTTTCTTGCTCAGTACTCACAGGTTCTGAAACCTCGCTAACGGTTGTTTTGGATTTTCCCGGCCCATCAAGACCTCGTTCAGGGATCTTAGTTGAGCATTCCAGGCGTGCAGAGGTTCATTGTCCATGACATCGCCCATTCGGACTAGGCAAGGCTAACGATTCTGCTGCGGGCGGCGGGCGCCAAACTCGATGCTCAAAGGGGTGTTGCGCCATGCGTGCCCCGTCAAACGAGCAGAAGGCGCCGCGATGGAGTTTGCATTCAGCGACGAACAGGAAATGATCCGGGCATCGGCTGAGGGCTTTCTCGCCGATGTCTCGGATTCCAGTGCCGTGCGAGCGGCGATGGTCAGCGAGCGTGGTTTTGACGAGGCCCTCTGGCAGCGCGTGTGCCGCGAGATGTGCTGGCCGGCGATTCATATTCCCGAAGTCTACGGCGGACTGGGGCTTGGCTTTGTCGAACTGGCGATTCTGCTGGAGCAGATGGGCCGGCGCTTGCTTTGCTCGCCGTTCTTCGCCACCGCCTGCATGGCCACGCCCGCGCTGTTGCTGGCCGCCAACGATCAACAAAAACAACACTGGCTGCCACTGATTGCCGACGGCAGCCTCACGGCCACACTTGCCTTCAGCAGCGCCAATGGCTGGGCGGCCGAGGATGTCCAGGCCACGGTCATGACCGAGGGTGACGGGTTTGTGCTGAACGGCACCCTCAAGCACGTGCTTGATGGCCACGGCGCCGATCTGTTGATCATCGCTGCACGGGTTCGCGGGTCCAGCGGTGAGGCGGGCATCAGCCTGTTCGCCGTGGACGCGGACCGCGCCGGGATCGAGCGTCAGTTGTTGCCGACCATGGACCAGACCCGTCGCCAGGCGCGAATTCAACTCAAGGACTTGTACCTCGACGCGGACTGCCTGCTTGGCGAGTTCGGTGCGGCTTGGCCGCATCTGCAGCAAGTCCTGCAACTGGCGTGTATCGGCCTGGCCGCCGAACAGACCGGCGGTGCGCAGCAGGTGCTCGACCTGAGCGTGGCTTATATGCAGGAACGCCAGCAATTCGGTCGTCCCATCGCCAGTTTTCAAGCCCTCAAACACCGTGCCGCCGACATGATGCTGCAAGTGGAATGCGCGCGTTCAGCCAGCTATTACGCGGCGTGCGTGGCTCAGGAAGCGCTCGACCCAGAAGGCGATCCGCAGGTGGCTGCCGAGTTGCCGGTGGCGGCGGCACTGGCCAAGGCGCAGTGCTCGGAAACTTATTTCCACTGCGCCAGCGAGTCGATCCAGTTGCACGGCGGCGTCGGTTTCACCTGGGAATACGACCCGCACCTCTACTTCAAACGCGCCCGCGCCAGTGAAAGCTTTCTCGGGCTGCCGGCCTGGCATCGCGAGCGCATTGCCGTGGCGATTCTTGGGGAGCAGCCATGAAAATCAGTTTCAGCGAGCAGGACGAGCGTTTCCGTCAGGAAGTCGCCGACTGGATGAGCGCGAATCTCTGCGGTGAATTCGAACCACTGCGATTTCGCGGAGGGCCGGGCGATGAACATATGTTTCCCGAGGCGCGCAAAGCCTGGGAGCGCAAACTCGCCGAGGGCGGCTGGACCTGCGTCGGCTGGGCGTCGGAGCACGGCGGGCGCGGCCTGTCGATCACTCAGCAAGTGATTTTCCATGAGGAGTACGCCCGCGCCGGCGGCCCCGGGCGCATGGGGCATATCGGCGAAGGGCTGGCCGGGCCGACCATCGCAGCGTTCGGCACTGCCGAGCAGCAACGGCGTTTTCTGCCGGGCATTGTCAGCGGCCGCGAGTTCTGGTGTCAGGGTTACTCGGAACCCGGGGCCGGCTCAGACCTGGCCAACGTCAAGACTCGCGCGGTACTGGATGAAACCAGCGGCAAGTGGGTGATCAACGGCCAGAAGGTCTGGACCTCGCTGGCTCATGAGTCGGACTGGTGCTTTGTGATCGCCCGCACCGAACCCGGCAGTGTCGGCCATCGTGGCTTGTCGTTTTTGCTGGTACCGATGGCTCAGGCTGAAATCACCGTACGCCCGATCGAGCAACTGACGGGAACCTCTGAATTCAACGAGGTGTTCTTCGACAACGCCCGCACCGACGCCGCCAACATCATCGGCGCGCCGGGCGAGGGCTGGACCATCGCCATGGCGCTACTGGGCCTGGAGCGCGGGGTTTCGACCCTGGGCCAGCAGATGCAGTTTCACAATGAGTTGAACGACATCATCGCCATCGCCCGGGCCAATGGCGCCTGGCGCGATCCGGTCCTGCGCCAGCGCCTGGCCGAGGCGTGGAGCGGCCTGCGGATCATGCGCTACAACTCGTTGCGCATGCTCTCAGGTAGCCAGGATGGATCGCTGCGCAAGGAAGCGACCATCTACAAACTGTTCTGGTCCACCTGGCACGCCAGCCTCGGAAAGTTGGCGATGGATGTGCTGGGCGCCGAAGCGGAAGTGCTCGAAGCCGCGCCGTATCAGCTCACCCGTTTGCAGTCGCTGTACCTGTTCAGCCGCGCCGACACCCTCTACGGCGGCAGCAACGAAATCCAGCGCAACATCATCGCCGAGCGCGCTTTGGGCATGCCCAAAGAGCCGCGTCCACGCACCTGAATCAAGGAGTTTTTGCATGTCTGTTCCCCACTATGTTGCAGGCCACGGCCTGCTGCGCGGCAAGTCCGTGCTGATCACAGCGGCGGCGGGTGCCGGTATCGGCTTTTCCGCAGCGGTGCGTGCCGCCGAGGAAGGGTGTCGGGCGCTGATGATCAGCGATATTCACCAAGGTCGGCTGAGCGAAGCGGTGTCGAAAATTCGCGAAACCACCGGGCTTGATCAGGTCTTCGGTCAGGTCTGCAACGTCGCCGACGAAGCGCAGGTGCAGCAGCTGATTGCTAGCGCCGAGCGCGATCTGGAGGGCGTCGATGTGCTGATCAACAACGCCGGCCTAGGCGGTTCGCGGTTGCTGGTCGAGATGACGGATGAGGAGTGGAGTCGGGTCCTGGACGTGACGCTCACCGGCACCATGCGCATGACCCGCGCCATGTTGCCGAAGATGATCGGGCGCCGTGCCGGGGTCATCGTCAATAACGCGTCGGTGCTGGGCTGGCGGGCACAGAAAGAACAGTCGCACTACGCCGCCGCCAAGGCCGGGGTCATGGCATTGACCCGTTGCGCCGCCGTCGAGGCCGCCGACTACGGGATCCGTATCAACGCCGTCAGCCCGAGCATTGCGTTGCACGATTTTCTGCGCAAATCCGCGCCGCAAGCCGTACTCGATCAACTCGCTGCCAACGAAGCGTTCGGGCGTGCCGCCGAAGTCTGGGAAGTGGCCAACGTAATGATGTTCCTGGCCAGTGACTACAGCTCCTACATGACCGGCGAAGTGTTGTCGGTGTCCAGTCAGAGGGCTTGAACATGCCACGTATTTTCGACACGCCCCAGGCCTTGTTCGACGCCGTCGGCCAGGCCCTCGGTGTCAGCGACTGGTTGCTCCTGGCGCAAGACCGTATTGACCTGTTCGCCGAAGCGACGGGTGATCATCAGTGGATTCACGTCGATCCGGTCAAAGCCGCCAGCGGTCCTTTTGGCGCCTGTATTGCCCATGGCTACCTGAGCCTGGCGTTGGTCAATCTGTTTTTGCCGCAAATCGTCGAGGTGCGCGGTCTCGCCATGGGCGTCAATTATGGCTGCGAGCGAGTGCGCTTTCCCTCGGTGGTGCGCGTCGGCTCGCGGGTGCGCGGCAGTGCACAGTTGATGGCCGTCGAAACGGTCAACGGCGGCGTGCAGGCGACCATTCGCGTCAGCGTCGAAATCGATGGCGAGGAGCGCCCCGGCTGTGTGGTCGACACCATCAGCCGCTACTACCCCGCGTGAACCCAACCGCTGCACATTCGAGGAATCCAGCATGAAAGAAGCCGTTATCGTTTCGACCGCCCGCACCCCGATCGGCAAAGCCTTTCGCGGAGCGTTCAATGACACCGAGGCACCGCAACTCGGCGGCCACGTCGTCCGTGAGGCCGTGCGCCGTGCCGGCATCGAGCCGGGCGAAGTCGACGATGTGATCATTGGCGCGGTGGCGCAGCAGGGCACTCAGTCTTACAACATGGGGCGCCTGTGTGCGATTGCCGGCGGCTTGCCGACCTCGGTCGCCGGCATGGCCGTTGACCGCCAGTGTTCATCGGGCCTGATGAGCATTGCCATGGCCGCCAAAGGGATCATGTGCGATGAAATCGACATCGCCGTGGCCGGGGGCCTTGAGTCGATTTCCCTGGTGCAGAACAAGCACAAAAACCTCTACCGCAATCAGTCGGGCGCAGTGATCGAACTGGACCCGCGCGCCTACATTCCGATGATTGAAACTGCCGAGATCGTTTCCGAGCGCTACGGTATTTCTCGCGAAGAACAGGACGAATACAGCTACCAGAGCCAGGTGCGCACCGCACTGGCCCAAAGCGCCGGGTTGTTCGACCGTGAACTCGCACCGCTGACCAGCCGCAAAATGATCGTCGACAAGGCCAGCGGCGAAACCCGCTACGAATCCGTCACCTTGCTGCGCGACGAGTGCAACCGTGTCGACACCACCCGCGAGAGCCTGAATGCGCTGGAACCGGTGTGGCCGGGCGGCCAGTGGACGGACAAGGGCCGCTTCATCACCGCCGGCAATGCCTCGCAATTGTCCGACGGCGCTTCGGCCTCGGTGCTGATGAGCGCCAAGCTGGCCGAAAAACGTGGCCTGGAACCGCTGGGGATTTATCGCGGGATGGCGGTCGCCGGCTGCAGTTCCGACGAGATGGGCATCGGCCCGGTCTACGCGATTCCGAAACTGCTCAAGCGCCATGGCTTGACCATTGATCACATTGGCCTTTGGGAGCTGAACGAAGCGTTCGCCTGTCAGGTGCTGTATTGCCGCGACACCCTGGGCATTCCCGCCGAACGCCTGAACGTCAATGGCGGGGCGATTGCCCTCGGGCATCCGTTCGGTATGTCCGGCGCGCGGTTGGTCGGTCACGCATTGATCGAAGGGCAACGCCGTGGTTTGCGTTATGTGGTGGTGAGCATGTGCATCGGCGGCGGCATGGGCGCTGCTGCGTTGTTCGAGGTGGTTTGAATGATCAGTGCACAACAGATCCAGGCGACCATGACGCGGTATGTGGAGTTGGTGGATGCCGGTGATATCGACGGGATCATTGCGCTCTACAGCCTCGACGCGGTGGTCGAAGACCCGGTCGGCCAACCACCGATCCAGGGCCTTGTCGCCATCGAACGCTTCTATCGCGATGGACTGGGGGCGAGCAACGTCTCGGCGGTCTTGACTGGCCCGGTTCGAGCGACGCTGAACGGTTGTGGTGCGATGCCGTTTCGGGTCGACATGGAATGGGCCGGACAACCGTGCTCGCTGCATGTGATCGACGTGATGGAGTTCGGGGCGGACGGCTTGATCCGCTCGATGAAAGCCTATTGGAGCCCAATCAATATCGGCCCGCTTGCAGGCGCATAGACCAGGCGCATAGACACTGCGGATGTACTCGCTCTGGGCACGCTGGCGGATGTAATCGGTCTGGAGCTGCCGAAGGCTGCGATCTTTTGATCTTGATCTTCGGCAGCCTTGAGGCCGCCAAAGATCGCAGCTTTCGGCAGCTCCTACGGTGTCCGGTTACGGCGCGGGGGCCGGGGAAAACTGCGGATTTTGGGTTTTTCCCGTCTCGTAGTAAGCCTTGAGATTCTTGGCGATCTCACGCACGACGTTGTTGAACGCCTTGGCCAACAACTTTTCCACCAGCCACCCTCCGCGCAGGCTGTAGTTCATGCGCAGGGTGATGCGCGTTGCATCACCCTCGGCCTGCAACGCGTAACTGAAACTGGCTTCGCGAAACGGGAAGGGCGCGCCGGCGCTGGCCTTGTGCAGAATCAGGACAAAACCGATTCCTTCCTGCCATTGCACCACGCTCTCATCGAGCCATTGACCTCCTTTGCGCGATACCCGGCGACTGGCGCCAAGCCCTTCGCGTGGCCCGGGGTGAAACTGGCAACCGGTCAGCCCGGGCACGTAGTGCGGCGCGAAGCTCAGGTCGCGCAGTTGGGCCCAGGCGGCTGACGGGGTGAGATTGAGTAGCACGCTGTGGCTGGCAATGGCGGGCATGTCGGAACTCTTTTTGTAATGGGATTGTTGGAAGATCGCAGCCTTCGGCAGTGCCTACAGGGCCTGCGTACACCGATTGATTCAAGGGTGTACTCAATCGGCGTAGGTGCTGCCGAAGGCTGCGATCTTTTCAGGATTGCGCAGCACCGAGAAACGCCGGACGTTCGCCACCACCGTGCACGGCAATGTCTGCGCCGCTGACATAACGGGCCAGCGTTGAGGCCAGGTACAAACACGTATCGCCAATGTCGTCAGGCGTCGCAAGCCGTTGCAGCGGGATGGTCGCCGCCACCCGGTCAATGCCCGCCTGATCGCCATAATGCAGAGCCGCTTGCTCGGTGAGAATCAGCCCGGCCGTTACGGCGTTGACCCGTACCTTGGGCGCCCATTCCACCGCCAGCGAGGTGGTGAGGTTCAGCAGCCCGGCCTTGGCGGCGCCGTAAGCGGCGGTGCCAGGGGAAGGGCGGGTCGCACTGACGCTGCATATATTGATGATCGCGCCGCCATCAACCTGCTTTTGCATCACCTGATTGGCCTGCTGGCAGAGGTTCAGCGGCGCCAGCAGGTTCAGGCGAATGATCGCTTCGCTGAAGCGCGGTGAGGCGCTGGCTGCGTCGGCATTTGGCGAGCCGCCGGCATTGTTGACCAGCACATCGAGACGACCGAAGCGCTCGACAATCTGCGAGATCAAGCGCCCGGACTGCTCGACATCGCGCAAGTCGCAGGGCAAGAACCACGCCTCACGCCCGGCGCTGACGGGCAACGTCAACGGTGCTTCGCGACCGCAAATCACCACCTCTGCGCCGCCGTCGAGAAAGCGCTGGCTGATACCGCGACCGACCCCTTTGCCGCCGCCGGTGACCAGTACCACTTTGCCGCGAAAGTCCATTGGATCAAGCATGGATGCCTCGTTTTGTCGCTCGGGAATGCCATCGATGCTAGGTCTGTGGCGCCCGACGGCCAACGTCCGAAAAGACTAGTAGTCCTGTCGGACGATGTTGTTTACCCGCACGCTGGGAATAATCCGGCGACAACAACAGGCCGGGAGGACACCTTATGGGCGCATCAGCACAAGGGCACTTCGTTACGCTGCCGGAAGGTTTGCAGCTGCACTACTTGGATATCGGCGGGCAGGACTCTGGCAGCGGCGAGCCGGTGATTTTCATTCACGGCAGCGGGCCAGGGGCCAGCGGTCACAGCAACTTCAAGCAGAACTACCCGGTGTTCGCGGCGGCGGGCTACCGCACCATCGTCCCGGACCTTCCGGGGTATGGCGCGTCGGACAAACCCGACACCCTCTATACCCTGGACTTCTTTGTTGACGCCTTGAGCGGTTTGCTCGATGCACTGGATATCCAGCGTTGTGTATTGGTCGGTAATTCCTTGGGTGGCGCGATCGCGATCAAACTCGCTCTCGACCAGCCGCAGCGAGTCAGTCGACTGGTGCTGATGGCGCCCGGCGGCCTGATGGAAAAAGAACAGTATTACCTGCAGATGGAAGGCATCCAGAAAATGGGCGCGGCCTTCGCCAAGGGTGAGTTGCACGATGCTGACGGCATGCGTCGGCTGCTGACCTTGCAACTGTTCGATGAAACCCTGATCAGCGACGAAACAGTCAATGAGCGCGTCGCGGTGGTGCAGCAGCAACCGGTTTGCGTGCTGTCGACCATGCAAGTGCCCAACATGACCGCGCGCCTCGCCGAGTTGCCGTGCCCGATTCTCGGGTTCTGGGGCATGAACGACAAATTCTGCCCGGTCTCCGGCGCGCACACGATGATGCAGCAGTGCCGTCAGATCCGATTTGTGTTGCTCAGCGAATGCGGGCATTGGGTTCAGGTCGAGCACCGTGAGCTGTTCAACCGTGAATGCCTGGCATTTCTTGAGGAGCCTTGCCGATGAGCGCGCAACTGCGCCGTGAATTCGGCGAAGAGCTTTATCAGGCGCTGCTCAACGGCACAACCCTGGCGCCGCTGACGGAGCGCTGGCCGGCGATCAGCATCGAAGACGCCTACCATATTTCGCTCTACAGCATTGAGCGCCGGGTGGCGGCCGGGGATGAGATTGTCGGCAAAAAGATCGGCGTGACCTCGGCGGCGGTCCAGCAAATGCTCAACGTGCATCAGCCGGATTTCGGCTTCATTACCCGGCAGATGGCATTTGCCAATGACGCGCAAATTTCCCTGTCGGCCAACAAGCTGATCCAGCCTCGCGCCGAGGGTGAGATTGCGTTCAAGCTCAAGCACGACCTGGTCGGTCCCGGCGTGACCGAAGCCGATGTGCTGGCAGCCACCGAGTACGTGATGCCGTGTTTCGAAATCGTCGATTCGCGGATTCATGACTGGCGGATCCGCATCCAGGACACGGTGGCCGATAACGCCTCCTGCGGCGTGTTCGTGTTGGGCGATGTTCAGGTCGATCCACGGACGCTGGATTTGCCCAACTTGCGCATGCGCGTTTCCAAGAACGGTGCGCCTCTAAGCGAAGGCCTGGGCTCGGCGGTGCAAGGCAATCCGCTGACCGCCGTGGCCTGGCTGGCTAACACACTGGGTGCCTTCGGTATTCCGTTCAAGGCCGGGGAAATCATTCTTTCCGGTTCGTTGGTGCCGCTGGAGCCGGCGCGCGCCGGCGATTGTTTTTCCCTGACCATCGATGGCCTGGGCAGTGCCCGGGTGTCTTTCTGTGCCTGACCTGTGGGGTTTAACCGGATGAGCAAGAAACTCAGAGCGGCCATTATCGGCCCGGGCAATATCGGCACTGACCTGCTGATGAAAATGTGCCGATCGCAATGGATCGAGCCGGTGTGGATGGTCGGCGTCGACCCTGAATCCGAAGGCCTCAAACGCGCTCGCGAGATGGGTGTGAAAACCACCGCCGAGGGCGTCGACGGGCTGCTGCCGAATGTACTCGACGATGATATTCGCATCGCTTTCGATGCGACTTCGGCTTACGTGCACGCGGAAAATAGCCGCAAGCTCAATGAACTCGGGGTGATCATGATTGACCTCACGCCCGCGGCCATCGGCCCGTTCTGCGTGCCACCGGTGAATCTCAAGACGCACGCGTCGAGCCTGGCGATGAACGTGAACATGGTCACCTGCGGTGGTCAGGCGACCATTCCGATGGTGGCGGCGGTGTCGCGGGTGCAGTCGGTGAGTTACGGCGAAATCGTCGCCACCGTGTCCTCCGGTTCGGTCGGCCCGGGCACGCGGCAGAACATCGATGAATTCACCCGCACCACTGCGGGTGCGGTCGAGCAGGTCGGCGGCGCCCGACGTGGCAAGGCAATCATCGTCATCAACCCGGCCGAGCCACCGTTGATGATGCGCGACACCATCCACTGCCTGACGGATGACGAGCCGAACCAGGATGCGATTCGTACTTCGGTGTTGCAGATGGTCCACGAAGTGCAGCGCTATGTGCCCGGTTACAAGTTGATCAATGGGCCGGTGTTCGACGGGCGCAAGGTGTCGATTTTCATTGAGGTCGAAGGCCTGGGTGACTTCCTGCCCAAATCCGCCGGCAACCTCGACATCATGACCGCCGCCGGATTGCGCACTGCCGAGATGTTCGCCGAAGAAGCCCACAAGGGCGCCCTGCAACTGCCCGTCCGTTGAGTGGAGAATTGCCATGAATTTGCAAGGTAAGAGCGTCCGTCTGCACGACATGAGCCTGCGCGACGGTATGCACGCCAAACAGCATCAAATCAGCCTGGATCAGATGATCTCGGTGGCCACCGGTCTTGATGCGGCGGGTGTCCCGCTGATTGAAATCACTCACGGCGATGGCCTGGGTGGTGCTTCGTTGAACTACGGTTTCCCGGCCCACAGTGACGAGGAGTATTTCGCCGCAGTGATTCCGCGGATGAAGCAGGCCAAGGTTTCGGCGCTGTTGTTGCCGGGCATCGGCACGCTGGATCATTTGAAAATGGCCCATGAGCACGGAGTGTCGACGATTCGCGTGGCCACTCACTGCACCGAGGCGGATGTCTCCGGTCAGCACATCGGCATGTCGGCGAAGATGGGCCTCGACACTGTCGGTTTCCTGATGATGGCGCACATGGTCAGCGCGGAAAAACTGCTTGAGCAGGCGCGGCTGATGGAGAGCTATGGCGCCAACTGCATCTACTGCACGGACTCGGCCGGGTACATGTTGCCGGATGAAGTCAGCGAGAAAATCGCTGCCTTGCGCGCCGGTTTGAATGCCGGGACTGAAGTCGGCTTTCACGGTCACCACAACATGGGCATGGCGATTGCCAATTCCCTGGCGGCGATCGAGGCGGGTGCCGCGCGGATCGACGGCTCGGTGGCAGGGCTGGGCGCGGGGGCGGGGAATACGCCGCTTGAGGTGTTTGTCGCGGTGCTGGAGCGAATGGGCGTCAACAGTGGCATCGACTTGTACCGGATCATGGACGTCGCCGAGGACCTGGTGGTACCGATGATGGACCAGCCAATCCGTCTGGACCGCGACGCACTGACCCTGGGGTATGCCGGGGTTTACAGTTCGTTCCTGTTGTTTGCCAAGCGGGCCGAGCAAAAGTACGGCATTGCTGCCCGAGAGCTGCTGGTGGAGTTGGGGCGCCGCGGTACGGTGGGCGGCCAGGAGGACATGATCGAAGACCTGGCGCTGACGTTGTCACGCGCGCGTGGCGTATTGCCGACCTGATCATCTGGCAACACCCAAAGCCATCGACCTTGCTTGCAGGGCCGATGGTTTTTTTATGGAAGCAGATTGCGCACCAGCGGCGGGTAGCAATTGACAGCGGTACTTGAGCAGCTCAAGTACGCCGTGGCCGGTCGGTACGCTTCATTCTTGAACAACTGGCAGAGACTGGCGCTACTGCCGGCGCAGACAATGATAAACAGGGCACAAGTGGCTTTACGCATGGCGAGCCTCGACACGAATTTTATTGTTGTAGAGGCACGTTATTGCGCCGGGCAGCGCGCGGCGTCGTCCGAATGGACTATTCGATGAAATTGAAGCTACGCAGACTTAATGTGGGAGCGGGCTTGCTCGCGAAGGCGGTTCGGCAGGCAACATTGATGTTGAATGTGCCGGCCCATTCGCGAGCAAGCCCGCTCCCACACGGACGGCGTGGCGGTCCGGGAATTTGCGGCCAATCCCAATCCCCCGTAGGAGCGAGGCTTGCCCGCGAAGGCGATGTGGCAGGCGACATCAATGCTGGATATGCCGGCCTCTTCGCGAGCAGGCTCGCTCCCACAGGGGGATGTTTGTCGAACACAGAGTTGATGTATGGCAGAGATCCAATGTGGGAGCGGGCTTGCTCGCGAAGGC
>NZ_JBSPCZ010000029.1:0-64483 GCF_056161485.1 Pseudomonas sp. 5Vm1k
TTCTTTAGGGTTCTCGGCGACTTCCGGGTCGAGGTTGTTCATCAACATGCGCAGCGGCGCTTCGGTCAGCCAGCTCTTGGCGGTCAGCTTGTTACCGCGGGCGGCACGGATTTCAACGTCACGAAACTTAGTAGGTTTCTGGGTATTGTCAGTCACGAAAAAGACTCCTCAGCGATCAATTCAAACCAACCCTGGCAGTGGGCAAGCCAGCCTGTGCGCGTCGTTGCGCCACAAGCGAATCAGTGGACGCTGCGAGGAGTCTCGGTCGACTCATACGCATACGTCTTTACTTGTACATACAAGCATATGCAATCAAGCGGCCAACTTATTGGATAGGCATTCAAGAAAACTTCTTGGCAGAGCTGGAGCGCTTGTAGATCAAGGGTTTTGGTGGAGATGAAATTTTTCGGGGGGATTTTTGCGCGAGGGTGACGGCTGTTACTTGAGCGGGGTTTTGCGCCACGCTGGGGCGTTCGGTAACAAAGTGGTGCGCTTTGGGGAACAGGAGGAGACCGCTTTTTGTGGCGAGGGGGCTTGCCCCCGTTCGGCTGCGCAGCAGCCGCAAAATTTGATGCGAACATCGGGGGGCGGCTTCGCCACCCAACGGGGGCAAGCCCCCTCGCCACAGAGATTTTCTAAACAGTTGAATCAGCGTGCGATCAGCTCGATCACACAGCACGGGCCGTTACTGGAGACTTCCAGCAGGCCAGCATTACCGTCAAGTTGCAGGCAATCATGGCGACCCAGTTGTGCGTCGCTGTTACCGACCTTCACTTCCAGCGCCTCGGTGACACTGAATACCAACACAGTCCCGGCCGAACTGAAAAACCGCTGCTTACCGTCCAGCCACTGCAACCGCGCGCTGTAACGCTGCGGCGCATAGATTAGGTTGAAATCGCGAATCGGCCCGCCGAGCAAAGTGCACGAGACCTGGCTCTCCCCGCTGAAGGCAAATGGGTCCAGCGGTAACAGTGGCCGCGTGTCCTGGCCATCGACACGCAAGGTCATACCGTCGCCCTGCAGCACGGTGATCACGCGCTCATAACCGGCGAATGTCGAGAAACCGCCCGACTCACCAATATCAGCAATCGACAGGCGCCAGCCAAAACCATCGAGGCCAGTGCCCGCATCGCGGGTGATTTCTTCAGTGCTGCCGCCGCCGTTTTTCCATGGCATGCGCGGGTAATCAACTGCACGTAACAACTTCACTTGATTCATTTATGAAACCGACCTTCCAGACGATGACGGGAACCGGGGTGGATCAAACGGGCGGCGGTCACTGGCTGACGGCCGGACCAGGTGCGGCGACGGATCAGCAGGCACGGCTCGCCTTTTTCAATCTGCAGCAATTTGCACTCGCTGGCCTCGGCCAGAATCGCCTCGACCACGTGCTCGCCTTCAGTCAGCGGCGCGACCTGGTTCAGGTAGGCGTAAGGCGTTTGCAAGGTGAAGTCTTGCTTGAGATATTCCGGGGCCACCAGCGCGTTGACGAAACGGTCTTCGATTTGCACCGGAATGTCGTTTTCGAAATGCACGATCAGCGAGTGGAACACCTTCTGGCCTTCGCGCATGTCCAGGGCCAGGGCGCGCTCGGAACCGGCGGCCTCTTCTTCAAGGGTGATGACCTTGCAGGTGTGGCGATGACCGCGCGAGGCGATTTCGTCGGCGATGTTGTGCACTTCAAACAGTGCGGACTGGCTTTTCGGCTCGGCGACAAAGGTGCCGACGCCTTGCATGCGCACCAGCAGACCGTCGGCGGTCATCTCGCGCAGCGCGCGGTTGATGGTCATGCGGCTGAAACCCAGTTGATTGACCAGCTCGCTTTCCGACGGAACGCGGTAGTGCGGCGGCCAGTTCCCACTGTCGATTTGCTGGGTGATCATCTGTTTGACGCGGGCGTACAAGGGCGCCGGACTGTCGCCCATGTTCGCGGCCAACGGTGACACTGCAGGCGGAGTCGGCACGGTTAATCCTTGATCGTCTGTTAGAGGTTGCTAGCTTGCCGGAGTTTACCGAGCAGGCAAACGTCTGTATATGTATATACAAATAACACACGATGGGGTGCTGAACCATGTCCGCCTTCTTTGCCGAACGCGCGCTGCTGCCTAGTGGATGGGCCAACAATGTACGTCTTGAGGTCAGCGCCGACGGCGTCTTGACCCATATCCAGGCCGATTCCCACGCAGATGGCGCCGAACGGCTAAGCGGTCCGCTGCTGCCGGGCATGCCGAATCTGCACTCCCACGCCTTCCAGCGAGCCATGGCCGGGCTGGCGGAAGTGGCGGGCAATCCGAACGATAGTTTCTGGACCTGGCGCGATTTGATGTATCGCCTCGTCGGAAAAATCAGCCCGGACCAGCTCGGCGTCATCGCCCGGCAGCTGTACATTGAAATGCTCAAGGCCGGTTATACCTCGGTCGCGGAATTTCATTACGTGCACCACGACACCAACGGCCAGCCCTACGCTGATCCAGCCGAACTGGCCTTGCGCATTAGCCAGGCCGCCAGCTCTGCCGGTATCGGTTTGACTTTGCTGCCAGTGCTCTACAGCCATTCCGGTTTCGGCGGCCAAACCCCGAACGACGGTCAGCGGCGCTTTATCAACAGCACCGAAAACTACCTCAAGCTTCAGTCGCGTTTGCAACCGATCCTGGCGCAGCAACCGGCGCAGTCGCTGGGACTGTGTTTCCACTCGTTGCGCGCGGTCACCCCGCAGCAGATCAGCGAAGTGCTGGCCGCCAGCGACAAGCAATGCCCGGTGCACATTCACATCGCCGAACAGCAGAAGGAAGTCGACGACTGCCTGAGCTGGAGCGGCCGTCGCCCGCTGCAATGGCTGTACGAAAATACTGAAGTCGATCAGCGCTGGTGCCTGGTCCACGCGACCCACGCCAACGCGGAAGAAGTCACGCTGATGGCCAAGAGTCGCGCCATCGCCGGCCTGTGCCTGACCACCGAAGCCAACCTCGGCGACGGGATTTTCCCGGCGGTGGACTTTCTCGCCCAAGGCGGGCGCATGGGCATCGGTTCCGACAGCCATGTGTCATTGAGTGTGGTGGAAGAATTGCGGTGGCTGGAATACGGCCAGCGGCTGCGTGATCAACGGCGTAATCGCTTGTATGGCGCAGAGCAGCCGATGGTTGGCCGCACGCTGTACGACGCCGCATTGGATGGCGGCGCTCAGGCGCTGGGTCAGCCGATTGGCGCATTGGAAGTCGGCAAGCGTGCGGATTGGTTGGTGCTGGACGGTAATGATCCGTACCTGGCGACCGCCAGTGGTGACGGGATTTTGAATCGCTGGCTGTTCGCTGGTGGTGATCGCCAGGTGCGCGATGTGCTGGTTAATGGCCAGTGGGTTGTGCGTGACGGGCGTCATGCCGGTGAAGAAGAGAGCAACCGGGCGTTCACCCAAGTCCTGCGCGATCTGTTGGGCTAACGTAAAACAAAATGTGGGAGCGGGCTTGCTCGCGAAGGCGTCGTGTCAGTCAACATCAATGTTGAATGAACAACGGCTTTCGCGAGCAAGCCCGCTCCCACATGGGGCCTTCGGTGACTATTAGTTCGAGGTCTTGGCCATCTTCGTATCCGTCGCACGCCAGATCAGTCGCGTAGTGTCGTAACCCTGCTGACGCGCCTTGCTCAGCAGTTCTTCACGCACCACACCGTTGACCGTCGGGGTCCGGGACAGCAGCCACAGATACTTGCGGCTCGGGTCGCCAACAATGGCGGTTTTGTAGTCGTCGCTGACGTACAGCACCCAGTACTCACCCTTCGCCACACCCGGAATCAGCCGCGAAAACCACGTATCGAACTCGACCCATAGCTTGTCGGTCTTGCCCGGCACTTGCGGATAAGCCGTGCCCTTGGCCTCTTCCCATTGCCAGTCCGGCGTCAGGCAGCGGTTGAGCACCGCGACGTTACCGTCCGGCAACAGGGTGTAATGCGCTTCGGATTGCGCGCAGTTGCGCTGGAAATACATCGGCAGGCGGGCCAACTCGTACCAGGTGCCCTGGTAACGCTTGAGGTTAACGCTGTTGGCTGTCTTGGGTGCTAACGGATCTACGCCAGAAGAGGCGCAGCCAGCCAATACCAGGCCAGCGAAAAGAACTATCAATAACCGCTTCATTGTTTTTCTCCCGTGGGCGCATCGCCCCGGTTTACTTCAGGCCTTGGCCGGAAAACATCAGCACTTTGTCACCGGCATACTGCACGCTGATAAAGCTGTTTTTGTCGCCCCAGGTGCAACTGGACATGCCAAGCGCGCCCGAACAATCGGCGGGTTTACCCAGCAAGGTTTCAACCTCGGCCTTGGCCATGCCGGCCGACAGCTTGGAATAATTCTCCTGATTGACCTTGCTGCATGCGACCAACAACACGCAGAACGAGAGCAAGGCGATAGATCGCAGCGACATGGTGTAGCTCCTGGAGCGAAGGGGGATTGGCAGGTGCCAAGCTGAAGCTTAGAAGAGAAAACCCCTATCTGGTTCCCCGACCGCCCGGCTATTTATTGATCCGCTCGTCTGGCTTTTGCCGATAAATCAGCCACTTTCTCGTGCTATTCGGCATTTCGTCGGTTTTTATAGAAAGTCGCCTAATCTTTGGCGTTGGGCAGTCGACATAACAGCAGTGTTAAGTCTGCCAGTGTGGCAAATTGACGCCCCCTGTTGACCCGTCCCTCCGCGGTAGCTCATTTAATGACCAGAAACATGAAGTTCAGCCACAAGATCTTGTTGGCTGCAGCCCTCGTAGTGGCCGTTGCATTCGCTTGCTTCATCCTCTTCAACGACTACCGCCAGCGCCAGACTCTGCGCAGCAGTACTGAATCTTCGATGCAGGAACTCGGCAGCCTGACCACCAGCAACATCCAGACCTGGCTGGAAAGCCGCATTCAGTTGCTGCAATCGCTGTCCCAGCAGATCGCCGTGGACGGTAGCGCTCCGGCCAGCCTGAAACGCGCCATCGACCTGCCGGCCTACACTGGCAATTTCCAGTTGAGCTACTTCGGCAGCACCGAAGGCGTGATGACCTCGATTCCGGCGGGCAGCCGCGCCGCCGACTACGACCCGCGAGCCCGTGGCTGGTACAAGGCCGCCGATAACGCGCGGCAAACCATCGTCACCGAACCGTACATTGCCGCTTCGTCCGGCAAACTGGTGATCACCGTCGCCACACCCGTGCAGCATGAGAACAAGATGATCGGCGTCGCCGGTGCGGACATCGACCTGTCCAGCGTCAGCGCGATCATCAACTCGCTGAACTTCGGTGGTCACGGCCATGCGTTTATCGTCAGCGCCGACGGCAAGATCCTGATCCACCCGGACAGCAAACTGGTGCTCAAGACCCTGGCCGAGGCCTACCCGAACGGCGCGCCAAGAGTCAGCCCGGGCCTGAAAGAAGTCGAGCTCGACGGCAAGTCCCAGTTCATCTCCTTCACCCACGTCAACGGCGTGCCGTCGGCAGACTGGTACGTGGCGCTGGTGCTGGATCAGGACACCGCGTTCGCGATGCTTAGCGAATTCCGCACCTCGGCCATCATTGCCATGGTCATCGCCGTGGTGATCATCATCGCGCTGCTGGGCATGTTGATCAGCTTCCTGATGCAACCGCTGCTGACCATGGGCCGCGCCATGCACGACATCGCCGAAGGCGAAGGTGATTTGACCAAGCGCCTGACCATCCACGGCCAGGATGAGTTCGGCGCGCTGGGCACGTCGTTCAACCGCTTTGTGGAACGTATCCACACCTCGATCCGCGAAGTGGCCTCGGCCACCGGCCAGGTCAACGAAGTGGCATTGCGTGTGGTCGCGGCCTCGAATTCGTCGATGTACAACTCCGACCAGCAATCCTCGCGCACCAGCAGCGTAGCTGCCGCGATCAACGAACTGGGCGCCGCCGCCCAGGAAATCGCCCAGAACGCCGCCCTCGCCTCCCAGCATTCGAGCGATGCCCGCGCGCTGGCCGAGGACGGTCAACAAGTGGTGGATAAAACCATCGCGGCCATGCAGCAGCTGTCGGCGAAGATCAGCGATTCTTGCGGCAACATCGAAACGCTCAACAGCAACACGGTGAACATCGGGCAGATTCTGGAAGTGATCACCAGCATCTCCCAGCAGACCAACTTGCTGGCGCTCAACGCTGCCATCGAAGCGGCGCGTGCCGGTGAAGCCGGGCGCGGTTTTGCCGTGGTTGCCGACGAAGTGCGCAACCTCGCCCATCGCACCCAGGATTCGGCGCAGCAAGTGCAGAAGATGATCGAGGAGCTGCAAGTCGGCGCCCGGGAAGCCGTAAGCACCATGACCGACAGCCAGCGTCAGAGCGAAAGCAGCGTCGGCATCGCCAACCAGGCCGGCGAACGCCTGGGCAGCGTGACTCAGCGTATCGGCGAGATCGACGGTATGAACCAATCCGTGGCCACCGCCACCGAAGAACAGACCGCCGTGGTGGAGTCGATCAACGTTGACATCACCGAGATCAACACGCTGAACCAGGAAGGCGTGGAGAACTTGCAGGCGACGTTGCGCGCGTGTTCAGACCTTGAGCAGCAGGCGGCGCGGTTGAAGCAGTTGGTGGGTAGTTTCAGGATTTAAGCCGCTTTTGCGGGCCCCTTCGCGGGCAAGCCTCGCTCCCACATTGGATTTGTGATCGACGCAAATCCCCTGTGAGAGCGGGCTTGCTCGCGAAGACGGCATCCGCAACAACGAAAATTCAGAACCTTGATCCCGGCCCCGAAAGAAACTCAATTTCCTCCGCCGTAGATTCCCTTCCCAACACCCCATTGCGATGGGGAAACCGTCCAAACCGCGCAATGATTTTCTGATGCCGCTCGGCATAGTCCAGGTTATCGGCAAACACTACCCGATCCGCTTCCGGCTGCTCATCAACCAGCGCGATAAACCGTGAAACCGCCTCGTTTTGCACCGCCAGATTCTCGCAATGCTCAAACACCAAGTAGATGAACACCCGCTGGATCGGCCGCAATTGCCGATCGAAATCCGCAGCAATGCCTTGCGCCACCAGGGCTTGAGCCCGTAGATCACCAGAGAACGATTTGGGGGTATCGCGATAGATCATGCGCGGGAGTTGATCGAGCAACAGCACCAGAGCCAGCCAACCTTCGGGGCGTTGCGCCCAGTCGGTCAATCCGCCGGCCAGTGCCTGCTCAACCCAGTCCCCGAAACGCGTCTGCGCTTCGAGGTCCTGGCTGTCGCGCTTGCCGAACCATAACTTTTCCTTGTCAGCCGCTACGTCGTTGGGGGCTTCGGCTGATCCGAACCACCATTCGAGCAACGGCTGCCAGGGCGCGGTCATGGGTTTATTCCTTGTGGTAAGCCGTGACGCGTGCGACTTCTTCTTTCGAGCCCAGGAACACCGCTACGCGCTGGTGCAGACCATCTGGCTTGATGTCGAGAATGCGCTGGTGACCATCGGTGGACGCGCCGCCGGCCTGTTCGACCAGGAACGACATCGGGTTGGCTTCGTACATCAAGCGCAGTTTGCCCGGCTTCGATGGCTCGCGGCTGTCGCGTGGGTACATGAACAGACCGCCACGGGTCAGGATGCGGTGCACATCGGCGACCATCGCGGCGACCCAGCGCATGTTGTAGTTCTTTTTCAGAGGACCTTCATCGCCAGCCAGCAATTCGCTGACGTAGCGTTGTACCGGCGCTTCCCAGTGACGCTGGTTGGACGAGTTGATCGCGAACTCCTGAGTGGATTCCGGGATCGTGATGTCTTCGTGGGTCAGTACGAAGCTGCCCATTTCACGGTCCAGGGTGAAGCCTTTGACGCCATTGCCCAGGGTCAGCACCAGCATGGTCTGTGGACCGTAAATCGCATAACCGGCGGCAACCTGCTGAGTGCCTGGCTGCAGGAAGGCCTTTTCGTTCAAAGGCTCGTTCTGGGTCAGGTATTCGTTCGGGCAACGCAGCACCGAGAAGATCGTACCGACCGGCGCGTTGATGTCGATGTTCGACGAACCGTCCAGTGGGTCGAATACCAGCAGGTACGCACCTTTCGGGTATTTGCCCGGGATCTGGTAGGCATTGTCCATTTCTTCGGATGCCATGCCGGCCAGGTGACCGCCCCATTCGTTGGCTTCGAGCAGGATGTCGTTGGACATCACATCAAGCTTCTTCTGCACTTCGCCTTGGACGTTTTCAGTGCCCATGCTGCCCAGAACACCACCCAGGGCGCCCTTGGAGACGGCGTGGCTGATTTCTTTACAGGCGCGCGCCACCACTTCGATCAGGAAACGCAGATCGGCAGGGGTGTTGTTGCTACGGGTCTGCTCAATCAAATAGCGACTCAGGGTAACGCGGGACATGGAAGGCTCCGGTGGAATGGGGGGGCTAAAAACCCGCGCAGTTTAACGCGAGTTGTGGCGCATTTCCTCCTATCAGACGTGATACGCCCAATAGAGTTCATGTGCGGGGTTTAGCGTAGTTCGAATCGGGGCGGATGTGGTTTGGGGATCGACGGCAAAATTTAACATTTTCGCCGACCGATAAGCCGTCTTCGCGGGCAAGCCTCGCTCCTGCAGAAGAGCGCGGTCCCTGTAGGAGCGAGGCTTGCCCGCGAATGGCGCGCAGCGCCAGCCATTCTCAGGGTTTGACCGGTGGCTTGCGCAACAGACTGACCGCCATCACCGCCAGAAACAGCACACTCAGTAACAACACGGCCCACAACCCGAACTTCTTCCAGTTGGTATCAGCCGTCGCAGCAGCCACCGCCGTCGGCGCCTGAGTCACCGCTGCCCCGCTATCAACCGTAGCCTTGCCCAAAGTCGAAAACTTCGCCGGGCTGTAGTCCGGGATCAACGTCGACAACGGCAAATTAGCCGTCTTCACCGTCGCACTGCCCAGCGCCAGCGTGTACGGCCCGGCGCCACGCGCCAGGAACACTACCTGCGTCGAGCGCACGGCAAATTTCACGGTCGGCGCTTCAGCGCCCAGGCCACCGCCCCGCTCGTCCACCGTCAGCTTCAACTGCTGCACGGTTTGCCCCGACAACTGCAATTCGTTCTGCACCACGTCCTGGCCGTTCTGGGTCAGGCGATAGAGCAAACCGCCACTCAGCGGCTGCCACGGCAAACTGCTTTCGCGCCGACCGGAGAGGGTTACCGGCGCCAGACTGTTGGGTTGGTTCAACTCCACCTGCACCCGCTCGACATTCAGCCCCATCGGCAATTGCCAGGTGTATTCACCGTCCTTCAGGCGGGTACCGGCCAACGGTTGCGACCAGACCAACGGCAGCGGAAGGCTACGAGTGCTGGCGCTTTCCAGTTGCGCCGAGGTCAGCGTCGGCGCCGATTGCGGTGTGTTCCACAGCAAACGCAGATAGCGCGCCGATTGCCCCGGCAGGCCAACTTCATGTTGCTCGACCCGCTCGTCGGCAAACGACAAACGCGCCACCTGCCCTTCGCCCCATGACTGCCAATGCTGCAAGTCATCGCTGGCTTCGATGCTGAAACGCTGGAAACCGTCGCGCTCGCTGGTCCAGTCGAGGATCAACTGCTGCAACGGCGCCTTGATAGCGCTGGCGTCGAGCAACCAGCCACGCAGCACTTCTTCCCCAGCCTCCAGTTGAGTGGATGGCTGCACTTGCACCAATGTGCCGTTGGCGCTCGATTGCACCCGCACACTCGGCGCGCGTTCGGTGGCGTCCGCCGAGTTGTACAGCGGGAACCATTTCACGTCAGTCGTGGTGCGGTTCTCGGCGGACTGCGCGGTTTCCCGGGCCAAGGCATAGGCTTGCGCCTCACCGGCGGCGTTGAACACCCGCACGTCGCTCAGATCAGTCTGCCGCGCGTTCAGTTGCACGCTTAGTGGCAGCTCGAGTCGGTACCACGGACCTTCGCCGCTCACGGACAACGGCACCTGAGTGCTGAAGTCCGAAGGTTTCTCCTGGGCGCTGGCCGACAGCGCCACGCCCAGCGCAACAGCGCCCAACCAACCCAGGTTCAGCTTCTGACTCAAGACGACACTCCTTCGGTTTCCGGGGCCGGTTTTTCAGCATCCGGCGCAGCTTCGGCGCGCTTGGGCGGTAGCGGAGCGAAATAGCCCACCACCAGCAGCAACACGCCAACGCCGATAAACGAGACGATCCGGGCGAGTCCGCCACGGTTACTCAATTCAATGAAGAACAGTTTGGCCACCACCACGCCAATCAGCGCGGCGCCGATCAGCCAGACTTCACGGCGATGGCGCAAATGGCCACCGATCATCAAGCCCAGCGCCATCAAGGTCCAGACGATCGACAGACCGGCCTGCACTTGCATCGACGGGAGCAACAGATCCAGCTCGAACGGTACGCCGCCCCAATGGTGAGCCGTGCGTGTGACCACCGCGGAGAAGAACACGAACAACGAAGCGCCAGCGATCAATTGCGTAGCGTGCTCGGCGTAAAACTTCGGCAGCGCAAATTGCGTCACCGCGCTACGCGACCAGACGTAAACGCCGAACAGCGCAAACAACAGGCCCAGTTCCAGCGGGTTGATCAGCGGCACGTAAGGCAGCGGCTCGGCGGTGCCGTCGCTGACACCGTTCGCCAACCAGAACCAGCCGAGCATCAGCAATGCCAGCGGCGCCGCTGCGTAGACGCGGTATTCCCGGGCATACGCCGACACCGGCCACGGCCAGTTGCGCGGCGCGGCGGCCAACACCAGATACAGGCTCGGCAGAATCGCCCAGCCCAACCAGCGCCAGGCGTTGTACTGCTCGGACAACAGCAGCAAGCCGTAACGCAACTCCAGGGCCAGCACACCGATCAACAGCCAGCAGCCGAGCACATGGGCGGTACTGAGGACACGTGCCGGCAACATCGGCGCCAAGCGCCGCAGGGAAATGAAGTGCACGACGAACACCGCCGCCCACACCAGCCAGCCAAAGTTGGCTGCAGGGTGATAACGCGACTGCCACGCGGCAACCAACACCAGCCCCGCGGCCGGAATCAGCAAGGTGCAGAGCAAGCCCAGCGCCGACCATTTCAATCGCAGCGACAACAGCGTCCACAGCGCCACACTCAGCGCCGCGACGGCCAACAGCAATGTCCCTTGCAGATCCACAGGAGCAAATCGCAGTACTTCGCTGACCCACGCCAATGCCCACCAACCCACGCCCCACACCAGCAGCAGTTCGGACAAACGATTCAGGCTCAACGCATCGAACGCCGAAGCGTGATTGCCCAGCTGCAATCGCCAGGCGCCGATGAACGCGGCCAGGCCTAGCACCAGTGGCGTCCAGAAACCGCTGTGGGCCAGCGGTCGCAAACCTTCACTGACCAACGGGCCCAGCAGGTCCGGCACGGCAAACAGAAACTGCGCACCGCCAATCACCTGCAACAACAGACCGAAGACAAAACTCACCGGCTGTTTCAGATACAGACTCAACCAGATGATGAACAAACCGCTGCCGGCCCACACCGCACTCGCGGTTTGCCATGGCAGCACGAACAACACCGCAAGGTTGATCAGCGCCAGACCGGCCAGCAAGATCACCGACAAGCCACGCAGCAATCGCGCGTCGTTGCGCACCATGTCATCACGGGCCGCGAGCAACATGCCGGCGATCAACGCCAGGCCAATCAGCGAGGCACTGAGCAACCCGCTCCATCCGGCGTTGAACACCGCTGCGGAACCGGCGCTTGCCCCTTTCAGGCGTATCAGGAACAACGCGCCACCCAGCAACTGCACGGCAAACGCGGTGAACAGGAACGCGCGTGATTGCAGGCGCAGACCAACGAACAGCGTCGCCAACCCGGCCAATGCCCAACTGATCGCCGTGCCGTGGGTCAGGAAGAACAACGGCGCCAATAGATAAAGGAAGGTCAGGCCGAGGCACGCCAACACCGGCAGGCCCTGGCGTTCCCACGCCGACGTCTGCTCCGGCAAGACTTTGCGCAATTGATAGAAGCTGAACAGCAACGCCACGCCGAGCATCAACGCGCCCAGCCATGAACCGTCCAGCAGGCTGCTTTCGCCGGGCTGCAATTTGCTCAGAAACGCCAGCGCCGAGCCCAGTTGCAGCAGCAAGGCAAAGGCGCGGGCGAGCGGTCGTTGCTGACGCAGGCCAAGCCAGAAAATCCCGGCGCCTTCCACCGCCCAAGCGGCAGCGGTCCAGCGCGCATCGAGACCCAGGGGGATCGCCAGGCTGGTAAAGATCACGCCGAGGGCCAGGCATGTTTCCGCCAGCAACAACGCGCGACCGCCCATCAGCAACCGCGCCAGCCCCATGTAGATCATGCCCAACGCCAACGCGCTGAAGGCGGCGGCGAATTCCAGATGCTGGACCAGTGCGAACTGCAAACCGAAACCCACCAGCGGCGGCCCGAACAGCATTGTGCCGTCGACGTAATCGCCCTTGCGCGCCGACCAGTGCAGCAGTGCCTGGCGACTGTCGTCCGCCGGTGCATCGGTCATCTCCAACAACTTGCGCCGGGTAAACAACAGACCGATGCCCAGGTACATCAGGAAGAACAGAATCAGGAACGGTTCGGTGCTCCACAGCAACTCCGGCGCGTAAGAGCGCAGGCCCCAGGCGAAACCGATGCCGAAGGTGCCGACAAAGCCGATCAGGTTAAGCGGTCGCCAGGCCTTGAACCAGGCAATCGCAAGGATGCCGGTATTGAGCAGCGCGAAGTAGCTGAACAGCGCGACGTGGTTGCCGGCGCCCGTCGAGGTCAGGATCGGCGCGGCGAAGCCGCCCAGTGCGGCGGCGCAGGCCAGGGCCAGGGAATCCTGGGTGATTGCCAGAATTGCTGAAAACACCGTTACCGCCACCAGCAAACCCAAGGCCGCCGTCGGGTCGAGTAGCGGGTGCAAGCGCATCGCGGCGAACACTGTCAGGTACAACACGGCGATCCCGGTGCCTTGCAACATCAACGCATATTGGTTATTGCGATGGCGCAGCCACCAGCCCAAACCGAGCAAGCCCAAGGCGCTGGCGGCGACCCCGGCGTAACGCATCTCGATCGGCACCACCATGCCTTCGGTGGCGTAGCGCAACAGGAACGCCAGGCCAAGGAACAACAGCACCACGCCAACCCGCAGCACGGTGTTACCACCGAACAGCCAGTTGCGCGCACCGTTGATGGCGCGGTCGAAGACATTCGGTTCGCGAGGTGCGGCGGGTTGTCGTGGTTCGCGGGCGACCGGTTCCGGGGTCCAGACATCGGCGGGCAGCGGACGGCTGCTTTGCGTGGCGGCGGCGGTGATCGGTTCGAGTTCGGGCGGCAGCTCCCAGATCAGCTCCGGGGACTCGATTGTAATGTCGTCGAGGATGAATTCAGGGGAAGCAACGGGTTCGCTGACTTCAGGTTGAATGACTTCGGGTTGACTGGTCTCTGGCGCTTTAACGCCGGACACCTCCAACAACGCCAGGCGTTGCTGCACCGTATTCAACGCCACCTGTGCCTGTTCAAGCAGTCGGCGCTGCTCGGCCGATTGCGAGCTCAAGCGGCCAATGCGAAAGGCCTGGCCGATGCCCAACCCGAGCAGCGCACCCAGCAGCGCCTCGCTGAATGACTCGTCGAGTATCCAGCCCAGCACCAGGCCAATCAGCATTAAAATCCATTGCATGGTCGATATCCCTAAGCACAGAGGCCAATCCGATAGGATTAGCGCAGCCCGAACAGCAAAGATCGCAGCCTACGGCAGCTCCTACACCGACCGCGTCCCACCCATATTAGGTGAACACTGACTGTAGGAGCTGCCGAAGGCTGCGATCTTTTCGGGGCGCTAGTATATCGATCCGATCGAGAAGTTACTCCAAAGCCTTCCAGATATCCGTGGCGTACTCGCGAATCGTCCGATCCGACGAGAACCAGCCCATCCGCGACGTGTTCAACACCGCCGAACGCCACCACTCTTTCGAATCATGCCAATGCGCCTCGACGCGCATCTGTGCGTCCCAGTAGGAGTCGAAATCGGCGCAGACCAGGAAACGGTCGTAGTCGATCAGCGAATCGACCAACCCGGCGTAACGGGACGGATCATCCGGCGAGAACACCCCGCCGCGAATCGCTTGCAGTACGTCATTGAGTCGATGGGACGCGGCAATATCGGGAGCAGCGTTGAACTCATGGTTCTGCTTGCGCGCTTCAACCTGTTGCGCGCTAAGACCGAAGATAAACATGTGCTCGGCGCCGATCCGCTCGCACATTTCGACGTTGGCGCCATCGAGCGTACCGATGGTCAGCGCACCGTTAAGGCCGAACTTCATGTTACTGGTGCCCGACGCTTCGAAGCCGGCGGTGGAAATCTGCTCCGACAAATCCGCCGCCGGAATGATGCTCTCCGCCAGGCTGACGTTGTAGTTGGGCAGGAACACCACTTTGAGCAAGCCGCGCACGGTCGGGTCGTTGTTGACCACCCGGGCGATGTCGTTGGTCAACTTGATGATCAACTTGGCCTGGTGATAACTCGCCGCAGCCTTGCCGGCGAAGATCTTCACTCGCGGCACCCAGTCGATTTCCGGCTCGGCACGAATCGCCTGATACAGCGCGACGGTGTGCAACAGGTTGAGCAACTGGCGTTTGTATTCGTGGATCCGCTTGACCTGCACATCGAACATCGCCGCCGGGTTGACTGCGATGCCCAGCCGTTCATGGATCAAGTAAGCCAGGGCTTTCTTGCTGTGCAGACGCTGATCGGCGAAGGCCTTGCGGAAAGCGGTCTTCTCGGCGAAAGGCTCCAGATCGAGCAAGCGCTCTTCCGGGTTATCCAGTAAGTCCGGCCCGAGCGCATCGACCAGCATCGACGTGAGTTCGGAGTTGGCCTGGTAGAGCCAGCGGCGGAAGGTGATGCCGTTGGTCTTGTTGTTGATCCGGTCGGGGTAGAGCTTGTGCAGTTCCGAGAATACGGTTTTGCGCATCAGTTGCGTGTGCAGCCCGGATACGCCGTTGACGCTGTGGGAACCGAGGAACGCCAGGTTGCCCATGCGCACGCGACGGCCGTTGTCTTCCTCGATCAGCGACACCGCACGCAGCACGTCAAAGTCGTGGATGCCCTTGGCCCGCAGCGAGTCGATGTGCTGGGCGTTGATCAAGTAGATGATCTGCATGTGCCGCGGCAGCATCCGCTCCATCAAACCGACTGGCCAGGTTTCCAGCGCTTCCGGCAACAGCGTGTGGTTGGTGTACGAGAGGGTATCGACCGTCACCTGCCACGCGGCATCCCACGCGACGTCGTAGACGTCGACCAGTTGACGCATCAGCTCGGCCACGGCAATCGAGGGGTGGGTGTCGTTGAGCTGGATCGCCGCATGATCGCCCAGGGTCAACACCGAGGTATGCATGTTGCGATGGCGACGCAGCAAATCCTGCAGGGACGCGGCGACGAAGAAGTATTCCTGACGCAGGCGCAGTTCCTGGCCAGCTTCGGTGCTGTCCGCCGGGTACAGCACGCGGGAAATACTTTCGGCCCGGGCCACTTCGGCCACAGCGCCCAAGTGGTCACCGGCGTTGAAACGTTCCAGGTGCAAATCTTCTACGGCACGGGCACGCCACAAGCGCAGGGTGTTGACGCTCGCACCACGCCAGCCGACCACGGGGGTGTCATAGGCAATGGCCCGCACGGTTTCCGCCGGGGTCCAGACTTGCCGGGACTTGCCGGCCTCGTCAGTGACGGTTTCAACGCTGCCGCCAAAGCCGATCGGGTAAACGACCTCTGGCCGTTCGAACTCCCACGGGTTGCCGAAATCCAGCCAGTGCTCGGTCTGCTCCTGTTGCCAGCCATCAACGATGGCCTGGCGGAACAAGCCGTGTTCATAACGAATGCCGTAGCCATGGCCGGCGATGCCGAGGGTCGACATGCTCTCCATGAAGCACGCCGCCAAACGGCCGAGGCCGCCGTTGCCCAGCGCCGCATCGGGCTCCAGCAGGCGGATGCGCTCCAGGTCGACGCCGAGTTCGGTCAACGCTTCGCGGGCGACGTCGAGCAGGCCAAGGTTGCTCAGGCTGTCATAGAGCAAGCGGCCAATGAGAAATTCCAGGGAAAGGTAGTAAACCCGCTTCTGGCCTTTGCGGTAAATCTGCCGCGTGTGGTCCATCCAGTGCTCGACCATGTGGTCGCGCGCTGCCAGCGCAATAGCTTCGAACCAATCGTGGTCGAAGGCGTGATCCGGGTCTTTACCCACCGCGTAGGTGAGTTTGGTCAAGACGGCGTCGCGGAATGCGGCCACCTCTGCTTCGCGAACAAGTGGTTCTTGAGTCATCGATAGGACCTCGAGCGAGCTTTGAATTGTCTGAGCCTAGACGGTCTGACAGGCGGTATGGGCTCTGGTTCGGCAGTTTTTCCTGATAGTGCGAGATAGGTCGGCATTAGATTGTCATGTGTCTGAATCAATGCAGGGGCCGTGCCGGATTAACGGTAATTATTGGGCGATCCGGAAAAAAACTGGCGAAAGGTTGTTCAAAAATCCACCAGTCCCGGTATCATCGCGCGCCCTGATGCACACGCTGGTAACAACCGATGATGAAGTCCAACCTGATCGCCGCCGCGGAGATCGACCGCCTCGATACCTGGGCCAAATATTCTGCCCCGATGTGCGGTTCCTGCGTGTCGAGCTGCTGCACCTTGCCGGTCGAGGTCAAGATCAAGGATCTGATCCGCATCGGCATCGTCGACGAGTTCGAGCGCGGCGAACCGGCGAAGAACATCGCCAAGCGCCTGCAGAAGGAAGGGATCGTCGAGCGTTACAGCCAGAAGACCGAGATCTTCACCCTCCAGCGCATGAGCAACAACGATTGCCTGTACCTGGATCGTAAGAGCCGTCTGTGCACTATTTATGAAAAGCGCCCGGATACTTGCCGCAACCACCCGAAAATCGGACCGCGGCCGGGGTATTGCGCTTACAAGCCCAAAGAAGTGGCGCGTGAGACCAGCGAGAGCCGTCGCACCCTCGAGAAGTTTTGATCCGGAATCTCGCTGCCTGACAGATTGCCTTCGCGGGCAAGCCTCGCTCCTACAGGGGAATTACGTCGTTCGCGGCAATCGCGTATCACCCGAACCTGTAGGAGCGAGGCTTGCCCGCGAAGAGGCCGACACAAACACCGCACAAACCCCAGACAAACAAAAACGCCCCCGACCTTGCGGTCGGGGGCGTTTTTTTGTCAGCTAACTAAATAACTTAGTTACCGGACTTCTTGGCAGCGCGGGTACGCTCGCTTTCGCCCAGGATCTTCTTACGAAGACGGATGGACTTAGGAGTGACTTCGCACAATTCGTCTTCTTGAACGAATTCCAGAGCTTGCTCCAGGGTGAAACGGATAGGCGGAACCAAAGCGATGGTTTCGTCTTTACCCGAGGCACGCATGTTGTCGAGCTTCTTGCCTTTGGTTGGGTTGACGCCCAGGTCGTTGTCGCGGCTGTTGATGCCGACGATTTGACCTTCGTACACGTCTTCGCCGTGACCCAGGAACAGTTTGCCGCGAGCTTGCAGGGTTTCCAGCGAGTAAGTCAGAGCCTTACCGGTAGCAACCGAAACCAGCACGCCGTTCTGACGGCCGGACATGTCGCCGGACTTCATCACGTCGTAACGGTCGAAGATCGAGGTCAGGATGCCTGCACCGGAGGTCAGGGTCAGGAACTCGTTACGGAAACCGATCAAGCCACGAGCCGGGATGTTGTACTCAAGGCGCACACGGCCCTTGCCATCCGGAACCATGTTGGTCAGGTCGCCTTTACGGATACCGATCTGTTCCATGATCGAACCTTGCGATTCTTCTGGCAGGTCGATGGTCACGTTTTCGTACGGTTCGTGCTTAACGCCGTCAACCATACGGATGATCACTTCCGGACGACCAACACCCATTTCGAAGCCTTCGCGACGCATGGTTTCGATCAGTACGGACAAGTGCAGCTCACCACGGCCAGACACTTTGAACTTGTCGGCGGTGTCGCCTTCTTCAACGCGCAGGGCAACGTTGTAGAGCAGTTCTTTGTCCAGACGCTCTTTGATGTTACGGCTGGTGACGAACTTGCCTTCACGGCCGCAGAACGGCGAGTCGTTAACCTGGAAGGTCATCGAAACGGTTGGTTCGTCAACGGTCAGCGGCTTCATCGCTTCAACGTTCAGTGGGTCGCACAGAGTGTCGGAGATGAACAGCGAATCGAAGCCGCTGATGCAGACGATGTCGCCGGCAGCTGCTTCGTCAACGTCGATACGGTGCAGACCGTGGTGGCCCATCAGCTTCAGGATACGGCCGTTACGGCGCTTGCCGTCGGCATCGATCGCCACAACTTGGGTGTTCGGCTTGACGCGACCACGAGCGATACGGCCAACGCCGATGATGCCCAGGAAGCTGTTGTAGTCCAGTGCCGAGATTTGCATCTGGAACGGACCGTCACGGTCAACTTTCGGTGCTGGTACGTTGTCGACGATCGACTGGTACAGCGGGGTCATGTCTTCAGCCATGTCGGTGTGTTCCAGACCGGCAATGCCGTTCAGGGCCGAGGCGTAGACAACTTTGAAGTCCAGCTGTTCTTCGGTAGCACCGAGGTTGTCGAACAGGTCGAAGATCTGGTCCAGAACCCAGTCCGGACGTGCGCCTGGACGGTCAACCTTGTTGATAACCACGATTGGACGCAGGCCGGCTTCGAAAGCCTTCTTGGTCACGAAACGGGTTTGCGGCATAGGGCCGTCTTGAGCGTCAACCAGCAGCAGAACGGAGTCAACCATCGACATTACGCGTTCAACTTCGCCGCCGAAGTCGGCGTGGCCCGGGGTATCCACGATGTTGATGTGGTAGCCGTTCCAGTTGATGGCGGTGTTTTTCGCCAGAATGGTAATACCGCGCTCTTTCTCCTGGTCGTTGGAGTCCATCACGCGCTCGTCGTTGAGCTCGTTGCGCTCCAGGGTGCCGGATTGACGCAAGAGTTTGTCTACCAGGGTGGTTTTACCATGGTCAACGTGAGCAATGATGGCGATGTTGCGTAGATTTTCGATCACTTGTGTATCTCGATCAGAGGATTCGGTGTGCTGACAAGTCTTGGCAGCGATTAACAGTAGAGTCCGGCAAAGCCGTTACAGCTTGACGGCGGCGTCGGGGGGCCGGTGACGCAGGCCACAGGCAAACAGCCCCGGGCACTTAGCTCGGTCGATAAACGCGCACATTGGCATGCCCCTCACTGAGCAAATGGTGGGCATGCAGGCGACTCATCACGCCTTTGTCGCAATACAGCAGGTACTGGCGAGTAGGGTCCAGTTCCTTGAAACGAGCGTTCAATGCATAAAACGGCATCGTCTGTACCTCAATGCCAGCCAGTTCCAGCGGCTCGTCTTCAGCGGCATCCGGGTGACGGATGTCGATGATGATCTGGCCCGCCAGAGCGTCGCTGACTTCTTCGATCTGCAAGTCCTGGCCCAATTCGTCGATCACGCGATCGATCGGCACCAGTTTGGCGTTCTCGAGCGCACGCTCGAGGACTGCCATGTCGAACTGTTGTTCTTCGTACTCCACGCGGTTGCGCTTGGCGTGGGTCTTGGGGTTCACCGAGATGACCCCGCAGTATTCCGGCATGTGCTTGGCGAAGTCGGCAGTACCGATTTCGGTGGCCAGGTCGATGATGTCCTGCTTGTGACTGGCGATCAGCGGGCGCAAGACCAGCTTCTCGGTCACACAGTCGATCAACGACAGGTTCGGCAATGTCTGGCTCGACACCTGGGAGATCGCCTCACCGGTGACCAGCGCATCGATGTCCAGCCGATCGGCAATCTTCGATGCAGCGCGCAACATCATACGCTTCAAAACTACGCCCATATGACTGTTATCGACTTTCCCGAGAATTTCTCCCAGTACTTCCTCGAACGGCACACTGACAAATAACACGCGTTGGGAGCTGCCGTACTTCTTCCAGATGAAGTGCGCGACTTCCATGACGCCCAGTTCATGGGCCCGACCGCCCAGATTAAAGAAGCAGAAATGGCTCATCAGGCCACGGCGCATGATTTGGTAGGCGGCGACTGTCGAGTCAAAGCCGCCGGACATCAGCACGAGCGTCTGTTCCAGCGCTCCCAGCGGATAACCGCCGATGCTGTTGTGCTGGCTGTGGATCACATACAACCGTTGGTCGCGAATTTCGATGCGAACTTCGATTTCCGGCTCTTTCAGGGAAATCCCGGCGGCGCCGCACTGACGACGCAGCTGACTGCCGACGTATTTTTCCACGTCCATGGACGAGAAAGTGTGATGCCCGCCGCGCTTGCAACGCACCGAAAAGATCTTCCCGGCCAGTGCATCACCGTAGTGCTGCTTGCACTTGGCAACGATGTCGTCGAAGTCACCCAACGGGTATTCATCGACCTGCAGAAAATGCGCGATGCCCGGCATGCAGCTCAGGCGCTCGGTCATCTCCTTCAGGGCCCGGGGCTCAGTGACGCGGGTTTCCAGCTCGAGGTTGTCCCACACACCGTTCACCACCACAGCCGGGTCCAGATCGCGGAGCACGGCACGGATGTTCTTGGCCAATTGGCGGATGAAACGCATCCGTACCGGGCGGCTCTTGATGGTGATCTCGGGGAAGACTTTTACGATTAGTTTCATGAAAACAGCGCGCGCTGGGCCAGCCGAAAAAGGGGGGCGCGGATTATAGCGGAAATTGCTCAAGGTTTAACCAGTTAATGTGCAGAAGGTTTTGCGCGCACCAAAACAGGTCATTTGTTGAAATAGACGCTACATTACGGGGCAGTTATTTCAGCTTTGCGGCGCAATGCACCTCTATAAGCGTGATATTGGGGCAAAAAACCCATGGTGGGGCACTGGCATGCAATTTGCTCCCTTGTGAGGCAGGTTGCCTTGGCAGAGTATTCGCGCCGGCATCACCCACATTCTAAGGGCATCCACTACTAAGCCCGAAGCCACCCGGAGGACACTATGTCGAAGTCGGTTCAACTCATCAAAGATCATGACGTCAAGTGGATTGATCTGCGCTTCACGGACACCAAAGGCACTCAGCACCACGTGACCATGCCGGCTCGCGACGCGCTGGATGACGCTTTCTTCGAAGAAGGCAAAATGTTCGACGGTTCCTCCATTGCTGGCTGGAAAGGCATCGAAGCCTCCGACATGATCCTGATGCCGGACGACAGCACTGCCGTCCTCGACCCGTTCACCGAAGAGCCGACCCTGATCCTGGTTTGCGACGTGATCGAGCCTTCGACCATGCAAGGCTACGACCGTGACCCACGTGCGATCGCCAAGCGTGCCGAGGAATACCTGAAGTCGACCGGTATCGGCGACACCGTATTTGTTGGTCCGGAGCCTGAGTTCTTCATCTTCGATCAAGTGAAGTTCAAGTCCGACATCTCCGGCTCGATGTTCAAAATCTACTCCGAACAAGGTTCGTGGATGTCCGACCAGGACGTGGAAGGCGGCAACCGCGGCCACCGTCCAGGCGTCAAAGGTGGCTACTTCCCGGTTCCGCCATTCGACCATGACCACGAAATCCGTACCTCCATGTGCAACGCCATGGAAGAAATGGGCCTGACCATCGAAGTTCACCACCACGAAGTGGCAACTGCTGGCCAGAACGAAATCGGTGTGAAGTTCAACACCCTGGTCGCCAAGGCTGACGAAGTTCAGACCCTGAAATACTGCGTACACAACGTTGCTGATGCATACGGCCGCACCGCGACCTTCATGCCTAAGCCTCTGTACGGCGATAACGGTTCGGGTATGCACGTTCACTTGTCCATCGCCAAAGATGGCAAGAACACCTTCGCTGGCGAAGGTTATGCCGGCCTGTCCGACACTGCCCTGTACTTCATCGGCGGTATCATCAAGCACGGTAAGGCCCTGAACGGCTTCACCAACCCGTCGACCAACTCCTACAAGCGTCTGGTCCCAGGTTTCGAAGCTCCGGTAATGCTGGCCTACTCGGCGCGCAACCGTTCCGCTTCGATCCGTATTCCTTACGTGTCCAGCCCTCGCGCTCGCCGTATCGAAGCCCGCTTCCCGGATCCAGCAGCTAACCCGTACCTGGGCTTCGCTGCACTGTTGATGGCTGGCCTGGACGGCATCCAGAACAAGATCCACCCTGGCGACGCAGCTGACAAAAACCTGTATGACCTGCCGCCTGAAGAGGCGAAAGAGATCCCACAAGTTTGCGGCAGCCTGAAAGAAGCCCTGGAAGAGCTGGACAAAGGTCGCGCGTTCCTGACCAAAGGCGGCGTGTTCTCCGACGACTTCATCGACGCTTACATCGCTCTGAAAAGCGAAGAAGAAATCAAGGTCCGCACCTTCGTACACCCACTGGAATATGAGCTGTACTACAGCTGCTGATCCGGTAGCGCCGGCAGCACGCGGCGTGACAAAAAGAGGCCTCCTTCGGGAGGCCTTTTTTGTGGCCGCTCGTTTCCCCTGGCCACACATCCATGGATAATCCGCCGCTCTCGCGCCCCGCCCCGGCGCCTTGACGAAGGGATTCGTATGAAGTGGTTGTGGTTATTCGCCCTGATGGCCAGCCTTGGCAGCACGGCCATCAACGCGGCGCCGTTTTACGACGGCAAGTCCTTGGCCCATCCGCTGATCCAGGGCCTTCAGGAAAGCTCGGCCACCCTCGCCTTCATCAAAGAGGCGGGCGGCGTAAAAGGTTATTACTGCCTTTGCGAGGGCGCGGATGATCAACCGCAACTGCTGGATGATTTCGGTGCAGCGTCGATCGAGTCGGTATTCCTGATGCCACTGGACAGTGAAAGCCCGACCCGCTTCGTACTGTTCAAGCAACTGGCAAAATATAAGGTCCGCGCCTACAAATACGACGCCAACGGTCGCCTCTACAGTCGCGTCAACGGTTTGCAAAAGGCCCTCGACCGCATCACCGCAGGCCAGAAAACCCTCGATGCCCTCGCGATCAAGAAAGCGCTGGCCAAACTCACGCCGCTGAATTACCGCTTCTCCTACGAAGAATCAGGCGCACCTGAGTTCGACCAACTCGATTTCACTCAGGGAACGCTGGTGGGCTACTTCGACGAGCTCACCAAACCACTGAGCACTGCTTCACCGGGTCCCGGGCAGAACTACTACAAAAAGACCTTTCAAGAAAAAGATGGCCGCTTTTTGACCGTCACCTTTTGGCGCGGCATCGATACCTCAATCAACGATGGCAGCCGCACGCTGTACGACTATCAGGTCAACCGCGTGGCCTGGGAAACTGATCCAGCGACCTTCAGCGGCAGCGAGGACGGCCCCTCCGTCAGTTACAACTTCGGCGCCATTACTGACCAGGGCACCTACAGTCACGGCAAGCGCACGGGCACTTGGGTGTTCACCAAAGGCTTCCAGTATTCGGCGAGCGGAAGCTACGTAGACGGCAAACGCCAAGGTCAATGGACCGAGACGTACGACGGGCAAATCCACACGGGCGAATATCTGAATGACTTGCGCGAAGGTCGCTGGGTGCTATCGAGCGAGGCAGGCGAGTCGGATGTCAGCGGTTTTTCTACCTACCTCCATGGCCAACTCAATGGCCCGAGTGAGCAGCACATTGACGACGCCACTGAAAGCGGCGTTTACCGCGACGACAAACGAGAAGGCCCTTGGATAACTGAAGCCGGCAGTGGCAATTTCGAGGATGGCCTGAGAAATGGTCCATGGGTGCTCAAGGCCGACAAGGGTCATACCCAAAACGTAAATTTCGTTGCTGGAAAGAAAGAAGGCGAACTGCGCGATAGCGACAGCAACGGCGTCCTGACCATCATCGAACACTACAAGGCTGACGTTTTGTCCGGCACTCGGGAAGGCTACAGTCCCGGCGGCAAACTGCAGTCCTCGCAGCAATACGAAAACGGCCAACGAGAAGGTCGCTCGCTGATCTACAGCGAAGACGGCAAGGTATTGATCAGTGATGTTTCCTGGCACAACGGCCAACGAGAAGGCCCTTACCTGACCTATATGCGCGACGGTACACCGGCCACGGTCGGACGATTCGAATTGGGACGTTTCGTCGGCCTGATGAAGAACTACGATCAAGACGAAGTGCTGTATGAGGAGTCGAATTGGTGCCGCTACGACAAGGACGGCCCTACCATCGGCCGCTGCGGCGTATCTCGTAACTTCACTCACGGAAAGCTGTCGTCGCAGACCCAATACCTCTACGGAGACAGGCAGGCCAGCGTTGAATACAACTACGAAACCGGTCGCAAGACCCGCGAGAGAATCATCGGCGATAACGACCAGATTACCGACCTGACCTACTACGACAATGGGCAGATTGAATGCCAGAAAAACGCGGTAGGTTTCACCACGATGATCATCAACCAACAACACGTTAAGAGCTACGAGTGGGGCGGCGATTTGACCGGCGAACAGCTGTGTTACCACCGCAACGGCGTGGTCAAAAGTCGCGCCTTTTACGACAAGGGCCCGGTAGGCTGCCCCACGCTGTACGACGAAACGGGGAAGCAGACATCCCCGGGCCCCGAGGGCTGTCCGAAACCACCGGCGACCGAGAAATACATATTTAATTTCAGCAGTTGATAACGGAGGGGGCGAGCAAGGCAGCATATGTGAGTGGATGTTTAGGGAGTTAGGCTAACTGCCGCCCCCTCGCCTATGCTGCAACCCAACGCCTTCGCTTGCGGTCAATTTTATGGGTCGTGGTTTTCTCCTGATGTTGCTGCTGATCGCCCTGCCCGTCGCAGCGCAGATCTATAAGTACACCGACGCCTCCGGCAACACCGCCTACAGCAATCAGCCGCCCGATGGCGTCAAGGCGCAGCCGGTGGAGTTGCCGCCGCTCAACAGTGTCGCCCCCTCGGCACCTGTGACACCTCCCGCCGAAGCCAGCAGCCGTGAACAACCCCGCAATGCCTACGAGGTGCTGGAGCTGACCGGCCTGCCCACCACCGAAGCCCTGCGAGCCAACAACGGCACCTTCACGGTCAGCGTGCTGATCAAGCCGCGCCTGCAAGGGCCGCATCTGTTCAGGCTGTTGCTGGACGAGCAACCTTATGGCCAGCCGAGCAATGTGCCGATTCTGCAACTGGTGAACATTGATCGCGGCGAACACAGCCTCGCGGTCCAGGTGATCAGCGGAGAAAGTGTCGTCCAGCAAAGCCCCTCCGTGACCTTCACCGTGCAACGGGTGCACAAGCCTTGAAGGGCTGGCTGCTGATCGCCTGCCTGATCGCTTTACCGGCGATGGCAGATGTCTATACGTACGTCGACGCCCAGGGCAATCGGGTCTTCACCGACCAGCCCCGCCCTGGCAACGCCAAGCGGGTGCCGTTGGCTACCAGCAATCGCATGTCGGCCCACCCGACCAAGGCTGCGCCGGTGATCGCCGCGCAAAAAGCCGAAGAACAACCCTTGTTTCACTACGGCATGTTGCGGGTACTGGTGCCGGAACCGGATGCCACGATCCGCAGCAGCGCTGGCGAGTTGATCGTCAGCGTTACCAGCGAACCCGGTCTGCAGCATGGCCATCGCTACCGTTTGTTACTCGACGGCCAGCCCACCGCCGAACCCGGCCTCAGCCCGGTGTTCGCTTTGAGCAATATTGATCGCGGCACACACAATCTGTCGGTGGAAATCCTCGACGAGCAGGGTCGCACCGTCGAGCGCACAGCCAATCAGCCGTTCCATATGCTGCGCATCTCGCTGGCGCAGAAGCGCCAGGTCAAGCCTTGCACCCTCACCGACTACGGCCAACGGCCGGAATGTCCGCTCAAAGACAAACCCCCAGAAGAAAAAAACCCCTTCCTGAAGTTCTTCTAACCTCGTTCAGCTTTGCGCACTATATTGGTGCAAACGGTTGCACCGTACCCACATCCCAACCCATTTTGGTTCGAAAGTACCCGCGAAAGCTGGCAGAACGCCACGCGATCGAGCGTCAAACGTCCGTTTCAGGCTCTAAACGCTTCTTTTCGGAGCTTTGGTTTGGTTTTTGCATTTTCCCCGCATCAGCGCTTTATCTACGCGCGCGCCCTGCTCCAAAAGAGGTCCTGATGACCATTAGCGACGCACTGCATCGGCTATTACTCGACAACCTGACCACCGCCACCATCCTGCTCGACGCCGAACTGCGCCTTGAGTACATGAACCCGGCGGCGGAGATGCTCCTGGCCATCAGCGGCCAGCGCAGCCATGGGCAGTTCATCAGTGAGTTGTTCACCGAATCCACCGAAGCGCTGAATTCCCTGCGCCAGGCAGTCGAGCAGGCACACCCGTTCACCAAGCGCGAAGCGATGCTCACCGCCCTCACCGGCCAGACACTGACCGTTGACTACGCGGTAACGCCGATCCTCAGCAACGGCGACACCCTGCTGCTGCTGGAAGTCCATCCTCGTGACCGCTTGCTGCGGATCACCAAGGAAGAAGCGCAGTTATCGAAACAGGAAACCAGCAAAATGCTGGTGCGCGGCCTGGCTCACGAAATCAAAAACCCGCTGGGCGGGATTCGCGGCGCCGCACAATTGCTCGCCCGGGAGCTTCCGGAAGAAAGCCTGCGCGACTACACCAACGTGATCATCGAAGAAGCCGACCGCCTGAGAAACCTGGTGGATCGGATGCTCGGCTCAAACAAATTGCCGTCGCTGGCCATGTGCAATGTCCACGAGGTGCTGGAACGGGTCAGCCAACTGGTAGAGGCCGAAAGCCAGGGTTGCATCACCTTGGTGCGTGACTACGACCCAAGCATTCCCGACGTATTGATCGATCGCGAACAAATGATCCAGGCCGTGCTGAACATTGTGCGCAACGCAATGCAGGCCATCAGCAGCCAAAACGAGCTGCGCCTTGGCCGCATCAGCCTGCGCACCCGCACCATGCGCCAGTTCACCATCGGCCACGTGCGCCATCGCCTGGTAACCAAGATCGAGATCATCGACAACGGCCCGGGCATTCCTGCGGAATTGCAGGAAACCATCTTCTTTCCCATGGTCAGCGGCCGTCCGGACGGTACCGGGCTGGGCCTGGCCATTACCCAGAACATCATCAGCCAGCACCAGGGCTTGATCGAGTGTGACAGCCACCCAGGCCACACCACCTTCTCGATCTTTCTGCCACTGGAACAAGGAGCCACATCGACATGAGCCGTAGTGAAACCGTGTGGATCGTCGATGACGACCGTTCTATCCGTTGGGTCCTGGAAAAAGCCTTGCAGCAAGAAGGCATGACCACGCAGAGCTTCGACAGCGCCGATGGCGTGATGAGCCGCCTGGCGCGCCAGCAGCCGGACGTGATCATCTCTGACATCCGCATGCCGGGTGCCAGTGGCCTGGACCTTTTGGCGCGGATTCGCGAACAACACCCACGGCTGCCGGTCATCATCATGACCGCCCACTCGGACCTCGACAGCGCCGTTGCCTCCTATCAGGGCGGCGCGTTCGAATACCTGCCCAAGCCATTCGATGTCGATGAAGCGGTGTCTCTGGTCAAACGCGCCAACCAGCACGCCCAGGAACAGCAAGGCCTGGAAGTCCCGGTCGCCCTGACCCGCACCCCGGAAATCATCGGTGAAGCGCCGGCGATGCAGGAAGTGTTTCGCGCCATCGGGCGCTTGAGCCACTCCAATATCACCGTGCTGATCAATGGCGAATCCGGCACCGGTAAAGAACTGGTGGCCCACGCCCTGCACCGTCACAGCCCAAGGGCGGCCTCGCCGTTCATTGCGCTGAACATGGCAGCGATCCCGAAAGACCTGATGGAATCCGAGCTGTTCGGCCATGAGAAAGGTGCGTTCACCGGCGCGGCCAACCTGCGTCGCGGGCGTTTCGAGCAGGCCGACGGCGGCACGCTGTTCCTCGATGAAATCGGCGACATGCCGGCAGACACCCAGACCCGTTTGCTGCGGGTATTGGCCGATGGTGAGTTCTATCGCGTCGGCGGTCATACGCCGGTGAAGGTCGATGTGCGCATCATCGCCGCGACCCACCAGAACCTGGAAACCCTGGTGCACGCCGGGAAGTTCCGTGAGGACTTGTTCCACCGCCTCAACGTCATCCGCATTCATATCCCACGGCTGTCGGACCGTCGCGAAGATATCCCGACCCTGGCCAAACACTTCCTCAGCCGCGCCGCACAAGAGCTGGCGGTAGAGCCGAAGCTGCTGAAAAGCGAAACCGAGGAATACCTGAAGAACCTGCCGTGGGGCGGCAACGTGCGTCAGTTGGAGAACACCTGCCGCTGGATCACGGTGATGGCTTCGGGTCGCGAAGTGCACATCAGCGACTTGCCGCCAGAGCTGCTGAACCTGCCGCAGGATTCGGCGCCGGTGACTAACTGGGAGCAAGCGCTGCGCCAGTGGGCTGATCAGGCGTTGGCTCGCGGCCAGTCGAGCCTGCTCGACAGCGCCGTGCCAGCCTTTGAACGGATCATGATCGAAACCGCCCTCAAACACACCGCCGGCCGCCGCCGCGATGCCGCGGTTTTGCTGGGTTGGGGGCGTAATACCCTGACGCGCAAGATCAAGGAACTGGGGATGAAGGTTGATGGTGGGGATGATGATGAGGGGGAAGAGGGTTAATCCCAATTCGCTCAAAGCCTCCGTCGTCTTCAAAAACCAGCCCCTCACCCCAACCCTCTCCCCAAAGGGGAGAGGGGAAAGGGAGCCGATCTCCATGGCTTTCACATCCTGAGTTCGCCTCGATATCCCAGGTCGATGCAACTCGAAATAACAACTCGGTCAGTCCCCTCGCCCCTTTGGGGAGAGGGTTAGGGTGAGGGGTGGACTTTGGATCAGCCCTCATTCCTTTGTGCACCGCAGTCCCCCTCATGCACCGCACCAATGCACGATGACCCGCAATCGCGCACAGCCACTCTCCTCAAATCCCATCGTTAATCGCTAGAAAACCCACCCAACAAAAACACAAAAGCCCCGAATCACGGGGCCTCCAGCGCATCAACTCAACTTTCTGTTTCAACTTGTTAAAACCTGGCACGCCCCCTGCAATAGCTCATTCAGTGATTCAGTTCACTACCCGGTTTCGGGGACCTTGGTACAGGCAGGCCGGGGATTCCCCTCTTTACATCGGGCTCACACCGCCAACGCGACGAGCCCAACCCGTTTTGGGGCCCTTGATACAGGCAGGTCAGGGGTTCCTTCTTTACACCGGGACTTGCACGCAATGCGCAAGTCCCTGCCGTTTTGGGAACCTTGGTACAGGCAGGCCGGGGATTCCCTCTTTTATTGCTCTCGGAGATGGATCTCCAGCCGCCAGCGGCCACTGACCTCGCTACCGGCCCACTCACCTTGCAGTGGCCGGGCCGCCACCACCGTCAGCAACAACCCCCCATCACTCAAACGCACACGCCAGTTCACGTCTTTGCCGCTGACCTTGAGTTGGCCTTTCTGCGCCTTGCCTTCGGCCTCGAACAGCAACGCGACGCTGCCATCCACGACTTCGCCATGGGTCTTGGGCTCGTTGTTGAACCACACCACCAGCCCATCGTCGGCGACCTCGACCTGCTGCAGTTCAGTGGGGTCGGGCGTGGTCAGGCGACCGATCATCAGCCCCACCATCAGCCCGACAATCGCCAGCGAACCCATCACTCGCGGGAATAGTTTCGAACGGTTGTCCACGGGCGGCGTAGAATGCCGCTCATCTTTACCTTCGGAGCCGTGCATGTTTCACGTCATCCTCTTCCAACCAGAAATTCCGCCGAATACCGGCAACGTTATCAGGCTGTGCGCCAACAGTGGCTGCCACCTGCATTTGATCGAACCGCTGGGCTTCGAGATGGACGACAAGCGCCTGCGCCGGGCCGGCCTCGATTACCACGAGTACGCCACCCTGCAACGCCACGCCGACCTGGCCAGTTGCCTGGAAAGCCTCGGTCATCCACGGCTGTTCGCGTTCACCACCAAGGGCTCGCGACCGTTCCACGATGCCAGTTTCGCCGAGGGCGATGCCTTCCTGTTCGGCCCGGAAAGCCGAGGCCTGCCGGCGGAAGTGCTCGATGCCCTGCCCGGCGAGCAACGCTTGCGCCTGCCGATGCGCGAAGGCTGCCGCAGCCTGAACCTGTCGAATACCGTGGCGGTTGCCGTCTACGAAGGCTGGCGCCAGCTCGGTTTCAAGTAACGCACATAACAAATGTGGGAGCGGGCTTGCTCGCGAAGGGGCCATAACAGTCAACATCATCGTTGACTGTTACACCGCTTTCGCGAGCAAGCCCGCTCCCACATTGGACTTGCCTTGACTCGGGGCCGTTTATTGAACGGTTGGAGTCTCGCCCTCTGCCTGCATACGTTGCAGTTCTTGTGCGTACAGCGCGTCGAAGTTCACTGGCGCCAGCATCAGGGCCGGGAACGAACCGCGGGTCACCAGGCTGTCCAGGGTTTCGCGAGCGTACGGGAACAGGATGTTCGGGCAGAACGCGCCGAGGGTGTGGCTCATCGAAGCGTCGTCCAGGTTCTTGATCAGGAAGATCCCGGCCTGTTGCACTTCAGCGATGAACGCCACTTCACCGTTTTCACCGTTTTTCACGGTAACGGACAACGTCAGCACGACTTCGTGGAAGTCGCCTTCCAGGGCCTTTTGACGGGTGTTCAGATCCAGACCGACGCTCGGTTCCCACTGCTGGCGGAAGATCGCCGGGCTTTTCGGGGCTTCGAAGGACAAGTCACGTACGTAGATGCGCTGCAAGGAGAATTGCGGTGCGTTTTCTTCTTCGCTAGCTGCAGTGTTCTGTTGGTCAGTCATCTCAGATCCTTTCTGATCTTTGGTCTTTTAGGGTTTGCTGTTCTTGGGTGCTTAAGTCAGGCCTTGAGCATGGCGTCGAGCTTACCGGCACGCTCAAGGGCAAACAAATCATCACAGCCACCGATGTGGCGCTCGCCGATCCAGATCTGAGGCACGGACGTACGCCCGGCCTTCTGAGCCATGGCGGCACGCACCTGCGGCTTGCCATCGACCTTGATCTCTTCGAAGGCCACACCTTTGTTCTCGAGCAGGTACTTGGCTCGGGAGCAGTAAGGGCAGTAATCGCTGGAATAGACGACGACGTTGCTCATATCACTTCACCAGCGGCAGGTTGTCGCCCTTCCAGCTGGAAATCCCGCCGGAGAGCTTGGCGGCGGTGAAGCCGGCTTTCATCAGTTCGCGGGCATGGGTGCCAGCGGTCTGGCCCACGGCGTCGACCAGAATGATGGTCTTGGCCTTGTGCTTTTCCAGTTCGCCGATGCGAGCAGTCAGTTTGTCGTGAGGAATGTTCAACGCGCCAACGATGTGGCCAGCGGCGAAATCCTTGGTCGCACGGATGTCGATCACCACGCCTGCGTCCTTGTTGACCAGCCCGGTCAGCTCAGCGGTACTCAGGCTGCGGCCGCCGCCTTGCATCTCATGGGCGATCAGCAGAGCCAGCAGAACAACGAAAATACCGGCCAGCAAATAGTGGGTGGTGGCAAATGCAATCAGGTGATCAAGCATTTAAGGTGGTTCCAGGGCGTTAAAAGTGGGCCAGTATACACAGCCCCTAGGGTGGGCCAAACCCCGTCCGGCGGTGACGGCGCAGGAACTTCGCTTTAAACTGCCACTCCCTTTTCCATCGCCCTCTTTTTAACTCAGCCACGAGTGGAATCCATGACTACCACGCCTAAACCTTTGGTCCTGATCATTCTCGATGGCTTCGGTCACAGTGAGAGCCACGAAGCCAACGCCGTGTACTCGGCGAAGAAGCCTGTACTGGACCGTCTGACCGCCAGCGTGCCGAACGGCCTGATCTCGGGCAGCGGCATGGACGTCGGCTTGCCGGACGGCCAGATGGGCAACTCCGAAGTTGGCCACATGAACCTCGGCGCCGGCCGCGTGGTGTATCAAGACTTCACCCGCGTGACCAAATCGATCCGCGACGGCGAGTTCTTCGAGAACCCGACCATCTGCGCCGCCGTCGATAAAGCCGTCGCTGCTGGCAAAGCCGTGCATTTCATGGGTCTGCTGTCCGACGGTGGCGTGCACAGCCACCAGGATCACTTGGTCGCCATGGCCGAACTGGCCTTCAAGCGCGGCGCCGAAAAAATCTACCTGCACGCCTTCCTCGACGGTCGCGACACCCCGCCGAAAAGCGCCCAGTCGTCCATCGAACTGCTCGACGCAACGTTCCAGGCCCTCGGCAAAGGCCGGATCGCCAGCATTGTCGGCCGTTATTTCGCCATGGACCGTGACAACCGTTGGGACCGTGTAGCCCAGGCTTACAACCTGATTGTCGACGGCAACGGCGAATTCAACGCTGCCACCGCCCAGGAAGGCCTACAAGCCGCTTACGAGCGTGGCGAGAGCGACGAATTCGTCAAAGCCACCTCGATCGGCGAGCCAGTGAAAGTTGAAGACGGCGACGCCGTGGTGTTCATGAACTTCCGCGCTGACCGCGCCCGTGAACTGACCCGCGTGTTCGTCGAAGACGATTTCAAGGACTTCGAACGGGCGCGCCAGCCGAAACTGGCCGGTTTCGTGATGCTGACCCAATACGCCGCCAGCATTCCCGCACCATCGGCCTTCGCCGCCGGCAGCCTGGAAAACGTGCTGGGCGACTACCTGGCGAAAAACGGCAAAACCCAACTGCGCATCGCTGAAACCGAAAAATATGCCCACGTGACCTTCTTCTTCTCCGGCGGTCGCGAAGAACCGTTCCCGGGCGAAGAACGCATCCTGATCCCGTCGCCAAAAGTCGCCACCTATGACTTGCAGCCCGAGATGAGCGCCCCGGAAGTCACCGACCGCATCGTCGATGCCATCGAAAACCAGCGTTACGACGTGATCGTGGTCAACTACGCCAACGGCGACATGGTCGGCCACAGCGGCAACCTAGAAGCTGCGGTGAAAGCTGTGGAATGCCTGGACCTGTGCGTCGGCCGAATCGCCGATGCACTGGAAAAGGTCGGCGGCGAAGCCCTGATCACTGCCGACCACGGCAACTGCGAGAAAATGTCCGACGAAGAAACCCATCAGGCGCACACCGCTCATACGACCGAGCCGGTGCCGTTCATTTATGTAGGCAAGCGTGACTTCAAGGTCCGCAATGGGGGCGTGTTGGCGGATGTGGCGCCGACCATGCTGATGTTGATGGGCCTGGAAATACCGAAAGAGATGACCGGGACTTCGATTCTGGTGTAATCGGTCTTTCAAACACCGAAAAACCCTGTGGGAGCGGGCTTGCTCGCGAATGCGCTATGTCAGTCAACATTAATGTTGAATGACCCACCGCTTTCGCGAGCAAGCCCGCTCCCACATTGGTTTTCGGGTGTTTTTGGGGACAACTCCGCTCCAGTTATCACACAGCCCCAATTGGGCATTTTTTTTGCGGCGCTTGCCGGGCATACTAGGCCGTCCCTTTCCCTGGTATCACCCGCCTCTATGCTTCGCGTCCTGATAGCCCTCGCTCTGACTTGCCTGCTCCAACCGGCCTTTGCTGACGAGCGCGCGCAAACCCAACAACAGTTGGACGCCACGCGTCAGGACATTGCCGAGCTGAAAAAACTGCTGGGCAAGCTGCAGGAAGAAAAATCCGGTGTGCAAAAGGACCTCAAGGGCACCGAGACAGAGATGGGTAAGCTTGAGAAGCAGGTCGATGCCCTGCAAAAAGAGCTGAAGAAAAGCGAATCCGAGCTGCAGCGACTCGATGGTGAGAAAAAAAAACTCCAGAGCGCGCGCATTGAACAGCAACGACTGATCGCCATTCAGGCCCGTGCGGCCTATCAGAACGGCCGTCAGGAGTACCTCAAGCTGCTGCTCAACCAGCAGAACCCGGAAAAATTCGCCCGCACCCTCACTTATTACGACTACCTGAGCCAGGCCCGCCTGGAGCAGCTGAAGAATTTCAACGAAACCCTGCGTCAGCTAGCTAACGTCGAAAAAGACATCTCCATGCAACAGGCGCAGTTGCTGGTGCAGAAAAGCAGCCTCGACAGCCAGCGCGACGAACTCGACAAAGTCCGTCAGGAGCGCCAGCAAGTCCTGGCCAAGCTCAACGACGACGTAAAGGCTCGCGATCAGAAGCTGGCCTCCCGCGAGCAGGATCAGGCAGACCTGTCTAAAGTCCTTAAAACCATTGAAGAAACCCTGGCTCGCCAGGCTCGTGAGGCAGAAGAAGCGCGGCAAAAAGCGCTGATTGCCCAGCAGGAAGCCGAAAAAAAGCGTTTACGTGAGGCTCAGGAACAGGCCGACGCCACCACTGATGCCCCACGCAAACCCGCCAAACCGACACCTGGCGCGCTGGTTTCCAGTTCAGGCGAGACCTTTGGCGGCGCATTTGCTTCAGCCCGCGGCAAACTTCCATGGCCGGTTGATGGTCGACTGTTGGCGCGCTTCGGTGAAAGCCGCGGCGACGATGCCCGGACCAAGTGGGACGGCGTGATGATCAGCGCCTCCGCTGGCAGCCAGGTGCACGCCGTTCACGGCGGTCGCGTGGTGTTTGCCGATTGGTTGCGCGGTGCCGGGCTGCTGGTGATTCTGGACCACGGCAACGGTTTTTTGAGTCTTTACGGTCACAACCAGACGCTGCTCAAGTCTGCGGGTGACGTGGTTAAAGCCGGTGAGTCCATCTCCACTGTCGGTAACAGTGGCGGGCAGGACACACCAGCGCTGTATTTCGCAATTCGTCAGCAGGGTCACCCGAGTGATCCAGCGCAATGGTGTCGTGCGCAAGGATAAGCACTGCATCTAATTCAGGAGTTCGTTCGACATGCTGCATTTGTCCCGCCTTACCTCGCTGGCCCTGACGATCGCCCTGGTGATCGGCGCGCCTCTGGCGTTTGCCGCTCAGCCTGCCCCGGCGGCTGCGCCAGCACCCGCACCTGCGGGCACGGCTGCGACCACCAAGGCGCCACTGCCTCTGGAAGAGTTGCGCACCTTTGCCGAGGTCATGGACCGGATCAAGGCAGCTTACGTTGAACCGGTAGACGACAAGACCCTGCTGGAAAATGCCATCAAGGGCATGCTCAGCAACCTCGACCCGCACTCCGCTTATCTGGGCCCGGAAGACTTCGCTGAACTGCAGGAAAGCACCAGCGGCGAATTCGGCGGCCTGGGCATCGAAGTTGGCGCCGAAGACGGTTTCATCAAAGTGGTTTCGCCAATCGATGACACTCCGGCCTCCAAAGCCGGCATCCAGGCTGGCGACTTCATCGTCAAGATCAACGGCGCACCGACTCGCGGCCAGAGCATGACCGAAGCCGTGGACAAGATGCGCGGCAAGCTTGGCCAAAAGATCACCCTGACCCTTGTTCGCGATGGCGGCACGCCGTTCGACGTGACACTGGTTCGCGCCACCATTCAGGTGAAGAGCGTCAAGGCTCAGTTGCTGGAATCGGGCTACGGTTACATCCGCATCACCCAGTTCCAGGTCAAGACCGGCGAAGAGGTTTCCAAGGCCCTGGCCAAGTTGCGCAAGGACAACGGCAAGAAGCTCAACGGCATCGTCCTGGACCTGCGTAACAACCCGGGTGGCGTGCTGCAAGCGGCGGTCGAGGTGGTCGACCACTTCATCACCAAGGGCCTGATCGTTTACACCAAAGGTCGTATCGCCAACTCCGAACTGCGCTTCTCCGCGACCGGCAAAGACGAAAGCGAAGCCGTGCCGATGGTCGTGCTGATCAATGGCGGCAGCGCCTCGGCCTCGGAAATTGTTGCCGGCGCCCTGCAGGATCAAAAACGCGCCGTGGTGATGGGCACCACCAGCTTCGGCAAAGGTTCGGTACAAACCGTGTTGCCGTTGAACAACGACCGCGCACTGAAGATCACCACCGCGCTGTACTTCACGCCGAACGGTCGCTCGATCCAGGCCCAGGGCATCGTGCCGGACATCGAAGTGCGCAAGGCCAAGATCACCAATGAGCAGGACGGCGAGTACTTCAAGGAAGCCGATCTGCAAGGTCACCTGGGCAATGGCAACGGCGGCGCCGACAAACCGACGGGCTCCGGCAGCAAGGCCAAGGCTATGCCGCAGGATGACGACTACCAACTGGCCCAGGCCCTGAGCCTGCTCAAAGGGCTGAGCATCACCTCCGGCCGCTGAGATGCGCCTGCGGTTTATCCTCGGCCTGTTGTGCTGTCTGGCGGGTGTTGCTCACGCAGATCCCGCCAAGGCTGTGCCTCACAAGGCTTACCTGACGCTGATCATCGATGACCTGGGGCAGAACCTGCCCCGGGATCGTCGCGTGCTCGCCCTGCCCGGCCCGGTGACCACGGCGATCATGCCCGACACACCCCATGCCGCCGAATTCGCCCGCGAAGCCCATCGCGCCGGCAAAATCGTCATCCTGCACATGCCCATGGACCCGGCCACCGGCCCGTTCGCCTGGCACCCCGACCTGCCTATCGAAGAACTGGAAAAACGCCTCAACGCGGCCTTCAAGGCTGTGCCGTACACCGCTGGCATCAACAATCACATGGGCAGCCGCATGACCGCTCAGCAGCCGGCCATGGCCTGGTTGATGGCGGACTTGCAGCGCCGACATAAATTCTTCGTCGACAGCCGCACCAGTGCGCAAACCGTCGGGGCGGCCGAAGCGCAGAAGATTGGGTTGGCGAGTGTTTCGCGGGATGTGTTTCTCGATGATGAGCGCACCGAGGCGGCGATCTTCACGCAACTGCAAACGGCGATCAGCCTGGCGCACAAACAGGGTTCGGCGGTGATGATCGGGCACCCGTATCCGCAGACCCTGGCGGTGCTGGAGCGCGAACTACCGAAGTTGAAGGCCCAGGGAATTGACTGGATCGACATCAAAATGATGATCAGCGTGCGCAGCAATCGGGCGACGGCTGCGCATGGAAAGGACGGCGTGTACCGGTAATTCGCAACACCTCTAGCCACTGTGGGAGCGAGCTTGCTCGCGATGAGGCCTTAACATTCAACATCTTCATTGACTGTTACGCCGCCATCGCGAGCAAGCTCGCTCCCACAGTGTTTTGTTTTGAGCCAAATTCCGTCGCTGATCCCTAGAGATACTTCGCCATGATGTCGTCCACCACGCCTTCCTTGCGCATCTGATCCAGCGCCGCCTGAAGCTTGGCGACAATCTCATCCGGTACGTCTTTATTCAGCGCCAGGTATAACTCGGCACTGTTGAAGCGCAGCACCGTCTTGAGTCCGGTCACGCCATCCTGACGGGCCAGATAACGACCAGCCGGATCGCCAGTAGCCCACAGATCAATCTGGCCGCTAACCAGCTTCTTGGCATTGTCCTGATCCCGCAGCACCACAATCGGCTTCAACCCCTGCTTGGCCAGGGTTTCGGCAATCGCATCGCCCTTGTAGGCGCCGATCTTGTATTTGCGTGCCTGATCGAGCGTCTCGAGGGTGATTTTGCTGTCCGACTTAGCCAGCATGATCCAGTCATCCGGGCCGATCGGGCCGACCCACTTGAAGAGCTTCTCGCGATCCGGCAGCCGCGCCATCACAAACACGCCGTAACCGGGTTTCTCCAGGGCGAGTTTGTAGATCCGCTCCCAGGGGAAACGCAGGGTCAGGCTGTAGGTGATGTCAGTGCGCTTGAACATCTCGCGGACGATGTCCACGGCGATGCCATTAATGTTCTCGTCCTGAGCGAAGTTTTTGCCGTTCTTCGCCATGTTGTACGGCGGGAAGTTTTCCGTCAGCAGCACCAGATCGGTGGCGGGACTTTCTTCGGCGTGGGCTGCGTTGATGAGCAACACAGAGGCGCTGGCGAGGACAAGAAGAAGACGTTTGAGCATGTCGGGCTACCGGAATCCATGGCGTGCCCAAGAGTGCCCTGAGCCCGCCATGCTGTCCACTGGCCTGTATCGGTTTGTTTAGCGCATCACGATTCCGCGATGGGCCATGTAGGCCTTGGCTTCCTGCACGGTGTATTCGCCGAAGTGGAAAATACTCGCCGCCAGCACCGCGCTGGCATGGCCTTCGAGAATGCCGTCGGCCAGATGCTGCAGGTTGCCGACGCCGCCGGAAGCAATCACCGGAATACCCAGGGCATCGCTGATCGCACGGGTGACGCCCAGATCGAAGCCGTTTTTCATGCCGTCCTGGTCCATGCTGGTCAGCAGGATTTCACCGGCGCCCAGGCCTTCCATCTTCTTCGCCCATTCAACGGCGTCGAGACCGGTCGGCTTGCGCCCGCCGTGGGTGAAAATTTCCCAGCGCGGGGTTTCGCCCGGGCCGGAAACCTTCTTTGCATCGATGGCGACGACGATGCATTGCGAACCGAAATGCTGCGCTGCTTCGCCAACGAATTCCGGGTTGAACACGGCAGCGGTGTTGATCGACACCTTATCCGCGCCGGCATTCAGCAAGTTGCGAATGTCCTGCACAGTGCGCACGCCACCGCCCACGGTCAGCGGGATAAACACCTGGCTGGCCATGCGCTCGACGGTATGCAGCGTGGTGTCGCGACCATCGACGCTGGCGGTGATGTCGAGGAAGGTAATCTCGTCGGCACCCTGCTCGTCGTAGCGACGGGCGATTTCCACCGGGTCACCGGCGTCGCGGATGTTTTCGAACTTCACACCTTTGACTACCCGGCCGTTATCCACGTCCAGGCAAGGGATGATGCGTTTGGCCAGCGCCATGGTCAGTCCTCAGCCTTTGTACGAATCGCAGAAAGCTTGCGCTTCAGCGACGTCGAGGGTGCCTTCGTAGATCGCCCGGCCAGTGATGGCGCCGATGATGCCCGGCGCCTTGGCGTCGAGCAGCGACTTGATGTCACCGAGGTTGTGAATACCGCCGGAAGCGATGACCGGAATGCGCGTGGCAGCAGCCAGGGCAGCGGTGAACGGAACGTTGCAGCCTTGCATCATGCCGTCTTTGGCGATGTCGGTATAAACGATCGCGGACACGCCATCGGCTTCGAATTGCTTGGCCAGATCGATGACCTGAATGGTGCTGATTTCAGCCCAGCCATCAGTGGCGACGAAACCGTCTTTGGCATCGAGACCGACAATCACTTTGCCCGGGAACGCGCGGCAAGCTTCGGCAACGAAAGCCGGGTCTTTCACGGCTTTGGTGCCAATGATCACGTAGCTCACGCCTGCCTTGACGTAGTGCTCGATGGTTTCCAGGGAACGGATACCGCCACCGATCTGGATCGGCAGGTTCGGGTAGCGCTTGGCAATCGCGGTGACCACTTCGCCGTTGACTGGCTGGCCTTCGAAGGCGCCGTTCAGGTCGACCAGATGCAGACGACGGCAACCGCCCTCCACCCACTTGGCAGCCATGCTCACCGGGTCATCGGAGAACACCGTGGAATCTTCCATGCGGCCCTGGCGCAGACGAACACAGGCACCGTCTTTGAGATCGATAGCGGGAATAATCAGCATCTGGCAAACCTTCAAATTCGATTGTTCAGCTTCGCTCGGAAATCAGTTTTTCTCGAGCGCCCACAAGTCGCTTTCGATGCTTTCGAACCTTTCTTTAAGGTGCGTCTGCACATCGAAAATCGCCCTGTTGTAATAGTGCGGCGCAATTTCACGGGTAAACAGCTCAAGGATTTCGGCCGCTTCGAACGAACCCAGGTCCAGTTCGAAGCGATCCTCCATGAACCGCTTGATCTTGTGATTGGCCTCGTTCTCCTGTTCAGGAGTGAGGGTCAGGATCGGCGGCTTCTTCTTGACGGCCATTTACCAGCGACCATCCCACGCGGCGAAGTTCTGCAGCAATTGCAGGCCATGGGTATGGCTCTTCTCCGGGTGGAACTGCACGGCGAAACGCGAGCCATCGGCCAGCGCCGCGGCGAAATCGACACCGTAGTGACCGCCACCCACCACTTGCCGCGGGTTGCCGGCAGCGATGTAGTAGCTGTGCACGAAGTAGAAACGCGCCAGGTCCGGAATGTTGTGCCACAGCGGGTGACTCACCGTCTGCTTCACTTCGTTCCAGCCCATGTGTGGGACTTTCAGATGTTCGCCGTCTTCATGCAGGTCTTTGCCGAAGAACTTCACCGCGCCCGGGAACAGGCCGATACAGTCCACGCCGTCGTTCTCTTCACTGCTGTCGAGCAAGGCTTGCATGCCCACGCAGATGCCGAGGAACGGACGGTCCTGGCTGACTTCACGCACCAGCGAATCGAAGCCCAGACGACGGATCTCCGCCATGCAATCGCGAATCGCTCCAACGCCGGGAAAAACCACCCGGTCGGCTTCGCGAATCACATCGGCATCGCTGGTGATCAGGACCTTGCCGGCACCGACGTGCTCGAGGGCCTTGGCCACCGAGTGCAGGTTGCCCATGCCGTAATCGATAACCGCGACCGTCTGCATTACAGAACGCCCTTGGTCGACGGCATTTGCCCGGCCATGCGGTCATCCAGCTCTACCGCCATGCGCAGGGCGCGGCCGAAAGCCTTGAACACGGTTTCGATCTGGTGGTGGGTGTTGGTGCCACGCAGGTTGTCGATGTGCAGGCTGACGAGGGCATGGTTGACGAAGCCCTGGAAGAATTCCTGGAACAGGTCAACGTCGAAGCCGCCAACGGTGGCGCGGGTATAGGGAACATGCATCTGCAGGCCAGGACGGCCGGAGAAGTCGATCACCACGCGCGACAGCGCTTCATCGAGCGGCACGTAGGCGTGACCGTAGCGACGGATGCCTTTCTTGTCGCCGATGGCTTTGGCAAAGGCCTGACCCAGGGTGATACCGACGTCTTCCACGGTGTGGTGGTCGTCGATATGCAGGTCGCCCTTGCTGACAATATCCAGGTCGATCAGCCCGTGACGGGCGATCTGGTCCAGCATGTGCTCAAGAAAAGGAACACCGATATCAAATCGGGCCTTTCCGGTGCCATCCAGGTTGATCGAGGCTTTGATCTGGGTTTCCAGAGTGTCGCGCTCGACAGACGCCTTACGTTCGGCCATCACCAGCTCCGCAAAATCATTGGGCGAAAAAGGCAGCCATTATAGGGGCGCGGGCGCTAAACAGAAACACGATACGTGATATCGCTGACGGACAGACTCCCGGGTTGTCGGGGATAGACATGTCCATACAAGCGGATTGGAAGGCGCCTCAAACAAATGTGGGAGCGGGCTTGCTCGCGAATGCGGAGTGTCTGCCAACATTTATGTCGACTGACACTTCCTCTTCGCGAGCAAGCCCGCTCCCACAGGGGTAGTGCGTTTACTGACTTAGTGGAACAACACTGCAGTCTTCTGCAAGGTCACCCAAACTCCCCACGCCAACGGAATCCCCACCACCAGCCACGCAGCAATCGCCAACGGCTTGCTGCCCGGCGCTGCTTTCCACTCCAGCACGGTGCTGCTGTCAGCACCTTTGTCGTGGCCTAGCGCTTGTTCAGCGGCCAGTTCAGCGTCGGTCATGAAGTACTTGTCAGCCACCGGGCGAACCAGCAGGTTGCACAGGAAGCCCAACACCAGCAGGCCCGCGAGGATGTACAACGTGATGTCGTAAGCCGCGGCACGTTCAACGCCGATGCTCAGTTGATACTCACGCAGGTAGTTCACCAACACCGGACCCAACACGCCCGCAGCCGCCCACGCGGTCAGCAGACGACCGTGGATCGCGCCAACCATTTGCGTACCGAACAGGTCCGCCAGGTAGGCAGGAACGGTCGCAAAACCACCGCCGTACATCGACAGGATGATGCAGAACGCCGCCACGAACAGGGCAACGTTACCCAGGTGACCGAGGTTCGGGATCAGCGCGTACAGAGCAAAGCCCAGGGCGAAGAACACGAAATAGGTGTTTTTACGACCCAGGTAATCGGAAAACGAAGCCCAGAAGAACCGGCCACCGATGTTGAACAGGCTGAGCAAACCGGTGAAACCGGCCGCAATGGCTGCGATCGAAGCCAGTTGCCCGGCGTCCAGTTTGCCGAATGGCAGGTCCACACCAATCAATTTGCCGCCGAACACTTCCTGCAACAGTGGCGAAGCCATGCCGAGGATGCCGATACCGGCGGATACGTTCAGGCACAGCACCAGCCACACCAGACGAAATTGCGGGGTTTTCCACGCCACGTTCACGTGAACGTGACGATGAGTGATCATCGCGTTCGCCACTTTTTTCGCCGGAGCGGTCCAGCCTTCAGGCTTCCAGCCGGTTGGCGGAACGCGGTAGGACAGTGCGCCACCGATCATGAACACGAAGTAGATCGCGGCCATCACCAGGAAGCTCTGCCAAACGCCCACGCCGGTCGGCGAAGCGAAGTGGCTCATCAACGCCGCTGCCAGTGGAGCGCCAACCATCGCGCCACCACCGAAACCCATGATCGCCATGCCCGTCGCCATACCGCGCTTGTCCGGGAACCACTTGATCAGGGTCGAGACCGGCGAGATGTAGCCCAGGCCAAGGCCGATACCGCCAATGACCCCGGAGCCGATCCACATCAGCCAGATCTGGTGGGTATATATCCCTAGCGCCGAAATCAGCAAGCCACCGCACCAGCACAGCGCCGACACAACACCGGCCTTGCGCGGGCCCGCGTGTTCCAGCCAGCCGCCCCAGATCGCTGCCGAGCAGCCGAGGAAGATGAAGAACAGGGTGTAGATCCAGCCGAGCATCGAGATCGGCCAATCGCATTGGGACGAGAAGATTTGCGAGATGAAGCTCATGTCCGGCGCGCAAGCAACCGGAGCGGTGACGCCCAGCGCCTTGGACAGCGGCAACCAGAACACCGAGAAGCCGTAGGCCATGCCGATGCACAGGTGGATGGCCAAAGCGGCCGGTGGTACCAGCCAACGGTTGAAACCGGGCTTGGCGATGATGCGTTCCTTGGACAGGAACGCGGGCTGGCCGGCGTTAACGCCGTCCGCCGTGATGCTCGTGCTCATTGTGTATCCCCCAATTATTAGTATGGTTCGCCAGCCACTCCTCACCTTCAGCCTTTATGCACGCAGACATGACTGTTTTTTTTCGGATGAAACCCAGTTGGGCGTGACATTAAGTCGCAGAAGGACGGACGAACCGGGAGAGGTTACCATTTGCTCGTGACAGAAAAACCAAACTGATATCACCTTTTGTAGGTCGTCTGATCTCTTTCCCCTGTAGGAGCTGCCGGAGGCTGCGATCTTTTTATCTTAATCTTTAAAAACAAGATCAAAAGATCGCAGCCTTCGGCAGCTCCTACGGGGGGTGATATCCGTACAAACTCACAGGAACCGATATGCCGATCATTGTCGAGCCGCTGAACGAAGCCACTTACCAGGATCAGCAAGATCTGCAGAAGATCTACCGCGATGCCCCGGACTGGCTGTTTGCGCCGTTTGCTGGTGAGGTGCAATTGATTGAAGGTTGCCTGCGCGACGGCTCGCTGATCGCCGGGCGCTTCAACGATCGGCTGCTCGGTGCAGCACGTCTGCAGCGTCAGCAGGACGTCTGGCATCTGTCGCAAATTTGCGTACGAAAAATCACCCGTCGTCGTGGGGTAGCGGAGCGCCTGGTGAACGAAGCGCAGAAAATGGCGTCGCAATCGGGCGCGACATTACGCTTGCTGGCGCCTGCCGGGCACCTGGAAGCCCAGGCATTGGCGGCCAAACTGAACGTGCCGCTGGACGTGCTGCCCACATGAACTGACCGGTCGTCAGTTTCGGAGCGCTATACTCCCCGGCTAAATTTCGAATTCGACTAACTACAAGGACTCGCCCATGAAAGCGTTCGGCAAAATCCTGGGTCTGGTACTTCTCGGGCTGTTGCTGATCATTGTGGCGCTGGGCTTTGCCCTGACCCACCTCTTCGATCCCAACGACTATAAAGACGAGATTCGCCAGATTGCCCGCGACAAGGCCCACATCGAGCTGACGCTCAATGGCGACATCGGTTGGAGCCTGTTCCCGTGGCTGGGCCTGGAATTGCACGAAGCCAGTGTCGCGACCCTGGTCAAACCCACCGAGCCGTTTGCAGACTTGCAGATGCTTGGCCTGTCGGTTCGCGTGCTGCCGCTGCTGCGCCGTGAAGTGCAGATGAGTGACGTGCGCGTCGAAGGCCTGAACCTGCGCCTGAACCGCGACAAGGACGGCCACGGTAATTGGGAAGACATCGGCAAGATCCCGGCTCCGGCCAATACCGGCGCAACCCCGCCTGCCACTCCCGCTGGTGAGCCTGCACCAGAAGCCCCGGTCGTAGCGGAAAAACCACCGCAGCCAATCCGCCTGGACATCGACAGCCTGACCGTGAATAACGCCCGGGTTGAATACAACGACGAAAAAACCGGCAAGAACTACAGCGCCGAAAGCATCCAGATGAGCACCGGCGCGGTCCACGATTCGACCAATATTCCGCTCAAACTCACTGCATTCCTGTCGGCCAACCAGCCCGCGCTGCGCGTGCGTACCGAGTTGAACGGGGAATTGCGCATTGCCCGCGCCCTCCAGCGCTACCAGTTCGAAGACATGAAACTGTCGGGCGAAGTGACCGGCGACCCGCTGCAAGGCAAGACCATGACCTTCGCGGCCCAGGGCCAGTTGCTGCTGGATAAAGCAGCCAACGTCGCCGAATGGACCGGCATCAAGATCTCCGCCAACCAGTTGCGCGCCTTGGGTGAACTGAAGGTCAATGACCTCGACAAGACGCCGCAGATCAATGGCGGGCTGTCGATTGCCCAGTTTGACCTGGCCAAATTCGTCGACAGCATCGGCCAGAAACTCCCGGCCATGGCCGAGGGCAGCCTGAGCAAAGTCGAGCTGGTCAGCCGTCTCGCCGGCACACCGACCAGCCTGTCGTTTGACAACATCAACCTGAAAGTCGACGACAGCAGCTTCAGTGGCCGTATCGCCATTGAGGACTTCGCCAAACAATCGCTGCGCGCCATCCTCAAGGCTGACACGTTCAACGTCGACCGTTACCTGCCGCCTAAATCCGCCGAAGCCAACAGCGCCACGCAAGTGCGTCAGGCCGAAGTAGCCAGCACCGAGGCCGATGCCATGGCGGGTGCGGGCAGCACGCCGCTGCCGGAATCACCGACCAAAGGCGCGTGGAGCACCGAGCGCCTGCTGCCGGTGGAGCGCCTGGCCAAACTCGACGTAGATGCCGACCTGACCTTCGGCCAGTTGACCCTCGACAAACTGCCGATCCAGAACGCAGCGCTCAAGGCTAACGGCCAGGGCGGCTTGCTGACCCTGGAGAACCTGCGCGGCGACTTGTACAACGGCAACTTCGAAGCCAAGGGCACCCTCGATGTGCGTCAGCAAGTGCCCGCGCTGAGCATGCAGACCCACATCACCAAAGTGCCGGTGGAAAAAATCCTCGAAAGCCAGGGCAAAAATCCGCCCGTCAAAGGCCTTGTGACGCTTACCAGTGCACTGACCGGCAGCGGCAACAGCCAGAAAGCGCTGGTCGAAACCCTCAACGGCAACGCCAGTTTTGTCATCAACAATGGTGTGCTGCTCAACGCCAACCTTGAACAACAACTGTGCAAAGGCATCGCCACCCTGAACCGTAAAAGCCTCAGCGGCGAACCACGAGGCAAGGACACACCGTTCCAGGAGCTCAAGGGCAACCTGACCTTCCGTAACGGCGTGGCCAGCAATCCGGACATGAAAGTGCGCATCCCGGGCATGACCGTCAACGGTGACGGCGACGTCGATCTGCGGGTGCTGGGCATGGACTATCGCGTCGGCATCATCGTCGAAGGCGACACCAGCGCCATGCCGGATCCGGCCTGTCAGGTCGGCGAGAAGTACGTCGGCATCGAGTGGCCGCTGCGCTGCCGTGGCCCGCTGGAACTCGGCGCCAAGGCGTGCCGCGTGGACAACGAACGCATGGGCCAGGTCGCGGCCAAACTGGCTGGTGAGAAGCTCAGCGACAAGATCGACGAGAAACTCGGTGACAAGGTCAGCCCGGAACTTAAAAACGCGTTGAAGGGGCTGTTCAAGCGATGAGAACCGAGCAGTTTTCATCGGCGGTGCTGGATTGGTACGACCGCCACGGCCGCCACGACTTGCCCTGGCAACAGGGCATCACCCCGTATCGGGTGTGGGTCTCGGAAATCATGTTGCAGCAGACCCAGGTCAGCACCGTGCTGAATTATTTCGACCGTTTCATGGCCTCGCTGCCGACGGTCGAAGCCCTGGCTGCAGCGCCGGAAGACGAAGTGCTGCACCTGTGGACGGGCCTGGGTTACTACACCCGCGCGCGCAATTTGCAGAAGACCGCGAAGATCGTCGTCGCCGAATACGGCGGCGAATTTCCCCGGGATGTGGAAAAACTGGTTGAGCTGCCGGGCATCGGTTTGTCCACGGCCGGCGCCATCGCCAGCCTGAGCATGGGCTTGCGCGCACCGATCCTCGACGGCAACGTTAAACGGGTGCTGGCGCGCTTTACCGCGCAAGAGGGATATCCGGGCGAGCCGAAGGTCGCCAAACAGCTCTGGGCGAACGCTGAGCGCTTTACGCCGCATGATCGGGTCAACGCCTACACCCAGGCGATGATGGATCTGGGCGCCACGCTCTGCACCCGCAGCAAACCGAGTTGCCTGCTCTGCCCGCTGGAAAAGGGCTGCGAAGCGCACATGCTCGGCCTGGAAACCCGCTACCCGATCCCCAAGCCGCGCAAAGCCGTGCCACAGAAGCGCACGCTGATGCCGATGCTCGCCAATGGCGAAGGCGCGATTCTGCTTTACCGCCGCCCTTCCACGGGCCTGTGGGGCGGTTTGTGGAGCTTGCCGGAACTCGACGACCTCGACGACCTGCAACACCTGGCCACGCAACATTCGCTGGAACTGGGCACGCAACAAGCGCTGCCGAGCCTGGTGCACACCTTTAGCCATTTTCAGTTGTCCATCGAACCCTGGCTGGTCCAGGTCCAGGAGGCCGGCCATCACGTGGCCGAGGCCGACTGGCTCTGGTATAACCTCGCCACCCCGCCGCGCCTGGGCCTTGCCGCCCCGGTCAAAACCTTGCTCGAACGCGCGGCCGCCGTATTGAACGCAGGAGAGTCGTCATGACCCGCACCATCATGTGCCGCAAGTACAAAGAAGAATTGCCCGCCCTGGAGCGCGCCCCATTCCCGGGCGCCAAAGGTCAGGACATTTTTGACCACGTCTCCGCCAAGGCTTGGGCCGACTGGCAGAAACACCAGACCCTGCTGATCAACGAAAAACGCCTGAACATGATGAACGCCGAAGATCGCAAATATCTGCAGGGCGAGATGGACAAGTTCTTTTCCGGCGAGGAATACGCCCAGGCCGAAGGCTACGTTCCGCCAGCCGAATAATCCCGATTTATCGGGGGTCGGAACGTAAGCGACGGTAATAATTAAAATTTTTTTGAAAACTTTCTTGACGACCCCCTGAAAAACCAGTTTAATGCGCCCCGTTGCCCAGATAGCTCAGTCGGTAGAGCAGGGGATTGAAAATCCCCGTGTCGGCGGTTCGATTCCGTCTCTGGGCACCAAATACCGAAAACCCTGAATCGCAAGATTCAGGGTTTTTTTATGCCCGCGATTTAATCAGGCACGGTTTGCCCATCCAATCCACGGTACTTTTGCCTCCCCTTACGGAAAAGGGTAACCAACGTCATGAGCCAGAAGAAAACCCGCATCCCCCTGCCCCATCCGCCGCCGTACCGCGAAAGCCGAATCACCTTTTGGCTGATGAATCTTGCGTACCTGTTGATCGCCTGCTCCGCCGGCCTGCTCGGTTACGCCGTCGTTGATGGTTTGATTCACGGCTCGATCAGCACGATGAATCGGCGCGGGCCTGTGGTGATTTACAGGCTGGCGCAGCAACCGCGAATGTATTGGTTTCTGATTGTCTGGCACAGCGTCAGCGCCCTTGGCTTGCTGGCCCTGGGCGCCGGGGCATTCTGGCTGCATAGAGTCATGCTGGCGGCGCCGGACAAGCCGAAGCGCAAACGCGTACGACGCTAGCCCAGCTTGATCACCGTAAACGCCCTATATATTCATTGATCGCCATTCCAGTGGAAGACCAGATTACGCGCCGTGCCGCTTCCGACATCGGTAGTGTCGTGCTTCGCCTCGCCATTGCGCGTCGCAACAACGGTGTACTTGCCAGCGGGCAACTGAACGTACACCAAAGGGCCGGCCTGACTAAGGGTCAGCACCGTTTGCCCTTGGGCCTTCTGGATAACCACATCCACATCGGGAATGTATTTGTTATCCACGCCGATAGAGAACGTCATGTGCAGGTTGTAACCCTTGGCCTGCTGAATGGCTTTGGATTCGTCCTCGCCGATGCCACCGGACAGGTAGGTGATTCCGTTTTGTTGCTGCTGCTGAACCTGCACGCCTGAGCTGTCGATCGGATCGAGACTGGCGGCATGCAACAGGACTGGGAACATCAACACGCCAAGAGCGGCGAGTGGCAATACGAGTGAATGGACGCGTTTCATGATGGCGACTCCCGGGTTCTGTAGAACCCATTTGCTACTCCTTTTAGATTTCCGGCGGGATGCGCAAGTTTTAGATTGATTGGGACTTGGGCTCACTGCGAATGGGACTACACGGCGTATTCCGAATGACTCCGGTGTCGTCAGCCTGATCCCGCAAAACGAATCTGGAATTTCCTTCCGATCTACCAGCAACGCCCGGCATCGCTGAGCAGTGCGTCGTTGGCATTCTTTTCCGTCAGTTCATCCAGCTGCGGAAGACTTCATGAGCAACCTCAAACCCGATAACACTCAAGATCCACAAATCACCTCACTACTTGGCAATCTTGGCGAGCTGATTCGCCAGGCGCGGCAGAAAGTGTTGCGAGCGGTGGATACGGCGCAAGTGCAGACCTGCTGGCAGATTGGGCGGCATATTGTGGAGTTCGAGCAGGAAGGGGCTCGGCGCGCGGTGTATGGCAAGCAGTTGCTGTCGACGCTGGCCAAGGATCTGACTGCGCAATTTGGCAAAGGCTTTGATGCGTCCAATCTTCGCTACATGCGTCTTTTCTACCAGGCATTCCCGATTTGTGACGCACTGCGTCACGAATTGAGCTGGACCCACTACCGCCGACTGTTGCGAGTCGACAGCGACAGCGCCCGCAAGTGGTACATGGACGAGGCCGCCAACCAGAACTGGTCAAGCCGCGCCCTGGAACGCCAGATCAATACCCTCTACTACGAGCGTCTGCTGATAAGTCGGGACAAGTCTGTCGTCATGGCCGAAGCCGTTACCAACATCCATGCGATGCTCGAAAGCCCCCGTGAATTCATCCGGGATCCCGTGATGCTGGAGTTTCTCGGCCTGCCCAATGCGGGGCTCGTTCTGGAAACCGAACTTGAACAAGCACTCATCGAACAACTTCAGGGTTTCCTGCTTGAGCTGGGCAAAGGTTTTGCCTTTGTCGCCCGCCAGCAACGCATAAGCACCGAGGGCCGAGACTTCTACATCGATCTGGTGTTCTACAACTACCTGCTCAAATGCTTTGTCATCTTCGATCTAAAGCGCGGCGAATTGACCCATCAGGATTTCGGGCAAATGGACATGTATGTGCGCATGTACTACGACCTCAAGCGTAGCGACGAAGACGGACCGACCGTAGGCATCATTCTTTGCGCGCAAAAAAACGAGTCAGTGGTGCGCTACTCGGTGTTACAGGGCAACGAACAACTGTTCGCCAGCAAGTACAAACTGGTGTTGCCGAGCGAAGAGGAATTGCGGGCAGAGCTGGATCGAGAGCGGGCGGCAATTGAAGAGCGCCTCCGCTGTCAGGCAGCGCGATGAACGAGTCAGCCCTCCAAACTTACTTACGCGAGAAATACCCAAAGGAAACCTCCGCCTGCGAGTGGAAGGAATTCAAGAACCTCACCCACGCCGTATCCGGCCGTAAAGGTGCAGACATCGCAAGTTACCTATCGGCAATTGCCAATATGGCAGGCGGGCATCTGATTATTGGCGTGCAAGACGCGTCCTTAAACATTGTCGGAATCCAGCAGTTTCACGACTACACACCTGAAAACATTCGCCAGCGGCTGTTGGGAAGATGCACCAATCTGAACTCAGAAGGGTTTGCCGTCGAAAGCCTGACCACGAGCGATACAGGCAAGACCGTCTGGGTATTCCATATCCCCAGCCATCGGCCCAGATTGCCGATTTATGCACACGACAAGGCGTGGCAGCGACTCGACGACGCATTGATCGAGATGCGGCAGGAACGCCTGGAGGCCATTTTGAATGAGCCAATCGCCACCCGAGACTGGTCGGCCGAAAAGGTATCGGATGCGACTTTCTATGACCTGGATGAACATGCGCTTCTCGTTGCACGAGAAAAGTTTTCGGAGAAACACCGCAATGCCTCGTCCGCCAAGGACATTCCCAATTGGGATCTTGCGACTTTTCTGAACAAGGCAAAACTGACAATTCAGGGCTGCATTACTCACACCGCGTTACTGCTGGTAGGTAAACGAGAGGCTAGCCATCACCTGCCAACGTTGGCGCAAATTACCTGGAAGCTCGCGAGCGAAGAGCAAGCCTATGAGCATTTCGGCCCACCCTTCCTACTAGCAACAACGCAAGTGCTGCATCGAATACGCAATCTTGACTACAAGCTTTTCCCGCAAAACCAGTTGTTGGCCACAGAAGTCAGCAAATACGACACTCGCGTAATCCTTGAGGCCCTGCACAACTGCGTTGCCCACCAGGATTATCAACTGCGTTCACGCATCATCGTCACCGAGCGGGTAGATCGACTGGTATTCGAAAATGCGGGAGGTTTCTTTGAGGGGCAACCTGAACACTATTTTAGCGGCGAGCATACGCCGAGCCGTTATCGCAATCCTTGGCTTACTCAGGCCATGGTCAGCCTGAACATGATCGACACCATGGGATTCGGTATTTGCGCCATGACGCTGTCCCAACGCAGTCGCTATTTTCCGTTGCCTGACTACACCAAGTCTGCGGAAGACAAAGTTGTACTGGAGATCTACGGACACGTGATAGACGAGAATTACACTCGTCTATTGCTGGAAAACCAGGATCTGCCATTGAGCACCGTAATGCTGTTAGACCAGGTTCAAAAAAGACAGCCAATTACAGACAATGATGCTGGATTGCTGCGCAAACGAGGACTTATTGAAGGGCGTAAACCGAACTATTACGCTGCCGCCCAAGTGGCACGCAGCACTGGCAACCAAAGCGACTACATTCGCAACCGGGCATTCAATGATGTCTACTACAAAGACTTGGTTCTCGATTACTTAAGGCAATACGGATCAGCATCACGACTTGAGCTGGTCACGCTGATCCTAGACAAACTGTCAGACGCTTTAGACGACAAACAGAAGCAAAACAAATTTCGCAATCTGCTGCATTCGATGTCTACGCGCGATAGAAGCATTGAAAAATCAGGTGGTTTACATAAAGGTCGCTGGGCAATCAGGAACGCGTCCGACGTCGAAGATTAGACAAACTCTAGATAAACTTCCTCGGACCAAAATGGCTTGGTCAGCAACGGAGCGCCAATGAGGCAACAAATCCAATCCGCGCAATCTCCAACGCCCCAAGCCGCAGAGTCGCCCATCGGAACCGCCGCAGCCTCATTCAAAGAGCCTGCTCCCGACGGCTTTATCCTCGGCGGTTTCACCTGGCGGCACGCCCAGCACGACAGCTCCCGCCCAGTCGTCATCATCAACGCCGCCACCTCGGTCCGCTGCCGACACTACTCGCGCTTCGCCGACTACCTGTTCGCCAACGGCTTCGACGTCATCACCTACGACTACCGTGGCATCGGCGAATCACGGCCGGCATCACTGAAAGGACTCGACGCCACCTGGTCCGATTGGGGCGCATTGGACTTCGAAGCGATGCTCAAGCGCGCACAGCGCGATTTCCCCGGCCAGCCCATCGATGTGGTCGGCCACAGCTTTGGCGGCTGTGCGGCGGGCCTGGGAGCCTCTGGGCACCTGATCCGGCACTTGGTGACCGTCGGTGCGCAGTTCGCTTACTGGCGCGACTATGCGCCGGCCCATCGTTGGCGGATGTTCGGCAAATGGCACGTAGTGATGCCATTGGTTACGATGATCTGCGGCTACTTCCCCGGCAAACGCCTCGGCTGGCTGGAGGACACGCCTGCCGGTGTCGTCCGCGACTGGAGCACGCCTACCGACCGCTACGAGAAGCGCCCCAGCGGTCGTGTGATCCACGCAAAACACGGCCGGCTGCCGTTCGCCAACGTCAGCGCGAAAACCCTGGCCATCAGCATCAGCGACGATCCTTACGGCACCGTCCCGGCCATCGAACGCCTACTCGGCTACTTCACTGGCAGCACGACCACCCATCTGCGAATCGAGCCGAAAGACATCGGCGAAGAAGAAGTCGGACATTTCGCCTTTTTTCGTAGCCCATACCAAGCCACACTATGGCCCATTGCATTGTCCTGGCTGCAGAACGGCGAACTGGCCCCCGATACCCCCGGGCGGCGAGTGCCACGCAGCTGAGTGACCTGCCCTCTCAACGAAATACGGAACGACGCCCATGGCCTCCGCCAACAAGCAGCAAAAACGCGCCACCCGCGCCAAAGCCAAGGCCAAGCAGAACCGCACCCAACGAGCTGCTGCGCCGGTCGAGCTGGACCCGAACGATGATCGCATCGACTTCGAATCGGTGGATCTGACCGAGCTGTTCAAAGAGATGATCGATGCGGCAAAGATCAGCCAGCAGGCGATGTGCGTAGCCTTTCTCGAACACCCGTTGCTCGGTCTGGTGCTAACGCAGGAAGGCGAAGAAACAGCGACAGATTTCATCATCGCGGCGCTGATCGAGTATCGCCAATGGTCCGCCGAAGCCGACGAAGCCGCCGCCCTCGCGTGGATCGAATCCCCGGCCTTCCAGGCTGACTACGTGGCGGCGTCCGAAAGCATCGCAGCCCAAAACCAACAGAAACCGAACTGAGCTCCCATGGCCTCCCTGAACAAGCAACAGAAACGCGCCAAACGCGCCAAGATCAAAGCCAAGCAAATCAACATCCACGGCCGCAAACCCGCCGCGCTGGACGATGACCTGGGTGAAATCGGCGAGCCGATCCCGGAATACACCCTGGCGATGTTCAGCAAAATGCGCGACGCCGAAGCCATCGGCCGCAACGACATGCTGCTGACCCTGCTGTCGAACCTCGCCGTGATCATCAGCGACCATCCAGAACTGCTGGACATGGAAAACGCCGACAACGAAGCCATGGCCGCCACCCACCTGGCTGCCGACATGCTGATCGACTACCGCATGTGGGCCGACGGCATGGACCGCGATACCGCCCAGGCCTGGCTGACCGATCCGCAGTTCATCACCGACTTTGGCACCGCGCTCGACAGCTATCGCGAGTCGCTGGATGCGCCGGAAGAAAAGGCCGAGTAATCGCCTTCGAGTGGAAACAAAAACGGCCGCTTGTCATCACTGACAGCGGCCGTTTTGCATTACCCGGTGTGAATCAGTTCAGCACCACCGCACCAAGCTTCTGTTGCTTGCGACGACGGGCTACGAACAACCCGACCGCCACTACCAGCAAACTCAGGAACCCGGTCGCGAGGATTTCCACGCGGTGGGCTTCCTGGAACAGCATGATGGTCAGGGCCGCGACGATGAAAATGATCACCGCGTAGGTCAGGCCCGGGAACAGCCACATGCTGAAGGCGATTTTTTCGCCGCGGGCCATGCGCTGCTTACGCATACGCAGTTGCGAGATCGCGATCACCAGGTACACCAGCAGCGCGATGGCGCCGGAGGTGGCCAACAGGAAGTCGAACACGGCGGCAGGGGCCACGTAGTTGGCGAACACTGCCAGGAACGCAGCAGCGGTGGACAGGATCACAGCCCAGTACGGCGTGCCGCTTTTGTTGGTGCGCTGGGAAACGGCCGGTGCATCACCGCGTTTGCCCAGGGAGAACATCATCCGCGAAGCGGTGTACAGCGCCGAGTTCAGGCAGCTGGTCACTGCAACCAGAACCACAATGTCGACGATCAGTTTGGCATTCGGGATGCCCATGCGTTCAAGCACGGTCTGATAGGAACCGACAGCGGCCAGAACCGGGTCATTCCATGGCACCAGGGCCACGACGATGAAGATCGACACGAGGTAGAACAAGCCGATCCGCCAGATCACCGAGTTGGTGGCCTTGGAGATTTGTTGGCCAGGGTTCTTCGATTCGGCGGCCGCGATGGTCACGATCTCGGTGCCCATGAAGGAGAACATGGTGGTCAGGATCGCGCCCAACACTGCGCCCATGCCGTTTGGCAGGAAGCCTTGGGTATCGAACAGATGCGAAACGCCGCTGACCTGGCTGTTCGGCAGGAAGCCGAAAATCGCCATGATGCCGAGGCCAATAAAGCCAATGATCGCGATGACTTTAACCAGGGCGAACCAGAATTCGAACTCACCGTAGTTCTTCACGCTGAACAGGTTGGTCACCGTCAGCAGCAATGTGATGACCAGGGTGAACGCCCAGATCGCCACGTTCGGGAACCAGGCGTGCAGGATGGTCGCGGCGGCGTTGGCCTCCAGCGGAATCACCAACACCCAGAACCACCAGTACAACCAGCCGATGGTGAAACCGGCCCAGTGACCAATCGCGCGATCGGCGTATGTCGAGAAGGAGCCAGTGTCCGGCGAGGCAACGGCCATTTCGCCGAGCATGCGCATCACTAGCACGACCAAAGCGCCGGCGGCGGCGTAGGCCAGCAGCACGGCTGGACCGGCAGCGGCAATGGCATGACCCGAGCCGACGAACAGCCCGGCGCCGATAACCCCGGCGATCGATAACATGGTCACATGACGCGGTTTGAGCCCCTGTTCGAGGCCATTAGAGCTTTGGGTGCTGCTCATTGAAACTACCTTTGCAAAGAAAGCGATTCAGTCCACCGCGTCTGGCATTTCTTTCTCGTAAAAAGAATCCAACGGGGCGTTCCGTATTCTGCACGCAATAATTGCGCCAAAATGTTACAGACTCCCCAGAACCGCGGCTCTCCGCCTGACCGGGCAGTCATCGCAAGTCATTGAGATTAATGGCAATTCGCCAGAGCGTTACCCAGCGACCCACTTGTAGAACGAATCAGCGCACCAGAAACACACTGAAAAAATGCGGGATGCACAATAAAAGTGCAGATCAGGAACGTTTGGCCGGTTAGCGCTTCCAACACCCCGCCAAAGCTGGCAACATCGCGCCTTTTTTTACGTGACACCCGCCGGGCAACTGCTTCAAACGGCTGTTCGGTTGATAGCAGCGCGACAGACTGCTGTACCGATGCGACAACCTGCCACATGCCATCCGTTTACCGCCCGTAGCGCTGTTGGCTGCCATTCGAACGCTATGCTAGCTTGGCCGCCTCGCCAGGAAGGCCGCCAACAGCAGGAGCGAAACACTATGAGGAACGCACATGGCTGAGGCCACGCCCGCGCTTGAAATCCGCAACTTGCACAAACGCTACGGACAGCTTGAGGTGCTCAAAGGCATCTCGCTGACCGCCCGCGACGGCGATGTGATCTCGATCCTGGGTTCCTCCGGTTCCGGCAAGTCCACGTTCCTGCGCTGCATCAACCTGCTGGAAAACCCGCACCAGGGACAAATCCTGGTAGCCGGCGAAGAACTCAAACTCAAAGCCGCGAAGAACGGCGAACTGGTTGCCGCCGACGGCAAACAGATCAATCGCCTGCGCAGCGAGATCGGTTTTGTGTTTCAAAACTTTAATCTGTGGCCGCACATGAGCGTGCTCGACAACATCATCGAAGCCCCGCGTCGGGTACTCGGCCAGAGTAAAGCCGAAGCCATCGAAGTCGCCGAAGCCTTGCTGGCCAAGGTCGGCATCGCTGACAAGCGTCACGCCTACCCGGCGCAACTGTCCGGCGGCCAGCAACAACGGGCGGCGATTGCCCGCACGTTGGCGATGCAGCCCAAGGTGATCCTGTTCGACGAACCGACTTCTGCCCTTGACCCGGAAATGGTCCAGGAAGTACTTAATGTCATCCGCGCACTGGCCGAAGAAGGCCGCACCATGTTGCTGGTTACCCACGAAATGGGTTTTGCCCGTCAGGTGTCCAGCGAAGTGGTGTTCCTCCACCAGGGCCTGGTAGAAGAACAAGGATCGCCACAGCAGGTGTTCGACAACCCGCTTTCGGCGCGCTGCAAACAATTCATGTCCAGCAACCGCTAACGGAGCTACCCGCATGCAGAACTACAAAAGAATCTTCCTGGCGGCTGCCGTCACCCTGGCGTTTAGCGCCGGTGCCGTCGCCGAGACCTTGAAGATGGGCATCGAAGCGGCCTACCCGCCGTTCAACAACAAAGATGCCAGTGGCAATGTCGTCGGCTTCGACAAAGAAATCGGCGACGCCCTGTGCGCCAAGATGAAAGTCGATTGCACCGTGGTTACGTCCGACTGGGATGGCATCATTCCGGCCCTGAACGCCAAGAAGTTCGACTTCCTGATTTCCTCGATGTCGATCACTGACGAGCGTAAGCAAGCAGTGGACTTCACCGACCCGTACTACTCCAACAAACTGCAATTCATCGCCAAGAAAGACGTCGACTTCAAAACCGACAAGGACTCCCTGAAAGGCAAAGTGATCGGCGCACAACGTGCGACCCTCGCCGGTACCTGGATGGAAGACCACATGGAAGGCGTTGAAACAAAACTCTACGACACCCAGGAAAATGCCTATCTCGACCTGACTTCCGGTCGTCTTGACGGCATCCTGGCCGACAAGTACGTCAACTACGAGTGGCTGAAAAGCGACGCCGGCCGCCCTTACGAATTCAAGGGCGACCCAGTGGAAGAAAGCGACAAGATCGGTATCGCTGTACGTCTAGGCGACCCTCTGCGCGCGAAGCTGAACCTCGCCCTGAAAGAAATCGTTGAAGACGGCACCTACAAGAAGATCAACGACAAGTACTTCCCGTTCAGCATCTATTGATTCTGACCTGCCTGACCGGCGCCGTTCGCTGACGGCGCCAGTCCTTGGCATTGCCTGCCGCGATTGAAAAGAAATCCATGATTATCGACCTCTACGGATTCGGCCCGGCGCTCGCCGCTGGCGCGCTGATGACTGTGAAACTGGCACTCTCGGCCTTGTGCCTGGGGCTGGTACTCGGTCTGCTCGGCGCCTTGGCCAAGACTTCCCCGCACAAGCCGTTGCAATGGCTGGGCGGCACTTATTCGACGCTGGTTCGCGGCATCCCGGAATTGCTCTGGGTGCTGTTGATCTACTTCGGCACCGTCAATTTGATGCGTGCCCTGGGCGAGTTTTTCGGCAATCCCGATCTCTCACTCAGCGCCTTCGCCGCGGGCGTAATCGCGCTGGGCCTGTGCTTCGGCGCCTACGCCACTGAAGTGTTTCGCGGCGCGATTCTGGCGATCCCCAAAGGTCACCGTGAAGCCGGCGTGGCCCTGGGCCTGTCGAAATTTCGCATCTTCACCCGACTGATCATGCCGCAGATGTGGCGCATCGCCCTGCCGGGCCTGGGCAACCTGTTCATGATCCTGATGAAAGACACCGCGCTGGTGTCGGTGATCGGCCTGGAAGAAATCATGCGTCACGCGCAAATCGGCGTGACCGTGTCCAAACAGCCATTCACCTTCTTTATGGTGGCGGCGTTCATGTACCTGGGCCTGACCATCCTGGCCATGACCGGCATGTACTTTCTGGAACGACGCGCCGCTCGCGGCTTTGCGAGGAGCGCCTCATGAACTGGGAAGTCATCATCAAGTGGCTGCCAAAACTGGCCCAAGGCGCAACATTGACCCTGGAACTGGTGGCCATTGCTGTGATCGCCGGTTTGCTGCTGGCGATTCCGCTGGGCATCGCGCGCTCGTCGCGACGCTGGTACGTGCGGTCATTGCCCTACGCGTACATCTTCTTTTTCCGTGGCACGCCTTTGCTGGTTCAACTGTTCCTCGTCTATTACGGCCTGGCGCAGTTCGATGCGGTGCGTAACAGCTCGATGTGGCCCTACCTGCGCGATCCGTTCTGGTGCGCCACGGCGACCATGACCTTGCACACGGCGGCTTATATAGCCGAGATCCTGCGTGGCGCGATCCAGGCGATTCCACCGGGCGAGATTGAAGCGGCGCGGGCGCTGGGCATGTCCCGGCCCAAAGCGCTGTTCTATATCATCCTGCCCCGTGCTGCGCGTATCGGCCTGCCGGCCTACAGCAACGAAGTGATCCTGATGCTCAAGGCCAGCGCCCTGGCCAGCACCGTGACTTTGCTGGAACTGACCGGCATGGCCCGTACCATCATTGCTCGCACCTACCTGCCGGTGGAGATCTTCTTCGCGGCGGGCATGTTCTATCTATTGATGGCTTACGTGCTGGTTCGCGGCTTCAAGCTGCTGGAGCGCTGGTTGCGCGTCGATGCCTGCCAAGGGCGTTGATTCTTCCTACGTGCTGACGGGCGAGGCCCTACTCGCCCGTTTCACCGCGCTGGATGCTTTTCTGATTGAGCATCAGGCGCTGTGGAAGCCTCGACCGTTTACTCATCTGCAACTTCCCTGGGAAGCGTCCTACCCGTCGTTATCTTTATGGCTACGTGGGCGGTCGCTGGAGGATGCGGAAAACAGCCATAACCAACCTTGCTTGCTGGATGCGCCGGAGCCGTTTGCTTCATTGGCGGCGTTGTCCCTTGAGCTGAGTTCGGTGGGTGAGTTGCCAGCTCATGCCCTTGAAGCGGCAGGACATCGGCTGAACGTCGATGTGCCGGGGCGCAAGTGGCAGCAGATCGAGGCGTTTGCCAGTCGCCTACGGTTTGCTGAAGCGCCGAAGCATTGGCTGGATTGGTGTTCGGGCAAAGGGCACTTGGGCCGACGTCTGTTGCAAACCGGGCAACAACTGACCTGTTTGGAATACGACCCTTCTTTGGTGTTGAGCGGCCAGGTACTCAGCCAGCATCACCATTTGCATGCGTTGCATGTTGAGCAAGATGTACTCGCGCCGGGCACTTCTGCTTTATTAAGCGCTGATCACACCCCGGTCGCGCTGCACGCCTGCGGTGACCTGCATGTACGGTTGATCCAGCTCGCCAGCGCCGTCGGTTGCAAACAAATGGCCGTTGCGCCTTGCTGCTACAACCGGATCAGTCGGGCAACCTATGAGGCGCTTTCCTCGGAAGGTTCGCGATCCGGCCTACAGCTGTCCCTCGAAGATCTCGCATTACCGATGAGCGAAACCGTCACCGCGGGCGCTCGAGTCCGCCGTCAGCGCGACACGTCCATGGCTCGACGCCTTGGCTTCGACCTGCTGCAACGGCAACTGCGGGGCATCGACGAATACCTGCCAACGCCCTCCCTGCCCAGCGCCTGGCTGGATAAACCCTTCGCCGACTACTGCCATCATTTGGCCGCACTGAAGGACTTATCCACAATCGGCCCGCAGGATTGGCCGGCGCTTGAAGCGGCCGGTTGGCAGCGACTGGCTGAAGTGCGCAATCTGGAGCTGCTGCGTGGCCTTTTCCGACGCCCATTGGAGCTGTGGTTGGTACTGGATCGGGCACTTTTCCTGATCGAGCAGGGTTATACCGTTCGTCTTGGCACCTTCTGTGAAACCCCGCTCACACCGCGCAACTTACTGCTCCTGGCCGAACGCACTTAAACAGTCCCAGCCTGTGGATAACTCTGTTGATGAAATTCTCATGGATCCAATAAATGCGCTGTTTCGTGACTGAAACACAACTGTTCATTTTTCGTACACACAAATAAAAAACCCTAAAAACAGGGATTTGCGAACAAATGAGAACGAGTCCACAAAAGCGGCGTTGATTAAGCTTGGAGGACGCCCAATTGTGCATAAGCATTCAATCAAAAGGACATAACCGCCGAATCCCGGACGCCTTGGACGGAAAATTGCGCCCGGCAATCGCCCTTGTTATACAAGAAGCCAAGGACGCCACTAGCGCGACCACGAATAACTGACAGGAAGCCACAGTGACCTTCATTTCTTACGCACAGAATTTCGAAGACATCCGCCTGTGGCGTGTCCTCAAACAGTTCGAAAACGGCTTCTACATCGACGTCGGTGCCAACGACCCCACCCACGACTCCGTCACCAAAGCCTTCTACGACCGTGGCTGGAGCGGCATCAACGTCGAGCCGATGCAAACCTACTACGACGCCCTGTGCCAACAACGCCCCAACGACACCAACCTGCAATGCGTAGCCAGTGACAGCGCCGACGAACTCACCCTCTATGGCATCCCCGGCACCGGCCTCTCCACCGTCGACCCGGCCACCGCCCAGGAACGCACAGCCCTGGGCATGGACATCCAGCGCCAAACCGTCAAAGCCCGCACCCTCACCTCCATCTGCGAGCAATACGCTCAAGATCGCCCCATCCACTTCCTGAAAATCGACGTCGAAGGCCACGAAGAAACCGTCCTGCGCGGCATGAACTTCGCCACCTGGCGCCCCTGGATCATCCTCATCGAAACCCCATGGGCCCGCGACCACACGTGGGAACACCTCGTCACCGACGCCGGCTACGAGGCCGTCCTGTTCGACGGCATCAACACCTGGTTCCTGGCCAACGAACACCTGAACCTCAAACCCGCCTTCGACATCCCACCGTGCAACCTCGACAACTTTCAACTGTGCCAGGGGCATGCGCTCAGCCACCCCGTCAGCGCCACCGAACAGCAACTCGCCATCGCCCTACAACGGGCAGAACTGGCGGAAGCGCAGCTGCGTGCGATGCAAAATAGCCGAGGCTGGCGCACCCTTCAGAAACTCAGAAAAGCGCTGGTTCGCGGGTAACCTGAGGGTCGAGTAAAAATAGTCTGAATTCAGGGGTTTACAGAACCAACCCAATCGCTATAATCGTCGCCCTAACACGCCGGTATAGCTCAGTTGGTAGAGCAACTGACTTGTAATCAGTAGGTCCCGGGTTCGACTCCTGGTGCCGGCACCACATTAGGCTCCATTGCATTCCACCGAATGCTCTGGAAGCCCCGAAAACCCGCCATTTGGCGGGTTTTTTCGTTCCAGGACCCTCTGTCGGGATCCAACAAAATCCCCCTTCCCCAAGGGTATGTTAGGGGTACTGCGATTTCCCGGTCAGGAGCGCGTACCCCTATGCCACGTCTTGCGATCCCCCTCAGCGACCTGCAATGCCGCACCGCCAAAACCCGCGAACGCGCCTACAAACTGTTCGACGGCGGAGGCATGTACCTTTTCGTCAAACCCAATGGCGTGAAGACCTGGCGCTTGAAGTACACCAAGCCCAACGGCAAGGAAGGTACGCTCATCATCGGCAATTACCCCATCGTTACCCTTTCCGTCGCACGACGTAAGCGAGACGAAGCCAAGGCGTTGCTGCTCGACAACCTCGACCCAATGGAAGAAAAGAAGAAGGCCAAGATCGTAGCCCAACGGGCGGCACTGCTTTTCGAAACCGTTGCTCTGGAGTGGCACGCCGACATGTCCCGTCGCTGGACCGAAGGACACGCAAAAACCGTGATGAGCCGACTGCGCACCCACGTCTTCCCGCTGATCGGCCAACGCCCCATCGCCGAACTCAATACCCACGACCTGCTAGAGATCACCCAGCGCATCAAGGAACGCGGCACCATGGATGTGGCGTTAAGGGTACAGAACTACTTATCCACCATCATGCGCGGGGCCAAAAGGGCTCGGCAGATCACCATGAATCCTGCCCTCGATCTGGCAGGCTCGATTCACGCGCCGCGCACAGTCCATCGCCCGGCCCTCTCCCTCAACCGCCTACCCGAACTGCTGCACCGTATCGACAACTACAACGGCCGCGAACTGACGCGCCTCGCCGTCCTGTTGACGTTGCATGTATTCGTCCGCTCCAGCGAGCTGCGCTTCGCTCGATGGAGTGAGTTCGACCTCCAACGCGCCATGTGGGAAATCCCCGATACTCGCGCACCGATTGAAGGGGTACGCAACTCCACACGCGGGACCAAGATGAACGGCGACATTCAAATGGTTCCGTTATCGCCGCAGGTCATCGAAATACTGGAGCGCCTGCGCAGCTTCAGTCGCTTTTCAGAGTTGGTGCTACCGGGCGACCACAAGTACTGGAAGCCCATGTCCGAGAACACAGTGAACACCATGCTCCGCAACGTCGGCTATGACACCAGCAAGGACGTGTGCGGCCACGGCTTTAGGACCATGGCCTGTAGCGCCCTGCTGGAGTCCGGGTTATGGACCGACGCAGCCATCGAACGGCAAATGAGTCATAAGGAACGCAACCGCGTGCGCGCCGCGTATATCCACAAAGCTGAATTTCTGGAGCAGCGCCGGCTGATCATGGCGTGGTGGAGCAACTACATTGATGCCAATCGCAGCGGCCATGTAACGCCTCACGAATTCGCTCACCCAGTCGGCAACAACATCACCGCCCTACAAAATAGCCGTGGCGCATCCAAACGTGGGTAAGCCAATGAGATCACCGCAGTCCGCCCTTCCACGCGGGTCCATCCAAGCGGGGCTGCAAAGCCGCCCTGCTTGGATGGACCTCATTTAAAAAATCTAAAGCCCATACAGCTGTCTGTGGAAAACCACTGATTTCCACCGGTGGATAATTTCATCCACAGCCGCAGAACTCCCGAAAATTGGAGTCTTGACCCGAATTATCCACAGGCGTAGAAAAGATCGGGCAAAGCGCTGTCGCCGACAGCAACCCAGGTAGCCAGAACCTTTAAGGCTACGCCACACGGTGGTGGTTCTCCCAAAGTGCGATTAGCGTCCGGCGGCTCGCACGGTCACTGCGATGTGATGGATGCCTACTTTTTCCAGTGTGCCCACTGCGGCAACTCATCCCCTTTCATAGCTGCCCTGCAGCAACCTATCCGCTTGGCCATTCCCGTGCGCCAACCTGCGCCCGTCTCTTTCTCCCAGAAAGAGACGGGCGCTCCTACCGCTGCTGCAGCCCAACTCGTACAAGGCTTTGCGGCATTCCCCCTCGTGACAATCGGCGTGACAAACACCGAAGTCACCAGCAACAGCGATGCAGATGATGGTGCCGCAGCCCACGGAATGGACTGCACCTGACTGACAGTCAGGCATGCCCCGGTCATCGCATCCCTGCCTTCATCCGACTCAGGATCTCGCGGCGCTAGTTTCGTCAGCCAGTGTAGCCTCCACCCGCCCACCTCTATCGGTGTTCAGGAGGCCAGATCATGAGGTGCCCAAGCTCCCGGTCGTAAGGAGCCGCCAGCCCCGCGTTAGTGGACAACCCTCACAGGTCGCAGGGGCCTTGATCCCTGATAACACTCAACATTCTTGGCGGGATGACGTGGGGAAAGTTTTAAAGTTTTGGCTTCGAGAGGAGTTCGATCATGGCACTGATGGGCAGGCGAGATGGACGCAATTTTGGCTATGGCCGGCAACTAAGCTATGCCGGGCCGCAAGCGCTGAAAGATCTGTTTGGCGGCGGGCATTACGGGACGGTCAAAGCGCACAGTGATCGCTGGCAGGCGTTTGTTCGGTGGTGTCGATCTGAGGATGGACCAGGATTTAACGATGCACGACAAATTGATCGGCAGACCTTGCTGGACTACGCCAGATATCTGCGTCAGCAAGTTGAACAAAGCGCTATAGGCATCGCCACCGCGCAAAACCGAGTGTCCAGCGTGAACCGAACCATGGCCGCGCTTCGCGGTGATCAGTCCGTGAAAGTACCGAGCCCAAGCAAGGCGTTGGGAATGCAGCGGGCCAGTGTTCGTCGCTCAGTGCCGCAAGGCCAAGACCGCGAACACGTGAAGCGGATCGTAGAGGTGCTTTGCGCACACCAGCAGCCGCGTGCCGCGGCCATCGCTCAGTTAGCGCGAGCCACCGGCATGCGTCTACGTGAGGCCATTTTAGCCGACCTTCCGCGCCTAAAGCGTGAGGCCGAACAATACGGCAAGATCAACATTCAGGACGGCACCAAAGGTGGCCGCTCGGGTGCGTCAGCTCCTCGTTGGATTACGGTAGATGATCATATTCGTGATGTGCTGAGGTTTGCCGATCAGGTCTCGCCCGACGGTAGCCGCAACCTACTTGCACCGCACGAAAGCTACCTCGATTTCCAACAGAGAATCGTCCGCCCCTCACGAAACATCCTCAATAAGCACCACCTCAAAGGTTTCCACGAGTTGCGGGCGGCCTATGCATGCGAACGCTACGAGCAAATCACCCATCATCCTGCGCCCATCAACGGTGGCCATTGCGATCAGCTTAACCGACACCTAAATCAGGAGGCCCGAGCACAAATCAGCTATGAACTGGGGCACGGTCGTATCGACGTAGTTTCGGCTTACATCGGGGGCCCAGCATGAGTAAGGTATTCGATATGGAACTGTTCCTGGCTGGAGTCCTGACCGGATCGCACACCACCCGCCAACGCCACCTGCGTCAGGCGAAGGCTATCCAAACAGCTATCGCTGAACGCTGGCAACGCGACAATCCATGGACTTGGCAGAGAAAACACCTTGCGTGGTTTTTGAATCACCACCTAAACCAGCACACTGAATCGACGCGCTATTACTATTTGCTGACCATACAATTGGTCACGACTCGCTTAGGAAAATCCTGGCAGCTCAACGACTAGGCGAAGGTCAGCAACTAACCCAAGCTGTGTGAAAATGCCGCTAGTGTGCTGTTCTCTAAATAATTTACCCATTAGCCTATGAGCCCATTGCCTCACGGGCGCGCTGGATTTTGTTCAAGATATCTTCGCCTTTGGCGTTCCAGACATAGCGAGTCGGTTGC
>NZ_JBSPCZ010000030.1:0-62680 GCF_056161485.1 Pseudomonas sp. 5Vm1k
GAGCGGGCTTGCTCGCGAAGACTGCCTGACATTCAACAAAAATATCGTCTGTTACACCGCTTTCGCGAGCAAGCCCGCTTCCACAGTTGATAGGTGTTGATCGCATTTTCTGTGCCCGGCACAAAAACATTGTGGGAGCGAGCCAGCTCGCGAAGAGGCCTGTACATTCAACATTGAAGTTGTCTGTCAGGTCCCATTCGCGAGCAGGCTCGCTCCCACAGGGGATTTCGGTTGTGGCTGGATTGTGATCAGTAGCGCTGATATTTAGAGCCGAACTCAGGGCGGTTTTCTGCAACGACCACTCCGGCGTTCACGGCGTTGCTCGGGCTGATCAGCGCAACACGTTCGCGCAGTTCTTGCAGGCGGTCGGCGCCGCCTTCTGCCACGCGATTCTGGATCAGGCGATCCGAACCACCCTCGGCGACACGATTCTTTTGCAGGTTTTCAGAGCCATATTCCGCAACACGATTCTGTTGCAGTCGATCCGAGCCACCTTCCGCCAGCAGTTGCTTGACCGGGCTGTGGGAGGCCGCACTCAGGGTGTTGGCCGAAGCCAGGTTCGACAGGCCGAGGCCGCCAACCAATGCCAGACCGAGTGCCAGGGACGAGAATTTCGAGAAGTTGAACATGGATGATTCTCCGTGCATTTAAGTTGAGTGAGTCAGTAGCGCTGAGTGGGTCAGCGCTATCTGGTGTTCACAGTTGAAAGCTCGGGTGTATCGGGGATGTGTGCAGGAACGCCGCGAAATCGGGGTTTGCGTATCCGGAGCGGTTTCTTATACAGACCGATACAAAACCCTTTGAAATACCCGATCGGACTGTGGGCTTTGTATCGCTCTGTATCCAGCGGCCGGTTTGACACCTTTGGCCTTAATAACAGTGGTTTTACGACACATGACAGATACCTAGGGTCGATTGAATGGGTTCATCGAGACAAGGCGGCTCGCGTCGCGACTAGTCTTCATTGCAACCCGGAGGAAATCACCATGAACTGGAACAAACTAGCGGCAGCCAGCTTCTTCGCGGTCCTGAACGTTGCTGCGTTTGCGGCGCATGCGGATGTCAAAACCACGGCGCCTGTGGCAGCTAGCGCGAGCACCCTCAAGGTCGACCCGTTCGGCGCGCTGAAACATGTCAACGCCGGGTTGCTGAATGTGGCGTACGCCGAGGTCGGCCCGGCCGATGGGCCGGTGGTGATTCTGCTGCACGGCTGGCCCTACGACATTCACAGCTACAGCGACGTGGCGCCGTTGCTGGCGGCCAAGGGTTACCGGGTGTTGATCCCGTATGCGCGAGGCTACGGCGATACGCATTTCCTGTCTGACAAGACCCTGCGCAACGGCCAACCCGCCGCGCTGGCCAGTGATGTCATCGATTTCATGGATGCGCTGAAGATCAAAAAAGCCGTGCTCGGCGGTTACGATTGGGGCGCACGTTCGGCGGACATCGTCGCGGCGCTGTGGCCGGAGCGGGTAGAAGCGCTGGTTGCCGTGAGCGGTTACCTGATCGGTAACCAGGCCGCAGGCAAAAATCCGTTGCCACCCAAGGCTGAACTGCAATGGTGGTACCAGTTCTACTTTGCGACAGACCGTGGCGAGGCCGGTTACGAAAAAAATCGCCATGACTTCGCCAAGCTGATCTGGCAAATAGCGTCCCCGAAATGGACCTTTGACGACGCCACTTTCGACCGCAGTGCTGCGGCGCTGGATAACCCGGACCATGTCGCGATCACGATTTTTAACTATCGCTGGCGCCTGGGCATGGTTCAGGGCGAACCCCAATATGAAGCGCTGGAGCAACGGCTGGCCAAGGCACCGAGCATCACGGTGCCGACCATCACGATGGAAGGTGACGCCAACGGCGCGCCGCATCCCGCTGCCGAAGACTATGCCAAACGTTTTACCGGCAAATATGAGTACCGACTGATCAATGGCGGCATTGGCCATAACCTGCCGCAGGAAGATCCGCAGGCGTTTGCCAAAGCGGTGATTGACGCTGATCACCTGTAACATCGACACCGAACTACTGTGGGAGCGAGCTTGCTCGCGAAGGCGAAGTGTCCGGCGACGTTGATGCCGGATATGACGGCCTCTTCGCTAGCAGGCTCGCTCCCACAGGTATTTGATCGTTCCACTCAATCAGGATTCGCCGTTCATGAAAGCACTGATCTTCGGCGCCACCGGCATGGTCGGCCAGGGCGTACTGCGCGAAAGCCTGCTGGCGGCGGATGTCGAGCAAGTGGTCGTCGTCGGCCGAACCGCAGTCGAGGCGACGGACCCCAAGCTGCAATCGCTGGTGGTGCCGGACTTGACCCGGCTCAGCGGTGTTGAATCCCGGTTGCAAGGCTTTGACGCCTGCTTCTTCTGCCTGGGCGTTTCATCGTCCGGGATGGATGAGGCGCAGTATTCGCGCCTCACCTATGAGCTGACCCTGGCGGTGGCCGAAGTGCTCGCGCGACTCAACCCGAACATGACCTTCGTGTATGTCTCGGGTGCCGGCACCGACAGCAGCGAAAAGGGCAAAAGCATGTGGGCGAGGGTCAAGGGCCGTACCGAGAATGCGCTGCTGCGGTTGCCGTTCAAAGCGGTTTACCTGTTTCGACCGGGGATGATCCAGCCGTTGAATGGCGCCACCTCCAAGACCTCGGTGTATCGCTGGACCTACATCGTGATGGCGCCGTTAATGCCGCTCTTGCGCTGGCTGTTCCCGCGGCAGGTGTTGACCACCGTTTCGATGGGGCAGGCGATGTTGGGGGTTGTCAGGAACGGTTATACGACGGCGGTGATGGAGGCCGGGGATATCTATAAAGCGTCGGCCTGACATCGTTAACGCGATCAGTCCGCCGGTTCAAGGGCCGGCGCGGCTTCGTCGTTCTGCTCATTCCCACGATCAAGGAACAGAAAAACCACGCCTGCCGTCACCACAGTGATCGAGGTCAATACCAGCAGCAATGTACTGAAACCGGCGCTATAGCCATTGATCAGCGCGGCATGGCTGGTTCCGGCCAATAGCGTGGAAGCCCCCGGGACATCGCCGGTGACCAGGTGCTGTGCAGCCTCTGCGGTGTTGGTCGAGGGGCTTAGATGACTGGCCGTCAGTGCCGAGAGCAGGGCGCTGACCACCGCGACCGCGACCCCTTCACCGGCGACTCGCGTGGTGCTGAAAATGCCGGTGGCCATGCCGGCCCGTTCCTTGGGAACGACGCTGACCGCCAGCCCATCCATCAAGCCCCAAGGCAGGCTGATGCCGATGCCAATCACTAACATCGGCAATGCCAGCGCCCAAGGCGCGCTGCCGTTTGGCACATGACTGAGCCAGAACAGACCCGCTGCCGACACGAGCAATCCCACGCCGCAGATCGTCGATGGGGATAACCAGCGAGTCAGGTAGCCCGCCACGATCGGCAGAAACAACAGCGGTGCCGACAGCGCAATCATCAGCCGGCCGGCGTCGATTTCACTCATGCCGTCGATGCCGACAAAACGCACGGGCAGTAACAGGAGCAACACCACAAAGGCATAGGCCGGGGCGGCGGCGAGCAATTGCACGCCGACGAAGCGCGGGTAGCGGAACAGGCTGAGGTCGAGCATCGGCTGGGCGACCCGTTGTTCGATTACCACGAAGGCAATGAACGAGAGTAAGGCAACGGCGAACAAGCCGAGCACAAGCGGATCGCTCCAACCGCTTTGCGGCACCTTGAGCACGCCATAGGTGAAGATCCCCAAGGCCCAGGTGAAGCTGATTGCACCGGGCCAATCGATTCCGCCCGCCTGCGGATTGCGCGATTCGTCCATGTGCCGCGCCGCCAGAATAAAAGCGATCGAGGCCAGCAGCGTAATCAGCAGGAAAATCGTCGGCCAGCCAAACGCTTCAATCATGACGCCCGCCGCAATCGGTCCGAATGCCAGACCGATGCCAAAACTGCTGCCGACAAAACTGAACGCACGGATTCGCGCGGGTCCATCGAACACTTGCGCCAGGGCCGACATGCCGCCTGAGAAAGCCGCCGCAGCGGCGATCCCTTGGGCCGCGCGCAGCAGATCGAAAGTGGTCAGATCGGCAGCAAACGTCAGCGCCGCTGACAGCACCGCAAACGACGCTACGCCGCCGATGAAGACTTTCTTGCGACCGAAACTGTCGGCCAGTGCGCCTGCCACCATCAGGCAACTGCCGAAGGTCAGCATGAAAGCGTTGGTCACCCAATTGAGTTGCATGGGGCTACCGCTGAAGGCCCGGCCAATCGCCGGCAGTGCGACAGCGGCGGCCGTGAAGTTGAACGGCATGGTGATGGCCGCGATGCACACGGCCAGCAACACCAGGTTTTTTTGCGTTGTACGCGAAGCCGCTGAGCTTTCCATCGGGAGAATCCTTTGCTGAAGTTTGAACATGCAAGGATGATAGGGCGGCGGTAATCGTGTTAAAAACGGCAAATATTCCGCTTATATCGGAATAAAACGCTCGAATAGGAGATAGGTGATGGATCGGCTCAGTGGGCTCATGCCCTTCATACGAGCGGCTGAACTGGGCAGTTTTGTCGCGGCGGGCAGGGCGCTCGGATTGTCTGCCTCGGCGGTTGGCAAAGGCGTGACGCGGCTTGAACAGCAGGTCGGCGTGCGACTGTTTCAGCGCTCGACCCGCAGCATCAGTCTCACTGATGAAGGCCGGATGTTTCAGGAACGCTGTCGGCGCATTCTCGATGATCTGGACGATGCCCAGGCGGCGTTGTCACGCTCCACCGAAACCCCGCGCGGGCGCTTGCGACTGAGCTTGCCGATCGCCAGTTATCACCTGTTCCAGTCAGCGTTTCTCGAATTTATGTCCCAATACCCGGACATCGAACTGGACATCGATTTCAGCGACCAGATGGTCGACCTCATCGAGGAGGGCATCGACATCGCGATTCGTGGCGGCGAGTTGCCGGACTCGCGCTTGATGAAGCGCGCTTTGCTGCCGGTGCAGTTGATCATCTGCGCATCGCCTGACTACCTGGCGCGTCATGGCACGCCAAAAACGCCCAGAGACCTGGACAGTCATCTGGGCGTTCGTTTCCGGTTTTTCAAAAGTGGCAAGCTACAGGACTGGCCGCTCAAGCTTCGCGTCGGCGAGGCTGAAATTCGCACGCGTACCGTCCTGACCTGCAACAACATGGACATGGTGTGCAGCGCCATCATCAGCGGGTTCGGTGTGGGGATTCTTCCGGACTTCCTGGCGCGCGAACCCTTGGCCGATGGCTCGTTGCACAGGGTCTTGGGCGATCATCTGATCGGCCCTAATCCCTTGAGCCTGGTTTGGCCCTCAAGCCGTCAGCTCTCGCAGAAAATCAGGGTGTTTGTCGATTTCATCAGTGCGCATCTGGAAGGGCAGATGGCGTCGACGCGTTGAAACTCATGCTTTTTGCAGCATCTAGATAAGCCTTTGTGGCGAGGGAGCTTGCTCCCGCCGGGTTGCGAAGCGATCCAATTTTGGCGGGTGATCTGTAGGAGCGAGGCTTGCCCGCGAACAGGCATGACGCGGCGCAATAGATGACCGCGGCGCTCCCTTCGCGGGCAAGCCTCGCTCCTACAAAGGGCTGCTGCGCAGCCCCACGGGAGCAAGCTCCCTCGCCACAGGTTTTGCGTAAACCCGGAGAACGCAGCCCTCATCCAGCGGCAGCATTCACTTTAGGTTTGTTACGCAACCACTTGATAACAAGGCACATATGCCGCGCCGCCCGGCAGTTTCATCCGGTGCTGGGCAACGAACGCCTTGAGCAATTGATCCAGCGGTTGCATCACTGCCGCGTCGCCACGGATCTGGTATGGGCCGTGTTCTTCGATCAGGCGGATGCCCTTGTCCTTGACGTTGCCGGCGACGATGCCGGAGAACGCCCGACGCAGGTTGGCCGCCAATTCGTGGGCCGGCAGTTTGCGGCTCAGTTGCAGGCTGGCCATGTTTTCGTGAGTCGGATCGAACGGGCGCTGGAAGCCTTCGTCGATCTTCAGCAGCCAGTTGAAATGGAACGCATCGTTGCGCTCGCGGCGGAACTGTTTGACCTCTTTCAGGCCAGCCGTCATATGCCGCGCCACTTCCGCCGGGTCGTCGATGATGATGGTGTAGTGCTGCTTCGCCGCGTCACCCAGGGTGGCGCCGACGAATGCATCCAGTTGCTCAAGGTACGGCGCCGCGTGTTTCGGCCCGGTAAGGACGACCGGGAAGGGCAGGCCCTGGTTGTCCGGGTGCATCAGGATGCCCAGCAGGTACAGGAACTCTTCCGCCGTACCGGCGCCGCCCGGGAAGATGATGATGCCGTGACCGACGCGGACGAAGGCTTCCAGGCGCTTTTCGATGTCTGGCAGGATCACCAGTTCGTTGACGATCGGGTTTGGCGCTTCAGCGGCGATGATGCCCGGCTCGGTCAGGCCCAGATAGCGGCCGCCGTGGATGCGCTGCTTGGCGTGGGCAATGGTCGCGCCTTTCATCGGGCCTTTCATCACGCCGGGACCGCAACCGGTGCAGATGTCCAGGCTACGCAGGCCCAGTTCGTGGCCGACTTTCTTGGTGTATTTGTATTCTTCGGTGTTGATCGAGTGGCCGCCCCAGCACACCACGATCTTCGGCTCAACGCCTGGACGCAGGGTGCGGGCGTTGCGCAGCAGGTGGAAGACGTAGTCGCTGATGCCCTGGGACGTGCTGAGGTCGATGCGCTGGGCGTCGAGTTCGTTTTCGGTGTAGACGATGTCGCGCAGGGCGCTGAACAGCATTTCCCGGGTGCTGGCGATCATTTCGCCATCGACGAAGGCGTCGGCCGGGGCGTTCAGCAGTTCCAGGCGTACGCCACGGTCTTGCTGGTGGATGCGGATTTCGAAGTCCTTGTAGGCTTCGAGGATGGTCTTGGCGTTATCAACATGGGCGCCGGTGTTGAGGATGGCCAGGGCGCACTGGCGGAAAAGGGTGTAGGTGCTGCCGGAACCGGCTTCGCTCAGTTGCTGGACTTCACGTTGTGACAGGGTTTCCAGGCTGCCTTTAGGGCTGACAGAGGCGTTGATTACTTGTCGTTGGGACATTCAATGATCCTTAAAACGATGCCAGTCATAGAGGAGGAGCGATTGGCATCCGAATAAAATGTATCCATGAAAGAAGATGGCACGAAGTACGGTGTCTCGCCACGTTCTCCTTTTGACGATGAAAAGATGAAAAGGAGCCCCAGCATAGCTAAATCCTGTGATGAGGCGATAATGCCCCGCACTCTTTTTGCTCACTGACTCAAGGACGTTAGCCACGATGTTCGAAATCCAGCCGATGAATGCCGAAACCTTCCGACGCCAGACCCGGCGCAGCACGGTGATCATTGCCCTGATTTTCCTGGCGCTGGCGATGGTGCTGTCGACCACGGCCGTGGCGCTGTTCGGTGAGCCCGGCGGCGACAATTTACGGTTTAACGTCGGCGGCGTGTTTGTCGCGGTGCTGCTGATGGCGGCGCTGATGCGTGGCCGGTTCTGGAATCAGGAATGGATGGCCCCGGCGGTCTACGGCTGGCGCCTCAAGCGCAGCCTGATGAGCGTCACCAATGTCATGCACCAGGTGACGGCGGCGGTGGAGAAGCAAGACCCGACGGCCATGAAGCTGCTGCGTTTCTATCACCTGGGGTTGAACCAGATGCATGAACTGGACGGCAACTCCAGCGATCACAGCCAGTTGATCCGCGAAATGGATCAGCACAAGGCGCGGATGGAAGCGCTGGGCCTCGACACCGAACAGACGCAATTGAATCCGGCGTGGCTTGAGGCCGTGAAGCAAACGCCGCGTTAAGCCTGTGGTATGGGGGAAATCCGCACGATTGGATCTAGGGTTTCCCGGCGCTGGCGCCTAGGCTGAAAGTCATTCCCCGAACGGGGAAGCGGATGCCAGCAAGGAGCCCCCATGACCGCGACTCGCCCTATCCTTATCTTCGCCATGATCCTCGGCGTAGCCATGGCCGCCAACGGCGTGTTCATGCTGATCAATCCATCGTTGTGGTACAGCGCGGTACCCGGCGTCGAGCGCACCGGGCTGTTCAACCAGCATTTCATTCGCGATATCGGCTTGCTCTACGTGGCGATTGGCGCCGCGTTCGTCGGCGGCAGCCTGAGCCTCATCCACCGGATATTACTCTGGGCCTCGGCGGCGACCTGGCTGACCGCTCACGCACTGTTTCACTTCTGGGAAGTCGCCGCCGGGATCTGCGGGCCAGAGGCGCTACGGGTGGATTTTGCGGCGGTGACGTTGCCGGCGATTATCGGGATCTTGCTGACGTATTGGGCGTGGAAGACGTCGCGTCGCGTGACCGACTCCCGCGCCTGACACCTTTCAAACCCGCAGCCGCAGGGTCTCGAAGAGCTGCCGGTCTTCCTTTTTGGCCGAACGGGCATGACGTCGAATCACCTGCAACAGACATTCGGTGAAGCACTGGGCCGGATTGCTTAACGCGCCATTGCGGCGTGTCACGATGCTCAGTTGTCGCGGCTCGAACTGCTCGATCAGTCCCAGTGAGACCACTCGACCGAGGAAGGGAGGGGCAATACTGACGATGGACGGTCCCCAGGTGCACATGTCGACTCGCTCGACCATCATCTGCAAGATCGCCAGCGAGTGGGCGCGAACGATGCGGTTTTCATCGATCTGCGCGCCGTGTTGCCAGAACAACTCTTGCATCAGCCCATCGTGTCCGTCCGGCGCATAGTTCAACGTCCAGTTCTGCTCCAGCAGTTCATGGATCGATCGCGCGTCCTGACGAACATGGCCCTGACGGACCAGCACTGACGTCTGGTAATCGAGCAGGGTTTCGCAGGCAAACTCCTGGGTTGATTGCGCCGGGTGCAACTGGCCGATCGCAAAATCCATGCTGCCGTCGCGCAGCAGCGGCTGGGCCACGGCCATCAGGCTTTCGAACAACTCCAGGCGGATTTGCGGCATGCGTTCGCGAAAGGCCAGCACCACCTCGGGCAAGAAGGTCAGGGCGATCCACGGGGTAATCCCGACACAGAGCCGGCCCTGCGCCTTGCCGCGCATGTGATCGAGCTCGGTCTGTGCATGTTCCAGTTGCTTGATCACCAGCCGGGCGTGCGTCAGCAGCACTTTGCCGTATTCGGTGAAGTTCAGGCCGCTGGGGGTTCGGGTGAACAACGGCAGTTGTTGGCTGGTTTCCAGTTCACGCAGTGCTTTGGTCACTGCAGCCTGGGAAATCTCCAGCGAACGCGCGGCGGCCCGGATGCTGCCGGTTTCGGCGCTGGCAATCAGCGCTTGTAATTGATGCAGTTTCATCTGCTCACCCTGGTGACAACTGATGGTTGTCATCATAACCAAACTGCGTCTCCCCAGCCCAGAGGCCATTCCCTAAGATCCACCTCATCAACTGCTCAGCGTTTGTCGAAGGGGTACAACAATGGATGCCGGCCATGTCCTGCCTGGTATTGCAGCGATGCAAGATGAAATGATCGCGGTGCGTCACAGCCTGCACGCGCATCCTGAACTGGGTTTTCAAGAGTTCGCCACCAGTCAGCGGGTTGCAGAGTGTTTGACTCAATGGGGTTTTCAGGTCAGCACGGGCGTCGGCAAGACCGGTGTCGTCGGCACCCTGAAAAATGGTGAGGGCCGCTCCATCGGTTTGCGCGCCGACATGGATGCACTGCCGATTCAGGAAGCCACCGGTTTGCCCTATGCCAGCCAGATTGACGGAGTCATGCATGCCTGTGGCCATGACGGTCATACCGCAACCCTGTTGGCCGCTGCCAGGTATCTGGCGCAGACCCGGGCGTTCAACGGCACGCTGCAACTGATTTTCCAACCGGCCGAAGAAGGCCTGGGCGGCGCCCGGAAAATGTTGGAGGAGGGGCTGCTGGAGCGCTTCCCGTGCGACGCGATCTTTGCCATGCATAACGTGCCGGGTTACCCGGTCGGGCACCTGGGGTTTTACAGCGGACCGTTCATGGCATCTGCCGACACGGTGACGATCACTATCATCGGCAACGGTGGCCACGGCGCCGTGCCGCACAAAGCGATCGACCCGGTGGTGGTCTGCTCCTCGATTGTGATTGCGCTGCAAAGCATCGTCTCGCGCAACGTCAATCCGCAGGAAATGGCGATTATCACCGTGGGTTCCATTCATGCCGGCAGCGCATCGAATGTGATCCCGTCCAGTGCACAGATGAGCCTGAGCGTGCGTGCCCTGACGCCCGAGATCCGCCAGTTGCTGGAAGTCAGAATTACTGAGCTGGTCAACGGTCAAGCCGCCAGTTTCGGAGCCCGGGCCGAAATCGACTATCAACATTGCCATCCGGTGTTGATCAACCATCCCGGGCCTACCGCGTTTGCCCGGGAGGTCGCACGGGACTGGCTGGGCGAAGAGCGATTGATCGACGACCTGCGACCCTTCACCGCAAGTGAGGATTTCGCTTTCATCCTGGAAAAATGCCCCGGCAGTTATCTGGTGATCGGCAATGGCGACGGCGAGAGCGGCTGCCTGCTGCACAACCCCGGCTATGACTTCAATGATGCGTGCCTGCCGATCGGGGCGAGTTACTGGGTCAAGTTGGTCGAGGGATTTTTGAGGTGAGACGGCTTTTTTCGAGTGTCCATCTGTACACACATCGTTTGCGGTCTGGAGAGGAAAATAACAATGAACAAGATGATTGCCACTGTTTCTCTGCTTTGCCTGACGGCGTCCAGCCTGGCTGGCGCGGCTGACTGGTCTGGCAAAGTATTGAAACTGGGTGTCGACCCCACGTACCCGCCGCTGGAGTACAAAAACCAGGATGGCACGCTGACCGGGTTTGGCGTGGACATTGCCGAAGCGCTCTGCGCGGAATTGAAAGCCCGCTGCGTTTGGGTTGAAAGCAGCTGGGACGGGATGATCCCGGCGCTGCTGGCGCGCAAGTTCGACGCGGTGGCGTCGTCGATGACCGTGACGTCCAAGCGGCTGGAGCAAATTGCGTTTACCGACAAGGTGTCCAACGCTCCGGCACGGCTGGTGGTCAAGCGTGGATCGGGCCTGCTGCCGACCCTGGAATCGCTCAAGGGCAAACGCATCGGCGTAGAGCAGGGCTCGACCCAGGAAGCCTATGCCAAAGCTGTCTGGGGGGCGAAAGGCGTGGATATTTTGTCTTACCAGAATCAGGACCAGGTGTACGCCGACCTGGTGGTGGGGCGACTCGATGCCTCGCTGCAGGGCGCCATTCAAGCCAGTTACGGCTTCCTGGGCACGGCGGCGGGCAAGGACTATGAATTTGCCGGTGCAACCCTGGATGACCCGAGCTTCTTCGGCGTCGGTGATGGCATCGGCTTGCGCAAGAACGATGTGGAGTTACGTGAGGACTTGAACAAGGCACTGGCGACCATTCTGGCCAACGGCACGTACGCGCGGATCAACAAGAAATACTTTGATTTCGACGTCTACGGCGCGAAATAACGCCCCTCGCGACTTTGTGCAGGGCGGTCGACCTGGCCGCTCTGCTTCAGCATCCCCTTCACCTCAACCTAATAAGAACAAGGAGAGTGAAATGCTTCTGGAAGGCTTTGGCCCGCAGATCCTGCTGGGCACCCTGGCCACAATCAAACTGGCGTTGTGGTCATTATTGATCGCTGTGTTGGCAGGACTGCTGGGCGCCAGTTCCAAGTTGTCCTCCAACCGATTATTGCGGGCGCTGGCCACCGGTTACACCACGGTGATCCGCAGCATGCCGGACCTGGTGATCATGTTGCTGCTGTTCTTCAGTCTGCAGATGCTGCTCAACCGGATGACCGATTGGCTGGGTGTCAGTCAGATCGACATTGACCCGTTTCTGGCCGGTGTCGTGACCTTGTCCTTCATTTACGGGGCTTACTTTACCGAGACGTTTCGCGGTGCCTTCCAGGCCGTTCCGGCGGGTCAGCTCGAAGCGGCGCGGGCTTACGGCATGAGCCGGGGGAAAACCTTTCGCAAGGTGTTGTTCCCGCAAATGCTCCGTCACGCGTTGCCGGGTATTGGCAATAACTGGCAGGTGTTGATCAAGTCCACAGCCCTGGTATCGATCATTGGCCTGACCGATGTGGTCAAGGCCACCCAGGATGCGGGCAAGGGGTCGATGCAGTTTTTTTACTTCACGCTGGTGGGCGGCCTGATTTACCTGGCGATCACCACGGTGTCCAACGGCGTGTTGCTGTGGCTTGAGCACCGTTACTCAGTGGGTGTCAGGAAGGCCGCGCCATGACCGGCATACTCGACGAATACTGGCAGGCTTACTTGTGGAGTGACGGGCCACACTTTTCCGGGTTGGCGGTAACTTTATGGCTGTTGATTCTGGCGGTGGTGAGTGGCTTCTTGCTCGCGGTGCCGTTGTCGATTGCCCGGGTCAGCCGTAATCCGCTGCTCCGGCTGCCGGTCTGGTGCTACACCTATGTGTTTCGCGGCACGCCGTTGTACATCCAGCTGCTGTTCTTCTACACCGGGGTGTACAGCTTGCATGTGGTTCGGTCCCAGGACTTTCTCAACGCGTTTTTCCGAGACGGCTTCAACTGCACGGTGTTGGCGTTCGGGCTCAATACCTGCGCTTACATGACCGAGATTTTTGCCGGTTCGATCAGGGCGACGCCGTACGGTGAAATCGAGGCCGCCCGCGCCTACGGGATGAGCCGGTTCACGCTCTACCGCCGGATCGTCCTGCCGTCGGCACTGCGTCGGGCCCTGCCGTTTTTCAGCAATGAAGTGATTCTGATGCTGCATTCCACCTCGGTAGCGTTTACCGCCACGGTGCCCGATTTGCTGAAGATTGCCCGGGACGTCAACTCGGCGACCTACGCCTCGTTCACCGCGTTCGGTATCGCCGGGGTGCTGTATGCCGCCAGCGCTTTTTTCCTGATCTGGCTGTTCCGGCGCGGCGAACTGCATTGGCTCGCCTACCTCACTCCCCGGACGCACTGACCCCCCATCGGACTTGCTCGAATGTATAAATTGATCGTTGAAGATGTGCATAAAAACTATGGCAGCCATGAAGTTTTGAAGGGCGTCTCACTCAAGGCCAAGGCGGGTGATGTGATCAGCATCATCGGCTCCTCCGGGTCCGGGAAAAGTACCTTCCTGCGCTGTATCAATTATCTGGAACAGCCGTCAGCGGGGCGCATCATCGTCAATTCGCAGGAACTGCTTACCCGCAAAGATTCAAGAGGCGACTTGCGCGCAGTCGATCCCCGCCAGTTGCAGGTCATGCGCAGCCAGTTGTCGATGGTGTTCCAGCACTTCAATCTGTGGAGCCACATGACCGTGCTGGAAAACCTCATCGAGTGCCCGATGAGTGTGCTGGGTATCAGCCGTTTGCAGGCGCTGGAGCGGGCGCGCCATTACCTCGCCAAGGTTGGTCTGACGGCGAAGGTCGAGGGTCAGTATCCGGTCCACCTGTCCGGTGGCCAGCAACAGCGCGTCGCCATAGCCCGCGCGCTGGCCATGGAGCCCCAAGTGATGTTGTTCGATGAACCGACTTCCGCCCTCGACCCGGAGCTGGTGGGCGAAGTGCTTAAAGTCATGCAGCAATTGGCCGAAGAAGGCCGCACGATGGTGGTGGTCACCCACGAAATGGCGTTTGCCCGGCAGGTGTCAAACCACGTCATGTTTTTGCATCAGGGCCGGGTGGAAGAGCAGGGGGCGCCGAGCGCGGTGCTGGAGCAGCCTCGGAGCGAGCGATTGCGGCAATTTTTGACCGGGAGCCTAAAATAATCACAAGCGTCGGCTTTTGATGATGCATAGTCGCTCGGTGCCGGGCGACTCCTGTGCGTCATGGGCCGTAAAAAGGGCGAACGGGAAGATTCGCCACGTCATAAGAGTCAGGGAGTGTCATGGGGCATCCGTCCGTAAAAGTTCGTATCGAAACCCTTCAACCCACGGCGTCGTTGCTGGCCGAACAGGTCCAGGCGAAGCTCAAGGTTCGTTACGCCGTGGTTTTGCTGGTCGCGGTGTGTCTGTCCATGGCCGCCATTGCGGGCTGGGAGGCCTGGAACTCGCGTTTTTACCACTTGCATGACAAAGAAGTGGCGATGTCCAACCTGGCGCAGACCCTGGCTTCCCAGGCGCAGTCGACGATCAAGCAGGCCGACACGTTGCTGTTTACTTTGGTCGATCGCATCGAGAAGGACGGGATGGGGCCGGCACCGTATACCCGGATGCAACAGTTGCTGGGTGCGCAACGCAACGAGTTATCCCAGCTTCACGGTCTGTTCATCTATGACGAAAGCGGTCGTTGGCTTGTCAATTCCAACGGTGCCTCTTTGCCCAATGCCAATAACTCCGACCGTGAATACTTCATTTTCCATCGTGACCATCCCGACCGTGGCCCGCATATCGGCCCGTCGATCAAGAGTCGCTCGACCGATGAGTGGATCATGACTGTGTCGAGAAGGATCAATCATCCCGACGGCAGTTTCGCCGGCGTCGTGGTGGCAACGATTTATCTCAATCACTTCCTTGCGCTGTACGACAGCATCGATATGGGCAAAAACGGTGCGATTAACCTAATGGCCGACAACGGCACCATCCTCGTACGCCGCCCCTTCAAGGAAGCCGACATCGGTACCAGTGTGGCCAATGGGCCATTGTTCAAACAATTGCTGCCCCATGCCGACTTCGGGACTGCAACGATCAGGTCAGTGATTGATGGTGTCGAGCGGGTCTTGGGGTTTCGACGGATCAATGGTTATCCGATGATCGTGTCCGCCGCCCTGAACAAGGAAGAGGTGCTGGAAGGCTGGCGTGAGGAATCGTTGAACAGCGCCATTATCGTGGCCTTGCTGCTGGGGTTCCTGGGCGCGCTCGGTTATCGGCTTATTCGTGTCATGAAGCAGCAAAATCACATTCAAAGCGTATTGCTGGACGCCCAGGAAAAGCTTATCGAGGTCAATCGCAGCCTTGAACTGCTGGCCCTGGAAGATGCACTGACGGGGTTGGCCAACCGGCGTCAGTTCGACCTGTTCATGGTCGCGGAAATGGGTCGCGCCCGACGCAGCCAGACGGGCCTGGCGTTGCTGATGATCGATGTCGATCATTTCAAACTGTTCAACGATCACTACGGGCACGTGGCCGGCGATGTGTGCTTGCGCAAAATCAGCGCCGTCATCACGGAAAACATCAAGCGCCCCGGGGATCTGGCTGTTCGCTATGGTGGCGAGGAGTTCGCGGTGGTGCTGCCCGGCACGGACTATGTGGGCGCCTTCCTGGTGGCGGAAAAAATCCGCCGCGCGGTGCAACTGGCGGGTATCGAGCACACTGAAGGTACTGAAGGCGTGGTGACGGTCAGCCTGGGCGTCTGCGCCTACGACCCGGCTTCGCAAGCCGGGGCCGACGACTTGGTTGGTGCCGCCGACAAGGCGTTGTACGTGGCTAAGGCCAGTGGCCGGAACATGAGCGTCATCGCCAACTGAGTTCAGGCAAAACAGTCACTGCCCTGGACGAGTTTGGTCGCGAGCCAGGGTTGCTTGAGTTTTTCCAGCCACCAGCCCAGGGCGCGACCGTCATGGTCGCCGCGCCAGCCAGCGTAAAGGATGTTCGGCTCACGCGGGTCGGCCATCTGTTTTTCAATCAGCGTGCCGTTGTTCAGCAGGGAACCGACGCGATGCCGGGGCAACCAGCCCACGCCCAAACCGTCGCATTGGGCCAGGATCTTGGCACGCATGGTCGGCACGGCAAGCACCGGTTGCCCGCCAGAAACGCCATACGTGCTGCCTTCGGTGGCCCGGGATGAGTCGGCCACGACAATCGCCCGGTGCTGCGTGACCATGGCGCGGGTAATCGGCTCTTTAGCCTTGGCCAGCGGGTGTTTGGGCGAGACGGCGAACACCCATTCCATTTCCCCCAGTTGCATCCAGCGCAACGAAGGGATGGCCGGCGGTTCGTTGGTGGCGCCGATGATCAGGTCTGCGCGACCTTCACGCAGGGCTTCCCAGACCCCTTTGAGTACTTCCTGAGTGATGCGCAGCGGTACGCCGGATTCCAGCGCGTCGAATTCGTGAATCACCGGGATCAAGGTGTCGAATTCCAGCAGTTCGTCGGTGACGATCCACAACCGGCTTTCCCAGCCGTTGGCCACTTGCTGGACGCGCTGGGTCAGTCGGGAGACGTCCTGCATCAGCCGCGCCGCTTCGTTCACCAGCAACTCGCCGGCCGCCGTGAGCTGCAAGCGGTAGCGGCGGCGGTCGAACAGCAAGGCATCGAAGCGTTCTTCAAGTTGCCGCGCGGCGTAGGAGACGGTTGAAGGCGCCTTGCCCAAATGGGCAGCGGCGCGGGACAGGCTGCCGGTTTCGCGAATGGCTTCAAGCAGCGCCAGGTCTTCAATCGACAGCATGTTCAAGCTCCTCGAAGATCAAAAGATCGCAGCCTTCGACAGCTCTTACAGGGGATTGCATGCACCTGTAGGAGCTGCCGAAGGCTGCGATCTTTTAGCGGTACTCACGTGGCCCGACGCAACTTCCACAATCGGATCAAGCGCACGTAAACCGCCAGGTTGACCGCCAGCACCACGCTGCCAAGCCCCAGTTGAATTGTCGGTGTCAGACCGGCCGGGTAGATGATCGGCAACACGTAGTGCTCGATGAAACCGCCGCCATACACCGTTTGCCCGGCCGCCTCGCGCATCAGGTTTTCCCAATAGGTCAGCGGGCAGGTCAGGTGAAAGACTTCGACGATCACGCCCCACGCGGCGGCTGGCAGGTGCCACCAGATCAGGTGGCGCCATTTGAGCACCAGCAGCCCGCCGAACAGCACGAACAGAATGAACAACAGGTGAAACAGCACCAGCCCGTCGGCGGCGATTCGGTAAAGCATGTCGATTCCCTGACTCTTCAGTTTGAATCGCTCCATGTTACTCGGGCGGGTGGCCTGGGTTCTATCGATTCAATGCGCCCAGTATTGCTTTCAAGTGCGCCATGGTGTTTTCGCCACTGCGTTGCATGGGCGCACGCAGTTCGTCGTCGATCAAGCCTTGCAGGGCGAGGGCGGTTTTTACCGGGGCGGGATTGGGCTCGATGAACAGGCTGTGAATCAGCGGCAGTAACCGCAAGAACGTCGTTCGGCCAGCCGCGAGCTGCTGGTCGCGAATCTGTCGATACAGCGTCACGAACAACTCGGGATGAACATGGGCTGATGCGGCAATCACGCCTTTGGCACCCAGGCACAACGCATTGAAGATCTGGTGGTCTTCGCCGCACAGCACGTCGACCTTGCCGCTGGCCAGCAGCGCCAGGGTCGTTGCCTGATTGCCGCCGCAATCCTTGATCGCGACGATCCGCTCGTGCGAAACGATGTTGAGCAAGGTTGCCTGCTCGAATGCCACGCCGGTGCGGTAGGGGATGTCATAGAGAATGATCGGCACACTGGAGGCATCGGCCACCGTCTTGAAAAAGGCTTCGAGGCCAGCCTGGGACGGACGGATGTAGTACGGCGGCGGCACCAGCAGGCCGGCCAGGGGACGTTTGAGGATTTCGCTCTGCAACTGCAGCAGCTCGGTCAGGTTGTTACCGGCCAGGCCCATGACCACGCGATCCGCCGGCACTTGCGCGAGCACAGCATCGAGCACGGCCAGTTGCTCATGTTTGCCCAGCGCCGCGGCTTCCCCGGTGGTGCCACAGACCACGATGCCATCTACGCCATTTTCCAGCAGGTGGCTGATCAGCCGCCGCAACCCGACAAAATCGATGGCGCCATGGTGAAACGGCGTGACGATAGGGACCCAGATACCTTGAAACGATGACATGTAACTTCTCCTGAAGGTTGACCGAATTCGTCACCGTCAGAAGCGTAGAAAGGAGGTAAGCAAGGGGAGGGTGCCCGTCGCGCTCAATGTCCTGTCAGCTCATCTGACGGGACAGCGCGCCCCGGTCACATGAGCGACTGTTTCTTCGATTTGAGGGTGTGCGCAACGCAACCTTGTGCCTTGGCATTCAAGCCAATGACGACAGTGTTGAAGTTGAAGGTTGCGGACATATCGCTGACACCCTGAGTGAGGCGCTCAGTTTTAAAAGGCGCCGAGGTGTTTGTCAATCCTGAAAATCGGCGAACTCGGCGCGCATCCGTCCGTTGTGCTTGGCCCGATAGAGCAGTTTGTCGACCTGTTCGACGAAATCCAGTGCGCTGGCGCCTTGGCTTACGACGGTGGTGCCGACGCCGAGGCTCAGGGTGACGAGTGACGAAACCGACGAAAACTCATGCGCAATCTGCTGCTGGCGAATCAAGTGCAGACACTTGCGCGCCACCAGTCGGGCAGACTCGGCATCGGTTTCCGGCAGCAGCCAGACGAACTCTTCGCCGCCGATCCGGGCAATGAAATCCCGTGGCCGATTGGCCGCCAGGGACAACGTCTGCGCCACGCGCCGCAGGCATTCGTCACCCTTGATGTGGCCGTAGTGATCGTTGTACTGCTTGAAGTAATCGATATCCAGAACCAGCAGCGACAACGGCAACCCGGTGCGCTGGGCGTTGCTCCATTCGCGTTCCAGCACGGTGTCGAACATGCGTCGGTTGGCGATGCCGGTGAGACCGTCCTGAAATGAATATTCTTCCAGCTGCTTTTGCAGGCGAATCAGGTGCTCTTCGGTTTTCTTGCGCTCGCTGATGTCGAACATGAAACCCACCAGCGCCTCCACTTCACCGTCCTTGCGCACCACGTGCACCACATCGCGAATCCACACGTAGTCACCGTTTTGAGTCAGTGTGCGGTAGTCGGCCTCGTGGTCGACGCCGGCACGCGATTGCGACACGCAGAAGTCCACCACGTAGTCGCGATCGTCCGGGTGCATGCGCTCGACCCAGTCATTGACCGAGACCCAACTGTCCTGCTGCCAGCCCAGCAAGCTCTCGATCTGCGGGCCGATGTAGCTGAACGTCATGGTTTGCCAGTCGATCCGCCAGGGAATCGCCTTGGTCGACTCAAGCAGGGTTTTGTAAACATCACTGTCGGTGTCGACGGAACTCATAAAGGGCCGGCCTCATGGAGAAATGCAGGGCCATCATGTTGATACTATCGCTGCGAATCAAGCGGGCAGCCGATGAAAGGCGCAGCCAGGTGTATTGCTCGAAAGTGCGCAAGATTGTTCAAGCCTTCGCCGGCATCTGCTGGCACAGTCAGCGGTCTTTCCCCAGGTTGTAGAGCGTTATGTCGAATTCACTCATGCCGCGCAGCGCCTTTCTGCGTGGCGCGGCGGCGATCATGCCGTTATCCCTGGCCACCGCGCCGTGGGGGCTGTTGGCCGGTTCCATGGCCATTGAGGCCAACCTCACGCCTCTGCAAGGTCAGGGCTTGTCGAGCATCGTGTTTGCTGGCGCCGCGCAATTGGTGGCGATCGGCATGCTCAAGGGTGGGGCCGGGGTCTTTTCGATTTTGCTGACCACGCTGTTGCTGACGTCCCAGCATTTGCTGTACGGGATGAGCATGCGCTCGGTGATTTCCCCTTTGCCGGGGCGCTGGCGAGTGGGGTTGGGCTTTTTGCTCACCGATGAGTTGTTCGCCCTGACCAGCCAACATGACAAGCAGCAGTTCAACCGCTGGTATGCGTTGGGCGTGGGTCTGACGTTTTATATTGCCTGGAACCTGTTCACCCTGGCCGGCATCGTGTTGGGCAGTAGCATTCCCGGTCTTGAACACCTGGGCCTGGATTTTTCCATCGCAGCGACCTTTATCGCCCTGATTACGCCGGTGGTGCGCAATGTGCCGACGGTGGTTTGCGTGGCGGTGTCGCTGTTCTGTTCGGTGCTGTTCAGCTATTGGCAATGGGGCTCGGCCCTGGTGCTGTCGGGGCTGGCGGGCATGACCGCCGGGTTTATCTGCAACAAGCTGTATCTGGAGCGTACATGATCGTTTGGGCAGTGATTATCGGCATGGGTGTGTTGGTGTTTTTGAACCGCTACGTGTTTCTTGAACCGCGATTGCCGGTGCGCCTGAGCAGCAATGCGCGGCAGTTTCTCGGTTTTGCGGTGCCGGGCATGTTGACGGCGATTTGCGGGCCAATCGTGTTTATGCCGGACAAACAGCTGAACCTGCAGTGGGACAACCCTTACCTGATCAGTTCGCTGGTGGCCGTGGGGTTGGTGATCTACACCCGCAATACGTTGCTCAGCATGCTGTTGAGCATGGGGTTCTTCTTTGTATTGCGCTGGTTGCTTTGAGTCGGGCGTGGGGAAATGTTCTACGCTTAAAACTGATATCCCTTCAGGAAGAGAGGTGGACATGGCAACTGAACCCAAGCAGCCGGACCTGGATGAAGACACGGACGAACCGAGCGAAGAAGAGATCAAGCGGCAGAGGCGCTCGACGCCGGACTGGAAGCACCCGGACGATGGTAAAGAGCTGTCCGACCGAGACGTAGAAATTCCGCTGAAACCTTGACCCTGTGGGAGCGAGCCTGCTCGCGAAAGCGGTATGTCAGTCAACGAGGATGTTAAGGCTGATGGCCTCTTCGCGAGCAGGCTCGCTCCCACAATTTAGCGACCGCGCAGAATCAAATCGCCTCATTCCACCGAATCTGCGTAATTCCCATTTGCTGAGCCTTGTCGCGCGCGGTTTCGAGACTCGCGTGTGGCGCAATCTTTTGTCCGGATTCGGGATAGGCATGGGCAGATGCCGAATGGATGGCTTGCACATCGGAAAAACCCACGGACAATTTGAAAAAGTGCTGTCGCACACCGTCGAGCAGGTAATGCACGGCATAAGGGACAAGTTCGCTCATGTAATTCCATTTGGAGCCAGCCCGACATCGGCTTAGTCATTGAACAGGGAATTCAGAGAGATCTGCGGTGCCAGTGTCATGCAGAAATAGGGCGCTTGAAAAAAGAGGCCGGTTTGGCCTCTTCATTCTGAGTATTTCCAGGGCGGGTTCGTTCAGTTCTTCTGCTGACATAGCCCTGGAACGTTATTTCAGACGTCTTCCAACTGGGGGAAGTCGGGGTGGGCCGCTCGATAGCCAAGGGTTTTGTCGATCCAGGCGTTGAGCTCATTCACCATCACGGGAGGCTTGCCCGGATAGCGTTGCAGCGTGGTGCGCAGAATGCTGCTGATATCAGCGACGGCGCGCAGGTTTCGAGTTTTTATGTAATGGCCGATAAAGCAGTCGAGTTGCAAGTGTTCTGTCATCGAAAGATAGACACACGCCAGCTCACCGACTTGATTAATTGCAAAATCGTCGCGCAACTTATTTCTCTGCAAGGTGTAAAAGTTGTAGGGATTTCCTTGGGTTGTTGACTGTTTGGTCAACTTTGGATGCTTATGGAAATGCGGCGCGCATGCTATCTGTAGTCTTGTTAAATGTATGTATGACGGTCGAAATGTCAGACAAGCGGTTATCCGTCAAACGGCCGTATTAATATAAATGTCTCTCCATTGAAACACTCGATGTAACGTTTGAGACTTTGATTTGTATAGACAAGTTGAAGTATCAGTTTAAATAACGTGAGCCTGCTGCAATTCAGTCAACGATAACGCTTTGAGCCGCGCCAACAACGGATCGCGGCGATCACGGGGATGGGCCAGATCCACCTGTATTTCCTGGCGAATGCGGCTGGGTCGATGGTCCATCACCAGCACCCGGTCGCTCAGGTACAGCGCTTCATCGACGTCGTGGGTAACCAGCAGCAGGGCAATGGCGTGGTGCTCGGCCAGTTGCAGCAGCAGGTCTTGAAGTTTCATCCGGGTAAAGGCGTCCACTGCGCTGAAAGGTTCATCGAGCAACAGCACCTGCGGGCGCGAATACAGGCCGCGAGCAATCGCTACCCGTTGCGCCATGCCACCGGACAACGCTTTGGGCAAGGCTTGGGCAAAACCGCCGAGGCCGACTTCTTCGATCAATTGCGCCACCCAGGCCTTGTCGTACTGGTTGTCGGCGCTGAAACCTATGTTTTGCTCCACCGTCAGCCACGGCATCAAGCGCGGTTCCTGAAACACGAACGCCACCTCACCGGCATTGTTTTTCAGTTCGCCTTGAAAGTCCTTTTCCAGCCCGGCGACGATGCGCAGCAATGTGCTTTTGCCACAACCGCTGGGGCCGAGCAGGCTGACGGTTTCCCGGGGCTTCAATTGCAGATGGATGTTGTTGAGGACGGTGGTGGCAGCGAAGGTTTTGCGCTCCACGCGGATGTCCAGCAGGTGTTCGGTCATGGCTCAATCCTCTGCGCTTTGGCCGTTGAAGGTGTCGCGCCAGGCCAGGAAGCGTTTCTCCAGGCTGGCGAGGATGCCGTCGCTGAGTTTGCCCTGCACCGCCAGCACAATAATCGCCGCGAGGACGATGTCGGGCCGTGAGGTTTCGCGACCGTCGCTGAGCAGGTAGCCCAGGCCTTTGGTCGCGGCGATCAGTTCGGCCGCCACCAGAAACATCCAGGCCAGGCTCATGCCGCTGCGCAACCCGGTGAACAGGCCGGGGAGGGCAGCGGGCAGCAAAATCCGCCGAACCAACCGGGCGCGGCTGAAACCGTACATTTGCCCGACTTCCACCAGTTTGCGGTCGATGTCACGAATCGCCGCGACGCCGTTGAGGTACACCGGGAAGAACGCGCCGATGGCGATCAGGACGATTTTCGAGGTCTCGTCGATGCCCAGCCACAGCAGCAACAGCGGCACCCAGGCCAGGCTCGGAATCGAACGCAGGCCGGCGAAGGTTGGTTCCAGATAGGCTTCGGCTTCGCGGCTCAAACCGACCCATGCGGCAAACACCAGGGCCAGGCTCGCACCGATGGCGAACCCCAGCAGCACCCGCAACAGACTGGCGCTGATGTGTTTCCACAGCGCGCCTTCGGCCAGATCGCTGAGGGTCAGGGCCACTTCACTGGGGGCAGGCATCTGGTAGGACGGCAGCCAGCCGATGCGTACGACAAATTCAAGGATGAGGATGATCAGCACCGGCAGGGCCAGGCCTTTTAGGCGCAGTTGCCAGGCGTGGCTGAGGCGACGTGATGCGGGGAGTGCCAGAGCGGCGGGCAGGGTTTTGCTCTTACTGGTCATGGGGTTTCTCCAGGCCAAGATCAAAAAATCGCAGGCCTTTGTAGGAGCGAGGCTTGCCCGCGAAGCTTTTGGCGCTTTCAAAGGCCCCTTCGCGGGCAAGCCTCGCTCCTACAGGGCTGCGTTTATTGACGGGCCACGGTTTCCTTGAAGCCGGTGTCGATCAACTGATCGATGACTTGGTCGACGTTAACCCCTTTGCGCACCAGCTCTTCGGACACCAGAATCGGCGCCGCAGCCTTGGACGCAATCACATCCTTGGCGGTCAATTGCGGGCTGCTCAGATCGGTGCGCGACAGTTGCAGCTTGGCCACTTCCAGCGGCAGGCCGGATTCGCTGGCGAGCAACTGCGCCAGTTCTTCCGGGTTTTTAACCGCCCATTCCCGCGCCTGTTCGTAGGCGTTGAGCACGGTTTCGATGGTTTTCGGGTGTTCCTTGGCGTAGTTGTCGGTGACGCTGACTACGCCGTAACTGTTGAAGTTGGTGTTGCGATAGAGCAACCGGGAACCGGCCTGGACCTGGCTCGCGGCCATGTGCGGGTCGAGCCCGGCCCAGGCATCGACGTCACCTTTTTCCAGGGCGGTGCGACCGTCCGGGTGTTGCAGATGCACCAGTTCCACGTCGTCCTTGCTCAATCCGGCCTGTTGCAGGCTGCGCAGGGTAAACAGGTACGGATCGGTGCCTTTGGTGGCGGCGATTTTCTTGCCTTTCAGATCAGCCACGGTCTTGTAGGGCGAATCTTTGCGCACCACCAGCGCGGTCCATTCGGCGCGGCTGTAAACGTAGACTGATTTGATCGGGCTGCCATTTGCTCGGCTCAACACCGCCGCCAGGCTGGCGGAAGAGGCGAAATCGACGCCGCCGCTGTTGAGGTATTCCAGAGAGCGGTTGCTGCCTTGGCTTAGCACCCAGCCGACCTTGGTCTGGGGCAGGGCTTTTTCCAGGAAACCAAAGTGCTTGAGCACCAGGCTCACCGGCGAGTAATAGGCGTAATCCAGATGCACTTCGGTCGGCGTGGTTTCGGCGGCCTGAGCCAGGGGTTGCAGGCTCAAGGCGATGGCGACGGCGCTGATCAGGTGTCTGGCTTTGGGAAAACGGAAGGTGGGTTTCATGGAACAGCTCCGGCAAGGCAACGGGATTCTTATGTCCGAATAATCGGTTTTAATGAATGCTTCCTGCATAAACGGAATATTGCAGGCTCTGTGCCATGTTCCGGGCATCACCGTTTTCGGGCCTTTGCCGGTGGTTATGGGGACAACCAATGTCCAGGGCAAAACAGTCTGTTGAGCCACTGTTGCTGGGCCAACACTGTTGATTGCCAGTCATGAGCTTATGCATAAATCGAATTTAAAAAGCTTGTAATAAGAGCGTTATGGTCTATCGGAATAACACCCCCCGGAGACTCCGATGAACCCGTCCCGATTCCTACGCAGCTTGCTGATCAGCACGCTATTTGCCGCAGCCTTTGCCTACGCAAATGACCCCGTCGTCCTGCACGTCGGCGACCAGAACTACTACAACGTTCGCGCCTCGGTGGAGGCGTCGGGTGTGTTGGAAGGGGCGCCTTACACCGTCGACTGGAAACACTTCCAAGCGGCCGCGCCATTGGCGGAAGCGCTGAACACTGGCGCGCTGGACCTGGGCTTTCTCGGTGATTCAGGCTTTCTGTTCCTCGCCGCGAAACAGGCGCCGGTGAAGCTGATTGGCGTGTCGCGACAAAACCCGGACACCATCGCGCTGCTGGTGCCCAAGGATTCGCCGGTCAAAACCATCGCCGACCTCAAGGGCAAGAAAGTTGCCTATTGGCCCGGCGCCTGGAGCCAGCAACTGACCTTGCGCGCGCTGGAGAAAGCCGACCTGCCGGAAGACTATGTCGACTTCATCAAGTTGATGCCGATTGACGCGGCGGCAGCCTTGCCCCAGGGCAGCATCGACGCGTTCCCGGTGTGGGAACCGTACATCTCGCAACAGATTCTGTTCTCTGGCGCCCGGCCGATTCTCACTGCCAAGAACCTGATGCCCGGCCTCAGCGCGATTGCCGCCTCGACACCGTCCATCGACAGCAAGCGCGAAGCCATCGCCGACTTCCTCGGGCGCCTGAAAAAGGCCCGGGCCTGGGTCGACAACCACACCGACGAATACGCCGACCTGTGGGCGAAGAAAGCCAACCTCGATCAGGACGTTTCGCGCCACTGGTTGCGTCAGGCGCACATGACCGTCGGCCCGGTGGATCAGCAAGCGGCGGCGGATTTGCAGAGCACTGCGGACTTCCTGTTCAAGGTCAAGGCACTGCCGGCAGCCTTCGCGACGGCGCCGATCATCGACAGCTCATTCCAGAAGTCCTTCGCCGAGTAAGCCGTCACCCTGCAGCATGTCGATAAAGCGCTGTGCTGCCGGCGCCATGGCCTGACCGGTGCGGGTGATCAGACCGATCTGACGCGTGACGCCGGGATGATCCACCGGCACTTTGACCAGATCGTCGCGGCCGTCATCGGCTGATTCGGGCAGCAGGCTCACACCCAAGCCCTGGCGCACCAGCGCCAGCACCGTCGACATGTAATTGGCTTCCAGCCCTGGCGACAACGGCAACTGTGCGTCGGCGAACAGTTGCTCCACCAACTCCCGCACGCTGCTGTCGCGCCCGGTGAGGATGATCGGTTGATCCGTCAGTTCGTTGAGTTTGACCGAGCGTCGCCCGGCTAACGGGTGATCGGCGGGGATGAACAGGCACAACCGATCTTCCAGCACCGTCTGAAACTCCAGCCCATGGCTCATCCGCGCCCGTACGCCGAGGCCGAAGTCCACCTCGCCATCGCGCACCAGCGTGTCGATCCGTTGCGCCACCACGTCCCGCAGCCGCACTTCGACCCCCGGAAACTGCTCGCGAAACTGCTTTAAAAGCGGCGGCAGGGCAGCGGCGCACAGCGATGGCAGCGCGGCGATGGTGACCACGCCCCGGCGCAATGAAGCCAAGTCCCTCGATGCGCTGACGATGTTGTCCAGGTCCAGCAGCAACTTCTCCATGGGCAGCAGCGCACTTTGCCCGGCACTGGTCAACGCAACATGCCGCGGGCTGCGTTCGAGCAGGGCGACGCCGAGCCAGTCTTCCAGTTGTTGAATTTGCACGGTCAGGGCCGACGGCGAGAGATTGAGCGCCACCGCCGCTTTAGCGAAGTTGCCGGTTTGCGCCACGACTAGAAAGGCGCGGATGTGCTGGATTGAGTTCTTCATTTTGTTTTTCCGAATGCAGGCAGCCGAACATTTCAATTTACAAAGATTACCTGCAATTCCAATACTCGATGAAAACAACAACAGCGCATTTCATCGCCGCCGCGAGCAGAAATGCCGAACAGGACCTGCCCATGCTTGCCACACTCGGTGTCATCACCATTCTCTGTTTGCTCGTTGCAGTGATGAGCAAACGCCTGTCGCCACTGGTTGCGCTGATCGCCTTGCCGATCGTTGCCGCGCTGCTCGGTGGTTTCGGCCTGCAAACCAGCGCCTTCATCATTACCGGGATCAAAAACGTCGCCCCAGTGGTCGGGATGTTTGTGTTCGCGATTCTGTTTTTCGGCGTGATGACCGACGCCGGGATGCTCGACCCGATCATTGATCGCATCCTCAAACGCGTCGGTACTCGCCCGACCCGCATCGTCATGGGCACCGCGTTGTTGGCGTTGCTGGTGCATCTGGATGGTTCCGGGGCGGTGACCTTCCTCGTGACCATCCCGGCCATGCTGCCGTTGTACACGCGACTCGGCATGGATAAACGCATCCTCGCTTGCGTCACGGCGATGGCGGCGGGGGTTAACTTCTTGCCGTGGACCGGTCCGGTTTTGCGTTCTTCGGCAGCTTTGCATGTACCGGTGGCCGACCTGTTTCAGCCATTGATTCCGGTGCAGATCGTCGGTCTGATCTTCGTCTTCAGTTGCGCCTGGTTCCTCGGCCGACGCGAAGAAAAACGCCTGGGGCTGGGCGCTGGAGCCGTGGTGGACGTGATGCCACAACGGGTGTTGACCGAGGCTGAAGTGGCCCTGCGCAAGCCGCGCTTGTTCTGGCTCAATCTGGTGCTGACGGTGGTGGTGATGGGCGTGATGATTGCCGGGGTCGTCGATCCGGTGGTGATGTTCATGCTCGGCACGGTACTCGCTTTGTGCATCAACTACCCGAACGTCGATGCGCAACGGGCGCGCATCGATGCGCATGCGAAAACCGCGCTGACCATGGCGAGTATTCTTCTGGCCGCCGGGGTGTTCACCGGGATCATGCAGGGCAGTGGCATGCTCAAGGCCATGGCCGAGGTCGCGGTGGCGCAGATTCCCGCCGGTCACGGCAAGCTGATTCCGATGGTGGTGGGCTTTATCTCGATGCCGTTGAGCCTGCTGTTCGATCCGGACTCCTTCTACTTCGGCATCATGCCGGTGGTGGCCGAAGTCGGCCGCGCCCTCGGTGTCGATCCGCTGCAAGTGGCCCAGGCCTCGCTGCTCGGCGTGCACACCACCGGGTTCCCGGTCAGCCCGCTGACCCCGGCGACCTTTCTCTTGGTGGGACTGTGCAAGATCGAGTTGGCAGATCACCAGCGTTTCACCATCCCGTTTCTGTTCGCGGCCTCGGTGCTGATGACCCTGACCGCGCTGCTCTTTGGAGTCTTCTAATGAAAACCTTACGCATCGGTTCCGGTGCCGGTTACTCCGGCGACCGCATTGAACCGGCGATGGAACTGGCCGAGCACGGCGATCTGGATTATCTGGTGTTCGAATGCCTGGCCGAGCGCACCATTGCCTTGGCACAACAGGCGCGATTACTCGATCCGCAAGCAGGCTTTGATCCGCTGCTGGGCGAACGCATGCGCCGGGTGCTGCCCTTTGTCGGGCGCGGCGCCGAGGGGCAGCGCCGGCGCTTGCGGGTGATCACCAACATGGGCGCGGCCAACCCGTTGGCGGCGGCGCAGGAAGTGCGGCGCATTGCCGGGGAATTGGGCTTGTCGGGGCTGAAAGTGGTCGCGCTGACTGGTGACGATGTACTGGCGACGTTGCTGGTCGATCCGTCGCAGACGCTGGATAACGGCAAGACTCTGGCGTCCCTGGGCGAGCGCCTGATTTCCGCCAATGCCTATCTGGGGGTGGACGGCATTATCGAGGCGTTGCGCGCCGATGCCGACGTGGTGATCACCGGTCGCGTGGCGGACCCGTCGCTGTTCCTCGCGCCGCAGATGTTCGAATTTGGCTGGGCGGCGGACGATTGGCCGTTGCTCGGGCGCGGTACGTTGGTCGGGCATTTGCTCGAATGTGCCGGACAGATCAGCGGTGGTTACTTCGCCGATCCGGGGTTCAAGGATGTGCCGGATCTGGCGCGCCTGGGGTTCCCGTTGGCCGAGGTGGATGCCACGGGGCGCGCAGTCATCAGCAAGGTCGCCGGGTCCGGCGGACGCATCGATACCGCGACCTGCACCGAGCAGATGATCTACGAAGTGCATGACCCTGCGGCGTATCTCACGCCGGATGTCAGCGCCGATTTTTCCGGCGTGTCCTTCAGCGTTCAAGGGCCGGATCGGGTGTTGGCGTCAGGTGCTGACGGCCGGGCGCGACCGCAGTCGCTGAAAGTCTCGGTGGGTTATCTGGATGGCTGGATTGGCGAGGGGCAGATTTCCTATGGTGGGCCGGGCGCGCTGGCGCGAGGGCGACTGGCGCGTGAAGTGGTGCTGGAACGTTTGAAGCTGACGGGCGTGGTGTTTGAAGAGATCCGTGCCGAGTTGATTGGCGTCGATGCCTTGCACGGTTCGGACTTGGGGTCGCGGGCGGACAGCGAACCTTGGGAAGTGCGCCTGCGAGTTGCGGCCCGTTGCGCTGATCGCGCCGAGGCTGTGCGAATTGGTAATGAGGTGGAAACGTTGTACACCAACGGGCCTTATGGCGGCGGCGGGGCGAGTAAGTTGGTACGTCAGGTGGTGGCGGTGGCTTCGCTGTTCTTGCCGCGCGATGCTGTCACGTTGCAGATTCATTCGGAGGACTTGGCATGAAACTGCGCGAACTGGCTCATTCCCGAACCGGGGACAAGGGTGATACTTCAAACATCTCGGTGATTGCTTTCCGGGCCGAGGACTATCCACGCTTGTGTGAATGGCTGACGGTGGAGCGGGTCACCGCGTACTTTGCCGAGCTGCTGGACCCGCAAGCCCCGCCGGTGCGCCGCTACGAATTGGCCAACGTCCAGGCGCTGAATTTCGTGTTGCCCGGTATCTTGCGTGGTGGCGTCACTCGATCCCTGGCCCTTGACGCCCACGGCAAGGCATTGGGGGCTGCGTTGCTCGATCTGGAGCTATGAAACACCTGATATAGCGGCACTTGAACCAAAACTGTGTACCCTGTTCCAACCTGAGCTCGCCGGCACCGGCGGGCCCATTGGAGGATCACCGGGCGAGGGGTTTTTGCCATTAACGTGACGACCGCAACGGTCTGGCCCAAGGCAAAACATGACGCAATTGTTCAAGGTTCTATCGGCGCTTGCCCTGGCTATCGGGTTGACGGGCTGCATCGCGTCGCCCATCGAACTGACGCCGCAGACACAACAGCGTCTGCAAACCCAGGCGCCGGTCCGTTTTCTGCTGACCTTCGATGACGGCCCCAGCGCCTCAAGCTTCTGGAACCCGACCGACACTGTGCTCGACGGTCTCGCGCAAAATCCGCTGCAGCCGAATATCAAAGCGGTGTTCTTCGTTCAGACCGGTGCACCCCGGGCTGGAAATAGCGATATCGGCCGGCGAGTCATGCAGCGCGAGCATGCCGAAGGGCAGATCCTCGGCTTTCACACGGCTACGCATTTCCACACCAATCATCGTTCGTTGAGCCCTGAAGACCTGGAACAATCCCTGAGCAACGGCAGCGTCGCCATCGCCGCGATCACCGGCGCGCCACCGAGCCTGGTGCGTCCGCCGTTCTGGAATTATGACAAGCGCACCTTCGCTGCCTATCAGCGGCATGGCATGCACGTGTTGTTGACCGACGTGAGCGCGAATGACGGCAAGATCTGGGGCTTCAACGCCAGCCCCCGGCGCCGGGCGAACATGCTGCGCCAGTTATCGGAAATTCGTGAGCGTATCGCCCAGGGTGAACTGCCCACGGTGGACGGGGTGATTCCGGTGGTCGTGACCTTTCACGACCTCAATCGCTACACCGCCCGGCATACCCGCGAATACCTGCAAATCCTGCTCGACAGCGCCAAGGCTACCGGGGTGAACACCGCGCCGAAGCCGTTTTACGATGACCAAGGGCAACTGTTGAGAGCGGCCATGGCCCGCACCGTCACCGAAAGTGCGGAACCGGTGCAATTGCCGGGCATCTGGAATTGGCTCTGGGACGGAGACAGCCATTAAACGCTCGCCAAAGTGAGACGCCGATAACACTTATTGTTGGCATTCGCGATGCAGGACGGTGAAAGCCTATCTATGCTGATCGGGTTGAATCCGATCAACCGCCATGGAGGCCCCCGTCTTGGTTCCGATTCCAGAGCTTTGCCGCATCGTGACATCCGGTTTTCAGCCGCTCTCGTGCGACTGCACGGTGAACCCCGACGGCACCCTACGGATCAAGGTCTTCGAGCCTGCCACCGGGCGGATCGACCTATTGATCACCGGGGTTTCGCCGGCGCAACTGACCACCGTTCGCGATATTTCCAACCTGATCGGCGAACTCCGCACCGAAATGCGCGCGGGGCGTCGGGCGTTTGCTGGCTAAAAGCACCACCGACCATGTAGGAGCTGCCGAAGGCTGCGATCTTTTGATCTTGATTGTAAAAAACCAAATCAAAAGATCGCAGCCTTCGGCAGCTCCTACAGTGACCGCGTACGACATCAGATTGGTGGATGTACACAACTCCCGTAGGAGCTGCCGAACGCCGCGATCGTTTGATCTTGCTGTTTCAAAACCAAATGGCATCCCACAAAGGGTAATCACCCACTCGCCTTACCAACCCCGCACGCAAAGGATTCAGGACGATGTACCGTGCCGCATCCTTGATATCTTCATCACGACGTAACGCGCGGTCGTAATACCCCCGTTGCCATATTCGGCCTTGGCTGCAGCGCGCAAGATTGATTGAGCGACTGCTTCTGGATTTGATGCGGCACATCAGCTCGGCCAACGTGCCGTGATGCAATTCCACCAGCCAATGCAAATGATCCGGCATCACGACCCAAGCCATGGATGTGACCCAAGAGGTTTGATCAGCATGGCGCAACTGATCGACCAGAAGCCGCCCCAACCGCCAATCGGCGAACACTGGTTGACGTTGTTCAGTCACGGCGGTCAGCAGGTAGATACGACCTGATTCAGTAATGCGGGCCTTGCGCAGGCGACATCCATTTGCAGCGACAGGCATTCCTTTGCCCTCCTTGAGATGTGTTTGCAAATGAACGTTAGTCGATGCAATTTCTGTCGTTGGCCAAAGCGTTTTCGGGATATTTCAAGTGCGCCTAAAGATCGCAGCCTTCGGCAGCGCCTACAGTGACCGCGTACGACATCAGATCGGCGGATGTACACAACCCCCGTAGGAGCTGCCGAAGGCTGCGATCTTTTGATCTTGAACCCATAAAAAAACCCGCCATAACCGGCGGGTTTTTTATGCGCTAACCGAAGATCACTCTTCGATATTGCCCATTGCAGTGGTGTTGAAACCACCGTCTACGTACATGATTTCGCCGCTGATGCCGGACGCCAGGTCCGAGCACAGGAAGGCGCCGGCGTTGCCGACTTCGTCGATGGTGACGTTACGACGCAGCGGGGTTTGCGCTTCGTTGGCGGCCAGCATCTTGCGGAAGTTCTTGATGCCGGAAGCAGCGAGGGTGCGGATCGGGCCAGCCGATACAGCGTTGACGCGAGTGCCTTCCGGGCCCAGGGAGCCGGCCAGGTAACGTACGCCCGCTTCCAGGGAAGCCTTGGCCATGCCCATTACGTTGTAATTCGGCATGGTGCGCTCGGCGCCCAGGTACGACAGGGTCAGCAGGCTGCCATTGCGGCCTTTCATCATTTCGCGGCCAGCCTTGGCCAGGGCCACGAAGCTGTAGGCGCTGATGTCGTGAGCAATGCGGAAACCTTCACGGGTGGTGGCTTCAGTGAAGTCGCCGTCCAGTTGGTCGCCCGGGGCGAAGCCGACGGAGTGAACGATCACGTCCAGGCCATCCCACTTCTTGCTCAGTGCTTCAAAGACCTTGGCGATTTCTTCATCGCTGGCCACGTCGCACGGGAAGCACAGCTCAGGGCTCGAGCCCCAGCCTTGTGCGAATTCTTCAACACGACCTTTCAGTTTGTCGTTCTGATAAGTGAAGGCAAGCTCAGCGCCCTCGCGATGCATGGCGGCAGCGATGCCGGATGCGATGGACAGCTTGCTGGCGACACCGACGATCAGTACGCGCTTACCGGCGAGAAAACCCATGTGTTGCTCCTCTCTTTCAGGTTATTGCGCAGTGGCTGGTGCCAGGAAAGCGGCTTCCAGCAACTGCTGTGTATACGGATGTTGGGGGGCGGCAAAGATACTTTGCGCGTCTCCCTGTTCGACCACTTGGCCATGCTTGACCACCATCAACTGGTGGCTCAGCGCTTTGACGACAGCCAGGTCATGGCTGATAAACAGATACGTCAGGTTGTACTTGGTTTGCAGTGACCGCAACAGCTCCACCACTTGGCGTTGCACTGTCCGGTCGAGGGCCGATGTCGGCTCGTCCAGCAGGATCAACGCCGGTTTTAGCACTAATGCCCGGGCAATGGCGATTCTCTGCCGTTGCCCGCCGGAAAATTCGTGGGGGTAGCGGTTCCGGCTTTCCGGGTCCAGGCCTACCTCCTTCAATGCCGCAATAATCGCTTGTTCCTGTTCCGCCTCGGTGCCCATCTTGTGGATCCGCAGGCCTTCGCCGACGATCTGGCTCACGCACATCCGCGGGCTCAGGCTGCCGAACGGGTCCTGGAACACCACCTGCATCTCGCGGCGCAACGGCCGAACCTCGTTCTGCGTCAGGCAGTCTAGCTGCTTGCCTTCAAAACGGATGCCTCCTTTGCTGCCGATCAGCCGCAAAATCGCGAGGCCGAGCGTCGATTTACCGGAACCGCTTTCTCCCACGATCCCCAGAGTCTGGCCCTGAGGCAGGCTGAAATTGATTCCGTCCACCGCCTTGATGTAATCCACCGTGGTTTTCAAGAAGCCTTTTTTGATCGGGAACCAGACTTTCAGGTCCTCGACCTGCAGCAATGGCGGGCCAATAACGTTGGTCGCCGGCTTGCCGCTGGGCTCCGCTGCCAGCAGTTCCCGAGTGTACGGATGCTGCGGCGCGCGGAACAACTCTTCGCACGATGCCTGTTCGACGATGCAACCGCGCTGCATGACACATACGCGATGCGCAATTCTTCGCACCAGGTTCAAATCGTGACTGATCAGTAACAACGCCATGCCCAGACGGGCCTGTAATTCCTTGAGTAATTCGAGGATTTTCAGCTGAACGGTTACGTCCAGAGCCGTGGTCGGTTCGTCGGCAATCAGCAGTTCCGGCTCGTTGGCCAGGGCCATGGCGATCATCACCCGCTGCCGTTGGCCGCCGGAGAGTTCATGGGGTAAAGCTTTCAGACGCTTGTGCGGCTCAGGAATACCGACCATCTCCAGCAATTCCAACGTGCGCTTGGTCGCCACTTTGCCGGTCAGGCCCTTGTGGATGCCCAGTACCTCGTTGATCTGCTTCTCGATCGAGTGCAGCGGATTGAGCGAGGTCATCGGCTCCTGGAAGATCATCGCGATCCGGTTACCACGGATGTGACGGATGGTTTTCTCTTTCAGGCTCAGCAGGTCTTGCCCGGAATACTCGATGGTGCCGGACGGGTGCCGGGCCAGCGGGTAGGGCAGCAGGCGCAGGATCGAGTGCGCGGTCACCGATTTGCCGGAGCCGCTTTCACCCACCAACGCCAGGGTTTCGCCACGCTTGATATCGAAGCTGACGCCTTCGACCACCCGCTGCACGCGTTCGCCGACGACAAATTCGACGGCGAGGTCGCGCACTTCGATCAGATTGTCCTGATTCATTTCACTTCCTCGGGTCGAAGGCATCGCGAGCGGACTCGCCGATAAACACCAGCAAGCTCAACATCAAGGCCAGCACGGCAAACGCGCTCATTCCCAGCCACGGCGCTTGCAGGTTGGATTTACCCTGGGCCACCAGCTCACCCAGGGACGGACTGCCCGCTGGCAGACCAAAGCCGAGGAAATCCAGGGCGGTCAGGGTGCCGATGGCGCCGGTCAGGATGAACGGCATAAAGGTCATGGTCGAGACCATCGCGTTGGGCAAAATGTGGCGGAACATGATCGCTCCATTCTGCATCCCCAGCGCCCGGGCCGCGCGCACGTATTCGAGATTACGCCCGCGCAGGAACTCGGCGCGCACCACGTCTACCAGGCTCATCCACGAGAAAAGCAGCATTATCCCCAGCAGCCACCAGAAGTTCGGCTGCACGAAACTGGCGAGGATGATCAGCAGATACAGCACCGGCAGCCCGGACCAGATCTCGAGGAAACGCTGCCCGGCCAGATCGACCCAGCCGCCATAAAAGCCCTGCAAGGCCCCGGCAATCACGCCGATGATCGAGCTGAGAATGGTCAGCGTCAGGGCAAACAACACCGAAATCCGGAAACCGTAGATCACCCGGGCCAACACGTCGCGGCCCTGATCGTCGGTGCCCAGCAGGTTGTCCGTCGACGGTGGCGCCGGGGCCGGGACTTTCAGGTCGTAGTTGATGCTCTGGTAGCTGTAGGGGATTGGCGCCCACAGAATCCACGCGTCCTTGGCCTTGAGCAGTTCGCGGATGTACGGGCTCTTGTAGTTGGCTTCCAGCGGGAATTCGCCGCCGAAAGTGGTTTCCGGGTAGCGCTTGAGCGCCGGGAAGTACCAACCGTTGTCGTAATGCACCACCAGCGGCTTGTCGTTGGCGATCAACTCGGCACCGAGGCTCAGGCCGAACAGAATCAAAAACAGCCACAGCGACCACCAGCCACGCTTGTTGGCCTTGAACAGTTCGAAACGCCGGCGATTGAGGGGGGACAGGCTCATCTCAATGCTCCCGGTGTTCGAAGTCGATGCGCGGATCGACCAGGGTGTAGGTGAGGTCGCCGATCAGTTTCACCACCAGCCCCAACAGCGTGAAGATAAACAGCGTGCCGAACACCACGGGATAGTCGCGGTTGATCGCCGCTTCAAAACTCATCAGACCGAGGCCGTCGAGGGAGAAAATCACTTCCACCAACAGCGAACCGGTGAAGAAGATCCCGATAAACGCCGACGGGAACCCTGCAATCACCAACAGCATTGCGTTGCGGAACACGTGGCCGTAGAGCACGCGGTGATTGGTCAGGCCTTTGGCCTTGGCGGTGACCACGTACTGTTTGTTGATTTCATCGAGGAAGCTGTTTTTGGTCAGCAGGGTCATGGTCGCAAAGTTGCCGATCACCAGCGCCGTCACCGGCAATGCCAGGTGCCAGAAGTAATCGAGAATCTTGCCGCCCATGCTCAGCTCGGCGAAGTTGTTGGAGGTCAGGCCGCGTAGCGGGAACCAGTCGAAATAACTGCCGCCGGCAAACACCACGATCAGCAGGATGGCGAACAGGAACGCCGGGATCGCGTAGCCGACGATGATCAGCGAACTGGTCCAGACGTCGAAGTGGCTACCGTGCCGCGTGGCCTTGGCGATCCCCAGCGGGATCGACACCAGGTACATGATCAGCGTGCTCCACAGGCCGAGGGAGATCGACACCGGCATCTTTTCCTTGATCAGGTCGATGACCTTGGCGTCGCGGAAGAAGCTGTCGCCGAAATCCAGGGTGGCGTAGTTCTTGACCATGATCCACAAGCGTTCCGGCGCCGACTTGTCGAAGCCGTACATGTGCTCGATTTCCTTGACTAGCGCCGGGTCCAGGCCTTGGGCACCGCGATAGGCGGAACCCGCAACCGAGACCTCGGCACCGCCACCGGCGATGCGGCTGGTGGCGCCTTCGAAGCCTTCGAGCTTGGCGATCATCTGTTCCACCGGGCCGCCGGGGGCAGCCTGGATGATCACGAAGTTGATCAGCAAAATGCCGAACAAGGTCGGGATGATCAGCAGCAGTCGCCGAAAAATATACGCCAGCATTGATTACTCCGTGCCCGCAGGGTCGGCTTGCAGTTTGGTTTCGACTTCTACCGCAGGTTTGGCGTCAGGCTTGACCCACCAGGTGGCGATGCCGACGTCGTACTTGGGCGAGACTTTTGGATGGCCGATGTGATTCCAGTACGCCACGCGCCAGGTCTTGATGTGCCAGTTGGGGATCACGTAATAACCCCATTGCAGCACGCGGTCCAGCGCCCGGGCATGGGCCACCAGGCTTTTACGCGAGTCAGCGTTGATCAACTCCTCGACCAACTGGTCCACCACCGGGTCTTTCAGGCCCATGGAATTGCGGCTGCCGGGTTTATCCGCGGCGGCGGACATCCAGAATTCGCGCTGTTCGTTGCCCGGCGAATTGGACTGCGGGAAGCTGCCGACGATCATGTCGAAATCCCGGGAGCGCACGCGGTTGATGTACTGCGAAACGTCGACCCGGCGAATCACCAGGTCTATGCCAAGGTCGCTGAGGTTGCGCTTGAACGGCAACAGCACCCGTTCGAATTCAGTCTGGGCTAGCAGGAACTCGATGATTACCGGTTTGTCGGTGGCGTCGACCATTTTGTCGTCGACGATTCGCCAGCCGGCCTCTTGCAACAGTTGATAGGCCTTGCGCTGCTGAGTGCGGATCATGCCGCTGGCATCGGTCGTCGGGTTCTCGAACGCCTCGCTGAACACCTGTGCCGGGAGCTTGCTGCGGAACGGGTCGAGGATCGCCAACTGATCGGCGTCTGGCAGGCCGGCGGCGGCCATTTCCGAGTTTTCGAAATAACTGCGGGTGCGCGCGTAGGCGCCGTTGAACAGTTGCTTGTTGGTCCATTCAAAATCCAGCAACAACGTCAGGGCCTGACGCACGCGGATGTCCTGGAACACCGGGCGGCGCAGGTTGAAGACGAAGCCTTGCATGCCGGTCGGGTTGCCGTTGGGGATTTGTTCCTTGATCAGCCGCCCCTCGGTCACCGCCGGGATGTTGTAGGCGTTGGCCCAGTTCTTCGCGGTCATCTCCAGCCAGTAATCGAACTGCCCGGCCTTGAGCGCTTCCAGAGCCACGGTGTTGTCGCGGTAATAATCGGTGGTCATCACATCGAAGTTGTAGAAGCCGCGGTTGGCTGGCAGGTCCTTACCCCAGTAGTCCTTGACCCGTTCATAACGCACCGAACGCCCGGCCTTCACTTCGCTGACTTTGTAAGGGCCGCTGCCCAGCGGGATCTCCAGGTTGCCCTTGTTGAAGTCGCGGGTGGCCCACCAGTGTTTCGGCAGGACCGGCAACTGGCCGAGGATCAGCGGCAGCTCGCGGTTGTTGCTGTGCTTGAACTTGAACAGCACCGTGAGCGGGTCTTCGGCGACCACGTCGGCGACATCGTTGTAATACCCGCGATAGAGTGGGGCGCCATCCTTGATCAAGGTCTGGAAACTGAACACCACGTCTTCAGCGCGCACCGGGTGGCCGTCGTGGAACCGCGCTTCGGGGCGCAGGTAGAAACGCACCCAGCTGTTGTCCGGCGCTTTTTCGATCTTGCCGGCGATCAGGCCGTATTCGCTGAACGGTTCGTCCAGGCCCTGTTTGGCCAGGGTGTCGTAGATCATATCGATGTTGTCAGCTGCAACCCCTTTGCTGATAAACGGGTTGAGGCTGTCAAAGCCGCCGAAGCCGGCCTGGCGGAAGATCCCGCCCTTGGGCGCGTCCGGGTTGACGTAATCGAAGTGTTTGAAGTCGGCCGGGTATTTCGGCGGCTCGTTGTACAGGGTCAAGGCATGTTGCGGGGCGGCGCAGGCCAGCCCGGCGAACAGTAGACCGCTGGCCTGCAGGAGCAGGGCGCGTACGGGTTTCATTGATCTTTCTCCGAAGACTTCAGCCACCATGCGCTCAAGCCCAGTGTGTAGGGCGGCGTGGTGACGAAGGCCAACCGGTTGCGGTAGGCCAGGCGATGATAATTGAGGTACCAGTTGGGAATGCTGTAGTGCTGCCATAACAGCACGCGGTCGAGGGCCTTGCCGGCGGCGACCTGTTCGTCGCGGGTTTGGGCGGCGAGCAATTGTTCGAGCAAATGATCGACCACTGGGTTGGCGATGCCAGCGTAGTTCTTGCTGCCCTTGACCCCGACCTGGCTGGAATGGAAATACTGCCATTGCTCCAGGCCCGGGCTGAGAGTCTGGTTGAGGGTCATCAGGATCATGTCGAAATCGAACTGATCCAGGCGTTGTTTGTACTGGGCGCGATCCACCGTGCGCAGCCGTGCGTCGATGCCGATGCTGGCGAGGTTTTCGACGTAGGGCTGGAGGATGCGTTCCAGGTTCGGGTTGACCAACAGAATTTCAAACCTCAGCGGTTGCCCGGCGGCGTTCTGCACGCGCTGGCCATTGAGCTTCCAGCCGGCCTCGCTGAGCAGGGCCAGGGCCTTGCGCAGGGTTTCCCGGGGGATGCCGCGGCCTTCGGTCTGCGGCAGGCTGAAGGGCTCGGTGAAGAGCTTGGCGGGTAACTGTTCGCGATAAGGCTTGAGCATCAGCCATTCGTGACCGACCGGCAGCCCGGTGGCTTCGAACTCGCTGTTGGGGTAGTAACTCATGGCGCGCTTGTAGGCGCCGCTGAACAGGGTGCGGTTGGTCCACTCGAAATCGAACATCAGCCCCAGCGCTTCGCGAACCTTGACCTCGGCAAAAGTCGGGCGCCGGGTGTTCATGAACAGGCCCTGGCTCTGGGTCGGGATCTGGTGCGCGATTTGCGCCTTGATCACGTCGCCGCGCCGCACCGCCGGGAAGTTGTAGCCGTTGTCCCAGTTCTTCGCCTGGTGCTCGATGTAGATATCGAATTCGCCCGCCTTGAAGGCTTCGAAGGCCACATCGCTGTCGCGGTAGAACTCGACTTCCATGCGGTCGAAATTGTACTTGCCGCGATTGACCGCCAAGTCCTTGCCCCAGTAATCCTTGACGCGTTCAAAAATGATCTGGCGTCCCGGTTGCACCGAGGTGATGCGATACGGCCCGCTGCCCAGCGGCGGCTCGAAGGTGGTGGCTTTGAAGTCGCGACCTTTCCAGTAGTGTTGGGGCAGCACCGGCAACTCGCCCAGGCGCAGGATCTGCAACGGATTGCCAGCGCGCTTGAAGACAAAACGGATGCGTTGCGGGTTGAGGATGTCGACCCGCAGCACTTCCTGGAGGGCGGTGCGGTACTGCGGATGGCCTTCCTTGAGCAGCAAACGGTAGGAAAACGCCACGTCATAGGCCGTGATCGGCGTGCCGTCGTGAAATCGAGCTTCGGGGCGCAGGTTGAACACCACCCAACTGCGGTCCTCGCTGTATTCCACTGACTGGGCGATCAGGCCATAACTTGAAGTCGGCTCGTCGCCGGACGGCGCGTATTGGCCGGTGCCAACCATCAGCGGTTCGTTGAGCTCGTTGATGCCGTACTGCAGGAAGTTCGGTGTGGAAACCGGGCTTGAACCCTTGAAGGTGTAAGGGTTGAGCGTATCGAAGGTGCCAAATGCCATTACCCGCAACGTACCGCCCTTGGGCGCTTGCGGGTTGACCCAGTCGAAGTGGGTAAATCTGGCCGGGTACTTGAGCGTGCCGAACTGCGCATAACCATGGCTTTCGCTGATCGTCGCGCTGGCGCAGGGGCTCAAGGCCAGGCTGATCAGGAGAAGGAGGAGGGGACGCTTCAAGTCAGAGATCCGATCCAGGCGGCTTGGGCTTTGTGGGCCGTACAGTAACAGCTTGTATCGACAGGAAAAAGACAGGGGCTTAATGCGCTGTTAATTGCGGGTGCGGACCGCTTGTAGCCGCTGTCGAGCCTGCGTTCGGTTTGTAGCAGCTGTCGAGCTTGCGAGGCTGCGTTCGGCTGCGAAGCAGGCGTGAAATCAGTACTCGCGGTGTGTCAGGAAAACTGCATGCTCAGGTTTACGACTGCTTCGCAGCCGAACGCAGCCTCGCAGGCTCGACAGCTGCTACAGGCGAACGCAGTGGTTAGCAAATTCCGGGCAAAAAAAAGCCCCTGAATTTCAGGGGCTCTTTGTTAGCGTGGCGAAGACACCGTCAGCATCTGCCCAGGCTTCAGCGCCTGGCCAACCCGTGGATTCCAGCGCTTGAGGTGTTGCATTTCAACGTTGAAACGTTTGGCAACCATATACAGCGAGTCACCTTGCTGGACTTTGTAGGTCTGCTGGGTCTTGGCGACGGTCTTGCCGTTGTCCTTGCCTTTCGACTTGCCATTCGCGGCCACGACGGTGTTGATGCGTCCGGCGCTGCGCTTGGTGTTGTCCTGCATGACCAGGGTCTGACCGACCTTGAGATTCTTGCCGGTCATCTTGTTCCAGCGCTGCAGGTCTTTGACATCGACCTTGTTCGCCTTGGCGATGGTGGCGAGGTTATCACCACGTTTCACCCGGTAGGCGCGCTTGAGTTTGGCGATTTCGTTGTCATCAGCACCTTCGAACACCGGTTTGAGTGGTCGCGAGCTGATCAGCTCCTCGGGGCGCATGGTCGACAGGCTGGCAGTCAGCAGCTGCGCCTTGGACGTCGGCACCAGCAAATGCTGGGGACCGTCGATGGTGGTGCGCTGCTTGAAGGCTGGGTTGAGCTGGAACAGCTCGTCTTCGTCAATGTTGGCCACCGCGGCAACCTTGGACAGGTCCATGCGCTGGTTGATTTCGACGACCTGGAAGTACGGTTCGTTGGCGATCGGGTTGAGGTTCACGCCGTAGGCTTCTGGCGACAGCACCACTTGCGACAGGGCCAGCAACTTCGGCACGTAGGCCTGGGTTTCGGCCGGTAGAGGCAAGTTCCAGTAGTCGGTTGGCAGGCCGAGCTTCTCGTTACGCTCGATGGCGCGGCTGACTGTGCCTTCGCCAGCGTTATAGGCCGCGAGGGCCAGCAACCAGTCACCGTTGAACATGTCGTGCAGGCGGGTCAGGTAGTCCATGGCCGCGGTGGTCGAAGCGGTGATATCGCGACGGCCATCATAGAAACGGGTTTGACGCAGGTTGTAGTAACGCCCGGTGGAAGGAATGAATTGCCAAAGACCCACCGCGTCGGCCCTGGAGTAGGCCATCGGGTTGTAGGCGCTTTCAATCACTGGCAGCAGCGCCAGTTCCAGCGGCATGTTGCGTTCTTCAAGGCGTTCAATGATGTAGTGAATGTACAGGCTGCCGCGTTCGCCGGCGTTTTCGAGGAAGGACGGGTTACTGGCGAACCACAGTCGTTGTTGCTCGATACGCGGGTTGACGCCCAGGCCGTCCTGCAGCTGGAAGCCCTGGCGCATGCGCTCCCAGACATCCTGCGGTACTTGCGGGGTTGGTTTCTCGCTGAGCCAGATCGGTTTCTGCTTGGCTCGCGCGGCAATATTCGGGGTATGGGTTGCTTCGGTTTGCGGGACATGGCTTGAACAGCCCGCCAAAGTGGCGGACACAGCCACCGCGATGGCTTGAGCCAAGCGGGTCAATGCGTCTGAATTGATGGCTTTACGAATAGGTGACGACATTGGCTGGAAGTAAGTTCCGGGCAAAAATGTCGGGGGATTCTAGAAAGCGTACCCCCCGCGGTCAACCATTCAGAATTTTTGTACCAATAGGTAGCCAGCTTAGAACTTATCTTTCCAAGCCCGCAAGGCAGCAAAAACCGCACTCGGACCCCGGTTTTGAGTTCCAATCCGTTCGTCCACTTTTTCTTTAACGGATGTTTCATCGACACGCAAAAACGGGTTGGTGAGCTTTTCAAGCGCCAGCGTAGAGGGCAGCGTCATGATTGCGGCTTCACGTTGCGCGCTGACTTTTTCCAGACGTGCGGCAGTGTCCGGATTGTTCGGTTCCACCGCTGCGGCGAATCTCAGGTTGCTCAGGGTGTATTCGTGGGTGCAATAGACCAGCGTGTCCTCAGGCAACGATGCCAGGCGCGTCAGCGAGGTGTGCATCTGCTCCGGGGTGCCTTCGAACAACCGGCCACAACCGGCGGCGAACAAGGTGTCGCCGCAAAACAACAGGCCATGGTGATAAAAGGCAATATGCCCGAGTGTATGGCCGGGGACGGCGTAGACATCGAAATCCCAGCCGAGCACGCTGATGCGGTCGTTGTCCTTGAGCGCGACGTCCCGCGCCGGGATGGTTTCACTGGCCGGGCCATAGACTGTCGCGTCAGTTGCTTTTTTCAGCTGCTCGACGCCGCCGACGTGGTCATGATGATGGTGAGTGATCAGAATATCGCTGAGCACCCAGCCCGGATGCGCCACCAGCCAGGCCTGGACCGGCGCGGCGTCTCCCGGATCGACCACGGCGCAGCGTTGGGTGCGGTGGTCCTGTAACAACCAGATGTAGTTGTCGGTGAAGGCGGGCAGGGCACTGATCTGTATCATCGTCGGATTCGCCAAGCGGAAAACAATGGCGCATCTTAGAACTTCCTGGCGCTTTGGAGAATGCAATGACCGATAAAGCGTTCGCTCAGGCCGATCCTGAGTGGCTGACATTGATCAGCGCAGCCCGCGAATGGCTGTCCGGCCCGATCGGGCAATTTCTGCTGGATGAAGAACGGCGCATGCTCGAAGACGAGTTGGGCCGGTTTTTTGGCGGCTACCTGGTGCACTACGGTCCATCGGCCGAAACGCCACCGTCGGCTCCGCAAGTTCAGCGCAATGTGAGACTCGGTGCGCCATTGCCCGGGGTCGAGATTGTCTGCGAAGAGCAGGCCTGGCCCTTGAGCGAGCACGCCGCCGACGTGGTGGTGTTGCAACATGGGCTGGATTTCTGCCTGTCGCCCCACGGTTTGTTGCGCGAAGCGGCGAGCAGCGTGCGGCCCGGCGGGCATTTGCTGATCATCGGCATTAACCCCTGGAGCAGTTGGGGCCTGCGGCATGTGTTCGCCCACGACGCTATGCGCAAGGCTCGTTGCATTTCGCCGTCGCGGGTCGGTGACTGGCTGAACCTGCTGGGTTTCGCGCTGGAGAAACGCCGCTTCGGGTGCTATCGTCCGCCGCTTGCGTCGCCCACATGGCAGGCCCGTCTGGCGGGTTGGGAGCGCAAGGCCGGTGACTGGCAACTGTCGGGTGGCGGCTTCTATTTATTGGTCGCGCGCAAGATTGCGGTCGGGCTGCGGCCCGTGCGTCAGGCCCGGCGCGAGCCGATGGGCAAGTTGATTCCGTTGCCGATGGCTAAGGTCAATCGTCGCCATATCGAGCCGTAAACACTCTTTATTTTCCCGGCCGGGTTTGCCCGGCCTCGGGCATCGTCGATCCTGGATCGGCGAGCCACCGCATTTTCTGGATAGATTGGCATGAGCGATAGCAGCGATAGCGTAGAACTGTTCACTGATGGCGCCTGCAAAGGCAACCCTGGCCCCGGCGGCTGGGGCGCACTGTTGGTGTGCAAGGGCGTCGAAAAGGAACTCTGGGGCGGCGAAGCCAATACCACCAACAACCGCATGGAACTGATGGGCGCAATCAAGGGCCTGGAAGAACTCAAGCGTTCCTGCGACGTACTGCTGGTGACTGACTCGCAGTACGTGATGAAAGGCATCAACGAGTGGATGGCCAACTGGAAGAAACGCGGCTGGAAGACTGCGGCGAAAGAGCCGGTTAAAAATGCCGACCTGTGGAAGCTGCTGGACGAACAGGTCAACCGCCACAACGTGACCTGGAAATGGGTGCGTGGGCACATTGGCCACCATGGCAACGAGCGGGCCGACCAGTTGGCCAACCGTGGCGTGGATGATGTGCGCGGTTACAAGCAGGACTGATCCAGCGCCGATCTACTGTAGGAGCGAGTCTGCTCGCGAAGAGGGCGTTTCAGTCGACATTGATGTTTGCTGATACACCGCTTTCGCGAGCAAGCTTCGCTCCTACAGGTTTTTTGAGCACCAAAATTGCGCTCGCCCATTGACTCTCCCGTTAGGGGCACACTTTACGCTGAAGGCTCTTCTTTCAGGATGCAGTGATGATGAGCAAGCGAGTGCTGGTGATTTTGGGTCACCCCTCAACCGACAGTTTCTGTGGTGCCTTGACCGAGACGTATGTCGAGGCGGCAAAAAGTGCCGGGCACGAGGTGCGTCTGTTACGACTGGATGCGCTGAGCTTCGATCCGGTGCTGCGCGATGGCTATAAACAGATTCAGCCACTGGAGCCCGATCTGCTCAGGGCTCAGGCCGATATCACCTGGGCTGAGCACCTGGCCTTTGTCTATCCGATCTGGTGGGGCGGCATTCCGGCGTTGATGAAAGGCTTCTTCGACCGGGTATTCCTGCCCGGTTTTGCCTTCAAATACCGCGAAGGCAAAGCCTTTCCCGATAAGCTCCTCAAAGGGCGAACCGCTCACCTGTTAGTCACGATGGATACTCCACCGTGGTACTACAAGTGGGTCTATCGCATGCCTGGCTTGCACCAGGTGCGCAAGACCACGCTGGAGTTCTGTGGCATCAAGCCATTGAAGGCCCTGACGTTCGGACCGCTCCTCGGTTCCAGGCCCAATCAGCGAAATGCCTGGCTCAAGCAAGCTCAGGCGATCGCCAGCCACTGATACGCATGTTATGCCGCATCGCCTTGCAACAGGCGATGCCAGCTTCATTCCTGTCAGCTCCCCGCCATTAAACGCCCTTGGCTTCCCGCCCTTGCCTACAAGTGTAAAGATGCGCCGTGCGAGTGCCCCCACCACTTGCCGGCCATAAAAAGGACTTTTCATGTACATCGGCAAAGCCGCCCAGTTGTCGGGCACGACGATCAAAAGCATCCGCCACTACGAAGACATTGGCTTGTTGCCGCCGCCCCAGCGCGAAGGCAAATATCGGATCTATAACCAGCAGAGCGTTGAGTTGCTGACGTTTATCAAATGCGCTCAGCAATTGGGCTTCAAGCTAAAGGAAATGCAGGCGATCCTGAAGGATCACCGAGGCCAACAGCTGCCCTGGGACTTGGCGAACAAGGCCATCGCGGATAAAAAACAGGAACTGATGACCCGGATTGAAGGGTTGCAGCAGGTCTACACAGGGCTGGTGGAATTTGAAGCCAGCCTCAAGGATGCGCAGGAGCAATGCCAGTTTGAACACCTTGCCAAAACCGCCTGAGCGGTTTTCTTGCATGGGCTGGTGAGACGCGTCGACGACTGTCGAACGTCCGACGCTGTATATGAACGCGAGAAATGCTTCATCCACGTTCACACCTTGCTGAACCAGCAACTTGATTCGCGAAAGCAGGTTCAATGTGGAGCGTACCGGCATTGGTCACTTGCAGGTTCAATTGGATCGGGTGTGTTAATATCGCCGGCCTTCGAAGGGTGACGAGTGATGAGGATTTAATAGCGTATGGCTCAACGGAGCGTTGTACTCGATACCGAAACCACCGGCATGCCGGTGACCGACGGCCACCGGATTATCGAAATCGGTTGTGTCGAGTTGATCGGTCGGCGCCTCACGGGCCGGCACTTTCACGTTTATCTGCAACCGGATCGCGAGAGTGATGAAGGCGCCATCGGCGTCCACGGCATCACCAACGAATTCCTGGTGGGCAAGCCGCGTTTCACCGAAGTGGCCGATGAGTTCTTCGAATTCATCAAGGGCGCGCAGCTGATCATCCATAACGCGGCGTTCGACGTTGGCTTTATCAACAACGAATTCGCGCTGATGGGCCAGCACGATCGCGCAGATATCACGCGGCACTGCTCGATCCTCGACACCCTGATGATGGCCCGGGAACGTCACCCGGGGCAGCGCAACAGCCTCGACGCCTTGTGCAAACGCTACGGCGTCGACAACTCCGGCCGTGAACTGCACGGCGCCTTGCTCGACTCCGAGATCCTCGCCGACGTTTACCTGACCATGACCGGCGGCCAGACCAGTCTGTCCCTGGCGGGTAACGCGTCTGACGGCAACGGTTCGGGCGAAGGCGCGGACAACTCCGCCACCGAAATTCGTCGCCTGCCTGCCGATCGCCAGCCGACCCGGATCATCCGCGCCAGTGAAGATGACCTCGCGCAGCACCTCACGCGCCTGGAGGCAGTGGCTAAATCCGCCGGTGCGCCGTCGTTGTGGCAGCAGTTGATCGAAGCCAAGGCTCAGGCCTGAGGCTGAAAGGCTTTTGTGGCGAGGGGCTTACCTGTGGCGAGGGGGCTTGCCCCCGTTGGGTCGCGAAGCGGCCCCTGCATTTCTTTCAGATAAACCGCATTCGCAGTATTTACAACTGCTGCGCAGCCGAACGGGGGCGAGCCCCCTCGCCACAAGGTCCCGCATCCACCTCTGATCATCATTTCAGATTGCGATTGATGGCCACATGATGGTGCGCTGACTGACCCGCTTCGGGGCATCCGCGCTCGCCACATCCGCCTCAACCCTCTACCCTGAGGGTATTGGCAGGCCACGGTCTGCCGCCTCAGGACACTGAGCCCCATGTATAAAGATTTGAAATTCCCGGTCCTGATCGTCCATCGCGACATCAAGGCCGACACGGTTGCCGGCGATCGCGTGCGTGGCATCGCCCGGGAGCTGGAGCAGGAAGGTTTCAGCATTCTCAGTGCGGTGGATTACACCGAAGGGCGCCTCGTCGCCTCGACCCATCACGGCCTCTCGTGCATGTTGATTGCCGCCGAAGACGCCAGCGCCCACTCTCATTTGTTACACAATATGGCCGAATTGATCGGCTTGGCGCGGGTGCGTGCGCCGGACTTGCCGATCTTCGCCCTGGGCGAGCAGGTCACCCTGGAAAACGCCCCGGCCGACGCCATGGCCGAACTCAATCAACTGCGCGGCATTCTGTACTTGTTCGAAGACACCGTGCCTTTCCTCGCCCGCCAGGTCGCCCGGGCGGCGCGCAAGTACCTCGATGGTCTGTTGCCGCCATTCTTCAAGGCGTTGGTGCAGCACACCGCTGACTCCAATTATTCCTGGCATACCCCCGGTCATGGCGGTGGCGTGGCGTATCACAAGAGTCCGGTGGGGCAGGCGTTCCACCAGTTCTTCGGGGAAAACACCCTGCGTTCGGACCTGTCGGTGTCAGTCCCTGAGCTCGGTTCGCTGCTCGATCACACCGGCCCCCTGGCCGAAGCTGAGGCCCGAGCCGCGCGCAACTTCGGCGCCGATCACACTTTTTTCGTGATCAATGGCACTTCCACGGCCAACAAAATCGTTTGGCACTCCATGGTTGCCCGGGATGATCTGGTGCTGGTGGATCGCAACTGCCATAAGTCGGTCTTGCACTCGATCATCATGACCGGTGCGATCCCGTTGTACCTGTGCCCGGAGCGCAATGAGCTGGGGATCATCGGCCCGATTCCGCTGAGTGAATTCAGTCGCGAATCGATCCAGGCCAAGATCGACGCCAGCCCGCTGACCAAAGGCCGCGCGCCCAAGGTCAAGCTGGCGGTGGTGACCAACTCGACCTACGACGGCCTCTGTTACAACGCCGAGCTGATCAAGCAGAACCTTGGCAACAGCGTCGAGGTCTTGCACTTCGACGAGGCCTGGTACGCCTACGCGGCGTTTCACGAGTTCTTCGCCGGGCGCTACGGCATGGGCACGACCCGCAGTGAAGACGGCCCGTTGGTGTTCACTACCCATTCCACCCACAAACTGCTGGCGGCGTTCAGTCAGGCGTCGATGATTCATGTGCAGGACGGTGGCGCGCGGCAACTGGATCGTGATCGTTTCAACGAAGCGTTCATGATGCACATCTCCACGTCGCCGCAGTACAGCATCATCGCCTCGCTCGACGTGGCTTCGGCCATGATGGAAGGTCCGGCCGGGCGTTCGCTGTTGCAGGAAATGTTCGATGAAGCCCTGAGTTTTCGCCGGGCCCTGGCCAACCTGCGCCAGCACATTGCGGCAGATGACTGGTGGTTTTCCATCTGGCAGCCGCCGTCGGTGGAAGGTATTACCCAGGTCATCACCGAAGACTGGTTGCTGCAGCCCGACGCCGACTGGCACGGTTTTGGCGGCGTGACGGATGACTACGTGCTGCTCGATCCGATCAAAGTCACGCTGGTCATGCCGGGCCTGACCGCAGGCGGCGCACTGAGTGAGCGCGGGATTCCGGCAGCGGTGGTCAGCAAATTCCTCTGGGAACGTGGGCTGGTGGTCGAGAAGACCGGGCTGTATTCGTTCCTGGTGCTGTTCTCCATGGGCATCACAAAAGGCAAGTGGAGCACGCTGCTCACCGAGTTGCTGGAGTTCAAGCGCAGTTATGACGCCAACACCAGCCTGGCTTCCTGTCTGCCGTGCGTAGCCCAAGAGAATCTGGTGCGTTATCAAGGCATGGGCCTGCGCGATCTGTGCGATCAGTTGCACGCCTGCTACCGCAGCAATGCCACCGCCAAACATCTGAAACGCATGTACACCGTGCTCCCGGAAATCGCCATGAAGCCCGCCGACGCCTATGATCAATTGGTACGCGGTGAGGTTGAGGCGGTGTCGATCGATGCCCTGGATGGGCGAATCGCCGCCGTGATGCTGGTGCCGTACCCGCCGGGGATTCCGTTGATCATGCCCGGCGAGCGTTTCACCGAATCGACTCGATCGATCATCGATTACTTGTCATTCGCCCGTACCTTCGACAGCAGCTTCCCGGGATTTGTCGCCGATGTGCACGGATTGCAACACGAAGATGAGGGCAATGGGCGGTATTACACCGTCGATTGCATCAAGGAATGAGGACCTTTCCCAGTATGCAACCGGTCATGAATCCGAAATACCCAGGGCTGTCGGTGCGTGTCGCCGACGATGGTTTTGCCGCCTACATCTGGGGCAGCGATTTCAGTTTTGAAGTCGCCGCCTACGGTGCCGCGCAAATTGGCAAACCGGTGGCACAGTGGCCGGTAACGCCGATCACCCCTTATCGAAAGTGCTACGGCATCGATCCGGAAGAGTTCAGCAGTTTCCGCGATGCCGCCGACAGTGCGATTTTCATGGCGTATCTGGATGACGAGCCAGTGGGTCACCTGGTGATCAGCACCAACTGGAACGGCTTTGCCCATATCGATGAACTGGCGGTGCATGCGCCGGCCCGGCGGCATGGCGTGGCGAAGTCGCTACTGGATGTGGCGCAGTTCTGGAGTCGCAAGAAAAAACTGCCAGGCATCATGCTCGAAACCCAGAACAACAACCTCGGCGCCTGTCGGCTGTATGAGCGCAGTGGGTATGTGATTGGCGGGATCGATCATCTGCGCTATCGCGGCATTGATCCGAACACCGCTGAAGTGGCGCTGTTCTGGTATCGATTATTCGATAACCCGCTGGAAAACCCGATCAGCTCGCCAGCATCGCCACGGCTTGTTCCGTGATGATTGCCAGCAACGCCTGAACGGCCGGTGATAGCTCAGCGTTCTTCAGGGTCAGGGCGTAGAGGCTGATCGGCACTGCCGGCGCCAACGGGCAGGCGTCCAGCCCGGACGCCTTGGCGCCGAGGGCGGTGAAGGGGTCGACGATGGCCAGGCCTTCACCGGCCTCGACCATGCTGCGCATCATCTGGTGGGTCTGCACGCGGGTCTGGATCACCAGGGCCGGGCGCAGCGCCTGCAATTTGGTTTCCAGCGCCGGGCTCAACGGGTCGTGACCGTCGAGGCCGACCATCGATTGACCGGCCAAATCCTGTACCGACACGTACTTCTGCTTCGGTTGCAGCCAGCCGTGGGGCGCCAGTAACTGGAGCTTGCCTTGGGCAATCACTTGGCAGTCGATGTCGGCGTGGTCGGGGTCGTGCAGACTCAGGCCCAGATCACTTTCGCGCAGCAACAGGCTGCGGACGATCTCGCGGGTGGGTTGGCTGAGGAGGGTGCACGGCGCATCGGGAAAACGTCGGCGCAGGGCTGCGATGCTGTGGGGCAACAACTGTTGGGCCAGCGGCGGGGTGCCGATGACGCGCAACGGTGGGGCGAGGTATTGCTTGAGACTGTTGGCCAGGCGCTGGACCGGCTCGAGGGCTTCATAAACGTGGGCAATTTCGACCTGCAACTCCCGCGCCTCGCGCGTGGCCTGCAAGCGACCGCGCACGCTGGAAAACAGCATGAAGCCCAACTGACCCTCGGCGTCGTGCAAAATCCCTTCGACCTCGGCCACCGGCAACTGCAGCCATTCGGCGGCGGTGCCCAGGTGACCGGTCTGCAAGAGCGCCTGGATCACTTCGATATGACGTAAACGCATGCGTGAAGTCCATGTTCAGCAGGTGAGGGAGTCAGTGGCTGAATCCTAACTCAAGTGCGCGCATATGACTTCTGCTCATAACACGGGGTTATGAGGCGACGGTGGTTTCCGGCAGGCTACCGATGTAAGTGTCCGGTTCGCGAGTGAGGGTGATATCCGACTGGATCAACTGGAACCGATTGTCGTCGAGCTTCTTCATGCGATCGCCAATGGCCAGTTTGTAGGTGGTGACAGGCTCCGTGCCTTCGACACCGTCTGCCGACGGGGTGGATTCCTGGAACTCATGCACGGAATAAACGCGGCCTTCCGCGTCTCTTGCATGGAACTGACCGACGAGTACTGCTGCCATCTGCTTAGAACCTCTGGAGATAAATCACTCAATTTGCGGTTCTGTAGACCGTGCTTGGGTGAAGTAAGTTTTCCTACAAGAAAAAAATAGTCAGCGGCGGCGATTTTCGCTCGCCCGCTGATCGAAACGTCATCTATAACTACAGGCTCTTTCCATCGGACAGTCGAGAATCTTCCATGAGCAACGTCTATACGGTCGCCGTTGTGGTCGGCAGCTTGAGAAAAGAATCGATCAACCGCAAGGTCGCATTGGCCCTGGCTGATCTGGCGCCTGCCAATCTGAAATTGAACATCGTCGAAATTGGCGACTTGCCACTCTACAACGAAGACATCGATGGCGCTTCACCGCCGGCAGCCTACAGCACTTTCAGACAACAAGTGAGCTCATCCGACGCAGTGCTGTTTGTGACCCCGGAATACAACCGTTCGGTGCCAGCACCGTTGAAGAATGCGATTGACGTGGGGTCCCGCCCTTATGGCAAAAGTGCCTGGAGCGGAAAACCGGGGGGTGTGATCAGCGTTTCGCCGGGCGCGGTCGGCGGTTTCGGCGCCAACCATCACTTGCGCCAGTCCATGGTGTTTCTCAATGTGCCCTGCATGCAGCAACCGGAAGCCTATCTGGGTGGTGCCGGTACAGCGTTCGATGAGGCGGGCAAGTTGAGTGAATCAGTGAAGCCGTTCTTGCAGAGCTTCATCAATGCTTACGGGCAGTGGGTCGAACAACACAAAAAAGTCTGACAAATACCCTGTAGGAGCGAAGCTTGCTCGCGAAGGCGGCGGTACATTCAGCATTGATGTCGGCTGGAACGCCGCCTTCGCGAGCAAGCTTCGCTCCTACAGGGGGGCAGTAGGCCCGAGCAATCTCGCGCAAATCATGGTCTCGATTTCCGCCAACCACGCAGCGGTTTGTTCAGCCGCCGGTTGCGCGACCACGCAATACCGCCGCCCACCCCAAGCCATGATCACCCAGGCATCGATGGTGGCCGGCGACGGTTGCACAAGCAAATCACCACACGCCGCAAACGCTTCACGCCATTTTTGCGACAGTTCCTGGAACAGCCGCCGATGATGCTTGGGCTCGGTGAATTGGTGTTCGATCGCCAGCACTTCATGGTTGAACAGCGGTTGTCGCACGCCGTCCGGCTCGCAGGTCAGGCGGATCAAGCGTTTGATCCGGGTCAGCCCGTCCAGGTCGTTGGCCTGTACGACCTGTTCGTCCAGATGCTGCAACAATTCATCCAGGGAATGCCGGATATAGCCCGACAGCAAGGCTTCCTTGCTCGGGAAATAGTCGTACAACGTGCCAATCGCCACGCCCGCTTCCAGGGCTACTTCGCGGGTGGTCAAGCCGGACCAGCCGTCACGCTGCCAAATCCGAACAAACGCCTCGTAAATCGCCTCAACAGTGAAAATCGCCCGGGCCTGACTCGGCCGTTTCAGCGGTTTGGCACGGGGGTTGAGGGTTGGCGCGTGGCCTTTGGTGTTTCCGAACCCGCTCTTCATCGGCTGCCATTACTCTGGTGCTACCCGCCACTCACTCGCAGCAGGAGTCTGAAAGATGCAAAGCCTGAGCACGGTAACACGGCTGATCACCCGTAAAAACGCCCTCGACCAGAGCCGGATCGAGCAGGAGCAACGCAGCCTGATTGCGGCGCCCGGCGAGATCATCTTGAAGATCGACCGCTGCGCGTTGACCACCAACAACATTACCTACGCCGCGTATGGCGATTCGATGAACTACTGGGGATTCTTTCCTACGGGGCTCGCGGAATGGGGCCACATTCCGGCGTGGGGATTTGCCGATGTCGTGGCGTCGGACGTCACGGGTATCAAGGTCGGCGAGCGCTTTTACGGGTACTTCCCGATCGCCAGCCATATCTGGATGCGCCCGGACCGGGTCACCGAACGGGGCTTCTATGACGCGGCTGAGCATCGCCAGGCGCTGACCTCGGCTTACAACCAATACACACGCTGCAGTTGGGATACGTACTACACGCCCGAAACCGAAAACCTGCAGATTCTGCTCAAGCCGCTGTTTCTGACCTCGTCGATGCTGGCGGACTTCCTGCAGGACAACGAGTTCTTCGGCGCGACCCGACTGGTGTTCTCCAGTGCGTCGAGTAAAACCGCGTACGGCACGGCGGTGTGCCTGGAAAATAATCCCGACCTGGAGCGGATTGCCCTGACCTCGGCCGGTAACAAAACCTTTGTCGAATCGTTGGGTTGTTACGAACGCACCGTGTCCTACGCAGAACTCGACAGCTTGCCGAATGATCGTGCGACGCTGTACGTGGATTTTTCCGGCGACCTGAAACTCCGTGATCGGGTGCATCAGCATTTCGCCGGTCAATTGGTTTACAGCTGTTTCGCCGGTTCGGCCCAGAGCACCGACAAGGCACAGTTGAGCGCCATTGCCGGGCCACAACCGGTGTTCTTCTTTGCGCCGATCCAGATCCGCAAGCGCAATACCGAATGGGGCCCGGAAAAGGTCAGCCAACATATTGGCGAGGGGTTGCAGCGGTTTTACGGGTTGGTCACTGCGACGTCCACGCCGTTGCTCAAAGTGGTGGAGAGTGAAGGCTACGAAGCGGCGCAACGTGTAATATCGCGGCTGTTTCATGGACAGGTTGCGCCGGTCGAGGGGCACGTCATCAAGTTGTAGTCTGCGGACTCCAAGCCAATCCCCAATCCCCTGTGGGAGCGGGCTTGCTCGCGAAGGCGGTGGGTCAGTCAATATCAATGTCGACTGACACGACCTCTTCGCGAGCAAGCCCGCTCCCACATAGGGGATTTTGATGTGGTGGGGATTTTTGTCTCGCGCCACGGAATTATCGCCCCGACCCTTCACTCTGTTGCATGTCCCCATCCCGATTGTCTGTTCAAGGCTGCTGTGCATGCTCATTGCGTCGTTGATTTTCCTGCTGACCATTACTTTGGTGATCTGGCAGCCCAAAGGCCTCGGCGTCGGCTGGAGCGCGGTGTTCGGTGCGGTGCTGGCGCTGCTCTTCGGGGTGGTGCACCTCAGTGATATCCCGTTGGTGTGGCAGATTATCTGGAACGCCACCGGCACTTTTGTCGCACTGATCATCATCAGTCTGTTGCTGGACGAGGCGGGGTTCTTTGCCTGGGCGGCGTTGCATGTGGCGCGCTGGGGCAAGGGCAGCGGGCGCAAGCTGTTTGCCTTTATGGTGTTGCTCGGCGCGCTGGTGTCGGCGCTGTTTGCCAATGACGGCGCGGCGCTGATCCTCACGCCGATTGTGATCTCCATGCTACTGGCCCTGCGTTTCTCGCCCGCCGCAACCCTGGCCTTCGTGATGGGCGCCGGTTTCATCGCCGACACCGCGAGCCTGCCGCTGGTGGTATCGAACCTGGTGAACATCGTCTCCGCCGACTTCTTCCACATCGGCTTCAACCGCTATGCAGCGGTGATGATCCCGGTCAACTTCGTCAGCGTCGCCGCAACGTTGGGTATGTTGATGTGGTTCTTCCGCAAGGACATTCCCAAGGCCTACGACCCCGAGCAACTGGAAGACCCGGCCACGGCGATCCACGACAAAGCCACGTTTTATGCCGGTTGGGCGGTGTTGGTGATCCTGTTGGTCGGGTGCTTTGCCCTGGAGCCGCTGGGGATTCCGATCAGCGCGATTTCTGCGGTGTGCGCGGCATTGCTGCTGGGTATCGCTGCCCGTGGACACAAGATTTCCACGCGCAAAGTCATGAAAGAAGCACCGTGGCAGATCGTGATTTTCTCCCTGGGCATGTACCTGGTGGTCTATGGCCTGCGCAACGCCGGGCTCACCGACTACCTCGCCGGGTGGCTTAACGGCTTTGCCGATTACGGCGTTTGGGGCGCCGCCATGGGCACCGGCGTGCTGACGGCGTTGCTGTCGTCGATCATGAATAACTTGCCGACAGTGTTGATCGGTCTGCTCTCTATTGATGCGAGCCAGGCCACGGGCGTGGTCAAGGAAGCGATGATCTATGCCAACGTCATCGGCAGCGACCTGGGGCCGAAAATCACCCCGATCGGCAGTCTGGCGACGTTACTGTGGCTACATGTGCTGGAGCGCAAGAGCATCAAGATTGGCTGGGGTTATTACTTCAAGGTCGGGATTGTGTTGACGGTGCCGGTGTTGTTGGTGACGTTGGCGGCGTTGGCTTTGCGGTTGTCCATTTAAACCGCGTCGGCCCCTTCGCGAGCAAGCCTCGCTCCTACAGGGGAGCGCGTTCCAAATGTAGGAGCGAGGCTTGCCCGCGAAGAGGCCAGCCCAGACACCACAAAATCTCAACCATTACCCGGCACATTCGGCCAAAGATCCGCCACCAGAAACAACCGCTCGGCTTCCTCCCATTCGCCACTGGCATTCTCGGTCAGCCGCACCATTAACTGCGCCGGGGCCAACGGCTCCAGCTCACTGAGCCAGGCATCCAACTGTTCCGTGTTCCAGGTCTGCTCCGCCGGATAGTGCGCCGGCGCCAGCCAGGCATGGCGGGGCAGGGGTTGCCAGCGCCCGAACGGCCGTTGCACGACAAAGTCCGCCCAATCCTTCTGATGCAACCAACTGCCACGCAAATGCTGCGGGTGAGCGCCATTCGGCGACGCCGATTGTCCCGGCCACGGATACAACAAATACCCGCCCAGCCACAAATGCGCGCTGAACTGCTGGATATCCAGCGCCGCCAGCGCCTCGCGGCTTTCCGGGCGGGCGGAAATCGGCAGTTGATGCTGGCTCAAGTGCGCCAGTTTGCGGTCCAGCCGATCGTGACAACCCGGCCCCAGCCAGGTCGCCGTGTCATGTCCATCACCGTTTTGCGGCCCAAGGTAGAGCTTGATCGCCAGTTCCAGGTGGTGCACTCCGTCACGGTCGCGCAGCAGCATGTCCAGCTCGCCCAGGGTGTGGCCCTCGCGGCGGATCGGCAGGTTGGCGGCGATCAACTCGATGCCTGGGGCGTGGCGTACCGCGTATTGCCACAAGCGTTCGTAATACAGGCCCAGGCGCCGGGTGCGCGATTGCGCCAGCCAGTGCAGCAAGTCATAACTGTCGCGATCCAGCTCCCGCAACCAGCGTTCCAGGCCTTGCGGCGCCTGCACCCAGTCGCTCCCGGCCAGCGGATGACGCTGCGGCCACGGCGGTTCGCCGAGCATCGGCGGCGCAAGGATGACCCACGCCAGGTCGCGCACTTCCGGGTGGCGTAACTGGTGGGGTAACTGGAGCAAATCCGGGAATAAGATCATTCTGCGAGCATAGCCTCTTAAGTCGCGGCTTAAAGGATTTTGTCTATCCCGCGCTTTCGCCCATAATCGTCGCTTTAGCCCGACGCAGAACCTCGCAGGAGCCCCATGGAGCAATTTCGTAATATCGGCATCATCGGTCGCCTGGGCAGTTCGCAGGTGCTGGATACCGTCCGCCGACTGAAACGGTTTCTGCTCGATCGTCACCTGCACGTGATCCTCGAAGACACCATCGCCGAAGTCCTGCCGGGGCACGGCCTGCAAACCTCGTCGCGCAAGATGCTCGGTGAAGTGTGTGACATGGTGATTGTGGTCGGCGGTGACGGCAGCCTGCTCGGCGCCGCGCGGGCCCTGGCCCGACACAATATCCCGGTGCTCGGGATCAACCGGGGCAGCCTCGGGTTTCTGACCGACATTCGCCCCGATGAGCTGGAAGTCAAAGTCGCCGAAGTGCTTGACGGCCACTACCTGGTGGAAAACCGCTTTCTGTTGCAGGCCGAAGTCCGCCGTCACGCCGAGGCCATCGGCCAGGGCGATGCGCTGAACGACGTGGTGCTGCACCCCGGCAAATCCACGCGCATGATCGAATTCGAGCTGTACATCGACGGCCAGTTCGTCTGCAGCCAGAAGGCCGACGGCCTGATCGTCGCCACGCCCACCGGTTCGACCGCATATGCGCTGTCCGCCGGCGGGCCGATCATGCATCCCAAGCTCGACGCTATTGTGATTGTGCCGATGTACCCCCATACCTTGTCAGGCCGGCCAATTGTGGTCGATGGCAACAGTGAGCTGAAAATCGTCGTGTCCAAGGATATGCAGATCTACCCGCAAGTCTCCTGTGATGGGCAGAATCATTTCACCTGCGCGCCGGGTGACACCATCACCATCAGCAAAAAAGCCCAGAAGTTGCGGCTGATCCACCCCCTCGACCACAACTACTACGAAGTGTGCCGGACCAAGCTCGGCTGGGGCAGTCGGTTGGGTGGTGGAGGCGACTGATGCTCGATCCCGCGCGTAGCTACGACCTGATCGGTGACGTGCACGGTTGCGCTCTGACCCTTGAGCACTTGCTCGACCGGCTCGGTTATCACAAACAGGCGGGTGTCTGGCGGCATCCGTCGCGCATGGCGGTGTTCGTCGGTGACATCATCGACCGCGGCCCGCGTATTCGCGAAGCGCTGCACATCGTCCACGACATGGTCGAGGCCGGCCAGGCGCTGTGCATCATGGGCAACCATGAGTTCAACGCCCTCGGCTGGAGCACCCCGGCGCCTCCGGGCAGCGGCAAGCAGTTCGTGCGCGAGCACACGCCGCGCCATGCCCGGCTGTTGGGGGAAACCCTGACCCAATTCGAAGATCATCCCGCTGACTGGCACGACTTCCAGCAATGGTTCTATGAACTGCCGTTGTTCGTCGAGGCCGGACGTTTCCGCGTGGTGCATGCCTGCTGGGATTCGGGCTTGATCGAGCCGCTGCGTGCGCTGTTCCCGAACGGTTGCGTCGATGAACATTTCCTCCAGGCCTCGGCCGTGCCCGGCAGTTTTGCCTGCACCGTGTTCGATCGCCTGCTGCGCGGCACCGACATGCGCCTGCCGGATGGCCAGACCATGACCAGCGGCGATGGCCTGACGCGTTCGTTCTTCCGCACCAAGTTCTGGGAAGACGACCCGCAAACCTACGGAGACATCGTGTTCCAACCCGACGCCTTGCCAGAACCAGTGGCGCGTACGCCACTGTCGTCCACCGAGAAAAACACTTTGCTGCGCTACGGCATCGACGAGCCTTTGCTGTTCGTCGGCCATTACTGGCGCAGCGGCAAACCGGCGCCGATCCGGCCGAACCTGGCCTGCCTGGATTACAGCGCCGTGCTGTACGGCAAACTGGTGGCCTATCGTCTGGACCAGGAAACCCGTCTCGACCCGCATAAATTCGTCTGGGTCGACGTCGAACGGCCGGAGGCCTTGCAATGAGTGTTGTGGCGGTATTGCGTCTGCCGTTGGCGGTGGATTTGAGCGGGTTCGTCAAACTGCTGCAACGCATGCAGGTGCCTCATCGGGTTAGCGAAGAGGCGGGCGAGCAAGTGTTGTGGGTGCCGGCCAACATCAGCGAGGACGTGCGTTCACTGTACGAACGCTTCCCGGCCGGCGATCCTGATCAACAACTGGACATCCCGGTGGCGCAGACCCCGCGTCGCCCGGGCTTTGTCGAACAGCTGCGTTACAGCAAGGCGACCGCAGGCATTCTGCTGCTGTGCCTGATCGTCGGCGCGGTGACGGTGCTGGGCGAAAACCTCAACACCATGCACTGGTTCACCTTCCTCGATTTCCGCGTGCTCGGTGATTACATCGAGTTCACGCCACTGGCAGAGGGCCTGGCGGCGGGGCAGTGGTGGCGTCTGGTGACACCGATGCTGATCCACTTCGGCTTCCTGCACCTGGCCATGAACGGCATGTGGTACTGGGAACTGGGGCGGCGCATCGAGGCGCGCCAGGGCAGCATCAACCTGATTGGCCTGACCTTGCTGTTCAGCCTGGTTTCCAACTACGCCCAGTATTACTACAGCGGCGCGACCCTGTTTGGCGGGTTGTCCGGCGTACTTTATGGCCTGCTTGGGCATTGCTGGATCTTCCAGCTGCTGTCGCCGAACCCGGCGTATCGCCTGCCGCGGGGCGTGCTGGTGATGATGTTGGTGTGGCTGGTGTTGTGCATGTCCGGGCTGATCTCGATGATCGGCTTCGGTGAAATTGCCAACGCGGCCCACGTCGGCGGGTTGCTCATCGGATGCTTCACCGGTTTGTTGGGCGGTTTGTACAACCGTCGTAAACTCGCCGTCTAAAACAGTTACTGAATAAAGAGCGCGGAGACCCTGATGTCCTCTTTTAACGAAATGATCAAAAACATCACCCCCGATATCTACCAGAGCCTGAAACTGGCGGTGGAAATCGGCAAATGGTCCGACGGTGGCAAACTCACCGCCGAACAGCGCGAACTGTCGTTGCAAGCGATGATCGCCTGGGAAATCCAGAACCTGCCCGAAGAACAGCGGACCGGCTACATGGGGCCGCAGGAGTGCAGCTCCAAGTCGATCAGCGTGCCGAACATCCTGTTCAAATCGGATGCCATCCATTGATCGAGATTGGCCGCGGTGCAATTAGCAAAATGTCGGCGCGCCTGGACGGGCCGGACGTGCAATACGCTTTTCGTCTGGGCGACACCGAGGTGCCGGTCAATCCATTGATCGGCACGACAGTGCGCCTGGAGTATCTGGGGGCGATTTTCTGCTCTCATTGCGGACGCAAGACCAAAACCAGTTTCAGCCAGGGTTATTGCTACCCGTGCATGACCAAACTGGCCCAGTGCGACATCTGCATCATGAGCCCGGAGCACTGCCACTTTGATGCCGGCACCTGCCGTGAGCCAGAGTGGGGCCAGAAGTTCTGCATGACCGATCACATCGTCTATCTGTCCAACTCGTCGGGGGTGAAAGTCGGGATTACCCGCGCCACCCAGTTGCCGACCCGCTGGATCGACCAGGGCGCCCGTCAGGCGTTGCCGATCATGCGCGTCTCGACCCGTCAGCAGTCGGGCTTCGTCGAAGACCTGTTCCGCAGCCAGGTGGCTGACAAGACCAATTGGCGTGCTTTACTCAAGGGCGACGCGGTATCGGTGGACCTGGCAGAAGTTCGCGATCAGCTGTTTGATAGCTGCGCCGAAGGTTTGCAAGGTTTGCAGGAACGATTCGGCCTACAAGCAATCCAGACTATTGCCGATGTAGACGTCCTCGAAATCCGTTATCCGATCGAGCAATACCCGGCCAAGATCGTCAGCTTCAATCTGGACAAGAACCCGATTGCCGAAGGCACGCTGCTGGGGATCAAGGGCCAGTACCTGATCTTCGACACCGGCGTGATCAATATTCGTAAATACACGGCCTATCAGCTCGCCGTGCATAGTTAAGGACTCCAGCATGCGCACCGAACAACCGAAGATGATCTACCTGAAGGACTATCAGGCGCCTGAGTACCTGATCGACGAGACGCACCTGACCTTCGAGTTGTTCGAGGACCACAGCGTGGTCCATGCGCAACTGGTGATGCGCCGCAATCCCGAGCGTGGCCCGGGCTTGCCGCCGCTGGTGCTGGATGGCCAGCAGTTGGAGTTGCTGTCGGTGAACCTGGCCGACCGCGAGTTGGGCATCGCCGATTACCAGTTGACCGAGAACCACCTGACGTTGCACCCGCAAAGCGAACGCTTCACGGTCGACACCAGCGTGCGCATCCACCCGGAAACCAACACCGCGCTGGAAGGTTTGTACAAGTCCAGCGGCATGTTCTGCACCCAGTGCGAGGCCGAAGGTTTCCGCAAGATCACCTATTACCTCGACCGCCCGGACGTGATGAGCAAGTTCACCACCACCGTGGTCGCCGAGCAGCACAGCTATCCGGTGCTGCTGTCCAACGGCAACCCGATTGCCTCGGGGCCGGGCGAAGACGGCCGGCACTGGGCGACCTGGGAAGACCCGTTCATGAAGCCGGCGTACCTGTTCGCATTGGTAGCCGGTGATTTGTGGTGTGTCGAAGACACGTTCACCACCATGACCGAGCGCTCCGTGGCGCTGCGCATCTATGTCGAGCCGGAAAACATCGACAAGTGCCAGCACGCCATGAACAGCCTGAAGAAGTCGATGCGCTGGGACGAAGAGGTCTACGGTCGTGAGTACGACCTGGACATCTTCATGATCGTGGCGGTCAATGACTTCAACATGGGCGCCATGGAGAACAAGGGCCTCAACATCTTCAACTCCAGCGCCGTGCTGGCCCGGGCCGAAACCGCCACCGACGCCGCGCACCAGCGGGTCGAGGCGATCGTTGCCCATGAATACTTCCACAACTGGTCGGGCAACCGCGTGACCTGCCGCGACTGGTTCCAGCTGTCGCTCAAGGAAGGCTTCACCGTGTTCCGCGATTCCGGCTTCTCCGCTGACATGAACTCGGCCACGGTCAAGCGCATCCAGGACGTGGCGTACCTGCGTACCCACCAGTTCGCCGAAGACGCCGGCCCGATGGCCCACGCCGTGCGCCCGGACAGCTTTATCGAGATTTCCAACTTCTACACACTGACCGTGTACGAAAAGGGCTCGGAAGTGGTTGGCATGATCCACACCTTGCTCGGCGCCGAAGGCTTCCGTAAAGGCAGCGACCTGTACTTCGATCGTCATGACGGCCAGGCCGTGACCTGCGACGACTTCATCAAAGCCATGGAAGACGCCAACGGTGTCGACCTGACCCAGTTCAAACGCTGGTACAGCCAGGCTGGCACTCCGCGATTGGCGGTGAGCGAGTCCTACGACGCAGCGGCCAAAACCTACAGCCTGACCTTCCGCCAGAGCTGCCCGGCGACCCCGGACAAAGTTGAAAAACTGCCGTTCGTGATTCCGGTGGAGTTGGGCCTGCTGGATTCAAAAGGCGCGGCGATAGCGCTGCATCTGTCTGGCGAAGCTTCGGCGCAGGGCACTTCGCGGGTCATCTCGGTGACTGAAGCTGAGCAGACCTTCACGTTCGTGGACATCGCCGAACAGCCATTGCCTTCTCTGCTGCGTGGTTTCTCTGCGCCGGTGAAACTGAGCTTCCCGTACAACCGCGATCAACTGATGTTCCTGATGCAGCACGACAGCGACGGCTTCAACCGCTGGGATGCCGGCCAGCAATTGTCGGTCCAGGTGCTGCAAGAACTGATCGCCCAACAGCAGAAGGGTGAAGCGCTGGTGCTGGATCAGCGGCTGATTTCGGCGTTGCGCACCGTGCTGTCCGACGAGACGCTGGACCAGGCCATGGTTGCGGAAATGCTTTCGCTGGCGGGTGAGGCGTACCTGACTGAAATCAGCGAAGTGGCTGACGTCGATGCCATCCACATCGCTCGTGAATTTGTGCGCAAGCAGTTGGCGGATAACTTGTTCGAAGCGCTGTGGCTGCGTTACCAGGCCAACCGCGACCTGTCGAAGAAAACCCCATACGTGGCCGAGGCTGAACACTTCGCCCGTCGCGCCTTGCAGAACATCGCGCTTTCTTACTTGATGCTTAGTGGCAAGCCGGAAGTGTTGGCGGCGACGCTGGAGCAGTTCGAGACCAGCGACAACATGACCGAGCGTTTGACTGCGTTGGCGGTGTTGGTCAATTCGTCGTTCGAAGACGAGAAAGCCAAGGCGTTGGCCAGTTTTGCCGAGCATTTCAAGGACAATCCGCTGGTTATGGATCAGTGGTTCAGTGTTCAGGCGGGCAGCACGTTGCCGGGTGGTTTGGCGCGGGTGAAGGCGTTGATGGAGCATCCGGCGTTCAATATGAAGAACCCGAACAAGGTTCGGGCGCTGGTGGGGGCGTTTGCCGGGCAGAACTTGATCAACTTCCATGCGGCTGATGGTTCCGGGTATCGGTTCCTGGCGGATCTGGTGATTGAACTGAATGGGTTTAATCCGCAGATCGCATCTCGGCAGTTGGCGCCTTTGACTCGCTGGCGTAAGTATGACGACGCGCGCCAGGCGTTGATGAAAGGGGAGCTGGAGCGGATTCGCGCTTCGGGTCAACTTTCGAGTGATGTGTTTGAGGTGGTCAGCAAAAGCCTGGCCTGAGTTTGGCCTGGTTCCTTCAGGGGGTTCACTCGGACCCCCTGTAGGAGCGAGGCTTGCCCGCGAAGGCGCTCTTACTGCTGATGGGGATTTTTGATGGTGTACATATCCGTTTCTGCGGTAACGGCGACTTAGGGTTTCGCCCTTACGGCGACTCACTTTTTTTTCAAACGCCAAAAAAAAGTAAGCAAAAAAAGGCTCGCCCCGAGCGTCCGGCCCCTCGCTTAGGCTCGGCGTTCCTTCGTTCCGGTAT
>NZ_JBSPCZ010000031.1:0-50620 GCF_056161485.1 Pseudomonas sp. 5Vm1k
GTGCAGGGCTGCGTTGCTCGGAGCTTATTTGGAACAACCAAACCACGCTCCTCGCGCCTTGCCCTGCACGACATCAGATCCGGCGCGGCGCATGAAATAAGGGAGGACACGCCCACTTGCCACACCCGTTTTTTTTCGTCTGGAGAAAACCGTTATGAAGATTGTTTCTCGCGACCAGTGGTTCGAGGTCAAACAGCTCAGTGATGGCATTCGCCTGATTCACGAGCCTTACATCCGGCCGTTCTACCGTTGCAACCTCTGGCACATCCAGGGTCGCGACAAGGATCTGCTGCTGGACAGCGGCTCGGGGCTGGTGAGCTTGCGCGAGCAACTGCCGTGGATCACCGAGCGGCCGTTGGTGGCGGTGGCCAGTCATTGCCATTTCGACCACATCGCCGGGCATCACGAATTCCCCGAGCGACTGGTGCACCCGGCCGAAGCGCAAATCCTCGCCGCGCCCGATGGCGAGAACACCTTGAGCACGGCGTTTGTCGGCGATGAGATGTTCGAAGCGCATCCCGACTGCCCGTTGTGCTACGCCGAATACCGGGTCAAAGCCGCGCCGGCCACCGGGATGATTGAAGAAGGTGACGTACTGGATTTGGGTGATCGCGTGCTGCAAGTGCTGCACACACCGGGGCATTCGCCGGGTGGCATCAGCCTGTATGAAGCGGCGACCGAGACCTTGTTTAGCGGCGACATCATCTACGACGGTCCGCTGATCGAAGACGCCTACCACTCCAACCTCGACGACTACGCCCGCAGCTTGCAACGCTTGCACGCGTTGCCGATCCGCACCGTGCATGGCGGGCATTTCGGCAGTTTTTCCGGGGAACATTTGCGCACGATGATTGACGAGTGGCAGCGCTCCCACGGCTGAAGCCTGCTGTACTCAGCCAAGGGACAACAACAATAACGCCCTCGAAGAGCAACCATGACCAGAGCCGCCGTTCGTGCTGCCGTGCACCGTTTCATCAGCCGCCTGCTGGAACGTCAGGATGACTTCGACGACAACACCAGCCTGGCGCAGTTGGGATTGGATAAAGAGGATATCGAGGAGCTGATCTTCCATCTGGAAGATGAGTTGGGATTGACGGCGTTTACGGCTGAGGAAGACCTGATGCTCAAGGACGCCAGGACGGCGGCGGATTTGAGTCGGTTTTTAGTGAAGATCGGGCGGCATTGAAAGGATTGCCAATTACAGCCGAGAAACTGTGGCGAGGGGGCTTGCCCCCGTTGGGCCGCGGAGCAGCCCCGAAACCACTCACCCCGGTTGTATCAGGCAGACCATGTTGGCCTATTTACGACTGCTGCGCAGCCGAACGGGGGCAAGCCCCCTCGCCACAACAAGCCCGCCCGCCACAGACAGCGTGTCTGCAATTTACCGGCGGCGCTGCTGGCGTCGACGCTGTTCGTCGTCAGTGCGAATAGGCACAGGTTGCAGAGGCGGTTCGATCAAACCGAGTGCGACACCCAGGTCGTGCAGCCAGTTTTGGATTTTCTCTTTCATGGTGCCCCCTTCAGGGTAGTGCCGAGTGGCCAAAATTCTGTAGCCACTTCGCACTGATAATAGTCCGAAGTCCTACGCAATGCTCGCCCAAGATCGCAATGATCTGTTACTGAATTGATCCAAATAGCTGACCATTAGTTCAAGCCGTCGCCAGCGCCTGACTCGGAACCGTTGGATAGACCAATTGTTGCTGCTCAAGCCAGGCGTTCAGATTCGCCCCGACCATGCCTTTGCGCCACATCAGCCACGTGGTGGCGCTGGCAAACGGCTCGGCCAACGGGTGCACCGCCACGCTTTCGCGGCCCGGCAGGCTGGCCAGCATCGACTCCGACATCAGCGCCACACCTGAGCCGGCGATCACGCAGGCGAGCATTCCCGGATAAGACTCGATCTCTATCGCCCGGCCCATCGCCGCGTGGTAATGGGCGAACCAGGCTTCCAGGCGCATCCGGTAGGAACAACCCTGGCGAAAGGTGAACACCGAGCGCCCTTGCACATCCATCGCACTGAGGATCGGCGGATGATCGGCCTCGCTGATCAGTACCAGCCGTTCGTCGCACAACGGCACGCCGTCGAGTCCCGCCAGTTCCAGCGGACCGTCCACCAGCGCCGCATCGAGACGCCCGGTGAGCAGACCTTCGAGCAATTCACCGCTGGGGCCGGACTGTACTTGCAGGTTCACCGCCGGCCAGGTGCGGTGATAGCGCGCCAACAGCCCTGGAAGGTGGATAGCGGCCGTGCTGTACATGGTGCCGAGCACGAAGTCACCGGCCGGTTGCCCACCCTGCACCGCCGCACTGGCTTCGTCGTGCAAGGCAAACAGCTTGGCGGTGTAGTCCAGCAGGACTTTTCCCGCAGGAGATAACTGCAAACGCTGACGTTCACGCAGGAAAAGTTCGACGCCAAGTTGCTCTTCCAGCTGCTTAAGCCGGGTCGACAGGTTCGACGGCACCCGGTGCAGGCGTTCGGCAGCGCGGGTGATGGAACCCTCTTGCGCGACAGCCTGGAAAATCCGCAATTGGCTGAATTCCACGACCTTCTCCAAATCAGAACAAGTTACTCACTATTATTCATTTTAAAAGAAAGTCAATCAGTCCTAGCCTGACGGTCATTGATCCATTGCAGGAATTCAGACCATGTCCCCTCTGATTCGCTTAACCGCCAGCTTCATCGCCTTGATGATGGCCATGGGTATCGGGCGTTTCGCCCTCACACCGCAACTACCGCACTTGCTCAGCGAAGGTCAGATCGACCTGACTGCCGCCGGTCTGATTGCCGCGGCCAACTACCTCGGCTACTTCGTCGGCGCCGTGGACGCGATGTTCGCCCGCCGCCACCATCATATTCGGCTGCGTTTGCTGGGCGGCTTGTGGCTGTGTGTGCTGCTGACCCTGGCGTCGTTCTGGGCCAATGGCTTCTGGTCACATCTGGTATTGCGCTTCGGCACCGGCGTGGCCAGCGCCTGGGTGTTGGTGATGATCACCGCGTTGAGCCAGCCACTGGCAGCGGCGGCCGGTCGCCCACGGTTGGGCGCCCTGGTATTTGCCGGACCGGGTTTGGGGATTTTTCTTACAGGGTTGTTGGCCTTGGGCTCACACCTGTTGGGACAAACTTCCGCGACTTTGTGGTTGGTGTATGCCGCTGTTGCGCTGGTGATGCTGCTGGGGATTCTGCCCTTCCTGCCGCAACCGGTCACCGCAGTAGCAGCAACGACCGTTAATACTTCAGGCAATCAGGGTATCGGTCGTTTAGGGCTGATCTACGGCTTGTACGGCTTGGGCTACATCATCCCGGCCACGTTTCTCTCGCAGATGGCCAACGCGCAGTTCCATGGTCAATGGATGGCGGATCTGTTCTGGCCATGCTTCGGCCTGGCAGCCGCTATCGGGGTGGTGCTGGTGAGTTTGCGCCGGCACAACCCGAACGCCACGCGTCATTGGTTGATAGCAACGTTGTGGCTGCAAGCCGCCGGGGTCTTCGCCTGCTTGCTGGGCAGCGGCCCAGGCCTGGCGCTGGGCGTCATCCTTTGCGGCACGCCGTTCCTGGCCTGCATGCAATTGGTGATGCAACGCTCCCGGGAACTGGCGCCCCATGCCACTCAGCGCAACGCCGGACTGCTGACCGCATGCTTTGCCGTGGGTCAGCTCGCCGGACCGTTGCTGGCAGCGACAAGCAGCCATTTCAGTGGAGGCTTACAACCCGCGCTGATAGTCGCCGGCAGTGGTTTACTGATCGCCGGCGGTTTGCTGCTGAGCCCGCTCAGTGCTGGCCGAGGGCTTTGCGCAAACGACGGCGCACCCACTGCTCAGCACTGACAAAGGTGATGCCAAGCAACACCAGCACCGCGCCGATCACGAAGTTGAGGCTCAGGTCTTCCCCCAGTAACACCACGCCGAACGTGACGCCGAACAGCGGCGTCATGAACGAAAACACCGCCAGGTTCGCCGCCAGATAGCGGCGCAACAGCCAGAACCAGGTCAGGTAACTGAAGAACGACACCACCAAGCCCTGGAACAGCACGCTGGCCACCGCCACAGTGCTCAGGCTGACGTGGGTGACCTGGCCACTGAGGACCGCGATCAGTAACAGGCCGACAAAACCGACGATCAGTTGATAGAACAATGTCAGGGTCACTGGCGCTTCCGACAGGCGCGAGGCGCGCACCACCACCGTGGTCGCGCCCCACGAGGCGCCGGCCAGCACGCCCAAGGCATCGCCCATCAACATGCGGTGGTCAAGATTGTCCCAGGACACACCGCCAGCAAACGCAATGGCGATCCCGACGAATGCGAGAAAAATCCCCAGCCATTGCACCGGTCTTAAACGCTCGCTCGGCAACAGCCAATGAACGCCCAGCGCGGTGAAGATCGGCGCGGTGTAGAGGAACACCGACATGTGCGCCGCCGTGGTCAGTTGCAGTCCTTCTGAAATGAAGAAGAACTCCAGCCCAAACAGCGCACCGGCCAGTAGTCCACCGCGCCACGTATGGCTGACTTGATCCCAACCGCCCTTCCAGCAGATGAGAAGTCCTACGAGCAACGCAGAAATCCCCGAACGCCCGGCGGCTTGCATGACCGGCGCGATATCGGGCGCCGCCCATTTGATCATCACCTGCTGCACCCCCCAGATCAGGCACAGCCCGAGCATCACTTGCAGAGCAAACCCATCGGCGCTACGCCGGGTGGCGCTCACCGGAACACCTCGACAACAACACAATCCATGGCAGTGACTCGACAGTAAAAAGCAAAGCCCCAGCTCAAGGCTGGGGCGAAAAATTATGCTGTCGATTATTAACCAGATGGCCAGAAAATGCCGCCTGTAAGAGATATACCGAGCAAAGACAATCCTGTGGGAGCGGGCTTGCTCGCGAAGAGGCCATTACATTCAACATTGTTGTTGAATGACAGACCGCTTTCGCGAGCAAGCCCGCTCCCACAATGGACTGCGTTTAGCCAGTGGTCACCATCGCGACCGTGGGCCGAGTTTGCTCACGCCAAGCCAAAACGAAGTAAATCGCGCCACCGAGGAAACACCCCGTGAACCAGGCAAAGTTGGCCATTGGTTGCAGCACCGGGGTGAAGGTGATCGCCACGCCCATCAGCGTTGCAGGAATCAGTGCCTTGACCGCCGTCCAGTTGACCCCGCCGCTGTAGTAATACTTACCGCTCGGCCCGTCATTGAACAGCGCGTCCACATCGATCTGCTGCTTTTTGATCAGGTAGTAATCCACCAGCAGAATCCCGAACAACGGACCGATAAACGCGGCGAGTACATCAAGTGTGTAATGAATCACTTCGGGGTTGTTGAACAGGTTCCACGGGGTGATGAAGATCGACGCCACGGCCGCGATCATGCCGCCGGCACGCCAACTGATTTTGCTCGGGGCGACGTTGGCGAAATCGAACGCCGGAGAGACGAAGTTGGCGACGATGTTGATGCCGATGGTCGCCGTGACGAAGGCGAAGGCACCGAGCAGCACCGCCACACTGTTGTCGATGCGCGCCACGGTGGCAATCGGGTCGTGGAGCATTTCACCGAACACCGGCAACGTGCCGGAGACGATCACCACCGTCACCAGGGAGAACGCCAGAAAATTTACCGGCAAGCCCCAGAAATTGCCCCGGCGCACGTCAGCCATGCTGCGACAGTAGCGACTGAAATCGCCGAAGTTCAGGGTCGGCCCGGAAAAGTACGACACCACCAGCGCCGTCGCGACGATCACTTGTCCGAAAGCCTCCCAGCCCGACAGGGATTTTTCCGCGAGGGTGAAGCTGATATTGCTCCAGCCAGCTTGCCAGACGATCCAGCCGGCCAGCATGAACATCACGCCGTACACCACCGGCCCGGCCCAATCGATGAAACGGCGGATTGACTCCATGCCGGTCCAGAACACTAGCGCCTGGACGAACCAAAGACTGAGGAAACCGAACCAGCCCAGATAGGACAAACCGGCAAAGTGCGGTTCGGCGTAGGCCGCCATCGTAGGAAAAAACCGCAGCACCACGATGATCAATGCACTGGACGCCAGGTACGTCTGAATCCCGTACCAAGCGACTGCGATAAGGCCGCGAATGACCGCAGGAATATTCGCTCCGAATACACCGAACGCCAATCGACAGATCACCGGGTACGGCACCGCCGCTTGCTGGCTCGGCTTGGCCACCAGGTTGGCGATCAACTGCACGATGCAGATCCCGCCGAGCAAGGCGATCAACACCTGCCAACTCGCTAACCCAAGAGCGAACAGACTCGCGGCGAATACATAACCGCCGACACTGTGCACGTCGCTCATCCAGAAAGCGAAGATGTTGTACCAATTCCATTTCTGCGGCAGCGGCCCCAAGTCCTGGTTATACAGGCGGGGGCTATAGCCGTTGGGCACTTGCTCGGTCATCGCGGGGCTCCTCGTCAGAACCGGTCCGCCACACTGCGTACGGGAGCCGGCATCGTTTGTATACGAGTTGCTACGCAGAATGCGTGCCATAGGTGTTTAACATGTGACAGAGCACGGCTTTCAAGCTGCGGGGAAATGGATTTCAGATCGGTTTTCGGGCAACGAATGCCCACGAACAGGGCGCAGGCGCCTGCTAACGGTGCAAAGTTTTATGTATACAACTTGAATGGGGGACTGCTGCGCAGTCAATTCGCGAGCAAGCCCGCTCCCACAGGGGATTTATGTTTGGCTGGGGATCTTCATCTCACGCGAATCCCCTGTGGGAGCGGGCTTGCTCGCGAAGGCGGCATCACAGACAACTCAAATCACCGCACCCTGCACGCAACCCAATGCCCGACGGTGCAGGCCACACAAGTCGCAAAAGCCCCCCACACCATATCCATCACCGCCAACTGCGCCGACCACCCTTTCAACGTCGCCCAGTTGCTCAAGTCATAAGTGCCATAAGCCACCACCCCCAACAACGCGCCCAAGCGTGCGGCGCGTTGCCAGCTTTGCGCCGGCAACACCACGAACACCACACAACCGAAGACATAAAGGAGATAGAACACCGCTGCCGGGGCCAGCAGCGGTTGGTCGAGCATCAGCGGACCAAGCAGCGCGCGGTAGGTCGGCGCCATCAGCACGCCGAGCCAGAGGCCGTCGAGCACGAGAAATGCCAGCAAAGTGCCAGCGTAAGCGAACAAAGCTTTTTTCATTGCACCCGACCTCATGTGGACCCATGTAGGAGCTGCCGAAGGCTGCGATCTTTTGACGTTATAAGATCAAAAGATCGCAGCCTTCGGCAGCTCCTACATGGGGCCGGCTCGGGGTCAGCTTAGTTCAATGCGATCCGCATGAATGACGATCTGGCCGTTCTTGTACAACGCGCCGATGGCCTTCTTGAAGTTGCCCTTGCTGACGCCGAACATGCTGCTGATCAGGGTCGGATCGCTCTTGTCGCTGATCGGCAGGGTGCCGTTGTTGTCGCGCAACTTGGCGAGGATCTTCGAGTTCAGGCTAGTAGCCGCTTCTTCGCCCACCGGTTGCAGGCTCAGGCTGATCTTGCCGTCGGTACGGACTTCTTTGATAAAGCCCTTCTCTTCTTTACCGGCACGCATGAACTTGAAGATTTCGTTCTTGTGTATCAAGCCCCAATGCTTGTTGTTGATGATCGCCTTGAAGCCCATGTCGGTCGCTTCAGCCACCAGCAGGTCAACTTCCTGGCCTGGGGTGTAGCTGGCCGGGGTCTTGTCCAGATAACGGTCCAGGCGCGCAGTCGCGGTAATGCGGCGGGTGTGCTTGTCGAGATAGACGTGCACCACCACATACTCGCCGGCGGTCATCTGGCGTTTTTCTTCGGAGTACGGCAGCAACAGATCCTTCGGCAGACCCCAATCCAGGAACACGCCGATGCTGTTGACTTCAACGACTTTCAAACTGGCAAATTCACCGACCTGCACTTTCGGCGTTTCGGTAGTTGCGATGAGTTTGTCATCGCTGTCCAGATAAACAAAAACGTTGAGCCAATCTTCATCTTCGCTGGGAATATCTTTAGGGATATAACGATTTGGCAGAAGGATTTCACCGTCCGCGCCACCGTCCAGATATAAACCGAAGTTAGTGTGTTTAACCACTTGCAAACTGTTGTAGCGCCCGACTAAAGCCATTTCCAATACCCTCATTGCGTGGGCGGCATTCTACCCGTTTTTGCGGGCCGCGTTCGCCGGCCGGCCCGGTGGCGCGCGAAAATCCTCTGAGGCCCTTAATTTTCCTGGGTTTTATCGACAAGCTTGCGGCCGCTCGTCAGACGGATCTGTCGGCCCTGGCCTGCATCCGTCGAGTCGGATGCACATTTCCCCAGCCAGGCTTCTTATTTAAAACAGCAGCTTAGCCGGGTATTTCGAACAATAACTTGGGAGTAATGGAGTGATGGCCTCGGTTATTTCAGGGGGATATTTACCAAGCAATTGTCAAGTATTTCCTGTACGATGCCTGGCCAAGTTAATTTTCTACAGGTTAATGGCCGCCATGCGTGTAAAAGCATCCAATAGCAAAGCAAAGCCAGCTCCAGCCGTTGAAACCAGCGAATCGATCAACAACCAGATTGCTGCTTTCCTCAAGTCCGGTGGCGAGATCCAGCAAATTGCCAAAGGCGTCAGCGGCCAGACATTCGGCCCGTCGAAGCAAATCACGCTCGGCAAGAAGTAACACCCTGCTTTAACTGGTCCGTAAGCGCTTTGAGCTTCGAAGCGCTTGGACTGGAACCCTCCGCAACACCCCGCAAAATCCAATCAATATTCCAGAAATCGACGAACGGCCCTCAATGCCGAGCATTCGCCGGTATGCTTGCACACGTCTAGATTAAGCGTTTCAGCAGATTTCGGTTCCTGCTTCCCCGCGGTCATGGAGTGACGCATGCTCAAACCCTCCTATCTATTACTCGGTGCCCTCCTGCTGTCGTGCTCGAGTGCCAACGCGCAAATTTTCCAGCGTGAATTGGGCGACTTCGATCTCAAACTCGGCACCACCCCCAGCCGCAGCATGGCCCAAGGCCTGGTCAAGCCCGCCAGCACCGGCTCATTCCACGGCGGTCTCGACTTGAGTCATGACAGCGGCTTCTACGTCGGCCAATGGTCGCCGAGCATGGGCTTGAGCCCAGGCAGTAACCTCGAAGTCGATTCCTACATGGGCTTTAAACAACCCTTCGATAAAACCCTCGGCTACGAAGTCGGCATGATCCATTACAGCTATCCGAAAGTGGACACCCTCGACAGCCAGGAGCTGTTCGGTGGCCTGACCTTTCTCGGCAGCCGTTTTGGCGCCGCCTTCAGCAACGACCCCGACAAACAGAACAGCACCGTGTTCGCCGACCTGGGTGGCAACCAGCCGTTCGGAATCGGTATCAGCATGAAATACACCACCCACCAACTCAACACCCCGGTGTCCGTCGACGGCGGCGCGATCGGCAGTTTCACCGACTGGTCGCTGCAACTGTCCCGCGCGTTCATGGGCGTGGACCTGGACCTGATCTACAGCGACTCCAACCTCAGCGGCAACGACTGCTCCGCCTACTCCGGGCACAACACCCAATGCGACGGGCTGGTCACTCTCAAGGCCGAACGCGCCTTCTATTGATCGGCTTGAACTGCCGGGCTTATCTTGCGTTCACATAGAGAACACCTTCAAAGAAGCCAGGTTTTCGCAAGGACTCGCCCATGTCGCGCTGGTTTAAACGCATCGCCGTTCTCATCACCATCACCCTGGCCCTCGGCGCTTGCAGCCGCATGGGACTGGCCTACCGCAACCTCGACGTGATTATTCCGTGGACGCTCAGCGACTACCTGGACATGAACGGCGAGCAAAAAGGCTGGTTCAATGAACGCCTCAAGGAACACCTGAGCTGGCACTGCACCACCCAACTGCCGGGTTACCTGGACTGGCTGGACCGTTTGCAGGCGATGGTCGAGACCAATCAGGTGACCGACGACGCGCTCAAGGCACGCACCCAGGAAGCCAAGCAAGCCATCGCCCAAACCGCCAAGGAAATCACCCCGTCGGCCATTGAGTTGCTGCAAGGGCTGGATGACCAGCAAGTGGCAGAGATGAATGACGCCTTCGCCAAGGACCAGCGCAAACGCCAGGAGGACTACCTCAAGCCGTCCCTCGATCAGCAAATCAAGGACCGTGCCGAGCGCATGGACAAACGCCTGAATGACTGGCTCGGACCGCTCAGCCCCACCCAGCAGCAGCGGGTGATGACCTGGTCGAACGCCTTGGGCGACCAGAATCAACAATGGATCGCCAACCGTGTGCATTGGCAGAAGCAATTCAGCGCGGCAGTGGCGCAACGCCAGAGTGCAGAATTCCCACAACGGATAGAGATGCTTCTGGTCAATCGCGAGAGTTTATGGACACCGGCTTACCGCCAGGCCTACGCCAACACCGAGGCTCAGGCCCGAGGATTGCTGGTGGATTTGATGGCCGAAAGCACGTTGGATCAGCGTCAGCGGTTGTTGAAGAAGATTGATGGGGTGCGGAAGGATTTCAATGATTTGAAATGCCTGAAAGCCGTTAAACAAGGCTGAACTCAACACAAATCCAACTGTGGGAGCGGGCTTGCTCGCGAAGGCGTCATGTCAGTCAACATTGATATCGACTGAGACGACGCCTTCGCGAGCAAGCCCGCTCCCACATTAGTTTTGCGGTGTTCTTCAGGCGATCTGCGCTTTCGACGCCACCTGATCGAACGTCACTTCATCCAGCGCATCCTGCTGTTCGTCCAGCACTTGCCGAGGATGATCATTCCCCGGAATGCTGCTGTCGATCAGGCTCAATAGACTCGAGCCCCGCGGCGTCAAAATGTAGTTCGAGCCGGAGCCACCCTGCTCTTCTGGTCGGGGCTCGATATAGCCGCGTTCCAGCAGTAATTTCTCGTACTCGCCGGCCACCGCTTTCAGGTGATCGAGGTTTTCAGTCTGCTCGCCTTCCGACGCTTTCTCCGCCGCGTACTGCTCGGCATAGGCCCGAGGCGTGTAGCTGCCTTCACCGTGCTGCACTTCGTGCAGCAAGCGTTCAATCAAATTCCAGTTATAAGTCGTCATCCTTTCAACCTCCAAGCCAGAGTGTGTGATGGCCTTCATAGGTTGTGACCGACAGCGCGGCTAGCCGTTCAGCCGGGGTTTTGAACGGCACCGACCGGTGGTATGTCGAATTTCCCACAGGCCGAACGACTAGGCTGTGTAAGCCAACTCCCAGCATCCCGCAGGAGAAAACCCAATGAACGTTCAGAATCATCCCGTCGTCTCGCGAGAAGAATGGCTCGCCGCCCGCAAGCAACACCTGGCCCACGAAAAAGCCTTCACCAAGGAACGCGACAAGCTAAGCGCCGAACGCCGCGCCCTGCCTTGGGTGAAGATCGACAAGGACTACAGCTTCCAGGGACTGAACGGCGAATTGAAACTGGCTGACCTGTTCGGCGACAACAGCCAACTGATCATCTATCACTTCATGTTCGCCAAAGGCTGGGACGCAGGCTGCACCGGCTGCTCATTCCTGTCCGACCACATCGACGGCGCCAACCAGCATCTGGCCCACCATGACGTGGCGGTGGTGGCGGTTTCCCACGCACCGTTCGCCGAATTCCAGGCCTTCAAGCGGCGCATGGGCTGGAAATTCGACTGGGTGTCGTCAGACGGTTCTGATTTCAACTACGACTTTGGCGTCTCCGCCCGAGCCGAAGACGTCGCCGCCGGGAAAGCGACCTACAACTACGAAAAATCCGACGGCGCCGAAGAAGAACTCCCCGGCCTCAGCGTGTTTTATCGCAACCAAACCGGCGACATCTTCCACACCTATTCCACCTATGCACGGGGTCTGGACATGCTGGTTGGCGCCTATAACTACCTCGACCTCACGCCCAAGGGCCGTAATGAAGAAGAAATCATGGAATGGGTGAAACACCACGACAAATACGACGACAAGGGGTCGTCCAGTTGCTGTCATGGGGGATAGTTTCGGGGGACAGAGGTGCAGCGGCCATTCGCGAGCAGGCTCGCTCCCACATTGGAATGTATTCCCCTGTGGGAGTGAGCTTGCTCGCGATGACGGACTGACTTTCAACATCGATGGCGACTGATACGCCGCTATTGCAAGCAAGCCCGCTCCCACATTCGGGGTCAGGAATCCGGTGGCTGCGGCTTCTTCACAAAGTCCACAAACGCCCGCAACGCCGGTGCCATTTGCCGCTGGCTTGGGTAATAAAGGTAAAAACCCGGAAATGCCGGCGTCCACTCCGGCAAAAGATGCACCAACCGCCCGGAAGTGATGTGTTCCCGAACCTGATGCTCGAACAGGTAGGCAATCCCCGCCCCTTCAAGCACGACACGGGTCAGCATTTCCGGTTCGGTAACCACCAGCGGGCCGTTGACCGAGATCGACAGCTGCTCGCCGGCACGCTCAAACTCCCAGCGATACAGACTGCCGTCCATGGGCCAGCGATAGGACAGGCACTGATGCTCGCTCAAATCATGCGGCGTGTGCGGCGTGCCGAATTGCTCGATATACGCCGGTGAAGCCACGACCATCATTTCCAGATGCCCGCTCAGCTCCACGGCGATCATGTCCTGATCGAGGCTTTCACCGAGCCGGATGCCAACGTCGAAACCACTCGCGACCATATCCACCAAACGCTCATCGGTCACGATGTCGAGACTCACGCCGGGATAGGTGTTAAGGAACGGCCCGATCAGCGGCGCCAGGTAATGAATCGCCGCGATTCGTGGCGCATTGATGCGCAGTCGCCCGCTCGGCGGCGTGCCCGGCGTTTGCGTAACCCCGGCCAGCGCCGCGTCCACCTCGTTGAGCGCCGGTTGCAGCCGCAACAACAACCGCGCGCCGGCATCGCTGGGCGATACGCTGCGGGTGGTGCGATTGAGCAGGCGCACGTCCAGACGCTCTTCCAGCTGGCGGATGGTCTGGCTCAGCGCTGACGCCGACATCCCCAAATGAGCCGCCGCCCGCACGAAACTGCCGTGTTCGACCACCGCGACAAAGGCCCGAAGCTGGGCGTATTCACTGCCTCGCATTATATATGGGTTCCTTAATAAGTCGGACCGATACTAACGCATAATTGAAGCAATCCCACCCCTTTGGGTTTAACACCGACGCAAGGTAAATGAAAACGGGCGACCTTTTAGGTCGCCCGCTTTATGTCATGAGCAATTGAAAAATCCCTTTTATGCAGCAGGTACGCTCGTCACGGGAACACGCTGCTGAGGCAGGGTCACATCGTAAACATGCTGCTCACAGCCCTGACCAATAAACTGGAACTCCACCAAGTAGACCTTGCTTCGTTCTGGCGTAAAAGTGCTGTTCAATGGGCCGCAACTAAAATTGCCGCCGGCGCCCCTGCCATTCGAATATCCCAACACCTCGAAAGGCTTATCGGTATCAGCCTGTACTTCCAACTGCGGAAAGCGTTTTACCGTGACGCTATTGGCCACTTCGTTAAGTTTGGCGATCCAGGCGAACACCTTGCCTTGGCCAGAGTCCACCACGGTCCCTAGCACTTCCATTCTCTGGTCAGGATCTGCCGCACGGCGGACCGAAAACTCTACCGGAAATGTGTTGCCCGACGCTTTCATGATGACCTTGGCGTGCTGTGCGTCGACTGCTACCGTATTTTGGCGTAACTGGATGCCGTCTTTCAGCAGGCAGGGGGAAGAGTCCCTGACGTTGGAATGGCAGCCTGGCAGTGCGAGAATCAGTATCAGTTTTAATAGCTTAGATATTTTCACACACATATATCCTTATTAAACGCACACTCAAACTAACAAAAAACAAAACGGCGATCACATCAATTTAACAAATCACAAAGGGCACAAAAAACACCTATCAAGAGCGACGCCAACACTACCCGCCCGATCGCCTAGCAATATTGGCGCACCTGCCACTTAGCTCGTCACAACCAGACAAGAACGGGCCATATTTCCTAATTATATAATTGCGACCATTCTTCATTCATTAAAAACCGGCCATTTATCACGTATTAAAAACTATAATCCATTACTCATACACCTTTGCTGCACAAAGTATTTTTGCGAAAGTCTTCCAGCTTGGCATGACCACCTCCGTATCTCCCGTATTTTTCGAATATAAGTCAATGACTCTGACCCATGCTTCCATAGCGTCTAAAAAATCCTCTAGAGTTCTGTTCTCCCACTCCTGGGGCGAGAGCAACAGCCCCTCTTTGAACTTAGCTATAAAATCTGCAAGATCTTCTTTTGTCTGTATACCACCAACATCTAAAGTCATTTTTAACCCCCTTTACTTACATATTCCGCGAATACATATAATAGAACCGCTATTAGGGCTAGTCATTTTCCACCCCTCATTTAAAATTTCCGCAGGAGTCGCGGGAACTATATTCACCGGTACGCCTGCGGCGGAGGCAGCCAGCAGCCGCCGATTATCCAGACTATAGACCAAACCATCCTTCTCAAAAACTCGAATAGGTGCAATATCGCTCGGAGAGACGCGACCATACTTCAAATCATCTATTGTCGAATACAGATCTCCACCATCAGTGAAAGCATTTTTTATGCTGTTTTGGGTGAAGCGGATGTCCTTGGGATTCGCTAGTCCGGTTAGATTATCCGGCAGTTCAGTAGGCATTTTATAGAGGCTGACTCCCGTGCCCTTGTCTGGCCCATTGAGTCCCGCCCCTTTACCTGTCCCTCCGTAAATGGACCCAGCTAAACCCCAACCATTTAATAGAGCCTCTACACCCCATATCACCCGTTCAGCATCTGTCGCGCTTTCCCCAGTAATAGGGTTTGCTCCACCTGCTGCCATGTAACCTTGGCATCCGATCCCAACAATACCTGCGCCGCCACATCCGCTGATGAAAAGCTCGTTGGATAAGCCGTCAAGACGAGCCCTCGTGGTCGCTTCGTATAGCTGATTTTGAGTTTCCCCTATGAGCGACTGTTCATGGGATGCTGGTTGGAGAATCCACTCTTCTCCCTGACTTGTCGTTACCGACTTATCCGTGGCAACACAGTAACCATTCGGAGATGTGGCGCAGGATACGATATCCCCAGGATTGATATTTCGATCAGAACGTATAGTGAAGTCACTCGCTTCAGAAATGACTTCAGTTTTTAGAGTACTGAACCCTTTCGCAATCAGCTCAGCAATTTCGTCGGACAATTCCTCGCAATAACTTGATGTAGTACCGGAGCAAGACGTCTCATATTCTTTCTGTGCCACACGAAGCGACATTTTTTCAATTTCGCTAAGGTGGTTGTTCTCTACCGCATTCTTCGCCGTCCAGGCGCCTAAAGATGCACCTGCGGAATCCCCGGTAGCCATAGCACCGGCCAACCCGCCAGCCAGCGTAGCCAGCGCCGAAACCGTTTGTTTCTCCGTCTCCGTCAGTTGTTCACCGGTCTTGCCCGGATAAAGCTGTTGGGCAATCAACTCCCCTATGCTCGCTCCCGCAGCACCCGCCAATGCAGAACCACCCTGCGCCTTAGCGAGTACGGCTCCAAGCAAGGCATGGGCCATCAAGTTGGCAGTGTCATCCCCCTCGGTCATCTGCTTAACGGCTTGAGCCAGGTAAGGCGCAGATGCACCGGCCAAAGCACCAAGGATATTTCCGCCAAGCACACCTTGAACGATCGCAGTGATAGCCTGCGAAGCTTTTTGGAAGCTGCTACCCATGCCGTAATCGCGCTGAACCTGCTGCGCAATTTGTTCAGGCGTCGGATCTGCGATGCCACTGTCGTTTAGCTTTTGCCGTGCTGCGTTTGATGCGTCGCTGTTCGGATCCTTGGCTTCGTCAATTTTCGCGGCAGCGATCGCACTGCCAATGCCCTGGGCCAATTGCATCGCGCTTTTTACAAGCTCGATGCGTTCGTCCATTGCATGCAGGTCAGGCTTGTCCAGCAGTTCATTGGCATTCGCCGTATCACGGTTCAAGCCAACCAGATCATTCGCACCTTCCGGATTACGTACGATGATGGTGCCTTCGCTGACTGCACTTCGGGTTTTGCTTTGGTCAGAATCGGAAAGTGCGATGCCATACAGGCCACCAACGGAGCCGCTGCCACCACCTGCACTACCAAAACTGCCCGATATACCGGCGGACTTGGCATCGACGTCACTGACGTTCTTGATGTCGCTGACAATCAGTCGGTCGGTGATCAGCAGGTTTTTATCCGGCGTTGCATCACTGGCAATAACCCCACCGGTCAGAGTGGTGTTTTTGCCGACATCTATGGTGTACCCGCCCGAGCCGGCAAACAGCCCGGACTGGTCTGTTACGGCTTTGTAGTCGCTGTTCATGCTGCCAGCAGCCAGGTTTGCTGACCCGGCAACTGTCGCGCCATAGCAAAACGGCGGAATGCAAATACTTGCACCGAAGCCACCGCTACTTTGCTTGCTGTCCTGGGTCTCGACATCCTGACGGGAGATGATGTTGAGGTTCCCATCGATCAACGCGTTGATGCTGTCAGCGTTAACTTGAGCACCTGCAAGGGTGGTATCGCCGCCACTGCGCAGTAATAGCGAGCCGGTGTTTAGAGTGCTGTTGACTTGGGTGACGGAGCTGCCGGTACCCATGTTTTTTGCAGCCTGCGCCCCCAGATCAAGCGTGAAACCGTTTTGCTGCCCTATGTTGAAACTGGCACCGATGGCAGTTTTGTTATTACTTGTGTTGTTAGACCAGTCTGCAGTGTTCTGTGCACTTTCCAGGATGATGTCGTTTTTCGCGATCAAGGATGTATCGGCGGCTTTTAAAGCGCTCCCGATGACATGAATGTCACCCGACTCTCCACTCCCATTGCCGGTGGCAATGATGGAAAGAGTGCCACCTGCGTTTGCAGAGCTCTGTTTTGCCGTCTGACTGTTATATTCACTGGTGCTTTTGCTGTGCGTGTTGGCAAGTTCGGTACCAATTTTAATCAGCGACCCATTACTGGATGTACCACCCGCCTTGTCTTTGAAACCGGTACTGTTTGCCTCTGCATCTCCCGCCATGCCATTGAGGTTGTAAGCAGCCAATGCCGCCTGAGCGAACTTTACCGCTTTAAGCCGAGGATCATCCGCATCGTTTGCGGCCTTAATCGATGTGCGAATGGTATTAACGGTGTCAATGATCGCCCCGCCAATAACCCGCCCTACTGCCAAACTGTGGGATTGGTCAGTAGTGCTTTGACTTGAGCTTTCCATACCCGCCGCAATAGTGACGTTGGTACCGCGCAAGCTCATGTTTTTGGTACTGATCAAATCGCTGGCGACAACGCTAAGATCCCCCCCTGCCACAAGACTGACATTGCCGTTGCTGGAGCCAATGGTGCTGCCAGTCAAAGTCGTTTGCGACATCGTGCCGTTATGCCGCTGATCGCTGATGGACAGATGTTGGTTACCGGTGATGTCATCGACACCAAGATTGTTGGCAGTCAGTACGCCCGTAAGGTCGCGGTTTTTTTCCTTATGCGCCTCAGTGCGGGTGTAAGTGTTTTCAGCGGCAGTGATCGCCAGATCCCGGCCAGCACGAACCGCGAGGTCGTCAGTACTGACCAGTGCCGAGCCGGTAATTGCCACATCACGTTTGGCGCTCACTGCAATGGTGTTACCGGATATCAGACTACCCACGGCAGTGGTTTGGGTTTCCGAGAGCGCATCCTTGACCTTGCTCGATTTCAAACCGCCCCAGCTACTTTTACTGGAGCTGCTTTCATGGCGCGCACTGGCCGAATCCGTAACGGCAATAATCTTCACATCATTGCCAGCAGCAAGACCGACGCCGCCTTTCTCAGAGATGACATTGCTGCCTTCGATCGACAGATCATTGCCGGCAGACAACACGGTTTTACCCTGAGCCGTCACCGAACTCCCAACATTGGTAGTGCTGGAAGTCTCATCAAGCTGGCTCTTCTTGCCCGACGAGCTTTTCTTGGTTTTGCTGTAAAAGCTGTAATCCGTATCTTCGGCAGACTGGAGCGTCAGGTCGGCGCCAGCAACCAGATAAGCCTCATCCCCTGCACTCACCCGACTGGCAATCAAGCTCAAGTCCTTGCCAGCGTTAAGCGAGACAGTGCCACCCGCCGTCAGCGTCGTAGACACCTGTTGGACATGATCTTCCTGACTGACGAACTTCTTGTTCGCCCCATAGGCATGCTGTTCATCCGCTGCCGAAGCCAACGTCAAATCACCAATCGCACTCATGCTCACATCGCGCTTGGCGTCGATCTGACTGGCGATAGCGCTGATGTCACGACCGGCGTTGACGGTCAGGCTCTGGCCCGCATCGACGGTTGAGCCGTACTGGGTGACGGTTTCGTTGTGATGCAGTCCGCGCACGCCGTTGATGACTTGTTCAGCGGAGACGAGGTTGACGTCACGCCCGGCATCGATCGTGGTATCAGCGCCGCTTTTCAGCACACCGCCGGTGTTGTTGAAGTCTTGTCCGGCCTTGATGGTCAGGTTATTCGCCGCTTCAACACGGGCAGCGCTGTTGACGAAGTCAGTGCGCTCGCTGATGTTGCCCGTACCACTTTCGTGGGTGGTGACGCTGCGTTCGTTGATCACATCACCATGGGTGGCGGTGAGTGAGACGTCACGACCGGTGATAATGCCACCGGCCTTGTTGACCAGGTTGTTGCCGGCCAGCAAATCGAGGCGATTGCCGGCCTCTACCAGGCCGCTGTTGACCAGGTCGTTGCTGGCGGTGGCGGACAGGTTGTTGCTGGCGCGCAAGGTGCCGGCGTTGTTCAAGTCCTGGCCGGCGATCAGGGTTACGTCGTTGCCCTGGATCAGCGCGCCATTGGCAGCCAGGCGATTGTTGGCGCTGGCCAGGTAGAGCACCGGCACCAGTACTTGCTCGCCGTTCACCACGGCGCTTTCCATCCAGACAATATCGTGAGTCAGGGCCGCGACTTGTTCGGAAGTCAGGGTGACGCCCAAGGACAGGTTGAGCTCACTTTTGCTGGCGATGGCGTTGTTCATCAGGTACTTGAACAAGCCCTCATCGGAGGTCTGGCCATCGATGAAGCGCTGACCGGTACGCTCGACGACGGCTTGCTGGATCAGGCGCTGCTCATAGAGCCCATCGCCCAGTCGCTTGGCGCTGTTGTCCGGGTCGTAACCGAGGTTGGACAGCAGGTAATCCGAGCTCATGAACTGTTTGAGATCGGTCAGGACCGGGTTGGTTTCGATCAGGTATTTTTGCGGCTTGGACTGACCGCTGTTGCTCGGCAAACCTTGAACACGGGTAATGGTCTGGGCAACGGCCGAGGTGATTCGCGTCGGGACGGTCGATGGATTTGCTGTGCCCAATGGCGGTTGAGACACAGGCAGTACGCCGACAACAGCCGGTTGACCGGCGAGGTTCGATCCGGTTACGCCGCCGACAACGGTGGTGCCGGGAGCGCCAGAGATGTGCCCCGGTACGTTGAGAACGCCGGTGCCGGAGGGCGCGCTGACGTTGATGGTCGACGCACTGGCGTCAATACCCGCGCCCTGGCGGGCATCAACGGACAATTTAAGATCGGTCGCTGAAACCTGTGTGACATTGCCTAACTGGATATCCCGGGCCTGAACATCCGGCACGGTCTGGTCGCGTTGCGCCAGCGCCACACTGGCGCCACCGAAAGTCCAGCTTTGCGCAGGGGCATTTCCCGTAGAAGCCTGGGCATCACTGCCGCCCTGCCCACTCAGGCGGAACAAGCCGTTTTGACCGGTAGGCAAGCTGAAGCCCGGAAGTGCCAGCGGGTTGACCTGTTGCTGGGCCAGGTTGGGCGGGAGTTGCGAATTGATGTAGATCGGCGTCGAGTAGCCACTGCCCACGCCGGTGTCGGTTTTGGTATGACCCGCCGCAACGTAGGCATAGTACGGACGCACCACGCTGTTGTTGATCGTCTGAGCGGCGTTCAGCAAGACGTTGCCGCCCGCCTGGATCACAGCGTCGTAGGAACTGCCGGCGCTTTTCACAGTGGTTTTCGGCTGCTGGATGATGCCGCCACCCAACATGCTGATGAAATGACTCAGGTCAGCTTCGACATTGGCCGAAGGTGCCGGGCTGTTCCTCTGATTGAACGCTGCGGCCTCCGGTATCACGCCAAAGATCTGGGTGACGTAGTTCCAGTAGGTGCGTGTGGTGACGATCTCCTGCTCTTGCAAGCCGGTGTTATTGATGGTGCCCGCGTTGACTTCCATATCGCCCGTAGAGGCGATGGTGCTACTGGTGTTGTTCAGGGTCTGGGCGTTGATCAGCATGTCGCCGCCACTGGTGAAACTCGAAGCGGCACTGCTCGCGTTGACTTTGAGGCGATCGGTCTCGGCAATTTCCCAGAGCCCGTTACGCCGTCCGCCACTGCGGAAATCACACCCGGCAATCGGAATCAAATTGCAGTCGAGTTCCGTGATGACGACGGAGCTTTTCTCTTGCTGGGTGAACTGCAGAATGTCCCGCACGTTGTTCACGGTCAGGGCATTGATGGTCAGGTCTTGAGCGCTGTAGATGTCGCCGGAACGGTTTTCCACCAGGTCGGCTTTGGTGCCGTCGCGGTCTCGTCCGATGAGCACGTTACTCAGGCCGTAGACCTGGCCATAGTAGTTGGTGAAGCTTGACGTCAGCAGGCGCATGTCGCCGCCGCTGGTGATGAGCCCGTTATTGTTGACCAACGCGCCAGTCGTGAGGGTCAGGTCGTTACCCGCACCAATGGTGCCGTAGTTGTTGATAGTGGCGGTGTTAACCGTCAGGTTCCCGGCAGACGTCAGTCGACCGATACTGTCCAGCGCGCCGCTAGCATTAATGGTGGTATCGCCACCGCCAGCGATGCTGGAAGTCACTTGATCAAGGCTGACTTGCCCGGCACTCAGGCTCAGGTTGCCCTGGCTGCTGATACGGCCCGGGCCCCAGTAATGGGCGCTCAGCCCCACGTTCAGGCTGCCATCACTGGCAATCAAGCCTTCGTTGTACCAGTTGACACCGCTGCCGCTGAAGCTGTCGGAAGCCAACAGTTGGCCGCTGGCAGTCTGGCTCAAGTTGTTGACGTTGACGGTCAGGCGCCCAGCCTGAATCACGCCAGTGTTGGTCCAAGTGTCGGTGCTGATGGTCAGGCCACCACGGGTGACGAGGGTGCCTCCGGCATTGATGACGTTGGGTGTGGAGATGTCGAACGTGCCGGTACCGACGTGCAACAGACTACCGCCGGTGTTGAGGAAGTTGCCGGCGCCGAGGGTCAGGTCAGAGTTGGCGGTTTCCAGGGTGCCGTTGCGGTTATCGAACAGACCACCGATCTGGAAGTTGGTGGTTCCGCTGGTCCCCAGAGCACGCAGTTGGCCGGCCTGGTTGTCGAGGCTGGCGGCGTTGATCGCCAGGGTACTGTCGCTCTCGATGATGCCCAGGCGATTGTTCAGTGCGCCGCTGAGGTTGAGGTCAATTTGTTGACCGGCGATCTGCCCATCGTTGTCGCCACTGTTATCGAAATTGTTGCCGGTGACGTTGACCTTGCCTTTGGCGTACAGGCCGCCGTTGCGGTTGTCGAAATCAGCGGTGGAGATGATCGCATCACCGCTTTGCGCCGAAATACGTCCACCGTAGTTGTCGATGCCGCCCAATGCGGTCAGGTTCAAGCGTTGAGCCTGGGTGATGCCGCCCTGGCGGTTGTTGTTCAGGTCATAGCCGTTTCTCAGCACTCCGGTCAGGTGCGCGTTGAACGCACCTTGCAGGCTGGAGAGCACACCGCCGCGGTTGTCGAGGTTGGCGGCGTTGATGGACAGGTCGCCGGCCTTGGCGATGATCCGGCCGCTCTGGTTGTCGATGTCGCCGCCCGTGGTGAGGATCAGCGCACCTTGGCTTTGCAGGCTGCCCTTGGCGTTGGCGAGGCTGGCGGCCTGGATTTTCAGGTCGCCATTCTGGCTGTAGATCAAGCCGTCGGCGTCGTTCTGCACGGCGCCTGGAGTGGTAATGGCCAGCAGATCATTGGCGGCTACGGTGCCGCGATTGCGGTTGTCCAGACCACCGGTCAGCAACGTCATCGAACCCTGGCTGGCCAATTGACCACCCTGGTTGTTGATCTGGGTGACATGCTGCACCAGTAACGGGCCGGCGCTGGCCAGTTTGCCGTTGGTGTTGGTCAGGGTGCCGAGCAGGTCGAGGCTCACGGCCCCGTTGCCGACCAGATTGCCGCCGGTGTTATCCAGGGTGGTGCCAGTGAAGCTCAGGTCCTGTTTCGCGTTGAGGGTGCCGCCTGCGTTACCCAACGTTATGGCCTGCATCGTCAGCGTTGCACCGCTGTCGATCAAACCACCTTGCGCGTTGTTCAGAAGACCGCTGAGTGTCAGGGTTTGAGCGCCGCCACTGGAAAGAACGCCACTGTTGCTGTTATCCAGATTCGCAGCGTTGACGCTGAGTTTTTTCAGACTGACCAGTGCCCCCGCGCCGCTGTTGAGCAAGTCACCGCTCAAGGTCACGCCAAGGCTGCCACTTTTGCTGGAGAGCGTACCGTTGTTGCGATTGTCGAGGCTGCCGGCGTTGACATCGAGGCCCTGCCAGCCGGAGAGCAAACCGTTCTGGTTGAGCACGCTGCCGGCGTTGAGGCGGAGTAAGTTGGCGCTGATGATTTTGCCGCCACTGTTGTCGACGGTGCGTGCGCCCAGGGTGAAGCTCTGGCTGCTGGAGACTTCGCCGACACGGTTGCTCAAGTCACGCAAGCGGCTGATGGTCAGCGGCCCTTTGGCGGTGATCAAGCCGTTGTTGTTACTCAGGTCACCACCGCTCAGATCAAGCGTGATGCCGGCATCGCTCTGCAAGCGACCGCCGTTCTGGGTCAGTGCACTCAGCTTCAGGTCGATATCACCGGTGGCCGATACTTCACCGCCATTGCTGGAATCCAGGCTATTGGCGGTAAGGTTCAAGGAAACCTTGCTGTTGATCAGGCCATTGGCGCTGTTGTCCAGTGCCGCCGTGTTGATCGTCAGCGCAGTACCGCCAAACACCTGACCGCCGCGGTTATCGAGATTGGCAGAGTCGATGTTCAACGCCTGTGTCGCATTGATCAGGCCGTCGCTTTTATTGGTCAGCAGGCCATTGACGTTCAGCGCGAGGTCGCCACGGCTATTCAGGGTGCCGCCACTGTTGTCCAGGGTGTTGGCACCCACGTCGAGGCTGGCGGCGGCGATCATGCCCTTGATGTTATTCAGCGCCTGAGCGATTCGCAGGGTGATGCCCTGATTGCTCAGCAGCTTGCCGTTGTTACTGTTGTCGAGGTTGTTCGCCGTGAGGGTGAAGGCTTGAGCGCTGGAAATTTCGCCGTTCCGGTTGACGACATCAGTGAGGTTTTTCAGCACCAGAATCGGTGCATTGATCAGACCGTCCTGGTTGTTCAACTGGCCGTTATTCAGGTCCAGATTCAGGCTGGTATTACTGAACAAACGACCACCCTGCTGATCCAGGCGAGTGACGTTGGCAGTCAAGGCACCGGTACTGCCAATACGGCCGTTGTCCTGGTTGGTGACGGCGCCCGCTTTCAGATTCAGGGTGCTGCCGCTGTTCAGTTTGCCGGCATGGCTGTTGTCAAATGCGCCGGTCGTGACGCTGACGGCGCCCAAGGCACTGACGGTGCCCTGCTGTTGGTTATCTAGACTGACACTGTGCAGATCAAGGTCGGCATTGGTGATCAGTTGTCCGCCCTGGTTACTGATCGCCCCGGCGCTGTTGACATTCAAGTTGCCAGCGCTGGACAGAGTGCCGCCCGTGTTGATCAGCGCGCCCACGCGAACACCCAGGGTGCCTTCACTGCTGAACAGGCCGAGGCTGTTGTCCAGCGTACCAACCAGACCAACGTCAATGTTCTGCTGGCTGAGCAACAGGCCGTTAGTGTTATCCAGCGCGGTGCCCGTGACGCTCAATCCGGTCTTGCCGGAGAGCCGGCCTGCATTGCGGTTGATGATTTGATCAACCGTCAGCGCCAGGGTGTTTTGGGCAAGGACTTTCCCGCTGTCACTGTTGTTCAGTCGCTGGCCGACCAGGGTCAAGCCACCTTGAGTGGAGAGTTCGCCGCCACGGTTGTCGATGCTGCCAACCTTGATGTCCAGTGCGCCGTTCGCGCCGATCAGCCCGGCAAGGCGGTTGTCCAGGCTATCGCCGGTCAGGCTCAGATTGCCTTGGGCGATCAGCTTCCCGCCCTGTTGTTGCAGGTTGCCAACAGTGGCAGTGACGTCTTTGTAACCGGATATCTGGCCGAGACTGTTGTCCGCGGTGGCGGCGCTGAGCAGCAGATTGCCGTCGGCGACCAAGGTGCCTTTGTGGTTGACGAAGTTGTTGTCGACGACCAGATTCAGACCGTCGCGACTGCTGATCATGCCGTCGGTGTTGTCCAGGCTGGCGCTGTGAATATCCAGCGCGGCAGCGGAAATGATCCCTTTGATGTTACTCATCGCCTGCGCCAGGCGCAGTGTTAGCGCCTGATTGCTGATTAGCTTGCCGTTGCCGCTGTTGTCGAGTGTCCGGGCATCGAGGGTGAAGGCTTGGCCGCTGGAGATTTCGCCGTTCTGATTGGCGACGCCGTTAAGGTTTTTCAGCAACAACGCACCGGGCGTATTGATCAAGCCGCCCTGATTATTCAACTGGCCGTGGTTCAGGTCGAGGCTGACAGACGTGCTGCTGACCAGCTGGCCGCCCTGTTGATCGAGGCCGCTGACCGTGGCGGTCAACGCCATGGCACTGGCAATGCGGCCAGTGTCCTGATTGGTGACTTGGGCAGCATTCAGGTCGAGGGTGTTGGCGCTGGTCAGGCGACCGCCGTGACTGTTATCGAACGCGCCAGTGGTGACCCGGGTCGGGCCGTTGCCGGACAGCACACCACCGTTGCGGTTATCGAGGCTTGCGCTGTTGAGAATCAGCCCGGCATCGGTTTTGATCGAACCGCCCTGATTGTTCAGCGCACCAATGGTGGTCACATTAAGTGCCGCCGCACTGGACAGACTGCCTTGCGCGTTGTTCAGGCTGGCGGCATTGACCGTCAGGTTCCCTTCGCTGTTGAGCAGGCCTGCGCTGTTGTCGAGATCGCCCGCCAGGTTGATGACGAGGTCATTCTGGCTGCCGAGCGTGCCGCCGGCATTGTTCAGACTCATGCCATTGAGGCGCAGGGTGTTGCCGAAAAGCAGACCCTTGTTCTGATTGATCAGGTGCGCAACGCTCAGCCCCAGTGCAGTGCCGGTCAGCACTTTGCCGCCGTCGCTGTTGTTCAGTTGCTGGGCACTGATATCGACATCGACCTGGCTGGAGATTTCACCCGCGCGGTTGTCGATCGTGCCAACGTTGATTTTCAGCGCTTTTGTCGCCCCCACCAAACCGTGCTGGCTGTTATCCAGCGTGGTGCCGGTCAGCGTCAATGTGCCTCGGGCGGACAGCTCGCCAGCCTGTTGGGTCAACGTGTCGATATTGGCGATCAAGTCGCTCTGGCTGGCGATACGTCCCGCATTATTGAGCACCACACCGGCTTGCAGTTGCATCAGGCCCACGGCGCTGAGCAAACCGCCCTGGTTATCCAGACGCTGGCCGGTGTAACTGATACCAGCCTTGCTGAAGAGCAGGCCTTGCTGACGGTTATCCAGTTGCTCAACGAACAGTTGCAGGTCTTTGTCGGCGCGAATGACGCCGCCACGGTTATCCGCCGTCGTGGTGCGTAACGTCAGGAGATTCAGCCCCGAGAGACGACCACCGCGGTTGTCCAGGCTCTGGCTCTGGATGTTCATCAGGCCCTTGGCCTGAAGGTTGCCGCCGCTCTGGTTATTCAGCAACCCGGCGAGGGTGACGTCGAGGTTGCCGTCGGTTACCAGACTGCCGGCCTGGCGGTTATCGAGGCTCCCGGCATTGAGGCTCAAGCCTTCTCCGGCACCCAGCGTACCGGCTTGGTTATCCACGGCACCGCTGATGGTCAGGCTCAGGCGTTGATCGGCCATTATCTGGCCGCCAGCGTTACCCAGGCTCATCGCGTTGATCGTGTTGTTACCGGCGCTGGTCAACTCGCCATTCTGGTTGAGCAATGCTCCGCTCAATTGCAGGTTCAGATCGGCATCACTGCTGATGCTGGCGTCGGTGTTATCGAGGCTTGCAGCGTGCAGGTCCACACCGGTGCCAGAGATCAATCCCCGCACGTTGGCCAGGGCCTGATCGATGCGCACGATCAGTGACTGATCGCTGATCAGTTTGCCGTCAGTGTTGTCGAGGCTCTTTGCGGCCAGGGTGAACGCCTTGGCGCTGGAAATTTCACCGCCCTGGTTGTCGACAGTGTTCAGGTTTTTCAACAGCAATTGGCCGGGGGCGGTGATCAGGCCGCCACGGTTATTCAGGTGACCGTTGCTCAGGTCCAGGCTGACATCCGTGTTACTGAACAATTGACCGCCGGTATGCTGATCGAGACCGGAGACCGTCGCGGTCAACGCCATGGCGCTGGCGATACGGCCTGCAAGGCTGTTGTCCACTTGGCTGGCGGTGAGCTGAAGCGTGCCGGTACTGGTCAGTCGGCCGCCCTGTTGGTTGGCGAACGCACCCGTTTTGAGTACCACGCCTTTACCGGCGATACGACCTTGCTGGCTATTGTCGAGGCTGCCACTGGTCAACGTCAGGCCGGCGTCGGTGAGCAAGGCGCCGCCCTGGTTGGTAAGGGCGCCGTCACTGATGACGGTCAAATTGCCCAAGCTGGAAACACTGCCGCTATTGTTGCCCAGGCTACCGGTGCGCACATTGAGTGTGCCGTCGCCGCGTAGCGTTCCTTGGGTGTTATTCAGTTGATTGGCCAGGGCCAGGTTGAGATTGCGTTTGGCATACACGCTGCCGCCGCCGCTGTTGTCCAGTTGCTTGGCGTTGAGCTGCACATCGCGCTGCCCGGAGATCACACCCTTGAGCTGATTGTTGAGGGTATCGAGGGTCAGCGTGACGTCGCCGTTGGCCAGCAGTCGGCCGCTGCCACTGTTGTCCGCCTGGCTGCCGCTCAACGTCAGATTGCCCAGGCTGGAGATTTCACCGTTGCGGTTATCCAGCGCAGGGGTGCTCAATTGCAGGTTGCCGCCTGCATTGAAGAGCCCGGCCTGATTGAGCAATTGCCCGGCAATCTGGGCGGTCAGCGCGCCGCCACTGAGCATCTTGCCTTGCTGACGGTTATCCAGCGTGCCCGCCACGTTCAGGCCCAATGCGCCCTGACTGACCACTGAACCTTGCTGGCTGTTGTTCAATGCACCGGCACTGATCTGCAAATCGCGCTGGGCAAGTACACGCCCACCCTGATTGTTCAATTGGCCACTGGCGGTGATGCTCAGGCTCTGCCCGGCACCGATCAGACCGGCCACGTTATCCAGCGACGCGACCCGCAGCGTGCTGACGGCCGAGCTGGACAGCTCGCCTCCGCTGTTGATCAGGTTCCCGGCATTGACATCGAGATTGCCGGCACTGGTGATCAAGCCGCCCTGGGCGTTCTGCAACTGATTAGCGGTGATGACAAGATTGCCTTGGCTCAGCACCCGACCTTTCTGGCGGTTATCCAGGGTCGAAGTGGAAATCTGCGTGCTGCCCTGGCCGTTCAGTGTCCCGCCCTGGTTGGTCAGGGTCTGTGTCACTGTGGCTTGCAGCGTGCGGCTGGCGATCAGGCTGCCGGTGTTGTTGAGGTTCTGCGCGCTGAGGCTCACGTCGCCGCTGGCGTTACGGCTGTTATCGGCATTGACGCCGGCTTCGATAACCGCCTGATTGCTCAGTTGGCCGCCACTGGAAAGGCTGATGCGATCCCGTGCCGCGAGGTTCTGTTGAACGTTGAGATCACCCGAGGTGGTGACCGCGACGCTGGTGCCGGCATACACCGGCCCAGTGGCATTGAGGCTGGCGGCATTGACGTTGACCGCGCCGCTGGCAGCGGTCTGGGCCATGCTCAGCTGACCGTTGACGTCGAGTTGAATATCGCCGCCGCTGGCCGCCATATTACCGGCCAGTTTCACCCCGACCCCGGCCTCGGTGCCCACCAGTTTGATCGCCCCGGCATACATGCCGCCGAGCGCCGAAGAGTCGATGGCCAGTTCCGGTTTGGCACTGCCGTCATTGGCACGGGCGGTGGCGTTGAGGCTATCTGCGTTAACGTCGTTGCGACCGGCAATGATCGTCAGGTTATTCGCCTGGATCTCGGCGTTGATCTTCGCGCTGCGGGTGATGATTTCGAAGCGGTCAACGTTGTTGGCGTTAAGCCCCGCACCGTCGATGCTGACACTACCCTGATCGACCTGAAAACGATCCAGACGACCGTTACCGTCGAGCACCGGTTTACCGGTGGTCAAGGTCACCCGCGGCGTATTGATAAAGCCGCAACCGTTGCAACTGATGCCATACGGGTTAGCGACGATCACCCGCGCCGACTGCCCCGCCACTTCGGTGTAACCGCGCAACTGGCTCGGGCTGCCGCCGATCACTTCGTTGAGGATGGTTTGTGCCGCAGCCCGGTTGATCAGGTTGGGGTTGCCGACAATGATCCCGCCCAATTGCGTCGTGCCGGTCTGAGCATTGACGTTGTTGAGGATCACGCCCTGGGTGCCGACGTTGTAGTCGTGGAACTGGTTGTGCGACAGACCGCTGCCATTGGGCGTGGCGATATTGACGATCGGCACACCGTTGCCGGCCTGACCCAGACTGGTCCCCGGATTGGCCACTACAATGCCTTCGGCTTGGGCCCACATCGGCTGCCAGAACATGACGTTTGCCAACAGGAACGCCAACCCGCGCTTGGGCATGCCCCAGAAGTGCTCGCGGGTTTTCAGGTCCGCAGAAGGCTGGCGCACGAGGAAGGCGTGTTGGCGAACGTCCATGTTGGAGGTCTCGAATTAGCGAAATTAAAGAAAGAAATCCAGGCGAAAATAGATCGGCGCTTCGCGCTCGGTCAGTGCATCCGGGCGTTCCAGGGAATGGGCGAACGTCACCGTGGCGGCGAGGTGCTGACCACGAGCGAACAACTCCACCGAGTCGCTGGACATCCGCCCGTGCTGATCGCCGTTGTAGCGATTGGCGCTGATCACACCTTGGTCATAACCGAGGCTGGTGCCGTATTCGGCGAACACCGGCCGCAGCCATTCGAGGCTGATCGGGCGGCTCCAGCGCAGGTCGTTGCGCCAGTACCCGCCGCTGTCGCCAGACAAGGATTGATCCTTGTAGCCGCGGATCGACGACAGCCCGCCGAGGCTGGTGCGTTGCGGGCTGAACAGCACATCTTCGCTGTGCTGACCGGTCATCAGGCTGCTGAAACTGAACGACTCGCCCCACACCTTGAACGGTTGCAGATAGCTCACGGTGCCGGTGTATTTGCGATAGCGCGCGTCGGGCTCGCCGGGCCCCGGATGACCGGTGCCCTGCGCGTCGAGGAGGCCGATACCTTGCTGCATCCCCAGGTCCAGGTTGACGAACGCACTGCCGACTCGCCGACCGTGGTTGATGCCGAACTGCGCTTCGCTGATGCGATTGCTGCTCAGCTTGAGCTTGGAGTCTTCGATAAAGTTGTTGGTGCGCAGGTACGACAAACCGGTGCTGATGGAGGTCTTGCTCACGGCATCGCGATAGATCACCCGCTCGGCGCGCAGTTGATGGTTTTCGCTGTCGCCAGTCTGTTTGAAATTGAAGCCGTTGGATTGCGCCAGCGAGCGATAGTCACTCTGGCTGTAGCTGTAATTGAACGTCCACCAGCCCCACGGCAGGCTGTAATTGAGCATCGCGTTGCTGGAGGTGTGCTGGTGATCGCTCACCGCATCGTGGCCGCCGCGCAGGTTCAACTGGTCCGCCAGGCCCAGCGGGCTGTCCCAATCAAACGTGGTGCCCCACTGCTGCTCGCCGGTGCTGCGCTGGCCGTCATTGCTGCGCGACAACCCGGCACGCCACGGCTTTTGCGGGGTGTTCTTGACCAGCACTTCGCTGCCACCAACGGCCTTGCCCGGCGACAATTCCATCTGCGCCTGATTCGACGGCAAGCGGTTCAGCTGATCAACCATCTGCTCGATTTCGCGCAGATTGACCAACTCCCCCGCCTTGCCGGGAAACGCCATGCCCAACTCGCGCTCCGACAGCTTGCTGCCATCCGCGCCCTTCAAGCCTTCGAGCTTGCCCTCGACCACCAGCACCTTCAGATGGCCAGCGGACAAGTCCTGCTGTGGCAAGTAGGCGCGGCTGGTGACCAGGCCTTTTTCGATGTAATGGTCGGTGATGACCTTGAGCAATTCGTTGAGCTGAGTGACGCCCAGGCACTGGTCGATAAACGGTTTGAGCAGACGCGTTTTTTCATCCGCAGAGAGACTGTCCGCACCGCTGAGCTCGATGTCTTTGATCGGGAAGCAACGGGTATCGACGGGCGCTGCCGGTTGCGCAGGTTGGGCTGCCTTGCCGGGTAATTCCTTGAGTTCATCGAGGCGACGGCGCTGTTCGTCGAGGAGCCGATCCTGACGATCACGGATCAGGTCGGTATCGCCAGGGTTGGGGGCAGCGTGCGCAAGATTAAGCGGAGAAAGGCACAGCAAAGCCAGGCACAACCTCGCCACGAGGGCGGGTGGGTACATGTTCGATCCCTCGACAACAAGTGATATCAAAATAGTGGCGCGATATTAGATGGCCGCTATTTTGACGTCAATGAATGGATCCATTCAAAGGGGAGTGCCGACGAACGGTAGGTAGCGGCTGATTACTGGGGGATATGGGGAAACGTGATGTGGGGGATTACGTGATGGTCGTGATTGGCCGGCGATTGCGGGCTCAGGTCACGCAGTGAATGAAAACGGGCGACCTGTCGGTCACCCGTTTTGTTGCTGCATTAGCATCCTGTCCCCCAGGAACTGCCCGTGCCGACTGCGGCTCGCGACAGGAGCACCGCCACCAACGTGGCTCTTAATACGTCGTCGTACTCATCCCCGAGCCGGATGCTGATGATTTCTGTAGTCATTATTAATCATCCCAGGCTCTGGGCGCCGACACAGTTATTTTATGGCGATAGATTTATTTACCAAACTAACAAACCCGCTCCCTTCCCTCTTATTCAATATCAAAAGCGCGACTTGCCCCTGCTTACTTCGACTATCTCCCCTTCAAGCAAAAGCTAACATATATCGCTTTAACAATCGCGCACTCACCTTCTTCGATATCAGACAGATAAACGCTCATGCCTAACTCTTCCATATCAAAACCATCGTCATCGACGTCTGGCTGCATTTCCTCTCGGCGAAATAAGTTCAGCGCCTTGGAAGACACCTATCCAACAAGTAACTGTCCTTTCCAGGAAAACGTGCCTCCTCGAAAAAATTCAACACCTTTCACAAGATCATTCACATCGTAGTAAACATGCAGACAATGAAGATCAAATGCATCGGTCGTATTTAAAGAAGCCGTCGTTTTCTTAAACTCGTCAAACCGACCACCCAGAATATTGCGAACCTGCTGCCTAGATAAAGTCCCATTCAAAGGGCCGACCACGCCGCATTTACGATACGCAAAGTCCATGCACTTGACCGCCTAACGTCGTTTTTAGTGGCATAGCCCAATACAAAATATTGGACAGCTTTATTTTTCGTATACAGAGAGCTAATTTTTCTTACGGTAGTTTCACTGTGACTACTGAATCTAACGACTCAGGTAATCCCAGAAAATACCTCCACTGCTCTAGAACGATTCGCCACTCCTCTAGGGTAAATTTGCCCTCGGGCTGTCCATTCCAATCGTCGTTGACGCGGATGTCGACTTGCACACCTGAAGCGTCCATTGTCAGTGCAACATCGTTCCCGCCAGTTTCGACAGACTGTTCCGAACCGCTTTCGATAGATGCAATATAACCAAGTAATCGATCGCAATCTTGTGGGATCTGGGCAATAGCGTCTAGCACAGAGCATATATAGAGCTCATAGCGCGGGGCATTTTCTCCCGAGGAAACCATCGCGCCCCGGTAAAACACTTCCCCTGCAATAGCGTGGTGCCCCGCGTAAATATAGTAAAACCTCAGTTCCATTTCTCTTCCCTGCTTTAAGGTTTGTAGCGTGGGTAAACGGTTGCTCTTGGGGACGTGTACCCGGTTACTGAAACACCGGAAGGCGTCGTCGAAGTCCATCGTGTCCCCGTTACTACTTTCGTAGGACTATTCCAAGCGCCGTCAATTTCATCTATCAATTGTGCCTTAGTCCAAGAGGCAGGAAACATCGTGTTTATCGAATTGTTACTTGTTTTAGTCAGCCACTGACCTGGATTTTTCGGGTCCGGCACTTGAACAGTGGCTTGATAGACACCAGATGCATCAGGAGCAGACTGTGATTTGGGAACAATTCTCACATCACCATTCAATAATGTATGCGCTCCAGTCGGATTGCCATCCCTGTCATAATCAGCACCGATTATATGAGGAATGTCAACTGGATTACTGAACATACTGCCTGGCGATAGATTCGGATCCACCGCAGGGGACGTAGTACTCCAACCACCAGAATTGTCAATCTGGCTTCCATCAGTACTCGTCGGCAGAGATGGCTGCACCTCCTGCCCACCAACGCGCCTTGGTCGGAATATCCAAGGTGTGGCGGAACGACCACCGCATCTGCGTGCGGCTGGCTTGTTCGATCCCTCGAAACGGCAAAGTGATGTCAATTTGATGGCTCGATGTTCAGTTGCCATCATTCTGACGGCAACAAGTTGCTCTAACGCACTTTCCACGACCGCTCTAGACCGAACCTTTGCGACCTTCACCTGAACTTTTCGAATCGTTAACCCCTCAACTCAGTAATGCCGTGAAACTGATCAATGAGGTCCGCCCGATGAAAACCTTGCTGAAACTCACCCTCGCCGCAACCCTCGCCTGCGCCCTGCCCGCTTGGGCCTGCACCCCCGAAGAAGCCACCGCCAAACGCGAACAACTGGCCAAGGAAGTGACCAGGCTCACCCAACAGAATCCGAAGAAGGCCAAAGAGATCAACGATGAGCTGCAGAAGATGGATCTGGGCACGGCCAGCGCGGATTTGCCGGATAAGTGCCAGTTGATTGATCAGCGGCTGAAGGAGTTGGATGCGGCGGACAAGAAGGTAGAGGGTTAAGAGCAAGGTCAAAAGATCGCAGCCTTCGGCAGCTCCTACGGGATTTGTGTTCGCCTGATAGATATTGGTCGTACGCAACCCCTGTAGGAGCTGTCGAAGGCTGCGATCTTTTGATCTGGAATTTGCATTAGCGCATTTAATTATTTGCACAAACGCATATCCGTACCTAAGGTTACCTCGAGCCCAGATCGGAGCCGGCCATTCAATATGGCAAACCGCACACGCCGATCGCTCAGCAACACCGCTACACCCCCACTAGCTGGACGCTAGTTTTCACTCATGGAGGATTGAAAAATGTTAACCACTGAAGCAACGCAATTTACCGGCGACACACTGCCAAGGTGCCTGGCAAATCATCTGCTCGACCCACACCTGGTCGAGGTCGAATCGGTAGCACACGTCAATGCGCTGGCCGCTGCCAGCCTCAACTTCACGATGCAGCAACAAACCCAGACCAACTGGTGCTGGGCGGCGGCTTCCGCCTCGGTCGGCAACTATTACGGCACTGGGTCCTGGACCCAATGCGGCGTGGCCAGCGCTGCGCTGGACCGTAACTGCTGCAATCAGCCGGGGCCGTGCAACGTGTATGGCTATCTAGATACGGCCCTGCGAATCACCCGCAGTTTCAATGGCATGAATCAGGGGTCGTTGCAGATGTCAGCGATCCAGAACCAGATCAACATGGGCCGCCCGGTCTGTCTGCGTTGCGCCTGGTACGGCGGTGGTGCGCACTTCCTGGCGATCTATGGCACCAACGGCAACTACGTGCTGGTCGCGGATTCAATCTACGGCTACTCGACCCGCGCGTTGAACTCGTTCCCCGGTTCGTACAACGGCGGCGGCAACTGGACCAACACTTACTTCACCGTGAAAAACTAGGAGGGCGACATCATGCAACTGACTTATCCAAAGGCGCCTTCCAATGGCGTACAGACCTTGCGCCCGGCGCTTCAAGCCGCCCTGCAAACCCAAGGCTTCGGCATCAATCGCCAGTTCGCCAACGCCACACCCAGCAAGATCAGCCTCAGCGAGGCCTATCGCGGTTACTCACTGAGCCTGGAGGATTTGAGCCACGGCAAAGGCCTGAAACACGCCAAGCTCGGCGACTGGCATTACCTGGTGTTTTCCGATGGCGTGACGATTGCCGATGCGCAATTGGCCGACGTGCGTGGGCATGTCGAGTTCTCCTCGCTGAACCACGGGGTCATGGCTGCTGCCACGGTCAGTGCGTTGAAACTGGCGGAACAGTCGCCGCAACTTCAAGGTAAAACCGTTGAATTGCGGGTGCTGTTTGTCTCGGCCATTCACTTGGTCGCGATCTGGCTGCATGCAGACACTGAAGACGTGCTGATCCCGATTGAGCCGACGCCCAAGGAGTTGGCGGTCACTCAGCTGTACAGCGAAGCGGCCCTGCTCGCTTTGCTTAAACCGGCGGCTAATCAAGCCAAGCAACGCTTTGATGCGGACACCAGTGGGCTGTTGGGCAGCTGACAAACGCTGGACATAAAAAAACCCGGACACTGTCCGGGTTTTTTATTGGGTCATTCAGGCGTTGTACTGAACCTGTGATGAACGGGCTTTTGTGGCGAGGGGGCTTGCCCCCGTAGGACTGCGTAGCAGTCCCATTTCTTAGGGCCGCTTCGCGCGCCAACGGGGGCAAGCCCCCTCGCCACAACAAGCTCCCTCGCCACAGTTTTACTCAGCAGCCGGCGCTTCCGGCTTGCGGCGCTTGAGCGGCGCCATACCGTCCTTGCTGACCAGCGACAGGGCGTCGGTCTTCGGACGGTTAGCGATCTTGCGCTTGGTCGGTGCCTTGGCGCCGGTTTTCTTCTTGTCGCCTTTGGCGTCGACCTTTTTCTTCTTCACGCCAACGGCTTTGCCCGAGGCCTTGACCTTTTTCGGTCCGCCGTAGGTGCCTTTGACTTCCTTGATGGTGCGGCGCTCGAAGCTCTGCTTGAGGTAGCGCTCGACGCTCGACATCAGGTTCCAGTCGCCGTGGCAGATCAGGGAGATGGCCAGGCCATCGTTGCCGGCACGCCCGGTACGACCGATGCGGTGCACATATTCGTCGCCGCTGCGCGGCATGTCGAAGTTGATCACCAGGTCCAGGCCTTCCACGTCGAGGCCGCGCGCGGCAACGTCGGTGGCCACGAGGATTTTCACGCCGCCCTGCTTCAGGCGGTCGATCGCCAGTTTGCGATCCTTCTGATCCTTGTCACCGTGCAGCACGAACGCTTTGTATTCCTGCGCCACCAGACGGCCGTAGATACGGTCGGCCATGGCCCGGGTGTTGGTGAACACGATGGCCTTCTGGTAGGTCTCGTTGGCCAGCAGCCAGTTCACGATCTGTTCTTTGTGCTGGTTGTGGTCAGCGGTAATGATCTGCTGACGCGTGGTCGCGTTCAGGTCGCTGACGTTGTTGAGCTGCAAGTGCTCAGGGTTGTTCAGGACTTTAGCGACCATCTCGCGCAGACCCGAACCACCGGTGGTGGCGGAGAACAACATGGTCTGCTGACGGTTGGTGCACTCTTGAACCAGACGCTGCACGTCTTCGGCAAAGCCCATGTCGAGCATGCGGTCGGCTTCGTCGAGCACCAGCACTTCAACTTCTTTCAAATCGAGGTTGCCGGCGTTCAGTTGCTCGATCATCCGGCCCGGCGTACCGATCAAGATGTCTGGCACTTTGCGCAGCATGGCGGCCTGGACCTTGAAGTCTTCACCGCCGGTGATCAGGCCGGACTTGATGAACGTGTACTGGGCGAAGCGCTCGACTTCCTTGATGGTCTGCTGGGCCAACTCGCGGGTCGGCAGCAGGATCAGGGTCTTGATGCTGACGCGGACTTTCGCCGGGCCGATCAGACGGTTGAGGATCGGCAAAACGAAAGCAGCGGTTTTGCCGCTGCCGGTTTGCGCTGTCACCCGCAGGTCACGCCCTTGGAGCGCCAGCGGAATAGCCGCTGCTTGCACAGGCGTTGGCTCGACAAATTTAAGCTCGGCCACGGCTTTGAGCAGGCGTTCGTGCAGGGCGAATTGGGAAAACACGGGTGCTACCTCGAAGAAATACAAAAAAACAGCTGCATAGGGTAACGGTTTCGAGCGCTGAGGCCGAGTTTCTTTATGCAAACGACAGTAAACAGTGGCTTTTTTGTTGCCTGGTTTGTCTCCAAACGTCATCCACAGCGTCTTAAATGCTCTAATCGCCCGACGCAACCTACAGAAGAATCGTTTTCGCCCATGGATATCAAACAGCTCTGGCTCAATGCCCAAGACCTTTGGGGCGCCCTCGACCAACACCCGCTCCTGCATTCCAGCCTGGCGCTGATCCTGCTATTAGTCGTGGCGCTGGTCCTCGGACGAGTGGCGCGCTACCTGATCCTGCACGCCACCAAGATGCTCGGCCGCCAACCGGCGCTGCACTGGGTCAATGATTTACGGCACAACAAAGTCTTTCATCGGCTGGCGCAGATGACGCCTTCGCTGGTGATCCAGTTCGGCCTTTACCTGGTACCGGAACTGAGTAAAACCAGCCGGATCTTCCTCGGAAACGTCGCGCTGTCATTCACCATTCTGTTCCTGCTGCTGGCGGCCAGCGCCCTGCTCAGCGCCCTGCTGGACATCTACGCCCGCACCGAACACGCTCGCACTCGCTCGATCAAGGGCTACGTGCAACTGACGAAAATGGTCTTGTACGTGCTCGGTGCGATCATCATCGTCGCCACGTTGATCGATCGTTCGCCACTGTTGCTGCTATCCGGCCTGGGCGCCATGTCGGCGGTGATTCTGTTGGTCTACAAGGACACCCTGCTGTCGTTCGTCGCCAGCGTGCAACTGACCAGCAACGACATGCTGCGGGTCGGCGACTGGATCGAGATGCCGCAAGTCGGCGCCGATGGTGACGTGGTGGACATCACGTTGCACACGGTCAAGGTGCAAAATTTCGACAAGACGATCGTCTCGATCCCGACCTGGCGCCTGATGTCCGAGTCGTTCAAGAACTGGCGCGGCATGCAGCAGTCCGGTGGGCGGCGGATCAAGCGCAGCTTGTTTATCGATGCCAGTGGCGTGCGATTCATCCGCGATGATGAAGAACTGAAACTGTCCCAAGTGCACCTGCTGACCGACTATATCGGCCGCAAGCAGGCCGAACTCAAAGCCTGGAACGAAGCCCAGGGCAACGTCGCGGCGATGTCGGCCAACCGCCGGCGCATGACCAACATCGGCACCTTCCGCGCCTATGCACTGGCGTACCTGAAGAGCCACCCCGAGATTCAGCCGAACATGACCTGCATGGTCCGCCAGATGCAGACCACCGCCCAGGGCATCCCGCTGGAAATCTACTGCTTCACCCGCACCACCGCGTGGGCGGATTACGAGCGGATCCAGGGCGATATCTTCGATTACCTGCTGGCGGTGCTGCCGGAGTTTGGCTTGAGCCTGTATCAGCAGCCGAGTGGCGGGGATCTGCGGTCCGGGTTGCTGCCGGCGGTGTTGGGCGCGAGCCACATTCCCGAGCCGGAAAAACACGTCATGTAACCCCACGGATTCCCTGTGGGAGCGGGCTTGCTCGCGAATGCAGTGTGTCATTCAACACTAACGTCGACTGACACGGCCTATTCGCGAGCAAGCCCGCTCCCACAAGGGTTTAGTGTACGACTGCCGTTCGGCGTACGCCCAACCGGCTAATCCACACCGCCAACAAAATCACCGAACCGCCTAGGAACAACCGCCCCAGTTCCTCATGCTGATTCCAGATCAGCAAATTGATCAACAACCCCACCGGCACATGCAGGTTGTTCATCACCGCCAGCGTCCCGCCATTCACCAGGCATGCGCCTTTGTTCCACCAATACAACCCCAGCGCCGTCGAGACCAGGCCGAGGAATACCAGCACGCCCCACTGCAAGGGCGCTTCGGGCAGGAAGTTCTGTTTACCGAACAGCAGAAACGCCGGCAACGCCACCGCCAGTGCGCCGAGGTAGAAGTAGCCGAAGCGCCGGTAATGCGGCAGATCACTCGGGTGACGCGCCACCAGATGCTTATAAAGTACTTGCCCGGCGGCGTAGGTGAAGTTGGCCAGTTGCAGCAACAGAAAGCCCATGAAGAAGTCCGGGTTGATCCGGTCGTAGCGAATCACCGCCGCGCCCGCCACTGCCACCAATGCCGCGACCAAGGCCCACGGATTGAAGCGCCGGTTCAGCGCATCCTCGATCAGCGTGACGTGCAACGGTGTGAGGATGGTGAACAGCAAGACTTCCGGCACCGTCAGCACTCGGAAGCTCAGGTACAGGCAGACGTAAGTCACGCCGAACTGCAACGCGCCGATCAGCAACATGCCGCGCATGAATGCGGGCTCGACCGAACGCCAGCGCGTCAGCGGAATGAACACCAGCCCGGCCAGCAGCACACGCACCAGCACCGCGAAGTAACTGTCGACATGCCCGGCCAGGTATTCGCCGATCAAGCTGAAGGAAAACGCCTGGATCAGCGTGACAAAAAGTAGATAGCCCATGCTCGCCTCGTTTTGAATGGCGGCGACGATAGCGGGTTTTACGCTTCACTGCGAATCATCAGATAACACAAAAATCCCCTGTGGGAGCGGGCTTGCTCGCGAAAGCGGTGTGTCAGTCACCATAGATGTTGACTGACACGGCCTCTTCGCGAGCAAGCCCGCTCCCACAGGGTGATCGGTGTACATCCATCAAATCCCAGGCAAAAAAAAGCCCGATCTCGCTAAAGCGTTCAATCGGGCTACAGCACTCAGGAGCAACAAGTGCAAAGGGAGGTTCGATGCGCGTAAAGCCTTGAAGGGGTTGCGCCAGGTCACTTGAACATCGAGGGATTATCTGGCGATTAAAGCCTCAAGCCACTTGGGAAAGCTTGGCGTTGGCCTGGTTCAGACCCTTCTCCTGGAAGTCGCCACCCAGGTTCATGCCTTCGGCGTGAATGAAGGTCACGTCGTGGATGCCGATGAAGGCCATCACCTGACGCAGGTACGGTTCCTGGTGATCCGCCGGGCCACCGGCGTAGATCCCGCCGCGAGCGGTCAGCACGTAAGCACGCTTGCCGCTGAGCAGGCCTTGCGGGCCGGTGTCGGTGTATTTGAAGGTCACGCCGGCACGCAATACGTGGTCGAGCCAGGCTTTGAGCGTGCTCGGGATCGCGAAGTTGTACATCGGTGCGGCCATGACCAACACGTCGGCAGCCAGCAGCTCATCGGTCAATTGGTTGGAGCGGTCCAGGGAAGCCTGTTCGATGTCGTTGCGTTGTTCGGCAGATTTCATCCAGCCGCCCAGCAAGTTGATGTCCAGGTGCGGCACCGGGTTCACAGCCAGGTCACGGACGGTGATCTGGTCGGCCGGGTGTGCAGTTTTCCATTGGCTGATAAAGGTCTGGGTCAACTGACGGGATACCGAGTCTTGCTGACGGGCGCTGCTTTCGATGATCAGAACGCGGGACATGGGATGTAGCCTCCATCTGAGAATGCTGTAAGTCGATGGAGTGGAGATTAAACAGAGTTATATCGATGAAAAAGCGCAAATAACTGCTATAAAGCATCGATAAATTTGTTTATAAGCTGAGCGATCGCTGTACCTGTAGGAGCGAGGCTTGTGTGGCGAGGGGGCTTGTCGGAATGCCGCATCACCCCGTTCGGCTGCGAAGCAGTCGCAAACCAGACACCGCGATTCTGACTAAAGATTGCAGTGACTGGTTTTAGGAACGCTTCGCGTCCCAACGGGGGCAAGCCCCCTCGCCACACTAGCCTCGCTCCTACAGGGTTTTATGTCATTTAGGCGTGCAGGTCAGGTCAATGCGCATCTTGATGATGGTCCGGGTGAACTTGGCGGTGGCATAGCTGTGTTTGCCGGCGGGCACATCGATCTTGCGCGTACGCGGTGCCTCCGGGCCATTGTTGAACACCACCTTGCAGGTCGCATCGGTGCTGCCGAAGTTGTTGACCTGAATGGAAGCGATGTCGTTATCGGTGTCAGTCGCGTTGTAGTCGATGCTCAGGCCATTCAGCGTTTTCTGGACATCAATCGGATAGGCAAAGGCAGTCAGCGGCAGCAGTGCCAACACCACACAACAGAATTTTTTCATTCGGCAGTCTCCAATAAGGACTGCCAGCTTAGGACAAGAGGAGCTCATCATGAAAGCGCCCCGCGTGACCCTTGATCAATGGCGAACGTTGCAGGCCGTGGTCGACCACGGCGGTTTCGCCCAGGCCGCCGAAGCGCTGCACCGCTCGCAATCGTCAGTCAGCTACACCGTGGCCCGCATGCAGGACCAGCTCGGCGTGCCGCTGCTGCGCATCGACGGCCGCAAAGCGGTACTGACCGAGGCCGGCGGCGTATTGCTGCGCCGCTCGCGGCAACTGGTCAAACAGGCCAGCCAACTGGAAGACCTGGCCCACCACATGGAGCAAGGCTGGGAAGCGGAAGTGCGGCTGGTGGTCGACGCCGCGTACCCGAGCGCCCGCCTCGTGCGCGCCTTGACCGCGTTCATGCCACAAAGTCGTGGCTGCCGGGTGCGGCTGCGCGAAGAAGTGTTGTCGGGTGTGGAAGAAGTCCTGCTCGAAGGCGTAGCGGACTTGGCGATCACCGGCCTGAGCATTCCCGGCTACCTGGGCGCGGAATTGAGCGATGTCGAATTTGTCGCCGTCGCCCACCCCGAACACCCGTTGCATCGCCTGAACCGCGAAATCAACTTCCAGGACCTGGAAACCCAGATGCAAGTGGTGATCCGCGACTCCGGCCGCCAACAGCCACGGGACGTCGGCTGGCTCGGTGCCGAACAGCGCTGGACTGTCGGCAGCCTGGCAACTGCGGCGACGTTTGTCAGCAGCGGCCTGGGTTTCGCCTGGTTGCCCCGGCACATGATCGAACGGGAATTGAAGGAAGGTACGCTCAAGCTGCTACCGTTGGACCAGGGCGGCAGTCGTAACCCGAGTTTCTATCTGTACTCGAACAAGGACAAACCCTTGGGCCCGGCGACGCAAATTCTCATCGAACTGCTGCGCACCTTCGACACCGCGCCGCTGGATGCGCCTTTCGCCGCCCCTGAACAAGCCTGACACGGAGTAACTGCATGGCCTATTTCGAACATGAAGGTTGCAACCTGCACTATGAAGAATATGGCCACGGCACTCCGCTGCTGCTGGTCCACGGGCTGGGCTCCAGCACCCTGGACTGGGAAATGCAGATCCCGGCGTTATCCACCCGCTACCGGGTGATCGTCCCGGATGTGCGCGGCCACGGCCGCTCGGACAAGCCTCGCGAGCGCTACAGCATCGCCGGATTCAGCGCCGACCTGATCGCCCTGATGGAACACCTGAACCTCGGTCCGACCCATTATGTGGGCCTTTCAATGGGCGGCATGATCGGTTTCCAACTGGCAACCGATCAGCCGCAATTGCTCAAGAGCCTGTGCATCGTCAACAGTGCGCCAGAAGTGAAACTGCGTAGCCGCGACGATTACTGGCAGTGGTTCAAGCGCTGGAGCCTGATGCGTGTGCTCAGCCTCGGCACCATCGGCAAGGCCCTGGGCGCCAAGCTGTTCCCCAAACCGGAACAGGCTGATTTGCGACAAAAAATGGCCGAGCGCTGGGCAAAAAACGACAAACATGCTTATCTCGCCAGCTTCGATGCCATCGTTGGCTGGGGGGTTCAGGAACGACTTTCGAAGGTCACCTGTCCAACCCTCATCGTCAGTGCCGACCGTGACTACACACCGGTAGCGCTGAAAGAAGCCTATGTAAAACTGCTGCCCGATGCGCGGCTGGTGGTGATCGCCGATTCGCGCCACGCCACCCCGCTGGATCAACCCGAACGCTTCAACCAAACCCTGCTCGAGTTTCTCACCGCAGTCGACACCACTACTCAGGATCACTGACCCATGCTGAAAAAAATCGCCCTCGTCGCCGGCTCCGTACTGTTTGCCGCCAACCTGATGGCCGCCACGCCCGCCAAGGCGCCGCATGTGCTGCTGGAAACCACCAATGGCCAGATCGAAATCGAACTGGACCCGGTCAAGGCGCCGATCAGTACCAAGAACTTTCTTGCGTACGTCGATAGCGGCTTCTACAACAACACGATTTTCCACCGTGTGATCCCTGGGTTCATGATCCAGGGCGGCGGCTTTACTCAACAAATGCAGCAAAAAGAAACCAAGGCACCGATCAAGAACGAGTCCAAGAACGGTTTGCATAACGTGCGTGGCACGTTGTCCATGGCGCGCACTTCCGATCCGGATTCGGCCACCAGCCAGTTCTTCGTCAACGTCAAAGACAACGATTTTCTCGACAGCGGTGACGGCTATGCCGTGTTCGGTAAAGTCGTCAAAGGCATGGACGTGGTTGACGTCATCGTCAACTCCCAGACCACCACCAAAAGCGGTATGAAAGATGTTCCTGCCGACCCTGTGTTCATCAAGTCGGCCAAGCGCATCGACTAAGCTGCACAGGAAGTGCTGAGCGGTCGCCGTTTTTTTACGGCGCCGCTCACCGTGTTTAAAGGAGAGCCCCAGCGCGGGCGGAGAACCAATGCTTTATCGCCGTTTTGAAAAACTGATCGACATCTTCCGCGACGCACCGACGGCGGCTCCGCCGGATCGGGTTCTCCCCTTCTATACCTATTATTTGAAGCAGGTCTGGCCGAGTTTCGCCGCCCTGCTGATTGTCGGCCTGTTCGCCTCCCTGATCGAAGTCGCGCTGTTCAATTACCTGAGTCGCATCATCGACCTGGCGCAGGGCACGCCAAACCCCAACTTCTTCCAGGACCACGCCCTCGAACTGACCTGGATGGTGGTGGTCACCCTGATCCTGCGCCCGATTTTTTTCGGCCTGCACGACCTGCTGGTGCACCAGACCCTGACACCCGGCATGACCAGCCTGATTCTCTGGCAGAACCACCGTTATGTGCTCAAACAGAGCCTGAATTTCTTCCAGAACGACTTCGCCGGGCGCATCGCCCAGCGCATCATGCAAACCGGCAACGCCCTGCGTGACTCCGCCGTACAAGCCGTTGATGCCCTGTGGCACGTGCTGATCTATGCCATCAGCGCATTGGTGCTGTTTGCCGAAGCCGACTGGCGCCTGATGATCCCGCTGGTGACCTGGATCGCTGGCTTTATCGGCGCACTTTATTACTTCGTGCCACGGGTCAAGGATCGCTCGGTGCAGTCTTCCGATGCGCGCTCCAAGCTCATGGGGCGGATCGTCGACGGCTACACCAACATCACCACCCTGAAGCTGTTCGCCCACACCAATTACGAACAGCAATACGCCAAGGAAGCGATCAAGGAGCAAACCGAAAAAGCCCAGATGGCCGGCCGTGTGGTTACCAGCATGGACGTGGCCATCACCAGCATGAACGGCCTGCTGATCGTGACCACCACTGGCCTGGCCCTGTGGCTGTGGACGCAGTCGCTGATCTCGGTGGGCGCGATTGCCCTGGCGACCGGCCTGGTGATCCGCATCGTCAACATGTCCGGCTGGATCATGTGGGTGGTCACCGGCATCTTCGAAAACATCGGCATGGTCCAGGACGGTTTGCGCACCATCGCCCAACCGGTCAGCGTCACGGATCGCGAGCAGGCCAAACCGCTGGCGGTGGCCCGTGGCGAGGTGCGTTTCGAGCACGTCGACTTCCACTATGGCAAGAAGAGCGGGATCATCGGCGGCCTCAACCTGACCATCAAACCCGGTGAGAAAATCGGCCTGATCGGCCCGTCCGGTGCCGGCAAATCGACCCTGGTCAACCTGCTGCTGCGCCTCTACGACGTGGAAGGCGGGCGCATCCTCATCGATGGCCAGAACATTGCCGAAGTCGGCCAGGAAAGCCTGCGCGAGCGCATCGGCATGATCACCCAGGACACGTCGCTGTTGCACCGTTCGATCCGCGACAATCTGCTTTACGGCCGGCCCGACGCCACCGACGCCGAACTCTGGGAAGCGGCGCACAAAGCCCGGGCCGACCAATTTATCCCATTGCTCTCGGACGCCGAAGGCCGCACCGGTTTCGACGCGCACGTCGGTGAGCGCGGGGTGAAACTTTCCGGTGGCCAACGTCAGCGGATCGCCATCGCCCGGGTGCTGCTCAAGGACGCGCCGATTCTGATCATGGACGAAGCCACGTCCGCGCTGGACTCGGAAGTCGAAGCAGCGATCCAGGAAAGCCTGGAAACCCTGATGCAGGGCAAAACCGTAATCGCCATCGCCCACCGGCTCTCGACCATCGCCCGGATGGACCGGTTGGTGGTGCTGGAAAACGGCAAGATCGCCGAAACCGGCAGCCACGCAGAACTGCTGGCCCATGGCGGGTTGTATGCGCGGTTGTGGGCGCACCAGACGGGTGGGTTTGTCGGCATCGATTGAACAAACTCGGCCCCTGTGGGAGCGGGCTTGCTCGCGAAGGCGGTGTGTCAGGCAACATTGATATCGACTGACACTCCCTCTTCGCGAGCAAGCCCGCTCCCACAGTTGGATCTGCGATACACCAGAAACCGCCACAGCCCTCTAACCACAGGGCCTGGCGGTTTTTTATGCCTGCTGGATTTTCGCCGGAACCCTGCTGTACTCAGCCAAGGTTCTGGAGATGAACCTGTCGTAAGTCTGCAGGAAGCACTACGCGATACAGTCTCGATAGGTCGCCTATCAAGGACGCTCTCATGTCTCTGTTCAAACGTTCAGTCACTGAGTTGTTAGGTACGTTCTGGCTGGTGTTGGGTGGGTGCGGCAGTGCAGTGTTGGCCGCGTCTTCGCCCTTGGGAATCGGGGTGTTAGGGGTCGCCCTGGCATTTGGTCTTACCGTGCTGACCATGGCGTTCGCCATTGGCCATATTTCTGGGTGTCACCTCAACCCCGCCGTGTCGGTAGGTTTGTTCGTCGGCGGGCGATTTCCTGCCAAAGAGTTACCGGCCTACATCATCGCCCAGGTGATTGGCGGGGTTATCGCGGCGGCATTGCTCTACTACATCGCCAGCGGCAAGGAAGGCTTCGATCTGTCGGCGGGGCTGGCCTCCAACGGTTATGGCGAGCACTCCCCCGGCAAATACTCGATGGCTGCAGGCTTTGTCTGTGAACTGGTGATGACCGCGATGTTCGTGCTGATCATCCTTGGCGCCACCGACAAACGCGCCCCGGCGGGACTGGCACCGATTGCCATCGGCCTGGCCCTGACGCTGATCCACCTGATCTCGATTCCCGTCACCAACACCTCGGTCAACCCGGCACGCAGTACGGGGCCGGCGCTGATGGTCGGCGGCTGGGCCATCGCGCAGTTGTGGATGTTCTGGGTGGCGCCGTTGCTGGGTGCGGTGGTTGGCGGGGTGACTTATCGTTGGCTGGGCAAGGAAGGCACCTGAGCGCTTGGACGAGGATTTGTCATGTCTCCGGGCATGGCAATCCTCGCTTCCTCGACATGTTTCATTAACTCGGCCTAACTACTAAGCGCGCGGCACTTTATCAATCAACTTTCACTCAACACACACAACTTGCAAAACCCTCACACAAACAGAAGCAAACATCACTTAGCCCTTATTTAAAACCATTGTTAATATCCCGCTCCCTTGAACCATTGGTTCAATCCATCAGATAAACAACCGGAAAATATTAATGATCAAAAAGATTTTGGCCTTCAGCGTATTGCTGAACATCGGGCTGTTTCAAGGTGCGGCCTTCGCTGATCCCATTGCTACCGCTATTGAGTCCGGCCCGCTGCATCATATGGCCATCGCGTTTCCCACAAAATGCCCGCCAGGATATGACGAGACTTTCTACCAACACATCTGCATCAAATGAAAGAATGTTTATATTCTTGCTACAGCTAAATACCCAACACACCCACGACCTAAAACAACTTCAATAAAGCCAGCAAACCTATAACTTTGAAACATCGCCCCCCCTATCAATAGAGGGGCGGTGCGTTTAAATGACGATCCAAGCAATTTCAGAGATGAATTAAAACGCATTTGATTGGCTCAAACCTGCCGATAAGGCAACGCCGTTCTCGCCTCTTCCGCATACGCCAAAACCCCAACTCGCTCCTGCTGCAAGAAGTCTTTGACCGCCGCTTTCAACCCCGGATGACGCAAGTAGTGCCAGGAATGAGTGATCACCGGCTCGAACCCACGAATCAACTTGTGCTCACCCTGGGCACCCGCGTCAAAACGCTGGAAACCGTTGGCGATGGCGTAATCCATGCCCTGATAGAAACACGTCTCGAAGTGCAAACGGTCGTACTCCGCCAGGCAGCCCCAGTAACGTCCATAAAAGCTGTCGCCGCCCACCAGGCTGAATGCCATTGCCACCGGCCGTGAGCCTTGCTTGGCCAGCACCACGCGAATAGATTCCGGCATGCGCTCGGCCAACAGGCTGAAGAATTCCCGCGTCAGGTACGGCGTTTGTCGACGCACCGCGTAGGTATTGGCGTAGCAGGCGTAGACGAAATCCCACTGCGCCTGGTTCAGTTGCGCCCCTTCAAGCCATTCAAACTCGATGCCCTGCCCCGCCACTTGCTCGCGCTCCTTGCGCATCTGCTTGCGCTTGCGCGAACTGAGCACATCAAGGAAGTCCTGGAAGTCCCGATAGCCGCGGTTTTGCCAGTGATACTGACAACCGATGCGCTGCAACCAGCCAGGTTGTTCGGCCAGCGCGGCGTCGGTGAACGGGTCGGTGAAATTGATGTGCGCGCTGGAAAGCTCTTCGATTTCCAGATAGCCCGGCAGGCTGTTCAGCAACTCAAAACCATCCTCCACGTTAGCCGCCAACAAGCGCGGGCCGCTGACCGGGCTGAACGGCACGGCAGTCAACAGCTTGGGGTAATACTCGATGCCCGCACGGGCGCAGGCGTCAGCCCAGCCGTGATCAAACACGTACTCGCCGTAGGAATGCCATTTGCGGTAACTGGGTAATGCCGCGATCAAACGATCGCCTTCGATGTGCAGCAGATGCTCGGGCTGCCAACCAGAATGCGGGCCGACGCTGCCACTGTCTTCCAGAGCGCTGAGGAAGGCATGGCGCAGAAACGGCTGACTTTCAGGTACCAGCGCGTCCCACGTATGTGGCGCGATTTCCGACAGACTTTCCAGACATTGCAGCGGCATCAGCATTCTCACAGTTCGTTGCGTAACAGCCTGGCGAGTATCGCCTATCGCCACATATTCCACACCCGTCATCCGCCGACAGTGCTCTGGAGCAATGGTTCACGAGCACTTTGTATCGTCATCGAGACGCCATCACTTTGCCACTGCACTGTCATAAACCATCGCGATACTGGCGCCTGTTTTTAGAGCGCCGGGTTCTACCCGGTCACTGTTTTCCGTCCGTCATCGGTCGGTTGTGTCCTGGATGGCTCAGTCATCCCTTTCATCTTCGGAGATTGATATGCGTCTTGCTTCCACGAAAACTGCGGCAGCCATATGTGGCGGCCTGCTGCTGGCCATGAGTGTTCCGGCCAGCGCTGCAGTCGACGCCAAACTGCTCGACATGCTCAAGGCAAACGGCTCGATTTCCCAGGCGCAATACGCCGAACTGCAAGCCGAACTGGCGCAGGATCAGAAGACCCAGCAAATCGCGCAACAGGCTCAGCAAGAGACCAACGAGCAGATCGCCGCGACCGCGAAGAAAACCAACGAGCTGAGCACCTTCGACCAGAAACTGGCGTGGGCCGCCAAGACCCAATTCAAGGGTGACGTGCGCTTCCGCGAAGAAACCGTGCACAACGATGGCGTGCCGAACAGCAAAGACCAGGACCGTCAGCGCATTCGTGCCCGCCTGGGTGCCTACAGCGAGATCAACCCGCAAGTCGACACCGGCATCCGTATCGCCACCGGCAGCAACGACGACGCGCGCTCCACCAACCAGGACTTGAACAACTACTTCGACAAGAAGTCGATCTGGCTGGACCAGGGCTACGTGGACTACCACCCGGATGCGATCAAGAACCTGCACATCGTTGGCGGCAAGATGCCGCAGCAATGGGTGAGCATGGGCGACATCATCTGGGATAGCGACATCAATCCGGAAGGTCTGGCACTGACCTACAAATACCCATTGGGCGCCAGCACCGAGCTGTTCGGTAGCGCCGGCCACTACACCCTCAAGGACAACGTCGACGGCGAAGGCGTGCAGTTCAAACACGACCTGCGTCTGTACACCGGTCAGTTGGGTGCGCGCTTCGCGATCACCGACAACCTGAAAATGACCCTGGGTGGCAGCCTCTACACCTACGACAACGACGACAGCAGCGCTTGCCCGACCACCGGCACCGTCACCGCGCCATGCGCACTGGCCGTCAACGGCAACAGCGCGAACGAGCGCTTTAAACTGTATGAAGGCTTTGGCCAGCTCGACATCGGCGGTCTGCCAATGCCGCTGTCGCTCTACGGTCAGTACGTCAACAACAAAGACGCCAGCAACGACCAGGACACTGGCTGGCTGGCGGGCGTCAAGACCAAGTTCTACGGGATCGCCGTGGACTACAACTACCGCGACGTACAACGTAACGCCGTGGTCGGCGCCTTCACCGACTCTGACTTCGCCAACGGTTTCACCGGTTCGCGCGGCAGCAAGTTGAAAGCCAGCTATGAAATCGACAAAAACTTCGCCATCGGCGCGACGTACTTCATGGCCAACTCCGACTACACCAACGCCAGCATCAACAAGCGCGATTCGGACATCAACACCCTGCAACTGGATGCCGAAGCCAAGTTCTGATACCCCGCAATACGACCCGGGCAAGGAAGCCCGGGCGCTTTTTTACAGCCTCGCGTTGGTCTATCGGTCCCCATCATCCGTCCGATAGACCAACGCGGGGCTGTTTTCATTCTCCAGTAACGCACCGTCCATTGTGGCGAGCGAGCTTGCTCGCGCTGGGGTGCGAAGCGGCCCCCTGCATTCCCTCTGACAGACCGCATTCGCTGGTTTTGCGACTGCTTCGCAGCCGAGCGGGAGCAAGCTCCCTCGCCACAAGTAATTCCCTAACCACAAAAACCCGGCACAAAAAAAGATCGCAGCCTGCGGCAGCGCCTACGCCGATCGGGTTCAACCTCACTATTGAGTTGAAACCCGATCGGCGTAGGCGCTGCCGCAGGCTGCGATCTTTTAGAGCGAACTCAGCGCTTACGCAGAATCACGCTACCAATCGAATACCCGGCACCAAACGAGCTGAGCACGGCCAACGAGCCGCTGGCCAGATCATCCTGGTTCTTGTGAAACGCAATCACCGAACCCGCGGAGCTGGTGTTGGCATAGGTGTCGAGAATTACCGGTGCTTCTTCTTCGGTGGCTTCACGACCCAGCAGTTTCTTGACGATCAAGTGGTTCATGCTGAGGTTGGCCTGGTGCAGCCAGAAGCGCTTCACGTCGCTGATGTTCAGCTTGTTCTCTTCAAGGTGCGTGGCGATCAGCTCGGCGACCATCGGGCATACGTCGCGGAATACCTTGCGGCCTTCCTGCACGAACAGTTTGTCCTTGGCACCGATGCCCTCTTCCGCCGCGCGGTTGAGGAAGCCGAAGTTGTTGCGGATGTTGTTGGAGAACTTGGTCAGCAGTTTGGTGCTGACGATGTCGAACTGGTATTTAGACGTCGCCTGGTCGGCACGTTCGATGATCACCGCAGTAGCGGCGTCGCCGAAGATGAAGTGGCTGTCACGGTCGCGAAAGTTCAGGTGACCGGTGCAGACTTCCGGGTTGACCATCAGGATCGCCCGGGCCTGGCCGAGTTGTACGCTGTTGGCGGCGGCCTGGATGCCGAAGGTCGCCGATGAGCACGCGACGTTCATGTCGAAACCAAAACCTTGAATGCCCAGGGCTTCCTGGACTTCGATGGCGATGGCCGGGTAGGCGCGTTGCAGGTTGGAACAGGCGACGATCACACCGTCGATGTCCGCGGCGGTCTTGCCCGCACGCTGCAAGGCTTGCTCGGCGGCACCGATGGCCATCTGGCACAGCACCGACCATTCGTCGTTGGAACGCTCGGGCAGGCGCGGCGCCATGCGTTGCGGGTCGAGGATGCCGTCCTTGTCCATGACAAAGCGGCTTTTGATGCCAGAGGCTTTTTCGATAAACGCCGCACTGGACTCGGTCAACGCTTCGATTTCACCGCGCGCGATGGCGTCGGCATTGTCGGCGTTGAATTGCGCGACGTAAGCGTTGAAAGACTGCACCAGCTCTTCGTTGGAGATGCTGTTGGCCGGGGTGTACAGGCCGGTGCCGCTGATGACGACGTTATGCATGGTCGTTTCTCTAATCTGTTCAGGCAGAAAGCGTTGGCACCGACGTACCAACACACAAAGGGTCTTTTCCCGTCCGGGGAATCAAACCTGGCATCGCTTTATTCCGATCCGCTACGCCTGCGAAGGCTCAAAACGGCGGAGCCGGCGTTTATAGGCGCGAAGTTTGCCATAAACGTTAGGTTTTGGCGCCTTTTGCTGGATCAAGCGACATAACGCAATACCCATGTAGATACCGTCTTGAATCTCACCGAGCAAGCGCAAATTCCGGGTCATATGGCTGGCCCGATTTGAGCACTGCGTAAACGTAGTGCAGCAGCTTGCGCATGGCGGCGCAGATGATCTGTTTG
>NZ_JBSPCZ010000032.1:0-46662 GCF_056161485.1 Pseudomonas sp. 5Vm1k
CTTTCGCGAGCAAGCCCGCTCCCACATTGGATCTGCGTCGTACACAAATCCTGTGTTCACCAGAGATCCCTTGTGGGAGCGAGCCTGCTCGCGAAGCTGTTCAGACCTTCAGTACTTTCCCGCCAATGGCCACCGCCACCAGTAACACCGCCATCAGCCCAAAGGCAAAACTCAAACTGCTGCCATGGGCGATAAACCCGATCAGCGCAGGTCCGGCGAGGATCCCTGCATAACCGAGGGTAGTGATGGCCGGCACAGCGATGCTTTCTGGCATCACAGTCTGTTTGCCCACCGCGGTGTACAGCACCGGCACGATGTTCGAACACCCTGCGCCGACCAGTGCATAACCCACCAGCGCCGCCTCCCAGGTCGGTGCGAATGTCGCCAGCGCCAGGCCCACTGCGGCGATCAGCCCACCAAACACCATCACCTTTGTCGCGCCCAGGCGGCGCACAATCGCATCCCCGGTCAAACGCCCGGCGGTCATGGTCAGTGCAAACGCGGCATAACCCAGTCCGGCGTATGCCGTGTCGATCCCGCGCTCGGAGGCCAGGAACACCGCGCTCCAGTCGAGCACCGCGCCTTCGGTGAGGAACACGATGAAACACATCATGCCGATAAACAGCACGATGCCATGGGGTACGGCGAACGCCGGGCCTGAGCTTTCACTGCCATAAGGCAACAGATGCGGCACCGCTTTCAGCAATGCGGCGATCAACATCACAACCACCACCAGCGTCGCGCCGAGGGGCGAAACACCGAGGCCGAGCAGGGCGCTGACACCTGCTGCACCGACGATCCCGCCCAGGCTGAACAAGCCATGGAAACCCGACATCATGGTCTTGCCGCTGGCGCGCTCGACGATCACCGCTTGCAAGTTAACCGTCGAATCCACCGTACCCAGCCCCGCGCCAAACATGAACAGCGCCGCAATCAACGCCGGTATCGACGACACCGTCGCCAACAGCGGCAGCGCCGCGCAAATCAGCAAAACCCCGGCGCTCACTACGCGACGACAGCCAAACCGCGTTGCCAGAATTCCCGCCACCGGCATCGCAATAATCGACCCCACCCCCAGGCACAACAGCAGCAAACCGAGCGTCCCTTCATCCAGTCCGGCTCGCGCTTTGGCATATGGCACCAACGGCGCCCACGCGGCGATGCCGAAACCGGCGATGAAAAAAGCGATGCGCGTGGACATCTGTTCCAGGCGTCCGGGAACAAAAGAGGTGGGGGTGTTGAGGTTGGTCATATCGATCCTTGGCAAAAAACGTCGCGTACCCAAGGGACAGTGACTTACCGGTCAGGTTCGATCAGTGTCCGCAGCGGTTCGCGGTCAGGCAGGCTGACATCCTTGCACAGCCTTACCCTCAATCGCGAGCGCGGGTGTCAGCCGCGTTCGCACAATTGGCGCAGGCGTTCGTCACGCACTTGCAAAATCTCGAACAAACCCAGCGCTTTCAGCGCCGGCAAGGCCTCGACAATGTCCTGCTCGGCCTGGCGCCGATGTTCATCGCTGGCCCCCGGATCGGCCAGCATCCGCGCATTGATCAGAAAAGCCCCGACCGTGCCTTTGCGCACAGTGGTGCCGTTGAATTGGCCTTGGTCGAGATGGTCGGGAAGCAGGTCTTCGGCGCGCATAACGATGACTCCTGTTGAATGAGGGTTCAGCCTAAAACGTTATTCATGGCTAAACTGCGTCATTCGGGTCATTCGATAACGTAAAACTGCCAATGGTGAAACCGCTGATATCCACAGAGCTGGCGCAATCTTCCACAGCGGCGCAGGTAATCGCGGTCACGCTGGACAGTCCCGTCGAGCGCCAGAGTACCTTGCACCAGCATGCTCGTGGGCAATTGCTGGGGGCGCGGCGCGGGTTGTTGTCGGTGGACGCGGCAGATCATCACTGGGTGGTGCCGGCCACCCACGCGGTGTGGGTTCCACCGGACTGCCTGCACGGTTTGCGCTCCCATGGCCCGTTCCATGGCTGGAGCGTCTACGTAGCGGCGTCTGCTTGTATCGGTTTGCCTGGGCAACCTTGCATCATCGCCACCTCGGGCCTGCTCCGGGAAGCTGTGGACCGCGCCGCGACCTGGGGCGACAGAGAACGGGATCAGCGACAGGAGCGGGTCGCCCAACTGATTCTCGATGAAATTGCTGCACTGCCCAGCGAGCCTTTCGGCCTGCCGCTGCCCCGCGATCTGCGATTGCGCCGGATCACTCAAGCGCTGGCCGATGACCTGGCCGACAACCGCTCGCTGGAAAACTGGGCGCAGTGGGGCGGGGTGTCGGCACGCACCCTGGCCCGGCGTTTCGTCAGCGAAACCGGCTTCACCTTCAGCCAATGGCGCCAGCGCGCGCGATTGTTGCGAGCGCTGGAATTGCTGGCGGCGGAGGTGCCGGTGACGACCATTGCGCTGGAACTGGGGTACGACAATGTCAGTGCGTTTATTGCGATGTTCCGCCGCACGTTCGGGGTGACGCCGGGGCGGTATTTCACCGCCGGGATTTGACGCTACAGTACAGGCACTTTTCACACTGACTGCAGGACCGATCCATGACGCCGTTCTACGATGCTCGGGGCAATATTTATGCAGTTGTGGCGCCTGACGCTGTGCGACGTAGCGGCATCAATGTGCCAGAGCAGGCCCGCGACGCGGCACACACCCGTGAAGCCTGGGCATTGTCGGCCATCGAGGCATTCTGCGGCTGGGCGCCCGGAACCCAGCCACCCGGCAGCAAAGTTCATCGCTGCGACGGCTTGCTGGTCGGCCCGTTTCAATCCTCGCCGCCCTTTGATCTGCTGATCGTCAATACCGACGGCACCCTGGCCGAGCGCAGTGGCAATGGCTTGACGATTTTCTCCCAGGCGCTCAGTGAGCAAGGTTTGCTGCCGAAGGAGGGACCGTGTGTGCTCCGGGTTCATCACGACAAAAGCGATGCGGTTTCACCGGTTGAGACTTCCGTGAAACCAGCCGAGGTCGATGGCGTGCACGGCTTCTGGCTGGACTTGGGCAAACCTTCGTTCGGGCCGCAAGCGGTGGGCGCGGACGGTGTTGAAAACGAGACGTTGAATGGCCGCGAGGTCAGCCATGTGCAGCCGTTGTCGGCGCTCGATCCGGCATGGTGCCGTAGCCAGTTTGTGCGGGTCGGCAATCCTCATTGCGTGACGTTGGTCTCCGGTGTCGAAGCATTGCCGAGCAATCAGCAAATGCGTGCACCGGGTTTGTCTGAAGGGCTGACGCGTATCGCCTACGCCATGCCGACCGGGGCAGGGCAACCATGTGCGGCGGGGGTGAATCTGCAATGGGCGCTGCTTGAGTCTGAAGGTCGTGTGGTGGCGCGGGTGTTTGAGCGTGGGGAAGGGCCGACGGCATCGTCGGGCACCAGCGCCAGTGCGGTGGCTTGTGCGGCCTGGCGGGTGGGATGGGTGACGGCGGGGGAAGTGAACGTGGTCATGTCTGGTGGGACGGCGCCGATTCTTTTGGAAGAGCAGGGCGGTGAATTGAGTCGGGTGAGGTTGTTCGGCACGGCGCGGTTGATGGGGTGAATTCAAGATTGCCTTCGCGAGCAAGCCCGCTCCCACATGGGATCTTCAGTGGACACACACTTTGTGTTCGACACAGACCTAATGTGGGAGCGGGCTTGCTCGCGAAGAGGCCCGCTCATTCAATAGAGATTTAGGGTTGATTCGCCCATTCCACCACCGGCATCTGCCGCTTCATCAACACTTCCCCGCCGCGAATCGAATACAGCGGCAAGCCCTGGCTGCGAATCACCTCGTAATCACTGTCCGCCGACAGAATCAGCAGATTCGCCGGTCGCCCGCGCTCCAGGCCATAACGATCCCCCAGGGCCATCGCCTTGGCGCTGTTATCCGTCACCAGATCCAGCGCACTTTGCAGGTTGCGGTAACCGAGCATGTGGCAAATGTGCAGGCCCGCTTCGAGCACTCGCAGAATGTTGCCGTTGCCCAGTGGGTACCACGGATCGACGATCGAATCCTGGCCGAAACAGACGTTCATGCCCGCTTCCAGCAACTCGTTGACCCGAGTCACGCCACGGCGTTTCGGGAAGTTGTCGAAGCGTCCTTGCAGGTGAATGCTTTCGGTGGGGCAGGAGACAAAACTGATCCCCGAGTGCCCAAGCAACCGGAACAGCTTGGCGCAGTACGCGTTGTCGTAGGAACCCATTGCCGTGGTGTGGCTGGCGGTGACTCGCGAGCCCATGTCGCGGCTGCGGGCTTCTTCGGCCAGCACTTCGAGGAAGCGTGAATGCGGGTCGTCGGTTTCATCGCAGTGCACGTCCACCAGGCAACCGGTGCGCTCGGCCAGGTCCATCAGGAATTTCACCGAACTCACGCCCTGATCCCGGGTGTACTCGAAATGCGGGATGCCGCCGACTACATCGGCGCCCATGCGAATGGCTTCTTCCATCAGCTCCCGACCGTTGCGGTAGGACTCGATGCCTTCCTGGGGGAACGCGACGATCTGCAGGTCGATCAGGTGACGGCTTTCTTCGCGCACTTCGAGCATCGCCTTGAGCGCGGTCAGGGTCGGGTCAGTGACATCGACGTGGGTGCGCACATGCTGGATGCCATGGGCGGCCAAGGTCTGGATGGTTTTTTTGGCGCGGGTCTTGGTGTCTTCCAGGGTGATAGTCGCCTTGCGCTCGCCCCAGCATTCGATGCCTTCGAACAGCGTGCCGCTCATGTTCCAGCGCGGCTCGCCAGCCGTCAGCGTAGCGTCGAGGTGAATGTGCGGCTCGACGAAGGGCGGCACCACCAGGTTGCCACCGGCGTCCAGGTCGTCGGGGCCCAGGGTCGGGGCTTCGGTCTGACGGGCGATGTTGCTGATCAGGCCGTTTTCCAGGTGCAACTCATGCAGGCCTTCTTGGTTGCGCAGGCGGGCGTTGATGATGTGCATCAGGCGAATCCTTTTAGAGATCTTGTAATGGTGCATCGGCAGTGCGGACACCCAGCACTCCGGTCAATATCACATACGTTAGCGCGGCAGCGGCAATGCCTACCAGCGGCGCGACCCACGGCGAGCCGAACGCGGCGATTGTGCCGACCGCATAAGCACTCAGGCCGGGCCAGTTGAACGCCGGCAGCCGGGCATCCGCCAGACGTGGATATTGACCGCGATAACGGAAGAAAAAATCCGCCATGATCACGCCGCCAATCGGCGGAATCACCGTGCCGAGCAAAATCAGGTAAGGCACCAGCATGTCGTACATGCCGAGCAGCGCCAGCAAGGTGCCGATCACCGCGCCGGCCAGGGTCACGGTTTTGCGCCGCCCGGTGCGCAACAGGTTGCAACCGGCGACGGCGAAGTTGTAGATGGTGTTGTCCTGGGTGCTCCAGATATTGAGCAGCAGCATCGCCATCGCCGCCATGGCGAAACCTTGTAACAGCAGCACTTCGACCACGTCCGGCTGCTGATAGACGATGGCCCCGTAGGCGCCGATCAGCACCATCAGGCCATTGCCGATGAAAAAGCCGATCAGGCTTGCCAGCACCGCGACTCGCGCGGAACGGGAGAAGCGTGTCCAGTTGGTCGCCTGGGTGGCGCCGCTGACGAAGGTGCCGAACACGAGGGTAATCGCCGTTGACCAGTCCAGCGATCCGGTCGGTGCCACGGCTAGCAACCCATCGAGCCCGCCGACTTTGACCGTTGCGACCCACATCGACAGCATCAGCAACAACATCATCGCCGGCACCGCGATGTACGACAGAATCTCCAGCCCGCGATAACCGACATACGCGGTCGCGCAAAACACCATCCCGAACAACACCATCAGCCCGAGCACCGTGCCCTCGTCCAGCTCGAAATACTTGCCCAGCACCACGGCGGCCGTGGCCGTGCCCCAGGCGTACCAGCCGATCTGGGTGAAGCCGAGGATCAAGTCACTGAGCTTGCTGCCGACTTCACCGAAGCAGAAGCGGCCCATCAACACCGAGTTGAGACCGCTCTTGAAGGCGATGTAGCCAAGGCCTGCGGCGTAGATGCCCAACAGCAAATTGCCGACGACAATCACCGCCAACATCTCGGCAAAACTGAACGCGACCCCGAGCTTGCCGCCGGCAAACATGGTTGCGGTGAAGAAGGTGAAACCCAGCAGCACCATGGCCGTGGAGGCGAGGCCCTTGCGGGCGTGCATCGGGACTTCGCTGAGGGGGTAATCGTTACCCGGATCGTTCTGCGTCATGGGGCGTTCCTTGCTGGATGAGAGACGCGAAGGGGGTTGCAGTGGTCGTGCCAAGCGTGGGGTGGTGGGGTTATTTATAGACGAGGCGGGGTATCAGGGCGCGAAAGCGGTGCAGATGGCGGAACACAAGACCCATGTGGGAGCGGGCTTGCTCGCGAAAGCGGTGTGTCAGTCACATCAATGTTGGATGTGCCAACGCTTTCGCGAGCAAGCCCGCTCCCACAGGGGGATATGGTTTCGTCAGGGGGATGTTGATCGTTCCCACGCTCTGCGGGGGAATGCCTCAACGGACGCTCCGCGTTCGGCACTTGATGGGACGCTGAGCGTCCCGGGCTGCATTCCCGCGCGGAGCGTGGGAACGATCATCATTCGGCCAAGGGCAGAAACCGCAGCAGCGCCGCGACGATCGCTTCCGGCGCGTCTTCCTGCACCAGATGCCCGGCATTCGGAATCGCCTGAAACTGCGACCCCGGGATCATCCGGTGCAGCGCCTGCCCACGTTCGATGGGAATCCACTGATCATCCTCACCCCAGAGAATCTGCACCGGGCAACGAATCGTCGGGTACAGCCCTTCGGCCTCGCGGGTATAGCGCTCATCCATCTGCGCGATCTGCCGATAGAACGCCGCTTGCCCAGGTTCCCCCAGCCACGGCTGCACATAGGGCGCCAGTTCATGATCGGGAATCTCGCGTTTAATCGCGCCGCGAATGTAGGTCGGCACGATGGCCCGCTGGATGTAATCAGGCAGTCCGCTGAACGCCGCTTCATGCTGGCGCACATGCTGCACGAACGGCGAGCCCCAGGGCGTCAGCGCCACTGGGTCGATCAAGGTCAGGCTGCGGTAGTTTTTGCCGTTCAGCAGGTGCGCGCGCAGGGCGGTGGCGCCGCCGAAATCGTGGGCCACCACGTCTGGCCGCTCCAGCCCCCAATGGTCCAACAGCTGGGCCAGCAGCTCGTTCTGCACACCGAGGGACACATCGGCCTCAACTTTTTCGGATTGCCCATACCCCAGCAGATCAAAGTAATGCACCCGGTGCGTGGCGATGAAATGCGGCGCAATGCGATGCCAAACGTAGGAAGAGAAGGGCGTGCCATGCACGAACACCAACGGCGGGCCGTCGCCGCGTACGGCATAGCGAACCGAGTGCCCGTTGAAGCGATAGGTTTGAGGCAGAGGCCAGTCAGTCATGGGGGTGTCCTCTTGGCGTGGGGGAGCCAAAAAGCATAGGCATCTATGGGGGTGGCTAATGCAGCAACTGACGAAACGCATTCTTCCTTGTGGGAGCGGGCTTGCTCGCGAAGAGGCCGTGTCAGCCAACATCAATGGTGACTGATGTACCGCCTTCGCGAGCAAGCCCGCTCCCACAGGTGTTGAGTGGGTTTCAGTCCAGCACTTTGCTCATGTGCACCCGACGCAAGCCGTTCTCCTCGACCCGGTGGGTTTCGACATACCCGCGGCGGGTGTACAACGTGATGTTTTCGCTCATGGCTTCGTTGGTGTAGAGCCGGATTGTCGGGTAACCCGCTTCCCGTGCGTGGCGTTCGGCGAACTCCAGCAACTGCCGGCCAAGGCCTTGGCCCGTGACCGTAGGGTTGACCGCGATGTTGTCCAGCAGCAAGTACTCTTCGGTGTCGATCAGCACCACAAAGCCGCTAAGCGCCTGTTCATCTGCGAGCACATGTACGCGCCGGGCCAGCACCTGACTGGCGTAGTCATCCAGCATCGGCGCGGGTTTACGGCCGATACGCTCGATGTAAGGCGAGTAAGCCGCCTCGACGATGGCTTCGATCTGCGCGATATCCTCAAGCGTAGCGGGACGAATAAGCGGCGACATGAGACGGGTTCCTTTGGGCCAAGGATGGGGCCTGACTGTACTCGGCGCGAGGGCGAAACGACAGGCATAAAAAAACCACCGTCGCCGGTGGTTCTTCTGAATCAGCTGTTTTATTCGCCGTGATAAATGCAACCGCTGGTGCACGTCTCATGGATACGAATCGCGCTGAGTTCCGGCAGCAGTGGCTTCAACTCGGTCCAGATCCACTTGGCCAGCACTTCACTGGTCGGGTTTTCCAGACCAGGAATGTCGTTCAAATAGTTATGGTCCAGACGCTCATACAACGGCTTGAAGATCGCCTTGATTTCCGAGAAGTCGCGGATCCAGCCGGTATGCGGATCAAGGTCGCCGCTCAAGTGGATCGCCACTTTGAACGAGTGACCGTGCAGGCGACCGCACTTGTGGCCGTCCGGTACGTGGGGCAGGCGGTGGGCGGATTCGAACGTAAACTCTTTGAAAATTTCCACAGTGATTTTCAGCTCTGTCAGGTGGCGATCGCCGCGGCGATGTGGGCAGGCGGCGAGTTTACCAGAGCGCCGGGCAAAACACTGACTAAAGGGTCAGCAAGCGCTCGCCGAGGCGACCACTGGCGGCCAGTTCGAGGAACTCGTCGCCCATGCGGCGGCTTTCCTCCATCGCTGCGCGCCAGTATTTCTGCCGGCTCGGGGCATCGCCCATAAAGCGTTTGAAGTCGTTCCGGTCCGGCAACTTGCCGTAGGGCAGGCGCGCCAAGTATTCCTTCGACGGCGACAGCAGCAGGACATCCTGCAAGCGCGCCGGACAGGCGCGGCGCCACGGCAGGGTCTTGTCGAACCAGCCGGGAATGATCCGGTCGGTGAAGTGCGGATAGAGCACGATGTCGTTGCCGCTGTAGGGCAAGTCCAGGTGATAGTCCAGCAAACCGCCGTCGCGGAAGGTCCCGGCGCCGGCACCGGGCAAGTCACGCACGCCTTCCATGACCATCGGGATCGAGCCCGACGCCAGCAACGCCTGGCGCAGATTGCCGGCATTGAGGGCGACGAAGCGCGACGGGAAGTCATTCAGCGCGTTGACCGGCGGCGCCAGGCGCGGGTCATGGATGATCAGGCGCTCGAAATGTCGCGACAGCCGTGCGCGACCTCGCAGGTTGTCGGCGATCACCGACGACAGGCCCAGCCCCAGGCGACCGCGATGGTCATGGGCGAGCAGGCCGTGGCTCTTGACCACCATGATGTTCAATCGGTAATGGGCGTTGTCGAGGATCGTGGCGTCGCGCCCGTCCAGCAGCTCATCGAGCATACGCCGGGAGCTCTGGCTGATCTGCGCCATGGTCACGCCCTTATCGAAATTCTGCTCGGTGTACAGATGACCGAGCCGGCGAATGCCTTCGGCGGCGTCCGGCAAGCAAGCGCTGGCAAACCGCCAGGAACCGACCGACGCACCAATCAACGAACGCTCTCGCGGTGCCGCCGGCAGCCATTCGCCGAACAGCGCCAGGTCCAGACCTTGAATCCCTAACGCCTTGGGTCCACCGGCAGCTCCCGGCAGCGTGCCGACATCGGCGGCGCTCAGGCCGTTTTCACGAATGCGCGCGAAGGCCCGGGGGCCGGCCTTGAGGGTCAGGGACGGGAACTTGATGTGGATAGCGGTCATACCGGTCTCGATGTCGGGCAAGCGGGGGATTATAGACATCCAAAATCCCCCTGTGGGAGCGGGCTTGCTCGCGAAGGCGGTGTGTCAGTCTATACACATGTTGCCTGACACACCGCTTTCGCGAGCAAGCCCGCTCCCACAGGTTTTATGCATATTGTGTGTGCTGTGTTGTCATGACCAATGATGGCAATTCAGTTTCAGTTAAGTTCGCCCCGTTAAGGTGCACCCCGTACGCAACACATAAAAAATACGGAGACACCCCAATTGAAAACCCTGACTCCCCTGTTCACCGCGTCCATCATCGCCATGACCACCAGCCTCGCCCACGCCCGTGACCTGGGCCCCGACGAAGCCCTTAGGTTGCGTGACGCTGGTACCATTGTGTCTTTCGAGAAGCTCAACGCCATCGCCCTGGCCAAACACCCGGGTGCCAAGGTCACCGAAACCGAACTGGAAGAAGAGTACGGCAAGTACATCTACCAGGTAGAGCTGCGTGACCCGCAGGGCATTGAGTGGGACCTGGAATTGGACGCTGTCAGCGGGCAGGTTCTCAAGGATCATCAGGATACGTAATGAAGGTGCTTTCATATTCACGCATGGCATTGGTGCTGCTGGCGTTTTGCTCAGTGGTCGTGGCCCGCGACCTGGATCAGGACGAGGCCCTGCGCCTGCGTCAGCAGGGCGTGATCCTGCCGCTCGAGAAATTGCTGCAACAGGCGCTGGATCGCTATCCCGGGTCCAAGTTGCTGGAAGCCGAGCTCGAAGAAAAACACGACGTCTACATTTATGAAGTCGAACTGCTGACTACCGAAGGTGTGGTCCGCGAACTCGATATCGAGGCCGCCACGGGCCGTTTATTGAAAGACAAGGAAGATTGACCGATGCGATTGCTGCTGGTGGAAGACCACGTGCCCCTGGCCGACGAATTGATGGCCGGCCTCAACCGCCAGGGTTACGCCGTGGACTGGCTGGCCGACGGGCGCGACGCGGTGTACCAGGGCAGCAGCGAGCCCTATGACCTGATCATCCTCGACCTGGGCTTGCCGGGTTTGCCGGGACTCGAAGTGCTGACCCAATGGCGCGCCGGCGGTTTGTCCACTCCGGTGCTGATCCTCACCGCGCGGGATTCCTGGGCCGAGCGCATCGAAGGCCTCAAGGCTGGCGCCGACGATTACCTGAGCAAACCCTTTCACCCCGAAGAGCTGCACTTGCGGGTCCAGGCGTTGTTACGTCGTTCCCACGGCCAGGCTAACCAGCCGACGCTCAAGGCCAACGGCTTGCACCTTGATGAAGGTCGCCAGTGCGTGACCCGCGACGGCGCTGATATTCAACTCACCGCCGCAGAATTCCGCCTGCTGCGTTATTTCATGCTGCACCCTGAACAGATCCTCTCCAAAAGCCACCTCGCCGAACACCTCTACGACGGTGAAACCGAGCGCGATTCCAATGTGCTGGAAGTCCACGTCAACCACCTGCGGCGCAAGCTGGGGCGCAGCGTGATCGAAACCCGTCGCGGCCAGGGTTACCTGTTCGGCGGGCAAGCCCAGTGAGGTCGATCCAGCGCCGCTTGAGTCTGGGTTTGATCAGCGTGATGGTGATCGTCGGCCTGGTGCTGGCGCAAACCAGTTTGTGGCTGTTCGAGATGGGTTTGCAGCGCTACCTCGAAGCGGGGCTGCGCAACGACAGTGAAAACCTGTTGGCTGCATTGGTGCGCGGGCCCCAGGGTTTGCAACTGGATGAACGACACCTGGCACCGGCCTATCAACGGCCGTTTTCCGGGCATTACTTTCGCATCGATTTTGCCGACAGCCACTGGCGCTCCCGTTCGTTGTGGGATCAGGAGCTGCCGCAACTTGATCACGCCGGGTTGCACAGCAATCTGCAACTGGGCCCGGAAGGCCAGCAACTGCTGATCTTGCGCTCGGACTATCGGCGTCTGGGCCAGTCGATTTCCATCAGCGTGGCGCAGGATTACACGCCGGTGCGTGAGAGCTTTTTGCGCATGCAACAGGTCGGGCTCGGGCTCGGGTTGGCGGGTTTGTTGCTGATTCTGCTGCTGCAACGGATCACCGTGCGCCGCGCCTTGCGTCCACTGGAAAAGGCCCGCGAGCAAATCGCCCAATTGCAGCAGGGCCAGCGCTCGCAACTGGATAATCAGGTGCCGGTGGAACTGGAGCCGCTGGTGGCGCAGATCAACCATTTGCTGGCCCACACCGAAGACAGCCTCAAGCGTTCGCGCAATGCTCTGGGCAACCTCGGGCATGCTTTGAAAACCCCGTTGGCGGTGTTGCTCAGTCTGGCTTCCAGCGAAAAACTCGACGCCCACCCGGAGCTGCGCAAGGTCATCCAGCAACAGCTGGAACAGGTTCAGCAGCGGCTTAATCGCGAACTCAACCGCGCCCGGCTGTCCGGCGACGCCTTGCCCGGCGTGTTGTTTGATTGCGATGCCGAGTTGCCGGGGTTACTGGCCACGCTGAACATGATTCACGGTGAACATCTTGAGTTGAGCTACCGAGCACCCGCCGGTTTGCTGCTGCCCTGGGACCGCGAGGACTTGCTGGAACTGCTCGGCAACCTGCTGGATAACGCCTGCAAATGGGCGGACGCCGAGGTTCGCTTGAGTGTGGTCGAAATGGCCGACAAATTTGAACTGAGTGTGGAGGACGACGGCCCGGGCATTCCCGAAGAGCAGCGCGCCCAAGTGTTCAGTCGCGGTACACGGCTGGATGAACAAACTGACGGGCATGGCCTGGGATTGGGCATCGTGCGCGACATCGTCGACACCTGGGGCGGGACGCTGCTGTTGCAGGAAAGCGAGTGGGGCGGGCTGAAGGTCGTGATCGAGTTGCCCAAGCGCTGACACTGAAGTCCAAACAATGAGCAACCTGTGGCGAGGAAGCTTGCTCCCGCTGGGGCGCGAAGCGGCCCCCAAAAATGGGCCTGCTGCGCAGTCCAGCGGGAGCAAGCTCCCTCGCCACAGTGTTCAGTTAACCCCCACCCCTATGTGTGATGAATCTCCCGATCCTTGGTTTCCGGCATAAAGAAAATCCCCAGCACCGCCGTCATCACCGCAATCACAATCGGGTACCACAACCCGTAATAGATATCCCCGGTGGCCGCGACCATGGCAAACGCCACCGTCGGCAGGAACCCGCCAAACCAGCCATTACCAATGTGATAGGGCAGCGACATCGAGGTGTAGCGGATGCGCGCCGGGAACAATTCCACCAGCCATGCGGCGATTGGGCCGTAGACCATGGTCACGTAGATCACCAGGATGGTCAGCATCAGCAGCACCATCGGGTAATTGGTCTTGGCCGGGTCGGCCTTCTCGGGATAGCCGGCCTCCTTGAGGGCGGTGCCGAGGGTGGCGGTGAAGGCATCGTTTTTGGCCTTGAAGTCGGCGGCGGGCATGCCGCTGCCTTCGAAGCTCTGGATTACTTTATCGCCGATGCGCACCTGGGCGACGGTGCCCGGTTCGGCGTTTTCGTTCTTGTAGGGGATGGCCCGTTTCGCCAGCAGCGTCTTGGCGAGGTCGCAGGAACTGGTGAATTTGGCCTTGCCCACCGGGTCGAACTGGAACGAGCACTGGTCCTGATTGGCGATCACCGTCACCGGGTTTCTTTCCTGGGCGATGAACACGTCGGGGTTACCGTACTGGGTCAGCGCATGGAAGATCGGGAAGTAGGTCGCCGCCGCGAGAATGCAACCGGCCATGATGATGCCTTTGCGGCCGATGCGGTCGGACAGGCTGCCGAAGATCACGAAGAACGGCGTGCCGATCAGCAACGAGCCGGCGATCAGCAAGTTGGCGGTTTGCGGGTCGATCTTCAGGGTTTGCAGCAGGAAGAACAGCGCATAGAACTGCCCGGTGTACCAGACGACAGCTTGCCCAGCGGTGCCGCCGAGCAGCGCCATGATCACGATTTTCAGGTTGTCCCAACGAGCGAAGGATTCAGTCAGCGGCGCCTTTGACGACTTGCCCTCAGCCTTCATTTTCATGAACACCGGCGACTCGCTGAGTTGCAGGCGGATGTACACCGAGACAATCAGCAGCAGGATCGACAGCAGGAACGGAATCCGCCAGCCCCAGGCTTCGAACGCTTCGGTGCCAAGTGCTGTGCGGCAAGCGAGAATCACCAGCAGCGACAGGAACAGGCCGAGGGTCGCGGTGGTTTGAATCCATGAGGTGAAGTAACCGCGTTTGCCTTTGGGCGCATGCTCCGCGACGTAGGTCGCCGCGCCGCCGTACTCACCGCCCAGTGCCAGGCCTTGCAGCAGGCGCAGGGTGATCAGGATCACCGGCGCCGCCACGCCGATGGTCTCGTAGCCTGGCAGGAAACCCACCACGGCCGTGGAGATCCCCATGATGACAATGGTGATCAGGAAAGTGTGCTTGCGCCCGATCATGTCGCCCAACCGGCCGAACACAATCGCTCCGAACGGTCGCACGGCGAAACCCGCGGCGAAGGCGAGCAGGGCGAAGATGAAGGAGGTTGTCTCGTTGACGCCGGCAAAGAAGTGCTTGGCGATGATCGCGGCGAGGGAGCCGTAGAGGTAGAAGTCGTACCATTCGAACACGGTGCCCAGGGACGAGGCGAAAATGACCTTACGCTCCTCCTTGGTGATGCCGTGGTGGGGCGCGCTGCCCGTGCCCGTGGTGGTGGTGTCGATTGTGGCCATGGGTGTTCTCCGTCGTGCGCTTGTTGTAGGCCGGAGCACCTCATTACTCTTATTGTCGCACCCAGGCCCTTGGGCTGATGTCATGGGGTTGCGCGAAGCATGGAGCTGAAACTTGCTCGCGATGGCGTCAGCTCTGACACACCGCGTTATCGTTCTTCGCGGGCAAGTCGGATCGCCTAACCGCTCGCTCCTACACAGCCTTGCTTTGCGGCGAGGCTTCTTAAAGCATAATCAGCTTCGCGCAAATATCCACTCACCAGCCCGCAAACCCTAGAACCTGTTAGAGAACCTGTGGGAGCGGGCTTGCTCGCGAAGAGGGCGTGTCAGTCACCATCAATTTTGGCTGACACACCGCTTTCGCGAGCAAGCCCGCTCCCACAGGGGATTGCGGCGTTAGACGCGGAACTGATCCATCAAGCTCTGTTGCTGATTCGCCAGGCTGTTAAGCGACTGACTTACCCGCGCCGATTCATTGGCCTGCCCCGACAGTGACTCGGTGACATCGCGGATGGTCGCTACGTTGTTGTTGATCTCCTCGGCCACCGCGCTCTGTTCTTCCGCGGCGCTGGCGATTTGCAGGTTCATGTCGCTGATCACCGTTACCGCATCGCCAATCTGGCGCAGCGCGGTGACCGCCTGGCCGACTTGCTCGACGCTGCCCTGAGCTTGACGATGACTGTTGTTCATCGAGCTGACCACTTCCTGGGTGCCGCTCTGTAACTGCTCGATCACTTGGCGGGTTTCCTCGACCGACTCCTGAGTACGCCGCGCCAGGTTGCGCACTTCATCGGCCACCACGGCAAAACCGCGTCCGGCTTCACCGGCACGGGCCGCCTCGATCGCCGCGTTCAGGGCCAACAGGTTGGTCTGCTCGGCGATCGCACGAATCACTTCCAGCACCGAACCGATCTTCTCGCTGTTCGCCGCCAGCCCTGCGACTTGCACCATCGCCGCGCTCATGTCGGCGGCGAGGTTATCGATGCTGGTGGTGGTGCGGTCGATCACAGTCAAACCCTGACGGGTCGCCTGATCGGCATCGCGCGCGGCATGGGCCGCCTGGGCGGCACTGCGGGCGACGTCCTGGGCGGTGGCGCTCATTTCGTGGGATGCAGTGGCGACCTGATCGACCTGACGGTATTGCTGTTCCATGCCGGCGCTGGTCTGGGTGGCGATGGCGGAGGATTGGTCCGCGGTGCTGCGCGCGTCCTGCACCGAGCGTTTCACTTCGGCGATGATCGGTTGCAGCTTGTCGAGGAAACGGTTGAACCAGCCGGCCAACTGGCCCAGTTCATCCTTCTTGTCGTAGGCCAGGCGTCGGGTCAAATCACCTTCGCCACTGGCAATGTCTTCGAGCATGTGGGCCACACCGAGGATTGGTTTGGTCACGCTGCGGGCCATCAGCCACACCAGCAACAGGCCGATCAATGCGGCCAGCACGCCCAGGCTGAGTTCGACCAGCGTGCCGGCGCGGTTGCTTTCATCGAGTTGTTGTTTCAGTGCTTCGGCCGGGCCTACCAGGACCTTCTCCGGCACGTCGAGCAACACGCCCCAGGACTTGCCGCCGGGAATCGGCTGGAACGGCGACAGCACTTTCAGTTGCTCATTACTGTGCAGGCTGGTGGTTTTGCTGCTGGTGCCGAGCAGACGAACCAGTTCGGCGCCATTGGTCTTGTCCACAACATCCAGGCGCTGGCTGAGTTTGCTGGCGTCCGGGCTGTAACCGGCGAGCAAGCCGACCGGGCTGAGGATGCTGACGCTGGTCTGGCCGTCATAGAGCTTTTTGCTCGCGCCCTGACTGACTGCTTGCAGGCTGTTGAGGTTGATGTCCACCGACAGCGAGGCGATGACTTTGCCGTTGACCATCAGCGGGAAGACGATGCTGGTCATCAGCACGTTCTGGCCGTCGATCACATAGAAGTAAGGTTCAATCACGCACGGTTTGAGGGTGGTGCGCGGGCAGGTGAACCAGGCGTTGGCCGGCTCGCCGCTGGGGCCAGTGCTGGTGTCGGCCATGTCGCTTTCGGGCAGTGCCATTGACGTCACTTTGCCCGGCGTCGGTTGCGACCAGTACAGGGCGAAACGGCCCTTGTCGTTGCTGCCGAGCTCAGCCTGGCCGGCGAACAGTTCGTCCTTGCCGTCCAGCGCATTGGCTTCGAACACCAGGGACAAGCCGAGCAGTTCCGGGTTGGCCTGCAGGGCCGACTTGACCTGGCGGGTCAGGTCTTCGCGCAGGTCGAAGGCATCAAGAAAACGCTTCTCGGCCTGATCGCGCAGGAACAGCACCTGACGCGAGAAACCGTGGCCATATTGGTAGGCGTCCATGAATTGCTGACGAATGTTCAGCGCCTGGTTTTCACCCTGGGATTCGATCCGCGCCTGGGCGGCTTCGGTGAGCATCTCCATGCTCGACGCTTTGACCAGCGCAGAACTGTGCTCCATGCGATACAGCGAAAGACCCACCAACAGGGTCACGATACCCGCCAGGCAGAGCCCGGCCAGCAGGGTGATTTTCCATTGGATGGAGAGTTGTCTGAGCGACATGGAGACGTCCTTATTCGATATTTATCTGAGACTTTGCACTGTAACGGCCGCGAAACTGCTTTCTTTATGGCGTCATCTGAATTCGCTGCGCTACTGCTTTTGTGGTGATAACTCTTCCCTGTGGCGAGGGGGCTTGCCCCCGTTGGGTCGCGAAGCGGCCCCCTGCATCCCTTCAGCCACACCGCATTGGAAGGTTTTGCGACTGCTGCGCAGCCGAACGGGGGCAAGCCCCCTCGCCACAGGGTTCATCACAATCCGTAATATCGGCATAGCCCAAGCGCTTTGACACGAGGCCCTCTCTGCGGCACAGTGCGCGCCCTCTAATAAAACCCATCCCTTACTCCGCTGGCGGCTCTTCGCAGACTGCCGGCCGGGCTCATTTCGCTTGCCTTGAGGTAACGATGATTAATGCTGTAATTGCCGCGGTTGGCGTCATGCTGGTGCTCAGCCTGTCCCGCGTGCACGTAGTGATCGCGCTGATTATCGGCGCCTTGGTCGGTGGCCTGACCGGTGGCCTTGGCATCGACGCGACGCTCAAGGCCTTCAACAGTGGCCTCGGCAACGGCGCGACGGTGGCCTTGTCCTACGCCTTGCTCGGCGCTTTCGCCGTGGCGATTGCCAAGTCCGGTTTGGCCCACGCCTTGGCGGACAAGGCCCTGGCGATGGTTGACCGCCAGCACGCCAACGGTGGCGGCTCGGTCAAGTGGCTGTTGATCGGCCTGCTGTGGGTGGTGGCGATCGCTTCGCAGAACATTCTGCCGATACATATCGCCTTTATTCCGTTGCTGGTGCCGCCGCTTCTATATGTGCTGACCAAGTTGCAACTGGATCGCCGCTTGATCGCCTGCGTCATGACCTTCGGCCTGATCACGCCGTACATGGTGTTCCCGGTGGGCTTCGGCAATATCTTCCTGAACCAGATTCTGCTGGCCAACGTCGCCAAGAGCGGCGTCGATATCAGCCAGATCAACGTCATGCACGCCATGGCGATCCCGGCGATGGGGATGGTGTTCGGTCTGTTGGTGGCAGTGTTTTTCAGCTACCGGAAAAAACGCGTCTACGACCTGGCGAAAATCGAGCAGGTGGAGCAGGTCAGCGTTGCCTACAACCCGTTGACCCTGTGCGTGGCCGGATTGGCCATCGCGGCGGCGTTCATCATTCAACTGCTGCTGGACTCAATGATCATCGGCGCCCTGGCGGGGTTCCTGATCTTCTCGGCGTCGGGGATCGTAAAGTGGCGTGAAACCGACGACCTGTTCACCGAAGGCATGAAGATGATGGCGATGATCGGTTTCATCATGATCGCCGCCTCGGGGTTTGCCGAAGTGCTCAAGGCCACCGGGCAAGTGCGCACGCTGGTCGAAAGCGCGGCGGCCTGGATCGATCACAGCAAGGCCATTGGTGCCTTGCTGATGTTGTTGGTGGGCTTGATGGTCACCATCGGCATCGGTTCGTCGTTCTCCACCGTACCGATCCTCGCGGCGATCTTCGTGCCGCTGTGCGTGCAACTGGGGTTCAGCCCGATGGCGATCGTGTGCATCGTCGGCACCGCCGGCGCCCTGGGCGACACCGGCTCGCCCGCCTCGGACTCGACCCTGGGCCCGACCTCCGGTTTGAACATCGACGGCCAGCATCACCACATCTGGGACACCGTGGTCCCGACCTTCCTGCACTACAACCTGCCGCTGCTGGCGTTTGGTTGGGTGGCGGCGATGGTTCTCTAGGCAACAGAGATTAAGTGTGGGAGCGGGCTTGCTCGCGAAGAGGGAGTGTCAGTCGACATCATCATTGACTGACACGACGCCTTCGCGAGCAAGCCCGCTCCCACAGTGGGATTGTGATACCCGACGATTCAACTTTTGATCTGGCCTGCCGTTAACGCCTTTAACCACGCCAATAAAATCAAAAGAGTGAACCGTCATGCGCATGAGCCTGAAGGCTAAAGTCCTGTCCCTTGCCGTACTCCCGGTGTTGCTCTTCGCGCTAATCATCAGCTTGACCACGCTGTTCATTCTTCAGGAACAGGCCCGCAAGGAGGTCGAGGAAACTCGCCAGAGCCTGCTCAAGGACGCCAAGGCCACCCTGCAAAGTTACGTCGCCGTGGCCATGACTGCGATCAAACCGCTTTACGACGCCGCCGCCCCCGGCGATGACGCGGCGCGAGCCCAAGTGGTCAAGTTGCTGTCGAGCATCAGCTACGGCAAGGACGGCTACTTCTTCGGCTACGACTCCAACACCGTGCGCCTGTTCAAGTCCAACAGCCCCGAAGGCGTGGGCCAGAGCTTCAAGGACAACCGTGACCCGAACGGCGTCTACGTCAACCGCGACCTGGTGAAAGTCGCCAAGGACGGCACTCACTACCTGCAATACAGCTCGCCATTGCCCGGCAACAGCCAAGTGCTGGTGCCCAAGCTCGGCTACACCGAATACTTGCCCAAGTGGGACATGGCGGTCGGCACCTCGGTCAACCTCGATGGCATCGAAGCCCAGGTTGCACTGGTCCAGGCCAAGGTCACCGAACGGATGGAAGGCGTGGTGCTGAGCATCGTCGGGATTGCCGTGGTCGTGCTGCTGGTGATCGCGGCGGCGGGGATGTTGCTGGCCAACGCGATTCTGCGACCGCTGAACCTGATGAAAGCCAACCTCGATGACATCGCGGCGGGCGAGGGCGACCTGACCCGGCGCCTGACCATCACCAGCGAGGATGAACTCGGTCAATTGGCCGGTTCGTTCAACCGCTTCGTCGACAAGATCCACGGCCTCGTTCGTCAAATTACCGAAATGACCTCGCAACTGACCGGGCTGGTGAACCAGGTGTCCGATCAGGCCCAGCGCTCGGATCAGGCCATGGAGCGTCAGCGTCACGAGACGGATCAGGTCGCGACGGCGATCAACGAGATGTCCGCCGCCGCGCAAGAAGTCGCCAAGAGCGCACAAAACGCCGCCGTCGCTGCTCAGCAAACCGACGCCGAAGGCCAGGCCGCCAAGCGTGTGGTGGCCGGCAGCATCGTGAAGATTCATGCGTTGGTGGACGACATCCGCACCAGCGGTGTGTCGCTCGACAGCCTGCAAAAAGACGTGTCGTCGATTGTCAGCGTGCTCGGGGTTATCCGTTCGATTGCCGAGCAGACCAACCTGCTGGCGCTCAACGCCGCCATCGAAGCCGCCCGCGCCGGTGAGGCCGGTCGTGGCTTTGCGGTGGTGGCGGACGAAGTGCGGGCGCTGGCCAGTCGCACGCAAATCAGCACCCAGGAAATCCAGGGCATGATCGACCGCTTGCAGGCGGGCACTCAGTCGGCGGTCGAAGCCATGCGCCGCTCCAGCGAGGCCGGCGACGGCACCTCGGCCCAGGCCAACGAAGCGGGGGCTTCGCTGGACACCATGGCCCAGTTGATCGGCACCATCAATTCAATGAACGCGCAGATCGCCAGCGCTGCGGAAGAGCAAACGGCAGTGGCGGAAGAGATCAACCGCAGCGTGCACCAGATTGCGGTGGCGGTGGACAGCGTGGCGGATGAAACGCAGTTGGGCGCGCAGACATCGCGTAGCCTGGCGGATCTGGGTCAACGCCTGGGTAAACTGGTCGGCCAATTCCGGATCTGACATCGATGTACCTGTGGGAGCGGGCTTGCTCGCGAAGACGGCGGCACATTCAATATTGATGTGACAGATAGACCGCTTTCGCGAGCAAGCCCGCTCCCACAGGGGTTGTGTGTTGTCAGTACTTGAGGGCGCCTTCGCCGGCAAGCCTGGCTCCTACAAAAGCAATTCGCATCGTTGTTATGGCCTGTCCCAGTACGGCACAACCCCAAAACACGCCACATAAAAATCAATCACCGTCCGCACCTTCACCGACAACCGCCGGCTACCCGGCCACAGCACGGCAATCTGCTGCGGCTCCAGGCTGTTGGACACTTGATAATCCCCGAGCACCGGCACCAGCGTGCCTTCGCGCACCGCTTCGCCAATCAGCCATGACGGAAACATCACCAGCCCCAGCCCCTGTTCGGCGGCTTGCGTCAGGGTGTCGGCGTGGTTGCCGGTGATCGGTCCCTTCACCGAGTACGGCGTCCAGTCCTGCTGACCCTGACGAAAGAACCAACGCTGCTGACCGGTCACGCCTTTGTAGGCCAGGCAGTGGTGAGCGGCGAGGTCTTCAGGATGTTGCGGGACGCCGTGGCGTTTTAGATAGGCAGGGCTCGCGGCGACTTGAAAGCGATGGGGTGCGAGGATTCGCGCCTGCATGCTCGAATCGTGCAGCGGGCCGATGCGGAACAGCAGGTCGGCGCCTTCCTGCAACGGGTCGACGTAGCTGTCGGGTTGCTGGATATCCAGTTGCAGCTTCGGATACCGCTCGCACAACTGCCCCAGCCACGGCGTCAGATGCCGCTGGCCAAACACCACCGGTGCATTGATGCGCACCAGTCCGCTGGGCTCGCTTTGCTGTTCCTGCAACGCCTGTTCGGCTTCCTCCAGTTGCACCAGCACCAACCGCGCGTGGTGCCCGAGCATGCGTCCGGCTTCCGTTGGCGTGACGGCGCGGGTGTGGCGGTAGAGCAATTGCTGATTGAGGGCCTGCTCCATCAACTGGATTTGCCGGGAAATCGAAGAGGGTGCCAGGCCTTCGCGGCGGGCGACTTCGGAAAAACTGCCGTGGTCGAGCACCGCGACAAACAGCCGAAGTGCCTTGAATCCCAGCTCGTTGAGGCCGTGCATGTTCATTCCTGCTGTGCGAGATACGCAAAAGTGTTGTCCGGATGCTCCCATTTATCGCAAAGGATCGCCAGCCGATAATGCGCGCCTTACCCACACAGCAAGAACACCACAATCCATTGTGGGAGCGGGCTTGCTCGCGAAGGGGTCGTGTCAGTCGCTATCAATGGCGACTGATACACCGCCTTCGCGAGCAAGCCCGCTCCCACAGGATCTGGGTCTTAACTGACAAATCGCAGGTTTTCCTTATGCAATCTCCTTCAATCGATACCGCCGGCGTTATCACAACGCCCACCACCAAACCCGGTCTACGGCTATTGCTGCTGCCTCTGGTCATCCTCGCTGGCATGGGCCTGTCCGTGGAGGCCGGTTTGCTCGGGCCGCTCGGCGTTCAGGTCGGGCATCTGTGGGCGACCTTGAGCATCTTCGGCGTCGGTTCGGCGATTCTGTTTCTGTTGCTGCTGTTCAGCGGTCCGCAGCAAGGTCCGGCCCTGAGTGAATTACCGCGCTGGCAGTTGATCGGCGGGTTTCTGGGGCCGATCTACGTGGTGGTGCTGACCCTGGCCACACCGCACATCGGTGTGGCCATGACCATGATCGCGATCCTCTCCGGGCAGGTCGGTAAAAGCGTGCTGATCGACCACTTCGGCTGGTTCGGCGCGACTCGTAAAAAGGTCAACGGTGAGCGTTGGCTGGCCTTGCTGCTGATTGTCGTGGCACTTGTTCTGATCGCGAGGGGTTGAAGATGAGTCTGATTATTTTGTTGGCAGTGGTCGTGGCGGCCGGTGCGGTGTTGAGTGTCCAGGCCGCGATCAACGGGCGCCTGGGGGAAACGATCGGCGTGTTGCGCAGCAGTTTGCTGACCTTTGTGGTGGGTGCGGTGGTCTCCGGGTTGCTGATTCTGTTCTTTGAACCAGCCCACGCCGTGAGCCTGTTGGACGTGCCGAAATGGCAGCTCAGCGGGGCGCTGTTTGGCGTGGTGTACATGATGGTCATGGTCGGCGCGGTGCCCCGGGTCGGCACGGCGGTGGCGACCGTGGCGGTGATCGTCGGGCAACTGGGCATGGGCATGCTGATCGACAACTTCGGCTGGCTCGGCAACCCGGCGATTGAGTTGTCCGGCAGCCGGATCGTGGCGATGGTGTGTTTGGCGCTGGCGTTGGTGTTTATGTATCGCAGCACTACCCGGCTGGCATAACGCGGTCCCATGTAGGAGTTGCCGAAGGCTGCGATCTTTTGATCTTGAAAAACCTACGTCAAACGATCGCAGCCTCGTTTCACTCGACAGCTCCTACAAGGGGACGCTTTCCAATGTTGGCTTCTACACTGGTAATACGGTGCGCATTCGTTGCACCGGACGACCACAAAAATGGAGTCCGCCTCATGATCGACAGTGAAAGTACCTGCGACTGCCCAAAATGCTCCTGCAAACTGGGCCAGCATCCGATTGCTCGTCACGGCAAGCACTATTGCTGCGAAGCCTGCGCCAAGCATCACGAACACGGTGAAGAGTGCGCCAGCAAGGGCTGCAAATGTGCCCATGGCTGATTACTCAGCAAAAAAAGTGGAGCCGCGTTGGCTCCACTTTTTGTTTCTGACGTTCCTTGTCCTCCATATACCGTTTAGCTCGCCGGTCGCCAGGTAACGTTCTCGACGCCGAATTTCTCTGCCAGCGGTTTGCTGGTCTTTTGCACCTTCTCACGGCCAAAGCGCGGGATGCGACCCACGCCAGCATCGCAACTCGCCCAATGCCAGGCCTCCGCGTTGTCCATTTTGTCCAGGCGGATAATGAAAGACTTGGGGGCGCCATGAAGGGTGTATTCAATGACGAAAAGTTTTGCGTTGTTCATAAAGCCCGTATTCCTCCCTGTGGTAATACAAGGATCGCGGGCGTTGGCAAAAATTCAGTCGAATTGTCAGACGGTGGCTGTCACTGGCGACACGCCGGGCGCCTCGTTACCATGATGGTTCCCCAAAACCCCCAATGATCACTGCCCATGGCCCTTGCCGCACCGCCCGATCTGACTGATACCGATGTGCCCGTGCAACCGTTGGCGCGCACCTATCCGCGTGGCTTGTTCATCGAGCCCCACGAGCACGTCTGGGGCCAATTGTTGTATGCGATGAGCGGGGTGATGTGGGTCGAGACGCCGCACGAGGCGCTGGTGGTGCCGCCGCAACGGGCGGTGTGGTTGCCACCGGGCGTACCTCACGGGATTCGCGTGGTCTCAGACTTGCAGATGCGCAATATCTACCTGCGCCCGGCGTTGGCGGCGACGCTGGATGACCGCGTGCAGGTGATCGAGGTCGGTGGACTGCTGCGTGAGTTGATTGTCGGGTTGGTGGAGCAGGGCGACGACGGGGCGCCGGAGTATTACGAGGCGCTGGTCGGCCTGGCGTTACTGGAACTCAAGCGGGCCAAGCGCTCGATGCTGACAATCGCGCTGCCGGACGATTCCGATCGACGTCTGCTGAACCTGTGTCAGGCCGTCATGGCCGCGCCGTCCCTGGACATCCCTTTCGAGCAGCACGCCGAAAACGCCGGGGCCAGCGTGCGCACCCTGGCGCGGCTGTTCAAGGATGGCCTGGGCATGGGCTTCGCCGAATGGCGGCGACAAGTGCAACTGGCGACGGCGGTGGCGGAGTTGATCCAGGGTGTGCCGGTCAGTGCCATTGCCCGAGAGCTGGGTTATTCGCCGAGCAGCTTCAGCGACATGTTTCGCCGGGAGCTGGGTGTGGCGCCTTCGCAGTACACGACCGGTCGTTAGCCGCACACTCTCCCCCTGTGGGAGCGGGCTTGCTCGCGAATGCGGTGCGTCTGTCACCACATGTATTAATTGACACACCGCCTTCGCGAGCAAGCCCGCTCCCACAAGGGACCGCGTTGTCGAACTGTCCTTTGTCCGATATTCAGAAGCCCTTGGCCGACGGGTTTCGTTGCCATTCTCTAGACTTCTCGCATACCCCCTGTGCCACGGAGTCTGTCATGAACTACCTCATCTCGCTGGGCATCGGCCTGGGCGTCGGTCTGCTCTACGGTGCGCTGGATTTTCGCTCCCCGGCACCGCCGGCCATCGCGCTGGTGGGGCTGCTGGGCATGCTCGCCGGTGAACAATTGTGGCCCATGGGCCGGCAGTTGATCGCTGGCTGGCTCTCTTGAAAACCCCTTCATCCCCTTAACGGAAGCTCCCCATGAAAGCTCTGCAATTCGACAAGACCGGCGACCTCTCTTCCCTGCGCTACGTTGAGGTTCCGACCCCGGTGCCAGGCACTGATGAAGTGCTGGTGCAGATCAAGGCTGCGGGCCTTAACCCCAGTGATGTGAAGAACGTGCTGGGGCGTTTTCCCTACACCACGCTGCCACGGGTTCCCGGTCGGGATTTCGCCGGGGTGGTGGTGGAAGGTCCGCAGGCGTTGATCGGTCAGGAAGTCTGGGGCACCGGCCGAGAGCTGGGCTTTTTCGCCGACGGTTCCCACGCGCAATTCGTCAAGTTGCCGGCCAACGGCGTGGCGCTGAAACCAACTCACCTGAGTTTCGCTCAGGCCGCCAGCCTCGGTGTGCCGTACACCACGGCGTGGGATGCGCTGGAACGGAGCCTGGTGACGTCCGGCACGCGTTTGCTGGTGATCGGCGGCGGGGCGGTGGGCAGTGCAGCGCTGGCGCTGGCCAAGGTGCGTGGCGCCCAGGTGCTGGCGGCGGCGCGGCGGGTCGAGCAGGTCAAGGAGTTGCAGGCCCAGGGTTATCAGACACTGCAACTGGACAAGCCCGAAGACCTCGGCGCCCAGGTGAATGCTGTATACGCTGGCGGTGCTGATGTGATCTTCGACACCACCGGTTTCTGGCTACCGGCCTCGGTCCCGGCGCTGGCGGCGTTCGGTCGCATCGCGATCATTGCCGCGCCGGTGGACGGCCTCGTGCAATTGCCGGCGCTGGCGTTGTATCGCAAGGGTGGTTCGGTGGTGGGGATCAACTCGCTGTTGTATGGCGTGCAGGCGTGTGCGGCGATGCTGGACCAGTTCGGCAAATTCTTCGATCAAGACTTGTTGCCGTTGCCGGAGGGCTTGGTGGAATCGCCGTTGGCCGACGGGGTGGCGCGCTATGCCGAGGTGAATCAGGGCAGTGGTGACAAAGTGATTTTGTTGCCTTAACCGATAGATGTATTGGATGGGCTGGCCCCTTCGCGGGCAAGCCTCGCTCCTACAGGGGATGTGTGTTGATCACAATAGGTGTGATCGCCGCATAACCCTGTAGGAGCGAGGCTTGCCCGCGAAGGCGTCCTCACGCCGAACTCAGGCCTCAGGAACACCTTTCTCCCAAGCCGACCAATGCTTCAAGATGTCCTGCACCAACGGATTCCCCGTGCGGTACAGGTTCTCCAGTGCCGGCACAAACCCGCCCTGGTCTGCGTACTTGAGCAAATTATCTACCTCACTCTGCCTTGGTGCCGGGCGGTCAAAGTCGGAACCGGCGCGTACCACCGCCAGACGCTGCACATCCACCAACCCTTCACGGCTGGCACGCAGCAACGCTTCGTAGGTGGAGTTATCTTCCTGCTGGGTCGTGCAGTACTCGCCTTTGTTGTCCGTCAACAGCTTGGTCCAGACTTCCGCGCGCTCACTCAAACGCGTCCCGGAAAACCAGGTGTTGCCCGCAAGCGTGTCGCACTTCGTCACCACCGGCGGCTGATTGGCCGGGGCCGATGGATACTTCACGCGCCATGCTGCTGATTCCTTGCTCTCGCTCAGCTCGACTTTGTGCGACAGCGCGAATGCCTTGGCCTGCAACTTTGGGTTGAGCTCGAAGACTTCGGTCTTGTAATCCAGCGGCGGTTTTTCGTTCGGGCCTTTGGTGTTGATGCCGATGTAACCGGTCGGCCAGTCTTTCGGTGCGTCCCGGGAATCGATCTCCCACTGGGTGCCGAATTCCACCAGATAATGCGCCCATGCAGCAGTGCCGATCGTCCCGTGTTTCGGGCTGATGCCAGCAATCCCGGCAATCAGGAAATAACTTTTACGCAGGTCGAATTTTGGCGACAGGGCCAAGGCCAGGGTCGATGCCGCAGCGTTGGTCTGGCCCATGCCTGTGACCATCAAGCACACTTGCTGCGTGTTGCAACGAATGCTCGGGTACTCGGCGGACAGGCCCGGTACGTGCACCTCTTGCTTGAGTTCCAGGCGATCAATCCAGTTCTGTGCCTCGGGAGCGAACATGGTGATCAGCATCACTTTCGGCTGGATCGGTGCTTCGGTTGCCCATGCGCTAGAAGCGAGCAGGGTGCCGCAGGCCAGGCCAACGGACCGGGACAGACGCGTCATTGCCTTCATAAAACCTCCTTAGAATTGATAACCGATGCCGGCGTAGTAACCCCAGCCATTGGAACGGGCGCGGAAGTCGCCGTCGCCGAAATTCAACTCGCTGCCATCCTCCCAGTTGCCGCCGTTGTGGAAGTAACGGCCGACCAGGGTGAAACGCAAATGGGTAAACGAGTAGAGCAACACGTTGGTGGCCACGGTGGCGTTGGCGGTGCGGGCCGGGTTGTCCTTGTGCAGGTCCGAGCCGAAGTCGAAGTTGGTGAAGCCGATGTAGGTCAGCGACGCGCCATTGCTGAAGCTGCTGATGGGCACGATGTATTTCAGCTGGGCGCGGTAGCCGTCCCAGGAATACTCGTTGCTGGCGCCGTAGTTTTCCCACTGGTAGCGACCGTAGAAGTTGGCCGACAGGTTGACCCGCGAGTGGGTATCGATGTCGGTGCCCAAACCGCTGTACAGCGTGTTGGCGCGGTTGCGGGTGTTGCTGCCGTGGTCGTAGATCCAGTCGAACGCCACATACCATTCCTTGAACGGCCCGACGGCCAGGCTGCGGCCGGCCAGGTAGTCGATGGAGATGCGCGGTTCGTGTTCCATGAACAGCGGCGAGCCATGGTCCCACGCGCCTTTGTCATGGCTGTTGCCGATGTCGAATATTTTCGGGATGTCGACGTAGCCATACAACTCGAACGGCCCCTTGCGGCCGAAGTACTCGTATTCCAGGTACACATCGTCGGACGGTTGCGGGCCGAAGCTGATGTCCTTGCTGCCGATGACCGTCAGGTCCTGGTTGAACCAGTCGGACAGGTACGCGCCTTTTTTCGGTGGGCTGGCTTCGGGGCTGAGGGTTTCGCCCTGGGCAGACTCATCGGCGGGGGCGGGTTGCGCCAAAACGGTGCTGCTGAGTAGTCCTGTAACGCTGGCCAGTAGCAAAGAAACAGCAAAGGAGCGCGAGCAAGTCACGCGGCTGGACGTGCGGTGCATTAAAAGTCCCTTTTCGTGCGGATCGAAGGCCCGGTTTTTCGGGCTTGCGCGGTTATGTAGCGAAAACGCCGTTATCGGCGACTCGCAAACGTTTGCACATCCCATACCAATTGTTACAAATCCATGAAAAACCGAAGAAATCGGTGGTTTTACTGTCGCTTCGATCAGGTAATGAAATGGTGCAGGCCAAAACAAATTCTCCTTGTGGGAGCGAGCCTGCTCGCGAATGCGAAGTGTCAGCGCACATTGATATTGAACTTGCTGGCCTCTTCGCGAGCAAGCTCGCTCCCACAGGGAAAGGGGGGGCACCAAAGTATTAATGCTAATTAACCCGCTCGTATTCTGCCCCAGCGCTGTGCGTCAACTAACGTGTGTCCAGAATGTAACGGTTTCGTACACCGTCGTAGTCTTGATACGCGTGTTGTGGGATTCGCGGCCAGGGTGGCCGAGGTAGCACGCCCTTCAAGGAAGAATGGTTAACCACGTAAAGGAATTACCCGTGGACTTGAGATCCGTCATCGCTCCGATTTTTCGCGTTTCCCCTCTTTTTCTCGCTGTTCGTCTCGGTATCGTCGGTGCGGTTGTCGGCCTCGTCAGCCCACAAGCGCTGGCGGCCTGTTCGCCCGCCAGCCCGACAGCGGGCGCCACGGTGACCTGTACCGGTGTGCCATCGTTGCCGCTGTTCCTCAACACATTTGCCAGTGCGGTGAACGACCTGACGGTCAACGTCAACTCGGGCGCGCAGTTGAACGCGACGCTGGGCGGACAGGCGCTCAATCTCATCGGTAACAACCTCACTTTCAACAACTCCGGGACGGTCGATCCGGCTTTGCTGGGGGCGGTGACCAGTCTCGGTACCGCCTTGATAGCAGGCAATGGCGGCGCCTCGACAGTGAATATCAACAACACGCTGACCGGGATCATGCGCGGCACCGGCGACGTGCTGGGCCTGAGCCTGACGACCCTCGCCGGCATGGCGATGGACGTGGTCAACGGCGCCGGCGGCGTCACCAACATCACCAACAACGGCACCCTCGGCTCCACCGCGCTGCTGAACCTGACGCTGTTCGCCTCCGACACTCCGATCGTGGCCGTGCAGGGCGGATCGCAGATCAACATGGTCAACAACGGTACGTTGACCGGTCGGGTGGCGTTTGAAACGTCGTCCACCGGCAATACCTTCATCAACACCGGGACCATCAGCGGCGGCGTGTCGATGGGCGTCGCCAGCAACAACACCTTTACCGCGGTCACCGGTTCAACCATCACCAACGGCGGTGGTGCGGGTATCAGCCTCGGCGGGTTGGTCGGCGTCAACCTGACCTTCGCACCCACCGGGCAAATTGACGGCGGGGCCGGGGGCAGCAACTCGTTGATCCTGCAAAACACCATCGGTGTCGGCGGTGGCACCAGCGGCGCTGGCACAGCGTCCAGCGCCAACTACATCAACTTCAATAACCTGACGGTCAACAGCGGCACCTGGGTCCTGCAAGGCCCGCTCGTCAGCGGCGGCGCCACCCTCAACGGTGGCGTTGCGTCGTTCAACAACGCCCAATCGTTCGGCACCGGGGTGCTGACCTCCAATGGCGGGACGATCCAGGCCAGCAACGCCGGTTTGACTCTCAATAACCTGGTCACCCTGGGTAGCGGTGGCCTCACCGTTCAGGGCAGCAACGGCACGACCCTGAGCGGGGTGATTTCCGGCGCGGGCGGTTTGACCAAGGCCGGCACCGGACAGTTGAGTCTCAGTGGCGCCAACACCTACAACGGCAATACCACAATCAATGGCGGCTCTGTTCAGGTACTCAATAACCAGGCCTTCAGCAGCGGCAGCGTGACGTTCGCCGGTTCGGCGTCGTTGTCTGCGCCAGGCACGATCAACCTGAACAACCTCATCACCATTAACGGCGCCATGACCGCCACCGGCTCCGGCTCCCTGACCCTAGGCGGCGTGATCAACGGTGCGGGCGGGCTCAGCAAGAGCGGCAGCGGCACTCTGACTATCAACGGCAACAACACAGGCCTCAGTGGCCCCATCAACCTGAACACCGGCACCCTGGTGCTGGGCAACAACAATGCGCTGGGCACGGGCCTCATTAACGTCAACGGCGGCGCAAACCTCGATAGCAGCACCAATGTCACCCTGAACAATGCCGTAATCCTCAACGCCAACCTGTTCAGCGTCGGCACTAATGCCTTGACCCTTGCCGGGGCGATATCGGGTGTGGGCGGGATCACAAAGAATGGCGCGTCGACCCTGACGGTGACCGGTAACAACAGCCAGAGCGGGCCGACCACGCTCAATTCTGGCACGCTGCTGGTGGGCAACAACAATGCGCTGGGAACTGGCGCGCTGAATACCGCAGCCAGCACCACCCTGGACGCCACCACGGCCGTGACCCTGAACAACTCGGTGTTCATGGCTGCCGATTTGACCATTGGCGGCACCCAGGCGCTTGGCCTGACGGGCGCGATCAACGGCGCGGCCGGGATCATCAAGAACGGTACGGCGGCGCTGACCCTCAGCGGCAACAATGGCTATACCGGCAACACCTCGCTTAATGCGGGCTCGCTGATTGTCGGCTCCAACACGGCGCTTGGCGTTGGCGGCACCTTGAACACGACTGGCGGCACCACGCTGGATGCCAGCACCGGGGTGACCCTGATCAATGCAGTGAATGCCACCGGCAACCTGAATATCGGCGGCACCGCCAACCTGACTCTCGGCGGCGCGGTCGGCGGCAGCGGCAGCCTGACCAAAAACGGCACCGCCAACCTGACGCTCAATGGCGCCAATACTTTCCTCGGCGGCACCACGCTGAACGCGGGCACCCTGACCGTGGGTAACGCGAATGCCTTGAGCAGTGGCGTGTTGACCGTGGCCGGTGCCTCGACGCTGGACAGCAGCACCGGTGTCGCGATCGCCAACGACATTGCGGTGAACGCCGACCTGAGCATCGGTGGCACCAACCAACTGACCCTTGACGGCGTGCTCAGCGGCACCAACCAATTGATCAAGAACGGCGCGGCCGATCTGAGCCTCAACGGCGTCAACACCTTCCAGGGCGGCACCACCCTGAATGCCGGCAGCATCACCGTCGGCAACACCGCCGCACTGGGCACCGGCGCCCTGACTGTGGCCGGCGCCAGCACGCTCACTGGCAGTTCGGCCCTGAGCCTGACCAACGCGATCAACCTCAACGCCAACCTGACCACCGGCGGCGCCAATGCGCTGACCCTTGACGGCATCATTGGCGGCGCAGGCGGGCTGATCAAAACCGGTGCTTCCAGTCTGACCCTCACCGGTGCCAACACTTATCAAGGCATCACCGCACTGAATGCCGGCACGCTGATCGTCGGTTCCAATACCGCGTTGGGTACTGGCGCGTTGAATGCTGCCGGTGGCACTACCCTCGATGCCAGCGCCGCAACCACCCTGGCCAACGCGCTCAACCTGGGCGGCAACCTGACTGTCGCCGGCAACAATGCACTGACCCTCAATGGTGTCGTCAGCGGTATTGGCGGACTGATCAAAAACGGCGCGGCCGACCTGACCCTCAACGGCAGTAATAACTACCTCGGCGCCACCGCGCTGAACAGCGGAAAACTGATCGTCGGCGCCAGCGGTGCCTTGGGCGCCGGTGCGTTGAACGCGGCGGCCAACACCACGCTGGACAGCAACACCGCCGTCAGCCTCAGCAACCAGGTGAACCTGGCCGGTGCCTTGAACGTTGACGGCTCGGCGGACCTGACTCTGACCGGGCTGGTCAACGGTGCGGGCAACCTGGTGAAAAACGGCACGGCGAATCTGGTCCTCAACGGTGCCAACGGCTTCCTCGGTGGCACCACGTTAAACGCCGGTACCTTGACCGTCGGCAACGGCTCGGCCCTTGGCCTTGGCGGTTTGACCGTCGGCGGCGCAGCGACCCTGGACAGCAACACTGCGGTCAGCCTCGGCAACACCGTTGCACTGAATGCCGACCTGACCGTCGGCGGCACCCAAGACCTGACCCTGGGCGGCGTGATCAGCGGCACCAATCAACTGATCAAGAACGGTGCGGCCAACCTGACCCTCAATGGCGTCAACACCTATCAGGGCGATACCACCCTGAACGCCGGCACCCTGACCTTGGGCAACGGCGCGGCGCTGGGTACTGGGGCGTTGATCGTCGGCGGCACTTCGACGCTGGACAACAGCGCAGCCTTCACCGTGGCCAACGCCATGACCCTGAATGCTGATCTGAACGTGGCGGGTAACAATAATCTGAACCTCGGTGGCGTCATCGACGGCGCGGGTGCGCTGAATAAAAACGGCCTGTCCGACCTGACACTCAGCGGCAACAACACCTTTACCGGCGCCTTGAACATTCTGTCCGGCAGCGTCACCGCGGCCAGCACGGGCGCGTTGGGCAACACCTCCGGCGCGAACATCAGTGCTGGCGCGAGCCTCAACCTGGGCACTGACGCCAGTCTGGCCGGCCTCAACGGCACCGGTGATGTGCTGATCGGCTCGGGCAACACCTTGTCGGTGGGCGGGGTCAATACGACCAGCACCTTCGACGGTGGCCTCGCCGGACCTGGCGGCTTGACCAAAGTCGGCACCGGCACGCTTAACCTCACCGGTATCAACGGCCTCACTGGCGACACCGCGGTCAACGGCGGCACCCTGGACCTCAGCGGGTCCCTGGGCAGTGTCAACGTGAACGTCAACACTGGCGCCACCTTGACCGGCACCGGCTCGGTGCTGGGCACGTTGAACGTGAACAACGGCGGTCATCTGGGCCTGAGCAGCGGCAACACCTTGTCGGTCGGTGCGCTGGCCCTCAACAGCACCTCCAATATGGACGTCGCCCTCGGCGCACCGTCCACCAGCTCGCTGCTGAACATCGGCGGCAACCTGACCCTGGACGGCCTGCTCAACGTCAGCGACGCCGGTGGTTTCGGTGTCGGCGTTTATCGTCTGATCAACTACACCGGCAGCCTGCTGAACCTGGGCATGAATGTCGGCGCGATCCCGATCGGCTACAGCCTGGCGGACCTGGCGCTGCAAACGTCCGTCGGCAACCAGATCAACTTGCTGGTGACAGCACCTAACGCGAACCTGCGTTTCTGGGACGGCAGCCAGACCTTGCCAAATGGCTCGGTGGACGGCGGCAGCGGGACCTGGAATGCCGGCAGCACCAACTGGACCTCGGTCGATGGCTTGACCAATCAAACCTGGGCCAGCGATTTCGCAATCTTCCAGGGCACAGCAGGCAACGTGACGGTGCTCGGTACGCAGACTTTTACCGGTATGCAGTTCGTCACTGACGGCTACAACCTGCTGACCGGCGCCGCAGGGCACCTGACGGCAGTCAACGGCACCGGCGGCAACGCGGCGATCCGGGTTGATCCGGGCTCGACGGCAACCATAGGCGTCGGCATCAACGGCACCGCTACGCTGGCCAAACTCGACAGCGGCACCCTGGTGCTCAACGGCGCCAACAGCTACACCGGCGGAACCCTGCTCAATGGCGGCACGCTGGTCGTTGGCAGCAACACCGCACTGGGCAGCGGTCTGCTGACCACCGCCTCGGGCGTCACCCTGGACAGCAACGCCGCCGTCACCCTCGGCAATGCCGTCGATCTGGCCGGTAACCTGAACATCGGTGGCTCCAATGCATTGACCCTTAACGGCGCGATCGGCGGCGTGGGCGGTTTGGTCAAGGCCGGTGGGGCCAACCTGACCCTTGGTGGCAACAACAGCTTCCTCGGCCCGGTTACGCTGAGTGCCGGTGGCCTGGTTCTGGCCTCCGACACGGCGCTGGGTGCCGGCGCACTGAATGCTGCCAACGCCACCACCCTGGATGCCGCGACGGCAGTGACCGTCAGCAACGTGATCAACCTGGCCGGCAACCTCGGCATCGTCGGCACCGCCGACCTGACCCTCAACGGCGCGGTCAACGGCGCCGGTAGCCTGAGCAAAACTGGCGCGGCCAATCTGATCCTGAATGGCTTCAACGGCTTCCTCGGCGGTGTCGACCTGAACGCCGGGACCCTGACAGTCGGCAATGCCTCAGGCCTGGGCCTGGGCAACTTGACCGTAAGTGGTGCCTCGACACTGGATAACAACACCGTGCTGAGCCTGGCCAATAACGTCGGGTTGAACGCCACGGTGGCGGTGGGCGGTAGCAATGACCTGACCCTCGGCGGTGTGATCAGTGGCGCCGGTGGCCTGATCAAGAATGGCGCGGCCAACCTGACCCTCAATGGCGTCAACACCCTGCAAGGCGACACAACCCTGAACGCCGGCACCCTGACCCTCGGCAATGCCGCGGCGCTGGGCACGGGCGCCTTGGCTGTCGCTGGCGCTTCCACGCTGGATAACAGCTCGGCGCTCAGCCTGGCCAACAACGTCAATGTCAACGCGGCCCTGAACGTGGCCGGCACCAATAACCTGACCTTGGCCGGTGTCCTCGCTGGCGCCGGAACCCTGAGCAAAAACGGCGCGGCAGACCTGAGCCTCAGTGGCAACAACACCTTCAGCGGCACTTTCAACGTGCTGGGTGGCAGCTTGAGCACCACCTCCGCCACGGCCCTGGGCAACAATGCCGGGGTCAATCTGGGGGCGGGGACCAGCCTCAACCTCGGTGCATCCGGCACTCTCGCCAGCCTGACGGGCAGCGGTACGGCGCTGGTCGGTGCCGGCAATACGCTGAGCATCGGCGGCAACAATGCGAGCAGCACCTTTGACGGTGTGCTCAGCGGCAGCGGCTTGCTCGACAAACTCGGCAGCGGCACCTTCAACCTCACCGGCATCAACAGCCTGACCGGCGACACCAACATCAACGGCGGCACCCTGAATGTCAGCGGTTCCCTGGACAGCGCCAACGTCGCGGTCAACAACGGCGGGACCCTCGCCGGCAGCGGCAGCCTCATCGGCGCCGTCAATGTCGCCGATGGCGGTCACGTTGCACTGGCCACCGGCAGCACCTTGTCGGTGGGTTCGCTGGCCTTGAGTGGCAACTCCAACCTCGATGTCGGGCTCGGTGTGCCGGTGTCCGGCGGCGGTAATGCGCTGATCAATGTCGGTGGCAACCTGACCCTCGACGGCAACCTTAACGTCAGCGACATCGGCGGCTTCGGCAGCGGTGTGTATCGGATCATCAACTACACCGGTGCCTTGACCGACAACGGTCTGCTGATCGGCAGCGTTCCGGGCAGCGTAACGCCGGGTGATCTGCAAGTGCAGACCGCCGTCGGCAACCAGGTCAACCTGCTGGTGACCGCACCGAACACTACCGTGCAATTCTGGGACGGCGCGCAACTGGTCGGCAACGGCGCGATCAATGGCGGCAGCGGCACCTGGGGCAGTGGCACCACAAACTGGACCAATGTCGATGGCACCGTCAATCAGGCCTGGGGCAACAGCTTCGCGGTATTACAGGGCCCGGCGGGTACGGTCACCGTCAACGGCGCGCAAGGCATCACCGGCATGCAGTTCGTCACCGACGGCTACACCCTGGCGAACGGTACGGCGGGCGCACTGACACTGGTCAATGGTGCCTTGGGCAACGCGACCGTTCGGGTCGATCCGAACGCCACGGCCACAATCGGCGTCGCTGTTAATGGCACCGGCACCCTGGGTAAATACGACACTGGCACCCTGGTGCTGAACGCAGCCAACGGCTACACCGGCGGCACCGCGCTGAACGGCGGCAAACTGGTCGTGGGCAATAACGGCGCCTTGGGCAGCGGTGTATTGACGGCCGCCAACGGCACTGCGCTGGACAGCAACACGGCGGTCAGCCTCGCGAACGCGGTGGTGCTGAACGGCGGGATGAGCGTTGCCGGCTCCAACGCACTGACCCTCGGTGGCGTGGTGAGTGGCACCGGCAGCCTGATCAAGAACGGTGCTTCAAGCCTGACACTCAACGGCAGCAACACTTACGCCGGTGGTACGCAATTGAATGCCGGTTCGTTGATCCTCGGCAACAACAGCGCCATCGGTACCGGCGCACTCGGTGTCGGTGGCAGCGCCCAACTGGACAGCGCCGCAGCCCTGCAACTGGCTAACGCCATCAACCTCGCCGGGCAGTTGACCTTGGCTGGCACCCAGGACACCACCCTCAGTGGCGTGATCGCCGGCACCGGCAGTCTGGTGAAAAACGGTAACGGCACGCTGTTACTTAGCGGCGCCAATACCTACAGCGGCGGTACCACCCTGAACGCGGGTACTACCAGCGGCAACACCACTAGCCTGCAAGGCGCGATCCTCAACAACGCTGCTCTGACCTTCGAACAGACCAGCAACGGCAGCTACACCGGTAACCTCACCGGCAACGGTACGCTGACTAAAAACGGCACCGGCGATTTGCTGCTCACTGGCACCAACGGCTTCACCGGCAACACCAACGTCCAGGCCGGCTCATTGCTGGTCAACGGCACGCTCGACAGCGCCAACGTGAATGTGGCGAGCGGGGCAAAAATCGGTGGCAGCGGTCAACTCGCTGGTGCGGTGCAAATGGGCAGCGGCACGACGCTGATTGGCGGCGGCAACGCAACGCCGCTGTCGGTCGGTTCCCTGGCGTTGTCATCCGGGACTAACCTGGACTTCAGCCTCGGCTCGGCCAGCAGTTCGACCACCGTGGTTAATGTTGCTGGCAACCTGACCCTCGACGGTACGCTGAATATCAGTAATGCCGGCGGTTTCGGGACGGGGGTCTATCAGTTGTTCCGCTACGGCGGCAGCCTGACCGACAACGGCCTGACCTTCGGCACATTGCCGGGCGGGGTGTTGCCATCGAACCTGACCCTGCAAACCGCGCTGGCCAATCAGTTCAACCTGCTGGTGGAAAGTGCGCCGGGTGAAGCGCAATTCTGGAACGGTGGCAAAACCAATGCTGACGGCACTATTGCCGGTGGTAGCGGTGTTTGGGGCCCGAGCACCAACTGGACTGACGCCAGTGGTACGGCGAGCCTGGGTTCGAATCGCCGGTTCGCGGTGTTCGGCGGGCAGGGCGGCGGCACCGTGACCGTGCTCGGTAACCAGGGCTTCACCGGGTTGCAGGTCCTCGACAACGGTTATCGTCTGGTCCAAGGCACCGACGGCAGTCTGAGCCCGGTCAACGCGGCTGATGGCAGCCTGGCCGTGGTGCGGATCAACGGGGGCGTCACCACGGAAATCTCGGCACCCCTGGTCGGCACTGGCGGGATCGAAAAACGCGATTCCGGCGTTCTGGTCCTCAGTGGCGCCAACACCTACAGCGGCGGCACCACGGTCAGCGGCGGTACGTTGGTCGGTAACACCACCAGCCTGCGGGGTCGCATCCTTAACAGTGCGCGGGTGCTGTTCGCGCAGACCGGCAATGGGGTCTTCAACGGCAACCTCAGCGGTACCGGTGATCTGGTCAAACAAGGTGCCGGGTCGCTGCTGTTAGAGGGCGATCATCCGTTCAGTGGCACCGTTGAAGTCGAGCAGGGCCTGTTGATAGTCGGTGATGCACCGGCGACGTTGGCCGGGCAGGTCACGGTGTTCAATGGCGCCGCCCTGACGGGTAACGGCAGTGTTGGTTCGGTGGTCAACCATGGGGTGTTCTCGACTGGCGCGAACGGAGAAATCCTGAGAGTGGTGGGTAACCTGACCAACGCTTCCGATGGCCTGTTGGCGCTGACCCTGACCTCACCGACCATTACTCCATTGGTCGTGGGCGGCACCGCAACCCTGGCCGGTGGCGTGCAAGTGAACAACCTCGTGCCATTCACCGGCAACACCACCTACTCACTGATCACCGCGGGCGGTGGCGTCACCGGTACGTTCAGCGCTGCTGACCTGCCGGACACCGCGTTCCTCAATACATCACTGGTGTACAGCGCCAACGAAGTCGGCCTGGCGGTTAGTCGTAACGACGCATCCTTCGTCGATGTCGCCGCCACCGGGAACCAGCGCGGCACGGCTTCCGCGCTGAGCCGTAATGGCCCGGCCGGTGCGGCGTTGCAGAACCAGATCGTCAACCTCTCGACGGCCGGTGCCCGTGCGGCTTTCGACAGTTTGTCCGGGGAGATTCACGCCAGCACCGCCAGCGCCATTCTCGAAGATTCGCGTTACATCCGTGACGCCGTCAACGACCGCATGCGCCAACCGTCCTGCAGTGGGCCTGACGATCCTCGCCGGGCCTTGGCACCGAGCGAAAATCGCCTGACCAGCGGCGGCTGCCACGGCGAAATGGTCGGCTGGATGCGCGCACTCGGCGCCTGGGGCGAAATGGATGGCGACAGTAACAGTGCCAAGCTTGATCGCAACCTCAGCGGCTTCATGCTCGGCACCGACAAGCAGATCGACGATCAATGGCGTGCCGGGATGGCCGCCAGTTACACCCGCAGCGACCTGGATGCCCATGACCGTCGTTCCAACGCCACGGTCGACAGCTACCATTTGGCGGCGTACCTCAACTCGCAGTTCGACGCCTTGGCCGTACGCCTGGGCGCCGCTTACAGCTGGCACGATATTGAAACCAAACGCGACGTCAGCGTCGGCAGCTACAACGATCGGTTGAAGGGTGACTACGACGCTCGCAGTGCCCAGGTGTTCGGTGAAGTGGGTTACACGGTCGAAGCGGCAGGTATTGCGCTGGAACCGTTCGCCGGTCTGGCCTACGTCAATTACGACAGCGATACCGTTCATGAAAAAGGTGGGGTAGGGCGTCTGAAAGCTGATTCCAGCCAGGACATCACCTTCTCTACCCTGGGCCTGCGCGCCGGCAAAGTCATCACCCTGGCCAACGGCGGGCAATTTACCCCGCGTGCGGCCATCGGCTGGCGCCATGCCTACGGCGACACCAAACCGGACGCTGACTTGAGCTTCATCGACGGCGGCGCCTCGTTCAGCACCCAGGGCGTACCGATTGCCAAGGACAGCGCGCTGCTTGAAGCCGGCGTGGACTTCCAGATCAGCCCGACCGGCAAACTCGGCCTCGGCTACTCGGGGCAGGTGTCGGGCAAAAATGAAGATCACGCGATGACGGTCAGCTTCAGCCTCGGGTTCTGATCGCGGTCGAAGCACTTTAGCCGCCCGCAAGGGCGGTTTTTTTTGCCTGTCAGTCAGGGATGTGGTGCTTGTGGCGCCGCCTTCGCGAGCAAGCCCGCTCCCACAGGTGATCTTCGGTGGACACAAATTCTGTGTTCGCCATAGATCCACTGTGGGAGCGGGCTTGCTCGCGAATGGGCCCTCACAGGCGCCATCGATCCCGTCTGCTAGAATCGGCCCCACTGACTCTACGAGGTGCACCCCATGAACGAGCCGATTCGTCTGACCCAATACAGCCACGGCGCAGGATGCGGTTGCAAAATCTCCCCTCAGGTCCTGGAAGTGATTCTGGCCGGCAGCGGCGCGCAGAACCTCGATCCCAAGCTCTGGGTTGGCAACGCCTCGCGCGATGACGCGGCGGTGTATGCCATCGACGATGAGCGCGGCGTGGTCTCGACCACCGACTTTTTCATGCCGATCGTCGACGACCCGTTCGACTTCGGCCGCATCGCCGCCACCAATGCCATCAGCGACATCTACGCCATGGGCGGCGATCCGTTGATGGCGATTGCGATCCTCGGCTGGCCGGTCAATGTGCTGGCCCCGGAAATCGCCCGCGAAGTGATTCGCGGCGGGCGCTCGATTTGCGACGAGGCGGGCATTCCCCTGGCCGGCGGGCATTCCATCGACGCCCCGGAGCCGATCTTCGGCCTGGCCGTCACCGGCCTTGTGCAAAAACGCCACATGAAACGCAACGACACCGCCACCGCCGGTTGCTTGCTGTACCTCACCAAACCCCTGGGCATCGGCATCCTCACCACCGCCGAGAAGAAGGGCAAGTTGCGTAACGCCGACATCGGCCTGGCCCGCGACTGGATGTGCACCCTGAATAAACCCGGCAGCCGTTTCGGCAAACTCGACGGCGTGACGGCGATGACCGATGTCACCGGTTTCGGTTTGCTCGGGCACCTGGTGGAAATGGCCGATGGCAGCCAACTCACCGCCCGCATCGAATACGACCGCGTGCCACGTCTGGCGGGCGTCGAGTACTACCTCGAACAAGGCTGTGTACCGGGCGGCACCTTGCGCAACTTCGACAGCTACGCCAGCAAACTCGGGCGCCTGCAGGAACTGCATAAACGCGTGCTGTGCGACCCACAAACCAGCGGTGGCCTGCTGATAGCGGTTAAGCCCGAGGGCAACGATCAGTTCCTCGCGGTCGCTGCCGAACTGGGCCTGGCCCTTGAGCCAATCGGCGAATTGGTTGAGCGACAGAGCAACGCGGTCGAGGTGTTTTGATGTCAATCGACTGCACCGATTACCGCGACATCTTTCTCAACGACCGGCCCATGATGGATGCCCGCGCGCCAGTCGAATTCCTCAAAGGCTCGTTCCCCGGCGTGGTCAATCTGCCGCTGATGAATGACCACGAGCGGCAACGGATCGGCACCTGCTACAAACAGCACGGTCAGCAAGCGGCGATTACCTTGGGACATCAGCTGGTGTCCGGCGAGATCAAGGCCCAGCGCATGCAGGCCTGGGCTGATTTTGCCCGGGCTCATCCTGAAGGGTTTTTGTATTGTTTTCGCGGCGGTTTGCGCTCGCAGATTGTCCAGCAGTGGCTCAAGGATGAGGCGGGCATCGACTATCCGCGAGTCGGTGGCGGCTATAAGGCCATGCGTTCGTTTTTACTGGAGACGACGGATCAGGCGGTGGCCCAGTGCGATTTCGTCCTGCTCGGCGGCATGACCGGCACTGGTAAAACCGAAGTGCTGACGCAGTTGAGCAATGGGCTGGACCTGGAAGGCTACGCCAATCACCGGGGCTCAAGTTTCGGCAAGCGCGCCACTGGCCAGCCTTCCAACATCGACTTTGAAAACCGGTTGGCCGTGGATCTGTTGAAGAAACGCGCCCAGGGCATCGAGCAATTCGTGCTAGAAGACGAGAGCCGTGCGGTTGGCAGTTGTGCCTTGCCGTTGCCGCTGTATCAGGGCATGCAACAGTTTCCGATGGTCTGGCTGGAAGACAGCCTTGAGGGGCGAGTCGAGCGGATCTTGCGCGATTATGTGGTGGACCTGTGTGCCGAGTTTATCGGCGTGCACGGTGAGGACGGCTTTGCGCTGTTTTCCGAGCGGTTGCTGGAAAGCCTGAACAATGTGCAGAAGCGACTGGGCGGGGAACGTCATCGTCGGATGCTGATTCTGATGGAAGAGGCCTTGGCGGAGCAGGCGCGCAGTGGCGCGGTGGACTTGCATCGGAGCTGGATCGAAGGGTTGCTGAGCGAGTATTACGACCCGATGTATGCGTTTCAGCGGGAGAAGAAAGGCGCGCGGATCGAGTTTTCCGGGGAGCGCGGGGCGGTTTTGGAATATTTGCGAGAGCGGGTTCATCGGCTTGGTTGATGGTGGTTTTGCTGGCCCCTTCGCGAGCAAGCCCGCTCCCACAGTAGATCTTTGGCGAACATATATTGTGTGTCTGACACAGATCCCATGTGGGAGCGGGCTTGCTCGCGAAGGCGCCCTCACAGGCACCAAATCCCTTAAAGCAAAGCAGCCCCGATCAACCCGCTGATCACCCCGATCCCCATGGTCATCAGCGCCACGCTGACCAGCACCCGGGCGTTGAAATCCTTACGCAGCATGAGCAGCGATGGAAGGCTGATGCTCGGCAGGGTCATCAGCAGCGCGACCGCCGGGGCGGTGCCCATGCCCAGGGTCATCATGGTTTGTACGATAGGGATTTCTGCGGCGGTCGGAATCACGAACAACGTGCCGATGATCGCCAGCGGCACCAGCCACACCAGGCTGTTGGCCATGGCGCCATCGATGTGCGGAAACACCCAGACTCGCACCGCACCCAGCACCAGCACCGCCAGGATGTAGATGGGAATGGTGCTCCAGAACAACTGCCAGATCGTCCGGCCCCAGCGGGTCAGGAACGGTTGCGCGTTGATCTCGCGGGCTTCGACTACCGCTTCGACAGCCGCTTCAGGCACGTGCTCCGGCCCGGCGATACGCTGGGCCACCATCGACACGCCAAACACCAGCACGATGCCCGCCACCAGGCGCAACGCGGTAAAGCCCCAGCCGAGCACGAAACCCATGAACACCAGGGTGGCGGGGTTGAGCACCGGGTTGCCGATCCAGAATGCCAGCGCCGCACCGACCGATACGTTTTGCCGGCGCATGCCCGCCGCCACCGGTGCAGCGCAGCACGAGCACATCATGCCGGGCAGGGCAAACAGGCCGCCGCGCAGGGTCGAGGCGAAACCGGCGCGGCCGAACAGGCGCAGCAGCCAGTCCCGGGGAATCAATACTTGCAGCAAGGAGCCGAGGATCACCGCCAGGACGGCGGCTTTCCAGATCGCCAGGAAATACACCTTGGCATACGCCAGAGCAGCGGCCAGCGGGTCGGACTGTTGGTCATTGATGATCGAGGCGCCGATGCTGTGATTGTCAGCGGCGACGAAGGCCTTGAGGTAGTAGGGCGACCACTTGACGTAGTAGAGGCCGACGCAGGCGACCAGCAGGAACAGCGCGGGCTTCCACCAGAATGACCAGCCCCGGGCGGGAACTGCTGCGGATGAGAGTGACATGGCAAGGTTCCGGGCAATGGGGAGATGAATTGATGATAGCCCAGCCCCTTCTTCCCCGTGGTCCCGACAGTGTGTGGGACCCGGCCAACCGCTTATGTAGGACAGTTCTGCGAGCCGTTATCCAGCCCTTGTTTGTACGTATGGCTGACCAGGCTGGCCTTGCCGTTGTGCCAGGTCAGGGTCAACACGTACAGGGAATCGTAGTCGCTGGATGCCCAGTCCTCGGTGATGTTCTGCTTCTTGCCAAGCGCTTCGCCGGCGACCTTGTTGATCAGCTCGGGTAGGTAGCCGTGGGACCAGGCGGTGTAGATGATCGAGTTGTGGTACTTGTCGTGAAGCAGTTCATCCGCCAGATCGCTGGTGTCATTGGCCGAGAACTCGATGTTCACCGGCAACCCGAGCTTGATCGCGCTGGGGCTGATGGTCATCAGTGGCCGGATATAACTGTAGGAATTGTCCAGTTCACCTTCCTCGACATTGCGCGTCGGGTTGGCGGCAAACACGTAGTTGGCCTTGCCGAATTTTTCCGGGAGCAGGGTGGACAGGTTGATCGCACGGTTCAACCCCTGGCAGTTGAGCTGGCCGAGGCCGCCGTCGGGTTTTTCCGCGTGGCGCAGGAATACCAGCGTCTGGGTGCCATCGGCCGGCTGGGCGCGGCTTTCGCTGGACTCAAGCGACAGGAACAACGCGCTGGCCGCCAACAACGAGGGCAGGAAAATGTACGCGCGATGCTTGAAGCGTTGGGCGAATTTCAAAAGGTTCATCATTGAATAATGGATTCTTCAGCGCGTTCGATTAAGGCTGACAAACCTTTACACCGCGCGCTCCCAGCAGCGGGTGTTTTCCATGTCGTTGAGCCAGTCCGTTTCCTTGAAGGGCATTGCTCAGAGTCCTCTGAAGCCCATTTGGTTCGATACCGGCGGGTTCGCAGCACTTTAGCCGCAACCTTCGACGGAATGGCCGAAGGTTATCGACAGGATGTTTCGGTTTTGTGGACGTGGGTACATTTGCGCGACGCACGTCCCTGTAGGCGCTGCCGCAGTCTGCGATCTTTTGATCCTGGGCGACGTCATGGTCGTCGAAAATCAAGATCAAAAGATCGCAGCCTTCGGCAGCGCCTACATTATGATCGTCGCTCCAATGTCTGCGTGGATGCTCCCATGACTGATCTTTCTGCGTTCCCGATCAACCAAAAATGGCCGGCCCAGTACCCCGAGTGGATTCAGCTCTACTCCTTGCCGACCCCCAATGGCGTCAAGGTCTCGATCATGCTCGAAGAGATCGGCCTGCCATATGAGCCGCACCGTGTGAGCTTCGAGACCAACGATCAGTTGTCGCCGGAGTTCATGTCGTTGAACCCCAACAACAAGATCCCGGCGATCATTGACCCCCACGGGCCAGGCGACCAGCCACTGCCACTGTTCGAGTCCGGGGCGATTCTGATCTACCTCGCCGACAAGAGTGGCCAACTGTTGGCGCAGGAATCGGCGGCGCGTTACGAGACGATTCAGTGGTTGATGTTTCAGATGGGCGGTATCGGGCCGATGTTCGGCCAAGTGGGTTTCTTCAACAAATTCGGCGGCAAGGACTACGAGGACAAACGGCCCCGTGATCGCTACGTCGAAGAAAGCAAACGCCTGCTCAATGTGCTCGATAAACGTCTGGAAGGGCGCGACTGGATCATGGGCGAGCGCTACACCATCGCCGACATCGCGACGTTTCCGTGGGTGCGCAACCTGATCGGTTTCTATGAGGCCGGTGATCTGGTGGGCATCCAGAATTTCCCCAATATCACACGGGTGTTGGAGCGCTTCCTCGCGCGGCCGGCGGTGATGCGCGGGCTGGAAATTCCCAAATAACGCTGTTCAAGACCAAGGCAGGCCATGCATTCATTTAAGTTCAAGCAAGTCGATGTCTTCAGCCGAACGCCGCTCAAAGGCAACCCGTTGGCGGTGGTGTTCGGCGCTGATGAGCTCAGCGATGAGCGCATGGCCGCCTTTGCGGCCTGGACCAACCTCAGCGAAACCACGTTCATCCTTGAGCCTCGGGACCCGCGAGCCGACTACCGGGTGCGGATTTTCACCACCCTGTCAGAGCTGCCGTTCGCCGGTCACCCGACCCTGGGCACCTGTCACGCATGGCTTGAGGCAGGTGGTGTGGCCAAGGGTGACGAGATTATTCAGGAATGCGGTGTCGGGTTGGTGCGGGTTCGCCGCCAAGGTGCGGAGCTGGCGTTTCTGGCGCCGCCGCTGCTCAGGACCGGCCCGTTGGATGCTGATCTGGTGGAGCGGGTGCGACGTGGGCTCGGGCTGGAGGAGGGGGCGATCGTACGGGCGCAATGGGTCGATAACGGCGCAGGCTGGCTGGCGGTGATGGTCGAAGATCGGCAGCAGGTGCTCGATTTGCAACCGGATCATTCGCAAATGCTTGGTTTGGCGGTCGGCGTTATTGCGCCGTGGCATCCCGAACGTGATGGCGATGGGGCGCAGTTCGAAGTTCGGGCATTCATCTCTGGCGACGGCATGCCGGAAGACCCGGCTACCGGCAGTTTGAATGCCGGGATTGCCCAATGGCTGTTGAGTGAAGGACTGGCGCCGGCGTCTTACGTGGTCAGCCAGGGTTTGACCATGGGCCGTGCCGGGCGGGTTCAGGTGGATCAGGTCGGAGATGAAATCTGGATCGGCGGTGCGGTGGTGACCTGCATCGATGGGACCCTGAATCTGTAGCTGTCCAAATACAAATCCCCTGTGGGAGCGGGCTTGCTCGCGAATGCGGTGCATCAATCAATACATGTGACGACTGACACAATGCCTTCGCGAGCAAGCCCGCTCCCACATGGGGCCAGCGTCGTTCATATGATGTGAGCTCGACACAAAACCCCCTGTGGGAGCGAGCCTGCTCGCGAAAGCGGCGGGTCAGCCACATCAATGTTGAATGTGCTGGCGAATTCGCGAGCAAGCCCGCTCCCACAAGGGAGATTATTGCCAGCCCGGTAAAGGTTTGTTCCTGATCTGATGTTTGTGTCCTGCGCCGCACAGGGCATAAGCTTCGCCCCCTACGACTTTTGTCTCAGGAAAACCCATGTCCAGTCAGTTCCCCGAAGCACGTCCACGCCGTCTGCGCCGCAATGCAAGCCTGCGCAGTCTGTTCCAGGAAACCGAGTTCAGCCTGAACGACCTGGTGCTGCCGATTTTCGTCGAGGAAGAAATCGACGACTTTGTGCCAATCAAGAGCATGCCCGGCGTGGTACGCATTCCTGAGTCAAAACTGGCCGGTGAAATCGAGCGTTATGCCCGGGCCGGGATCAAGTCGGTGATGACTTTCGGCGTGTCCCATCACCTGGACAGCAGCGGCAGCGACACCTGGAATGACAATGGCCTGGTGTCGCGGATGTCGCGCATCGCCAAGGACGCGGTGCCGGAGATGATCGTGATGTCCGACACCTGCTTCTGCGAATACACCGACCATGGCCACTGCGGCGTGCTGCACAACCACGAAGTCGACAACGACAAAACCCTGATCAACCTCGGCAAACAAGCCGTGGCCGCCGCCCGTGCCGGCGCTGACGTGATTGCCCCGTCAGCGGCGATGGACGGTCAGGTCCAGGCGATTCGTCGAGCGCTGGACGAAGCCGGTTTCACCCAGACCGCGATCATGGCCTATTCGACCAAGTTCGCCTCGGCACTGTATGGCCCGTTCCGCGAAGCCGGCGGCAGCGCCTTGAAAGGCGACCGCAAAAGCTACCAGATGAACCCGATGAACCGCCGCGAAGCCGTGCGCGAATCGCTGCTGGACGAACAGGAAGGCGCCGATGCGTTGATGGTCAAACCGGCCGGCGCGTACCTGGACATCATCCGCGATATCCGCGAAGTTTCGCGGCTGCCGCTGTCGGCTTATCAGGTCAGTGGCGAGTACGCGATGATCAAATTCGCCGCCCAGGCCGGGGCGATTGATGAGGATCGTGTGGTGCGTGAAAGCCTGGGAGCGATCAAACGGGCAGGGGCGGATTTGATCTTCACTTACTTCGCGATGGACTTGGCCCTGGCCGGGATCTAACCAACACCACAAATCCCCCTGTGGGAGCGGGCTTGCTCGCGAAAGCGGTGTGTCAGCCAATACAAATGGCGACTGTCCCACCGAATTCGCGAGCAAGCCC
>NZ_JBSPCZ010000033.1:0-45340 GCF_056161485.1 Pseudomonas sp. 5Vm1k
AGGTAGTTGGCACCGATTGAGTGCCGCTGAACCCTCGAAAGATCCGTCGGCCGCGGGTTCTAGCGGTCAGCTCGGAATCTCTTGCAAGGTCCTGGTCGGTGCCAAATCCGCTGCTAACTCACATAGAAAGGAATCAGAAATGATTTTTTGCGGTTGAATTGGCACTAGATGGGGTACAGCGACGAAGAAGGCTATAGGGCGTGGGTGTCGAGGATTCAGAACAATCGGAACTTACAACTCATGGTATGAGCGTTTGGAGGGAAGGACGTAAACGACTGTCCCGAGATTCGGATCAAAAAGCTGCCCGCTACGCTGAATTACGGGTGGTAACGGTCCGGTATACATTCCATATGCTAGGCGATAACGTGCTTGTCTTCCGGGTTGCGCTGGTATCGTTACGTCTAAATACCCTGCCCAATTTAGCCACTTAAGGAAGTTCTTGGCTGTTGAAATGCTGGTGTACGTTGCATGGCTGGCGTGGGCCGCAAGCTCCGTGGCGTTGATGTCTTTGAGCATACGTAACGTTCTCCACATAGCCTCTGTGCCTTGCCCAACCTTGCTCGGGCTCCCATCTATTTTGAGGCGAGGAGCCTCGACTCCAGTATCAAGCATCAATCTGTATATTTTCTGAGTACCAACCCCTTCTCCTCGTTCAAGGTAGCCTCCCTTACGAAGAGATTCGATGTAAGTCTTAACTGTTTCGTCTGAAATGCTGGTAATGCGACTGATTGTGTAAATACTTATGCCCTGCGGTTGGTTCCTCAGTGTCTCCCAGATTCTCTGTCGATTATCTCGCCCCTCTAATACGGTCAGATGCGCGGGCTTGCGGCCATTGCTCATTTAGCGGTTTTCCTCAACGGCGGCTCACCGGTAAACCAGCCGCGCTGTCCCCATTCCACAAGACCGACAGAAGACCAACCTTGCGTTTGGGCTTCAGAGAATACGCGATGAAGGTTGACGACCACTCTGCGTAAACAACCTCTCACGGTCAGCCTCAGGCTCTCTAAAAGGTCATCGTCAAAGCGGAGTTCAGGATAGCTCTGCTGCGTTAGAGCCCTAATGTCATCTTTAGAAGCTGGCTGGGCCGGCACCCACTCTAGAACGCGGTTATGAAGCCGCTCCAGCTTCGCTAGGCTTGCAGGGATTCGTTCTTCTCCAATGAGAATAATCGTGGCTCTGCTTGAATTGTAGATATCTGTTAGGACGTTTGCAGCAGCCTTGTCTAAGAGATATTGGGCGTCATCAATGATAAGAGGTCTACCGCTGCGGGATAACTGGTCTGAAATCTGGTCAACCATTTCTGATGTTGTACGGCTTGGCATGACGGCCATCTCCCTCAGAACTGCGGTCAAGAAAGCTTTTTTCGTCCACGTATCTAGACATTCAATGTAATAGGCGCGATATACGTTTGCTGCGAAGGTGGCTCCCACAGTTTTCCCCAAACCACTAGCTCCGTACATGACAACCAGCCCTGGCAAATTTTTCGGCCGAGCTAAAGATTTTTCAATTGCACTTGCGATAAGGCCAACATTTGTCAAAGGCGCTATTTTTGTCGCACTCATATAGTTCAGTCTCCTAATATATTGATTGTGTGGGGTGGTAGAAACTAGCTTTCGACATGTTCAAACATACGGCGCATAGCAGCAAACTCAACATCTGTTTGATAGTTTGAATGCCAGATGGATTCATCTTTTGTTAGAGGTGAACTATTGCATATGTCTGCGTTCAATTTTTGCCATAGTCGATATTTCGCTATTGGGTCGGGTGGCAACGTAAATGGGGTAGAGCCCGAATCGATAAGTGCTATAGCGACTCGTTTAGCCTCGGCAAGCCGAGCGGCGTCAAGTGTTGGTGCAGAAGAGTGCTCAACTATACTCATGTGATTTTTTTTATCACTAAGCATTTTAAGTTTTTCTAATGTTCGCCTTATTTGACCATGTTCCCGTTTTTCGTACGCTTGTTCTACCATCGATTTCGGCATGTACGGGCTGGCGTTTCCATCGAGATGTGCCTCACCTATTAATTCACCACTGAGATTTCTGACCCATACCCTCGAAGCATCACGAAGGTCATAGCTGATACGAACATCCGCCCCATGGAAGTCTCGCAAGCTGTCTAGAAAATATTTGTTCCCGGCCCAACTGATTTCGCCGCGACGGGTGGGGCGAATAACTTGAGGGCGCATTACATCATTCAAGACATCCGAAGGAGCAATAATTGCCTGCCAGCCAGTTGAGCTTGCTCTTGCCCAGGCTTCATTTGGACTTAAGTGTCGGCGTTTACCTGTAATAGGGTCGCGAACTTTGGAAAGTCCTCGATGAGGGGCGTTGTTATAAGTTTCGATCTCGTACTCAATGCCAGCCATAAACGTTTCGAAACTAGGTATGAGACTGGTGCCTCCGTTTTCTCGAATCTGCTTGCGGCTGATACGAAATGCTTTGGAGCTTGCATGTCGATCCATGTCTGCGCCGATGTAGCTAGTAAGCTTCTTCGCGGCGTTAACCCAGATTGTTTTATGGGCGCGTTCAATTAGGCCGCGTGCTTGGCTATTGTATGGTAGGGCATGGGTAAGAGTTCCTCCCAGTCGCTCAACTACCTCTCGAACAGTATCGTTTACAAAACCGGATCCGTTGTCGACATATAGCAACGCAAACATACCGTGCTGTACCGCATCTCTTAGAGCATCAATGACTGCGATTGAGGATTCCGACTCTCCAATGGATATTCCGACAACCTTTCGGGTTGCCACATCAATCACTGTGGTAGCTTCGGGTCTGTATGGCTTTCCCGTGCGAGGATTAATTATCTCTGCGTCGAATTTATGACCGTCAGCCGTGAATACGTCACAAGGCATTAGATCTTTGGTTGTGCGGCGTCTAAATGGTTGAAGAGCTTTGAGCTGTTGAGCAGTATGACGGCCTATATTGCGAGCCTCTGGACTGAGTTTGTCTAGGAATCGGCGTACCTGATGAATACTCGGTCGGTCAGAGGCGTATTTTTTGCAGAATTCCATATAGCTGGCTTCAACGCTAGGTTTTGTCGGCCGCTGATAGCAACGCAAGAAATCGGTACTCCAGAGCGGCATAGTCAGATCTTTTCTGCGGCGGCCTGGTGCTAATCCAACCTCCCCATGCTCACGGTATTTACTTAGCCAACGCTTTAGCGTCCTTTCTGACAGAGTTGAAATTGGCGTCGAGCGATCATTGGCAACCAGAAGGCGATCTTGCAGAAAGAGATCCAGCTTGCGTTCCTTGGAGAATGCTACTGTCACTGCAATAGCCTGCTTTTGAGTCATGGCTGACGTCATTTTCTCTATTTCCAAAACGAATGAAAGACGAGCCCCCATAGTTAGGCGTTGATCATCATTTAGCGCTGTGGCGGAGAAGGGGGTGGATTTTCCTTTTTCCGGAAAGCATCGTTTATGGTCAGAAAAGTCTGAGCAGGATTGGGTTTGCGCTGCGATTATCGCCGTTTGTGTCTCTGTTGGTAGTACATTGAAAGGATACTCAATTGCCTTACTATGTGAGCGGCGTTGACCTGGCCAGTTTTCGCGAGCGGCTCGTGCTTTTACGCCTCGAACAGTACTGGGCATGCCTATTTTTCCTGATAGCTCTTTAGCTGTGTACCCGCTTTTCATAGGTACCTCTGATATTTAATCAGTGACGAAGAGGCATTGGTCCAGAGTGACGATTATTGTTGGCCATTCTAGGTGATGATTTTGTTTAGCCTAAGGTTTCGATCTAGATTAATGAGAAGCTCCCGCGTTACCCAGGAACTGGGTAAGTTGTTCGCTATTTTCCTTAAGTAGTGCTGTCAGATATAAGTTTATTGCAAACCTCGCATTATAATTATCATGGTATGATGGGCAAATATCTCGTATTGAGGAGTATCCATAATTAAGCTAATTATCAATTTCAGCGGGGCGTAGATTAATGCTGTCATTGAGTTTGTTCTGATCATGAGGTCGGCCATCATGGTACCTGCTGATCATGTGATGCATGCTGCCGATTATTGTGGCTTCAATTGAAACTTCAGTATACGGCTTCCCATTTTTGGTGTAGTGATATGGCCCTGACAGGTCGTATTCGACTGTCTCCAATTCGCCTACGAACGGCTCAAGCGGGCTGTAATTTGTTCGCTGAGTGGTGTTGGTTTTGATAATCACATTTGGCTCCTTGCTACGGTATGTATTAGGAATATAGGACTCGAATTTTGATCGTCAATGTTAGGTATTAAATATTTTTATTGCTGATATGTATTGTGAGTTGGTTTCATGGCTGTACCCCTAAGTCAGATGAGTGGCTCGATATCGAAGTGACCGTGGTAGTCAGTCCAGAAAGATACCTTTCCTTTGCTGACACTTTTTTCATTTTTGGTTTTATGATCGGAACCGATTCGGGGTGTTTGTAATGAAGAGATTCTTATGTTTATCCCGATTTACAGTGCGGATATCAACGAGATTTCCGCTCAGCTACGAGCTTGGCATAAAGCGTGGGAGGTTGTTGTTTACTCGTTGCTGTGCCGACATTGCGGCTCACGCCAATAGCTGTGCCAAGCTTGGGAGCTATTTAGGCATTATTCCGTACGTTCACGACTGAAGCTGCATGGATTCCAAGGCACGATGTTGCTTGCTTGTATCTTCGGAGCTGTCCGCTAACGATCCAGTTCAGTCTGTGCGGTCTCTCTGAAGCCTCCTAACGAAGCCGGCTCGGCGCCGGAATATATCCAGAGGAGGGCGGAGTCTGGCCGATTGTTGCTGGTCTCCTGAGACGGCCGTTGAGAAAGCTAGGTAAGCGTCTACCGAGCACACCTTGCGTGTTCAAACGGGTGCCCACCTATGCGGCAGCAACTCCGTAATTTCACTCGCCCGCTGCGTCGGTAGACGCGTGAGAACATGCTTCAAATAACCTCGGGACTCGCACGCTTTGAGCAGCACGTCGGCGACTTTTAAGGCGCGTGCTTGCTGCGCTAGAGACACCGAGATGCTCAGCGCTGGACGTCGCGTACTGGGCATCTCGCGTGCGTCAATCAGCGGTTTTTTCAGCGATTCGCGCGCGGCGGCGACCAGTGGACGCCAGTGGCGGATGTGGTCAGGCACGAGGATGTGATTGGCCGGGTCGCGCTCGAAGGTCAGCACTACGGCCAGCCGTTCATCCATCGGCTGTGGTACAGGCGGCGCGGTGGTGCGAAACAGGTGCATCGGGTGCCCGATGTATTCCCGCAGCTTCGGACGCGGCGCAACCGGCTTGCCGGCTTTGAACCGGGTCCAATAACCCCGGGGTGGCGTGGGAATCTGAAGGCGGCGACAGAGTTTCTGAAGCCCCACGTCGGACAGTTGGTAACGCGGCGCGACCACCGTGACTGCGTCCGTCCACACCTCATCGAGCAGCTTGGCCCGGTCGTACTTTTCCAGCATCGGCGCAGTCCTCCGTCAGCAGGGCGAACCCTTGTCGCACACCGTATCAGGGGCGCCGGATTTCTCGCCGCGCCGCCTGTTTGAGCCCGTGGCCCAGTGAACGTTGTCCCTTTGGCGCATCGTGCCAGGGGGGCCGCCCCACGATGGCTAGAGCAGTGCCATCGTGGCCGACGTATCGTTCAGCCGGTACCCCATCGCCTTGTAGCCGGCCTTGCGCTTTTCCCACATCCGCAGCAAGGCGACCTGGCCCTCGTCCACGAAGTCGATCACCTGGATGTCGGCCTTGGCGGCGTGCGCTCGATGCAGGCGCCCGGCGTATTGCTGAAGGATGCCTCGCCAGGAAATGGGCATGGCCAGCACCAGGGTGTCCAGCGGTGGGTGGTCAAAACCCTCGCCGATGAGCGTGCCGGTGGCCAGGAGCACCCGAGGGGCGGCTTCGGGCAAAGATTCCAAGGCGCTGATCAGCGACGTCCGCTGTTTCTTGGGCAGGCGGCCATGCAGGGTAAACAGATTCGCCACCTGCTCCCTGAGCGCGACGTCTAGCGTCTCCACATGCTCGGTGCGTTGAGTGAGCACCAGCACTTTGCGGCCCTGGTTGTAGGCGTGCACCACGTCCGCCACGATGGTCGCCGTGCGTTCTGCGTCAGCGGCCAGTCGTTTGAAAATTTCCTGAATCCCAGCGCCCTCGGGGACGAGGAGTGGGCCGGACAGCAGGCGAGGGCTCACGGACAAGTCGTGAGGGGCGCTGGCCGGGCGCGCGGCGGTATGGCGGATCGGTCCGCACTGCATGAAAATGATGGGCTGTTGCCCATCGCGGCGGATCGGGGTCGCCGTCAGCCCGAGCACGTAACGCGCGGGCGAACTGCGCAGCAGGGCTTCGAAAGACACCGCCGACAGGTGATGGCATTCGTCGATGATGATCTGCCCGTAATTTTTCACCAGGTCACTGATCTCGCCCTGGCGCGACAGCGATTGCATGACGGCGATATCGATCTGGCCGGTGAGCTTGGGCTTGCCGCCGCCCAAGGTGCCGACGACTTCTTTGCCGACGCCGAGGAACGCCTGCAAGCGTTCTTGCCACTGCCGGAGCAGTTCGGTCCGGTGCACCAACACCAAGGTATTCACACGCCGCCTGGCAATCAGCGCCGCGGCACTCACGGTTTTACCGAAGGCCGTTGGCGCGCAGAGGATGCCGGTGTCATGCGCTTGCATGGCGGTGACGGCCGTTTCCTGATCAGGACGCAGCGTGCCGAGAAAACTGACATCCAACGGATGGCCCGCGAAACGCTCGTCTTCCACCAATGGCGTGATCTGGTACTGCGCCAGCAGCGCCTGCACGGCTTCCCAGCAGCCACGGGGCAAGGCGATATGTTGGGGGAAATTCTGCGCGCAACCAATGACTCTGGGTTTGTTCCACACAGACAAGCGCAGGGCCTGCGCTTTATAAAACTCAGGATTCTGAAACGCCGCGAGGCGGATCAACTGGTTGGCCAAGGGTTGAGGCAACTGGGCCTTTTCGAAGTAGATCAGATTCGCCAGGGTGATGCTCAAGGTGGCTGGCATCGGGCCCTGGAGCTTTTGTGATCGAGGCGAGGGGGCTTTCCATGGCTGGGCACCTTCGTCTTCATCGACGTAGGCCACGCCAAGGGGGTCGCGGTTACCCATGGCCTGAGTAATGACGGTGTGGATATGCTCGGGGTCCATGCGCTCAAGATTCGCCAGGAATGCCCACTGATCGGCATAGGGCTCCAGCGCATCGTCGACAAAAACGCTGTGATGCTGGGCCCGGGCGCGTTTTTGCAGCGGCAAGGCGATCAAGTTGCCAAAGCCACCTTTGGGCAGGGTGTCCTGGTTGGGAAACAAGCGGTCGTAGGAACTGAGCGACAATTGCCGAGTGCGTTCACAGGCATGGCTGATGATGGCGGCGCCGAGACGACGGGCATCGCTGGCCAGCACCTTGTCCTCGAAGAAGATCCAGGTATGCGCGCCGTTGCCCGAGCGTGAGACTTCCAAGGCGACGGGCACGTCGAGCGCCTGGCAGGACGCCACGAATGCGCGGGCGTCATCGCGCCATTCGGCCTCGTCGAAGTCGGCGGCCAGAAAGTAGCAGGTATCGTCCTTCAGCAGGGGGTAGACACCGGCGACGAGCGCGCCGGCCAAGTGGCGAAAGATGACGTCGTCGGTCACGGCCAGCAGTTGGCGCTGGTGGCAGTCGGCGCATTTAATCCGGGGTTTCTCGCAGATCCCCGGACGCCACTCGTTCGCGCAGGCGGGCGCATAACCGGACTTGCCGCTGTTGCTTTCCCAGCGCAGCGGGTAGATGTCGGTACGCCCTCTGAACAAGCGTCGAAAGAGGGCGACCTTGCTGCGGGTGTCCAGGGCGGACGACGGATCAACGGGCGCCAAGGGGATCCGCGCCGGTTCGACAGGCGGTTGCCAATCGATGCCGTGCGCGTCGAGCAAGGCAATCAACCGCGCGTTCTCCGCCTGGAGTGTCGCCAACAACTGGGTGTCGGTCACCGCATCGAGCCTCGGTGTTTAGGAATGACCTGTGGGGTTAGGCTATCAGTCGGCGGGGGGCGGGATCAAACCGCCGGGTCGGGTGCGGGCCGGTGGCAGCGCCACGCCGCGAGTCGTCCGGCGGTTTAACCAAAACCGTGTTCTGCGCACAGCGGTTCGATTCCCCCGCGTAGCGCGGTGCGCTTCAGATCGTAAACCAATATTTAGCGTAAACACGGGGGCTTTACGCTAAAAACGGGTTTACCTGGCGTAGCAGCAGCCTCACGCAGATTGAGCGAGCCGCCTGGGGCATTTGTTGGCGTCTGTTAGGCCGGATTAACCTCGTTGGCCCGTCCCGAAGCTTCCCGGCAGTCGGGCCCAAGCGTCTAGCCAGTCGACGCAGCTGGGTGGCGTTCTTGGGCTTTTTAGGGGGGGATCGTGGCCGTGGTTCGGGCGGCTTGATTTGCGGGCTTCGCTACGTTGGTCTGCCGAGCAGGCTTGGCGTTAAGAAAGTCATGGCACTGCACCTGGGGGGTGGGCGGCATACCTGAACGGCGATAGGAGCGTTGCCCCAGTCTCTCCTGAATATCCAATCCGGTCCGGAAGCTGAACCAACTCGCCATTTGCAGTGCATACCCGGTGTTTTTGAAGATATCCAGAATTTTATCGATATAGCCGCTATCACCGTGCTGAATCGCATGCAGGGCGGCATGTATCGTCAAGTCGCGCATCACGGACGAGAACGCCAGTTTCCTGAAATCAATGAACTCGATCACGTGTGTAGTTAGCAATGCCGACAGCAGTGCCTTGCTTTGGTCCATCATTCACTCCGTGCTGTTGATGAGCGAAAAGGCGCTAGGTATGTAGGTGTCATTCGCCCTTTGGCCAAATTCTCAGAGCCACATCTGCAAACAATTCGCCTCGCGCTGCAATTTCTAGCTCGTTCCACTTCAGTTTCGCTATCAATGGGATGTTGAGGCGAAGACTCGTGTTGGCAATCAGCTTGTCCCGCTTCACCAGAAAGTCGCAGTGTTGCGCTGACCGGTTCACGCTCAAATTCAGTAGCGTCAGGTTGCCCAAGGTTGGAATGGTATCGTGTCGTTCGCGAATCAATTGCTGCCTGGGGGTCAGTGAGCCTCCAGAGCGCAGGATAATTTCGATATCCGCTTCATCATTGTTCGCTGCGGCACTGCCGTCATTTAGAGGCCAGTTGGCGTGCCAGCTACGTGGCATTATGTGATCGATATCGAGGTTTGACAGATCCGGAAGCCCAGGCTCCTCACTCTTGACGGATAGTCGTAACGCCCCTTCCAACTCTGTCAATAACGAGCGCATTTTGGCTGCATCAAGTCGGCCAGGGTAAAGCGGGGCGCAGATACACGCATTGCGAAATTCAGAGTTTTCGGGCCAGCGGGAGGCATCTCCTTTGAGCATACCAAGGTAGCTTCTCAGTTCCTCGCTCGATATGCCGGACTTCGTCAAGTGGCGTAGAGCGCTCAAAAACACGTTGTTGTAGTTCTTTGGGGTAAGCCCACATATCGCTCGGCGCACAACGTAGGACACGAGGTCATTGAACATTTGTTTCTTTTCCGCATCACCCACCTCCGCGACTGAAATCAACAACGTCAGTGGGTGCAGCGTGGTGACATCATAGGCCGCGATTCGACGACCAAGACGGGCGATAGGTGATGAGCCAGACATGCTGATCAAGTCGCGATAGTGCTCAGCGTATCGGTTTAAGGTCACCAGTTGCCGGCCTGCTGTTTTGGGTGGGGGGCTAGTGGCAGCGTAGCGTCTGTACTCGTTGTACAGGCGCGACAGGTCAATCTCACTACCCATCTCCGCCTGAAGTGTTGAATGGATCAACCATTCAAGCCGTGGTTTATTGATACGGCCGCGTCGCTGCTTGGCCGACCAGTAGTCTGATTCGAATGGCAACCATTGACTATTGTAAAGCTCCCCCGCATCCACACCGTCGTGGTCTGCACGCATGAAGATATAGTTGCGGATCAAATCAGTAGCGTGCAGCTCAGCCCCACGGCCGTTGAGGGTCTCAAAGATAACCTGGGCGTCGTCCTCGGCTTCCAGTGAAATACTGACCAGCTTTAGATCTTGCAGAACGGCCATGATGAGCGCTTCGGCGTAACTTAGTTCTTGGCCGATACCAGAGCGGATCCACTGGCTGAACTCTGCGGTAAAGAACCAAATGGCTGCCAGTGATGGCGGATGGTCATAGTGTTTTCGCAGCGTGCCGTGCTGCGTGAAGTGTGCTGAAAACTCTTTTCGGAAATCCTCAAGGTGCTGGATCGCCAGGCTCTTTTCGAAGTGCGGGCGATCCCGAAAGGTCGGCCACAGCTTGAAGCGCTCCATCTGAGGATTGCGCATTGTTTCTTCATTGGTGTTTTGCATGCAGGCGATGACGCTGGGCTCAAACGCTTGCATGCCGGTTTCGCGCAGGGCGAGCAGCAGGGAGGCCAGGATGTATTGGAGCGTCGTCAGGCGCTGTTGGCCATCGATTATGTGCAACGTGTCGACACCCATCAGCCCATGCTTGACTTGAGGCTCCAGAACAACCGCACCTAAAAAGTGTGGGGTGATGTTCATGCCCGACACACGGGCATTGGCTTTCTCTTGAATGTCCTGCCACAGGCCGGTCCATTGATTCCGCTGTGTCCATACATACGCTCGTTGGTAGAAGGGAACACAATATTGGCGCCTGTCCTGGAATATTTGGCGCACGGTGAGCGTTTCGGATTTCATGATTGCCCCTTTTGGTCGTCGCCGCATTCTGGCGCGTGGTTCCCGTGGTGTCACTTGGTATATATACATGGCCGGGAGAGCTGGCGATCTATGAGCTAGGCGCTTTTGCGGAGTGCGGGCTGTGCGTAATTTGCCGTTATGGTCAATTGCCTTTCTCGTTAATTGGGCGCCCGGCGTCAGTCCCCCTTGGGACTGGTGACCACGCCCCCCCGGTCGCTGGTCAACCGGAAACGGCCACCTGGTTGAGGCGCGCGGCGACCACTAGCCTGAGTGCTCAGGACACGGGCGGTTGGGGCGAGAAAAATGAAGAAAGCGGTGGAGCAGGACACGCTGGTGGTGCTGATCGAGAGTGGGGCTGCGCGGGAATTTAGAGCGATGCGTGGGCCGGGTAGCGAGGGCTGGAGCCTCAGTATCCGGCTGGGCAGATTTTGTTTGCCGGTGCGCTCGCGCCGGGAGCCGGTCAGAACGTGGGCGAGTCTGACCGCGTTGGGGCGGTTTTGCGAGAGCGTGGGCATCCGGGGGTTGAGCGTGGAGTTCTAGCGTCGGTTGGTTGGATTAACTGCTCTCCGCATCGTCCTTCAACAGGCTGTCATTCGCCTTGAACATCAGAAATGCGTTCGCGGAGCCTGTTCCAGTGCGGCTTGAGCTGCTTCTTGATTGAGAGGGAGTCCATGATTCTGGCTGCCCGGTAGCCATAGGAGATGAAGTTTCTCCTGCCCAGATAGGAATACTGCTTATACAACTTCTTCAGGAACATTGAGCGGGGCAGCTGTCCTCTGGAAATTCGCTTGGCATTGACCTTGTCCATGCATTTTCCCGCCAGCCAGATGCCTCTGTTTACGCGGTCCTGATAGCGGGCTAAAGACGATGAACGCAGGTAAATGTTGGCGCCATCGAAGATAAACCCTAGGTATTGCAGCGGTCGGTCGGATCTAAAACCCTTGGCGGAGCGTATGAACTTGCAGGTCTCCGTTTTGGCGGCTTGGATCTCCAAGCCAATCGTATGGACGCGTAGATCGACTAGGGCCTTGGCCTCTGCCTCCTTCTCCAGCGGCACAATCAACAGCACATCATCGCAATACCGGTAGTAGGCGCCGCCGCAGGATTCGACATAGGCGTGAATCTGCTCATCGAACCCCATCATGTACACATTGGACAACAGGGCGCTGATGGGGGAGCCTTGGGGGATACCCTTTTTGTCCTTGTTGGTTTCGATCAGATCGCCATCACGAACCTTGGCCCGGAACTCACAGGGCTCGCAAATTCGTTTGCGACCTTGCTTGGGGTTGTTCTTGGAGAGCCCCAGTGCTTCGTAGACTTGATCCCTGTAGATGAACGAATACTTGGTGAGGGATCGAAACACCGAGTAGTGGTCGTCGGGCAAGCGGCTGGTGCCTAGTAGCGCCTGCCAGGCATTTTTCAGGTGCGTATGGTCTAGGTTGTCGAAGAAGCCCTTGATGTCGATGGCAATGACGCAGCAGGACTTTCGCGCCGCGATATCCAGAAACGCATCCCGAGCAAAATCGATATTGCTTTTGCCAAGGGCTCTAAACGCCAAGATTGCCGAGGCCCACTGGACCTTCGCCAGATGGTCCTCGTAGGCCTGGTTCAGCAGATCGCAGTAGTACGAATAAATATGGCTGTCGACGTGTGCGGCGTAGGAAATGGGCCTTTGCTTAGGGTCTTTTTTGACAACCTTCCCAATGCTTTTGTCGAAGAACACTTTCTGTGTTTGCGCGACATAGCGAATGAACGGGTAAAAGGCATGCTTAGCAACAGTCTTAGGACTTGAGACTATTTCTAGTGCAGCTGCCTGGTTGATCGGACGATCAAAGTGCAGATAGCCCCGAGACTTGTACCAATTTTCTGGCATCAGACTACATCCTTATTTCGAGCCAACCGGCCAGGCTTAGGATGGCGGCAATCCTCAAGCCGCCTGGCCGGATAAACCCAAATGTTCCTCACATTGTCCAATCGGTCTCAGTCACCCAGTTCCGATTTCGCCGCGATTGCTAGGATCGACGTATATTGTCAGCGTCACACTTGGAGTACCTATGAAGATAAGTATTCGAGGGCTGCTGGCCGCATTGCTGGTCACCCTGGGTTGTTACACCTGGGATGCCGCCTTGGGGCTTGACAGCTTGTGATGCACCTTTGGATCTATATCCAAAGCGCTTGCAGGCTAGCATAAATCTGAACCGAGCCGGCACCTCGCAATTCGGGAAAAACCATTCACTTGGCTCAGTCTTATTGAAAGGAAGCACAATGCCTGAATCGGCTTTCAATATCTTCGATGCGCTGTCCGCGTGGGGTAAGACGCTCCCAAATTGGCAGCACTTCTTGCTCAGCAAACTGGTGGCAGCTGTTGATTTGACCGATGAATCCTTGGAGGAAGTCTTCGGCGAGTATCTGATCGATCAGGGACTCAGTGAATCAGATGCGGTTCGGGTGAGCTGGGACATGGTTTTGCCGCAGCACCAGGGAGGCGCGGCGGCAGTGCTCAGCCCCCTTACCGCGATGACCTCTGTATCGGGGGTCAATACGCTCGCAGCCGGCGAGACGTTGAGCTTCGGCCCCAGACTCACGGTGATCTATGGGCCGAATGGTGCCGGGAAGTCCGGTTATGCGCGCGTGGATACAGCCTACTTAGCTTTGGGGGGAGCTACCTGCGTCTCGGGGTGTACCGGTTGTGCGTTGGACCGTATCTGGGCAATTGATTCGTTTATGAAGTCTCGGTAAGCGGGGGTGATGGGTGATCCCAAACGGCCATCGCTCCTCACTGCTGCGGTGCTATGTGATCGCTTTTTCTCTTTTAGTGTTCGACCCTTCATTGGCGGTAGCGGATCAGAACTGCGTTTTAGATAAAAATCAGGAGCATGCGCAGGAACTGATTCAAGCCGTTGATGGGCTTTGTACAAGTCGCTGATAGAAAGCCAGCCGAGCGGAGCAAGGGACAGGATCCCATAGAGGCTGCCGGTCTCTGTTTCTACCCAGAGGCTTTGCTTCACTCCATGGATCGCCACAACAGGAGACGTTATGATTTTGTGGCCATCAGCAAATTCGCCCTCTTTACTGGCATCAATATGCCTCCAGATATGGCCTGAGAGCGTTTCCGATTGATCGACAGTTGCGTACGAGACGAAGCCAGTAAATCTTTCAATCCCGGAGTCGTGCTTGAGGCGCGCGATTTTATCGTCAATTGATTCTTCCATTGGCAATCTCTCTTTTCTATTTAGGCGCGTAATTTGAGGGGGCGGACTGCTGATTGGTCTGGTGCCAAGCTCATTGTCAGTCATCGGTGTCAGGATCGAGCGCGTCGGTCGACAGCTGTAATTAACTCGCCGGAGTACAGTCTGCGGAATGAAATACGGTCACCTTCTTGCCATTTCAGTTCCTCGCATAGGCCAGGAGTGAGCTGTAACACCATCGGCCCTTCCACTGACCCATGCACGTGGGCATGCCAGGCAGGCGCAGAACGATCATCGAGCGAACGCCTCATGGTTTGGAGGTCGTCTGGATTCAATTCGGGGCGATAGCTGGGGCTCAGAACCCAGTACCCCGCTCGATGAGCATTCTTTGAGGATTCCGAGGCATGTATGTCTTCAATGTCTGAATACACCATGCCGCCGGGTGTTGCGTGCAAAAGCCCAGGGCAAAGTCGCTTCTTGCGGAAATATCCATCGATGACTGCGCGGACCCTCAACCAAATTCTGAACATGGTTCCTCCCGCTTCTGCTCACGAAGTCCTGCCCACAAAGGTCGCACGTAGTGTTGACGCAATGCAAATAAATATAAAAATGTGTCGAGTTCGCTATGGTTCTTCAGTGGATGTCCGTGTCTGATTCTACCTTTTTTGGGCGGGGTATCAGGTGGATCTCAATCAGGCGCTCGGACGGGCGCTGCGGCACGTGCGTAAGAAAAAAGGACTCACGCAAGAGGATTTTGAGCCCATCACGTCGCGGAGCTACATCAGCAAGGTGGAGGGTGGATACCACCTGCCTACACTCGACAAGACAGTCGAAATTTGCGACCGATTGGGTGTTTCGCCCTCTCTGCTGCTCACTCTGACTTTTTTGATCGCAAATGAATCAGAGGATGCATCCAGTCTCCTTGACCGTCTAAAAAGCGAGCTTGATACAGTCGGGATTCCGCGAGAGTAGCCCAGTTGGTGATCGCCTACCTGGGCACTGAATACGCTCTGAAGTGTTTCCAGCTACCGAGAGTCTCCACCTGAAGTTTGCTGGCACGAACCTGCTCCGCAGAAATGGCCAGCGGTTTTTTAGGTAAAGTCAGGTGCTAACAACTTAAATCTGTTTGAAATGTAGTGCGAAGCTGTTGGCGCCGAATATTTGGCGTGAGGGACGGCGGCTGTTCTTCAATGTGGCTCGTATAAATCGGTCCGTCAGATGTTGGGCTGTACTCAAAATCCATAACTAGCTCGCACTGAGCTTTGAAAATGCCGAAAAAAGTCATTAACGTTGACAACATCTGCTGCATTAGGCGAATAATCCTATTCGTCTCTATTTCGGTTCGAACTTCCCTATAGTCTTTTTTGAAAGCAAATATCATGTATTGGGAGTTGAAACGTGTAGGGGGCATCATTCTGCGTGCTATTGCGTAGTGATATTTCTGCATTGTGACACGAATCGCAAAATATTCGTCCTTTGGTTTTTGCTCCTTTTTCTTGCTTAATCTATGCCTAGGACCTGACGCGGCGTCCATGTAGTCGTCTGCGTTGATTTGATCGTATCTGGCAACTCCGCTTGGGAGATTGCCACCTGATCTTCTTTTTTCGAGATCCTTTTCGTGCTTTGATTCTTTTGATTCTCCAGCTCTAAATTGCACCGCTCTCTGTAAAGCCGAAAAATGCTTTTCTGGCTCATATGAAATACCTTCTTGTTCGATAAGTTTTTGGAAAGTTAAGCGTGATCTTTTAAGCTCACGGCCAGTGATGTGGCGACCGTCAAAGATGTAGGTGATGCCTGTTATTTCTTTAGTGCCTTCTTTTATGGTGAATTTTACATCAATTTCGCGCTTCTTTAATGCAGCCACAAATTGAACCATTGTTGGTTGAGCTGGGTTTTTCTTTGTGCTTTTTCGCTCAGCTATCGCATGTACCTCTTCTATTGAAGCAGCTACGCGAGCAAGAACAATGTTTCTGAATTTAACATTTGGTTTAGGGGCGTCAGGATTTTTCTTTAATTCAGATTCATACTTGCTCCACTCCCTACCAAAATTCTTGACGTCACGTTCTAGCTCATTGACACCCCAAGTGTCTTCCGGATTCGCTGTTGGCTCAATTTTGTGCTTATATTTTATTTCTAGATCTCTTGCAGAATCCATAAGCGTTTCGTAATCTTTGCTTTCATTTACAAGCAGGTAGTTGTCCATAGAGATTCTGTTAGCTACTATGTGCATGTGCTGCTTTTCTGTATCTTCGTGAATTACGCCAAAATACTTATGATCTTTTCCATAACCTAGATTTGTCATGGTCGTATCAAGAACGTCCTTCCATTCTTCGACTGTTAGCTTTTCCCCTGGCCTTAGAGAGATCATATAATGCGCTCCGCAAAGTCCTGGCCCCTTGTCTGTAGCTGAGCGGCGCATATTTGTGGGGATTTCCATTTCCCTTGCAAGATCTTCAGCATTATCAGAATATACATTTCCTCCAACGAATGTGACTGAATCGCATTTATGCTCGTGATTCTTTCCAAATACATACGCAACTCGGTTTCCGCATTTTGAATCATTCTTGAATTTCCTTGTGATCATTTTGCACCTCCTTGAATGATTGCGTTCAGTCGATCAATCTCAAGCTGCATTAATTCGATTCTCTTATATGCAGCAGTATCAATTACATCACCAGCTATTGATCTGAGATTTACCAAAAATTGGCCGGAATTGTATTCATTAATCTCACCAGAATCCCTCATTTCTTTTATTGCATTTACGCCTTCTATTATTTTCTCATGAAGCCTTCTGTTTAATTCTGGTACAAATACCCTAGCAGGAACTCTTGAGCGCAAACCTGATACACGTAGGAAAACGGCAGGTGAATCATGGCCAGTCCTTTCCATAATTCCTTGAAGCGTCTCATATTCATCTATAGAGAAGCTAACCATAACGTTTTTTAATCTTAAATCAGAACCTTCTTTTTTTGGTCTTCCGCCTTTGCTTTTCATTTCTTTGATTCCTGTTTTTATTATTATTTTATTGGTAAAGCCTTAATGCGATTTATTCTTATTGACAAACTACTGTGAATCACTTGCATTTGATCTTCGCGCAACACATCGAAGATGTTGTGAGCAGCCAGAGTATTACCGTTTATCAAGTGGAGTAGGTCGGGAGGAACGAGTGAAATACTACACTTTATAATAAGGGAATACATTGCTGGCTCCCCAGAAATCTTCACTTAAAAAGCATGCGCGTTTGTTCAAGGTTCATATTAATTATATCAGCTGTTTTGACGTTTTATTTTCCTGGAGCTGATTAAGCGGTGATTTTCCGAAAAATAGTAAAGGGTGTTGTCGGTTTTTTTTAAGGGTGTTTTTATCTTTGCTACATGTTGCGCAAACTTTAGGTAGTACCTGTCTATCTTCTAGGTGGGAACGGTGTATTAAATGTATAGGTACTGATATTTTTTTGTGTAGATATTGCGTCCGTGCCGAGCCGAACATCTAAAAGAGGAGTATAATCTTTATATAACAATAAAAAGGAGCTGTAAAATGAACGAGATTGTAGATATTGAAAAAGGTTCTGTGTCCTTTCGTCTCAGGAAAACTGTTGTGGCAATAGTCGTGGCTCGCTATAAAATGTCCGACACGGTGTTAATGTCTGTCCCGCTGATAGAGCTTGAAAGCCGACGGCCTGAGATTTTAAGTATGCTGGAGCGATATCGCAATGGCTCAACAAAGTGGCAGGACTTCATGTCAAAAAAACTGCCGTCAGCATTGCAGAAACGAGAATTTGAAAAGCGTTTATTAGGTTACGTAGAAATGAAGAAGGTATTGGCAGAATTTGTTTGGTCACTCCAACAGCACGCTCGAACCGATAAGAAGGGCTTTAGGGGGGGCAAGGAGTTGGGTATAGAAATATGGGGCGCATGGCAAGAAATTCGACCGATTATCAGTACTGTTCCCTATTGGGGTATCTCTGAGAAAGAAGCAATAACAGCATTGAAAACCAATGCGAAAATGGCCTCTATCATGAGTTTTAGCTGATTCATGGACTTTTCACTCTTCGTCCCCCGTTGGCAACATTAGCGGCCTAATTAGGTCCACACCCTGATTCTTCACGTTGCCAACGGACTTGCCAACGGGATACCACCTGAAATCTTCAGCAGAACGGCAACCCCCTGGCAAATTCCTCGGCGCGAAGCACCGAGGTCTCTGGGTCAATCCATTCCCTGGCATTCTTGGTGGATAAGACCAACGGCTTGCGATCATGGATATCCACCATTCCCTGATCACTCGCTGCCGTAATGATGACGAAACCGTCCTTGAGTCTGAGTTCATGACGATTAGAGATTTCCCGGCTGCCCGGCTGCCCGGCATAGAGGCAACCGCAACCGGTATTGCGAATGCTATCGCCGCGTATCTTGGCCTTTCGGGATCTTGATATCACCTGCCCTCAAACGTGAATGCATTAATATCGTCTGTTGCCTTGGCAACGTGGCGTATTCCAAGGCCGCCCAGCATGCGTCTGGAGCACATGTTTTTGTAATTTTGGTATCTTGGTCCTCAATCGCGCCGCAGGTAGTCAGGATGCGTCGAAACAAGCCGCCGATCAGCAGACCTTCTTCGCTCCAGTCGAACTGAAAGGCCTCGCCGAGTGCAAACGTCTCCTGCCCAAAAATTGAGCAGAAGCAGTTCAATGCCTGAGTCAGTTTTCAGCCTGTTGCCGCTGACCGAAAACTGACCCAGTAAAGGCTGTTCTGCCGACTGAAAACTGACCCAGGTGTTCAACTGCTTCTGCTCACTTTCCGAGCAGGAGAACACAGGGTGATCAGCATGGAAATGTTGGGAAAAATCCGGCGGATGTACTTCCGCGACAAGCTTTCGCTGCACCAGATAGCCAAGCGTACCGGGCTGTCGAGAAACACCATCCAAAAATGGGTTAGAGCGCCCGAAGGGTCTCCAGCACCTGCCTGATCAGCGTGGCACGAAATCGCTACTCGGTGCCTTGTGAGCGAGTCGGCCAGTGGGTCATGCGGTGGGGCTTGATGAGCCTTCAAGCGGAACACGACTGCTAAGCTTATCCACAATTGCCGGGACAAAAATCAGCAATCCGCCCTGGGTCAATTTTCAATCGGCAGGGTGGGTCAGTTTTCAATCAGCGCCAACACATCTGGTATCCATTGGCGCGATAAACGAAATGGACTGGGCAGTTCCAGACAAAGGAAGGTGAGCAATGGCGATTCAGAGCGGCAGTGAGCGCGGTTCAGAGTGGCGGCAGTGGGATTTGCATATTCACACTCCAGCGTCATTCGAGTGGAGCGGGACGAAGTTTGATCGGAAGAACCTGGGTTCGCCTGCTAACAATGCCCTTGTGGATGAGATGATCAAGGCGCTGAATGAGGCGGAGCCCGATGTTTTTGCGCTGATGGATTATTGGACGTTTGACGGGTGGTTTGCGCTGAAACGCAGATTGAGTGAGCCGGACGCCCCGAAGTTGACGAAAACTGTCTTCCCTGGGATTGAGCTGAGGCTGGCTGCCCCTATGAAGGGGCGCCTTAACGCCCATGTTCTGTTCTCCAACGAGCTTGATGATCAGATCCTCAAAGATTTTTTATCCCACCTCCGACTAGCCGAAAACAGCAGGCCATTGTCAGATGGGGCTCTCACTGATTTTGCCAAGCAAGCCCCGGACGCACTCCTCAGGCATCACGGCTTCAAGCCTGAGCAGGTGGCAGCAGATGATGCGCAGGCCTACATAGCTGGCGCTAAAATCGCCGAGTTGACTTGTGACAGCTACAAAGAGGCGATAGCCAAAGTTCCTGATGAGCAAGCTATTGGCTTCATGCCATACGATACGAACGATGGCCTGAGCGATGTGAGATGGACAGATCACTACGCTTATTTCATTGGACTGGTGCGATGCTCTCCGATTTTCGAAAGTCGAAATCTAGATGTCCGTGCTGCTTTTGTCGGAGAAGAAACACCCGGTAATGCCAAGTTTTATGCTGGTATCAGAGAAGGATTGAAAGATGTCTCTCGCCTAGTGGTGGCCGGAAGTGATGCGCACTGCTTTGTTGGCATTCCTGGAAGCAATGATCGTCGTGGATACGGCGACTTTCCGTCAGACAAGAAAACTTGGATCAAGGCTGACCCCACATTCCGTGGGTTGCAGCAAGCAATACTAGAGCCCGCAAAGCGCTCATTCATAGGGATATCACCTCCCAAGCTAGATCATATCGCGGCCAACAAAACGTATTTCATCGACCATGTGATGATCAGCAAGGTGCAGGGATCTGCACTGGCCTCGCACTGGCTGGGCGATGTCCAGCTTCCGTTGAACTCCGATCTTGTCGCCATAATTGGCAACAAGGGGAGTGGCAAAAGCGCTCTGGCTGACGTCCTGGCTCTGTTGGGCCATTCGCGCCAGACCAATCACTTCTCCTTCCTTCGAAAGGAGCGGTTCCGGGGGAAGGCTGGAGAGCCTGCTCGACAGTTCGAGGGTTTCATCATCTGGCATGATGGAACCATTAACACCTGCAATCTCAACGCGGACCCGCCCGCCGAGATGGTTGAGATGGTGAGGTATATCCCTCAAGGACACTTCGAAGATCTCTGCAACGCACATGTTACTGGCCAATCTCACGCTTTTGAAAATGAGCTTAGGGCGGTCATTTTCTCACATACCGATGATGCAATCCGGTTAGGTGCACTGGATTTTGACCAGCTAATTGAGCAGCAGGAAAGCACGTACCGCCTTCAGCTGAACGAGTTCCGTAAGGATCTGAAACGGGTCAATCTTGAGATCGCTACCTACGAAAACCAACTCCATCCTTTAGTCAAGAAAAGCCTGACGGAACAACTGACCCTCAAGCGACGGCAGCTTGCGGAACACGAGGCTGTGAGGCCAGCGTCGATTGAAAAGCCTTCTGCTGAGCTGTCACCTGAGCAGAAAACGACGGCCGAGGCCCTTGAGGCAATCGCTGCAAATCTCAAACGCTTGGAAGATGAACACAACAAAGCTAATGAGAAGGCTTCACAGCTAGCGGCCAAGAGCAAGGCCGTCAAGGACGTGAGGGAGCAAGTCCGGTTGCTCCAGCGCACCTACGACCAGTTCGTGAACGACACCAGTAAAGATCTCAACCTATTGGGATTGGCTGTCACCGACGTGGCGAAAATCGACTTAAATCTTGGTACGTTGGGCCGGCTCGAAGAAGCGTTTCTAGCTGAGCAAACGACCATTGGCATTAGAGCCACCGCAGCGGAAGGTGAGCGCCAGGAACTCGTAGGGAAGCAAGTCGAAGCTAAAGCGAAGTTGGATCAACCTCAGCTGTTTTATCAGAATCATCTGCTCGCAGTCCAAGAGTGGCAGAGGAAGTATCTGGACCTTGTTGGTGCTGGTGACTCTCCAGAAACGGTGAAAGGACTGGAGGCTAGGATCGCTCAAATAGATGCTCTACCAGAGTTGTTGAAGGCGCATCGAAGCGTTCGACTGGCGTTGGCAGGGGAGGTCTACGACATCCTCGATGCTCAGCGACGAGCTAGGGAGGCACTGTTCAAGCCGGTTCAAGAACTAATTCAGGGGAACAGTCTGATTCGCGAGGAGTACAAGCTCCAATTCAAGGCGAAGCTCGGCGGCTCAATCGACGCTTTTGCCACCAGCCTCTTCACCCTGCTGAAGCAGAACGTCGGAGAGTTCCGAGGCGACGACGAGAGCCTCAACACAGTGCGCCGACTGGGCGAAGCTGCTGATTTCGACAATCGTGAAGAGGCTGTGGCTTTTGCCCAGGCGCTGCACGACAGGATCTCAGCTGCGGCCGCTACGATTGGCGACAAGGTTGAATACGGCATCGACTCAATGCTGCGTAAGGACAAGAGTGCGAATGAGGTTTATGACCTCCTGTTTGATCTTTCCTACCTGGAACCCCGGTATTCACTGACGTTCCAAGATGCTGAGATCGAGCAGCTCTCGCCCGGTCAACGGGGTGCTCTTCTCTTGATCTTCTATCTGCTGGTGGACAGGGGGCGCAACCCAATCATTCTGGATCAGCCGGAAGAAAACCTCGACAACGAAACTGTGGTGAGTCTTCTCGTGCCAGTGCTCACCGAGGCTAAGAAGCGTCGGCAGATCATCATGGTTACGCACAATCCGAACCTGGCGGTTGTCTGCGATGCGGAGCAAATCATCTGGTCTCATTTTGATCGAGCGAACAGCCAAAAAATCTCCTACACCGCAGGAGCCATCGAGAGCCCTGCTATCAACGGGCATGTGGTGAAGGTGCTTGAGGGGACGAAGCCTGCCTTCGATAACCGCAGGTTCAAATATCATTGATGAGTGCCCTGCTTGATTTATCAGTACCGATGCAAAACTGTGCCGGGTGTTTCCTTCGCTGGAATCAGCCGGGCGTTACTTCCGACTCAGCGAAGTAATGCTCGATGGCATGTTTTAATCGATGGCGGAGGCTCTAGCTGCGTTGCCCCTTTGAGGCTGTCATCTGAACCTCAGGCCATAGATTCGCAAACCTTGCTGGCGGGAGGCAAATTTGTAGCTGCTGGGTAGTCGCGAGTTTGGAGGCTAGACATTCACCAGCTCCACGCGTGCTACTGACAGGCTTTCTTGTGCCAAGGCTTCTTGAGTTAGCATTTGCCCTTTCGTATCGGCTGGAAGTCGGAAGGGACAATGCAGAGCCTTCCTTAGCGTTCGGGACACACAGAAACGCCCATTACGGACTCGGCCTTTGTAGGCAATGCAGGAGGTGGTGGAGGAGTGGCAGGGATTGCCAAGCGGCGCTTAGCATCTCGATCCAAGTTTATTTCTGAAAACTCAGAGCGTTTTAAGGTCAGTGAAGAATTTCAGCCCTCCAGTGTAACCGCGAAAAACATGGGCTTCGTCGACGTCAAATTGCCATCTGGAGATTTCGATGGGCGCATCAAGCTTGATGCTGTGGCTATTGGTGACAAGGGCGCTGACTTGAGCGTTGATAAGGATTTCGTTTATCTGACGATAAAGCTGCCAAGCGATGTCTCGGAAAAGCTAAAAGGCATAGGTGCTGAGAACATTTGAGGGGCAAGGATGCTAGACCGAATCTCACTGGATGACGATCAACTGGTGCTCAACGCTGAGGCGCTGGACGACGCAGAAATTAATGATTTTCTGACTCGACACGGTTGTGAAAACCCTCAAAGTCTGGAGCGTATTGGCAATCACATTTATCTTTTGTCGAGCGCTGCTTGGACTGACCGCTACATCCCTTTCTTCGCTGATGCCGAGGCTCTATGGCACGCGGTACGTACTAAGGCGACAAAGCCCGAACACCACTTCGTGATCGGGATGGATGCACAAGGGATGGCGTCATTCAACCTCCGGTTGAGTGTGTATTTCTCATTGCGTTCAATGCTCAAGTCCCTTTGTCATCACGAGGGTGATGAGACCCAGCCGATGAAATACGTGTTTTTCAGCTCAAAGGAATCGTTCCTCACGAAGCTGGAAGTCCGGTACGCAATGAGCTACAGCGAGCTGATGTCGATTGATGTCGACGAGGCTTGGGCTAAGCGCGCCGAGACGTTAGAGTCGGCTGTCGGCGAGGAAGATGATGTCCACTGCGATGAACGACGGCACGTCATGCGAGAAGCTTTGATCGACTTCTTCAAGGAAGAAGACAGCCGAAACATCAAATTCTTGATGTCCTCGCTAGGCAAGTTTTATCAAGGCTACACCGAGCGCTACAAGGTTTATGTAAGCAAGTTTTCGGTTAACAAAATCTTGGCTGGGATTGAGAGTGAACGCGTTGGATTTTTATGCAAGGTCCAAGACGCGATCATGGCTCAGCAGACTAAGGCATTTGCGATACCTGGAGGCGTGGTTGCCGTAGGCGCAATACTGAAGTCTACGACTTCAGGCTGGGACTTTTTTGTGGTGTTCGTTGGCCTGTTGATTTCGACATGGATGATCGCATCCCTCAACAGCAACGTTATTAGTCATATCGATTTGCTGGGCGAAGAGTTTGAGCAGTCAGTTTCCAAATACGATGACGTGGTCGTGGGCATTGACGAGATCAAGGAAGAGATAAATCGCTCCAGAACCAAGCTTTCAGGTTCATCATCTGTGGCGAAATCCAGATTGCGCACATTAACCCGAATATCTTGGTTGATTTTGGTGTTGGTGAGCCTCGTGCTAGTTGAACGCGCCATTTTGGTGTGATATTAGATCGCAGCACATATTTTGCTGGCCTCCTACAAAGGTGCTCTTAGCCGCGCTGTCCATGATGCAGAGGCGCAGATAAAGGATGCAGGTCTACGATATGGTTATTACGTAGCGCTGGACAGATAGTACAGTTTAAAACGTTAATTTAGCTTGTCAGGGAGAGCAGGCGTGGAATTTCAACAAGCAAAAAAGAAATCAACTGCCACAGTTTGTTATATCTTTGACCAATCAAAAATAAAAATAGGCGACATACTGCTCAGTACCAGCGATGCTTGGAGGAGTAATGTTATAAAGCGCGCAACAAATTCTAGCTTTAGCCATGCTGCTCTATTTGTACATCACGGAGGTGTTCTTATTGAGGCAGTTTCGATAGGCGTCAAGCTAACCTCGATTTTAGGTAGGGCGGTGAGAGACAAGCAAAGCATTAAAGTGCTTAGGCTTAGAGATGAGTCGAACAAAGCTAATATGAATGAGCTGGGCCAATACGCAAAATCGCATCTGTATAAAAAGTATTCATTAAAAGGTGCCTTACTATGTGCTTCACCATTTGATTCGTATGAGCTAGGAACGAATGAGTTATTCTGTTCTCAGTTGATCGCTGAAAGCTACGCGGTATTTGGATTTCCCCTCTTAGAAAAACCACCCCAAAAGGTTTCTCCTGGAGATATTATCGGCAGTAGTCTGTTGGTAGATGTTACTGACGAAGTAATGGTTGAGGTCGAGGGGCACGCTCTGTCCGGTTTAAGTTATATTGAGGATGGTTCTAGGAATGACTTGGGTGGCGAATTCAATAAATTGATCAACGATGTGGTAAGCGGTACATGCGAAGCGTGCTCTTTTATACAGTCGTATATGCCGAAATCTCTTGATCAAATCAGGTACATAATATTATTTGGTGGGCAGAAATTTTCTGCATTCCAGCTTTCAATGCTGGAGTCGGAATTAGACAGGAATTTGGCAAACAAACTGGATCTATTTCTTGATCGTCTTCGTGAAGTTTACAGTGAGTCATTTAACGATGTTAAGCGAGCGGAAGATTTAGTGAGGAGCGATATCGCTTCACGACAAGAATTGGACTTTTGTCGAAGAATGCTGATTGATGCAGCGGAAATGCATAAACATAGCATCGACCAACGAGTGCAAGATGTCGCTAAGTTTGAAGCTTGGAGAGACGAGTCAAAAGTTACGAAAAATATTTTAGCTCTTGGAAAAATTGACAGGTTTTATTCCGGGCTGCTTGAGTCTGAAAAACTACTACTTGAGTCATCTACTGCTGGGGCTCAACTTATTTCCGATTATCTGGAACAAAAATCGTCGGGGGCTTAAGAGGCGAATAGTTCGATTCTTCGTAAATTCTGCAATTGTTTTTTTAAATGAGACTGGCTGGCCCCAATCAGCGGAGCTGGTCTCAACATCAGATGTAAAGGCTATTGAGCGTAATATGAATATTACGAAAGTTGCCATCTGTTGTCATCGCCGATGAAACGATGATTGCCAGTCACGAGCGCCTCTTTGATCGAGATCAGGTCAGTTTTGACTGGCAGCATTACATCCCGCTCATCGAACGCAAAGCGCAAGGACGAAGATGGTATCGAGGACGATGAATCGTTTTGATCCACACCATAAACAGCCTGCCGCATGACTACATGCGGTAGGGCTTAATGCCTCTTCAACCGGAATACTGCTGCTAAGCTTATCCACAATTGCTGGTGCAAAAAATCAGCAATCCGCCCTGGGTCAATTTTCAATTGGCAGGGTCAGTTTTCAATCGGCGCCAACAGCCTAGAGTTTCTCCCGGCCACTCTCAGGTTCGGATTCATATGGCTGAAAATAGTAGATGCCCTTAGCTTGAAGCTGGCTAACGACATAACTTGGAATCTCTAAGCCCTTTAAAATGAACTCAGGAGCTTCACCCTCTACAGTGTGGTTATGCAGTTCATTATTATGATGCCGTACTGTTCTTGAAAATTCTAAAAAAGTCTCATCCGGCTTAAGAGATTTTGGATTTTCACATAAAATACAGAAAGCTTCGCTTAAATTCCAATGCCCGCTTAATTTATCCTTCGATGCCGGATCTTTGTGACGATGATAGAGATTGGTCAACAAAACTAGATCTACTCTGTCGTATGCAGATGTATCTGTATAAGATTCGAGCGTAAACAGTCCTTGGGGTCCATATAAGTATGATTTCCACTTTTGCATATCCATAGCATCATCGCACCCCACCACAAGTATATTCAGCTCATTATCGGGAGTTGTGGAGGCAAACTTTTCATGGGCGGAGATAAGGAAGTCCTTAAGGTTGTTATCCATGTGCCTTTGCCGGGATAAAACATGGCCATCGCTGGAGAACAGATTCTCTAGGTCTGCTACGAGATCATCGTAATCGTCAAGGCGACCTAGTGAGCCGATCTTGAAACCATCGCTATCATCAATAGCGTGCTTTTTAGAAAAGTCGGCACATTTCACCTCCACATTATATTTAAAATTCCCCACTCGGACAGAACAGTCTACATCTTTAGGAGGGTTCACCTTTTCTTCATAAAAAAATCCCCCCGGGAAGAACCTAGCAAAGTGAGCGCATACGGTTACCTCTACCGCCGCTTGTATATATGCCTTTTCACTAATATTATCTAACTTTAAACCTAGCTTGTTAAAGCAAAGCTCCTCTCTCTGTGCAATGCTCAGGTGCGGAGCCAGATCATTTACAGCTTTCACAAGCCCGCTTGCATATTCTTTCGTCGATACAAATTTATTGTTCAAATCAAACTGCAAAATCACTTCCTTACCATCCATCCCCACCCCCCGCCTTATAGTGAACCATCCAGAACTCAAGCTAGCACAACTAATATAATATGTGTGATCCGCATTAATAGAGCGTAAGGGGTGCAGAAAAACCCCACAATTACACTAGGTCTGCGTAAGGCTGCTTTTGGTCCAGGCTGTGTAAAAACGTTTTAGAGCAGGTTTGAAGGTCCGAATCGGAATGAAAACCGCGTTCCTACGCAATTTTCAGGACCACTGATCTGCCAATGACGGTCAGATTTTACGTGGCGACGCAGACTTCAAAACTGAGCATGCGTTTTTACACGGTCTGGGCCGAAAACTGCCTGTCAATGCGGTACTCAGACGTTTAAAGATAGGTCAGTCATCAGTGCGACGCCCACGACCTATAAACCCCGCTGGGGCCCATTCCCGCTAAGCTGGGTAGAGGGGGTGTTCCATTGCTCCCCCACCCGCTTACCTGCGATACACGCTGATAGAGGGAAAAGCTATCACTCCTCACTTGTAGGTAGATTGACCATCACACCGATTTTCAATCTCGTTCCGAACCCACCTACCAATTTCGCCCTCAGTTGGAAACACGAAACTCCTTGGACTCCCTGGTCCGCTATCTGGTCGACAAAGCTCGCAGCGGCATCCCTAGGCAGGTAGCCGACTTTAAAGCCGTCTATGAAAACTGCGCATGCATTGGAGTCATAAGGGTTGTTGGGCTCAGTCACAATGAACGCCTCAAAATCGTTGTCTTCTGCCATGCATCTGGAATTTCGAATTTTTCGAAGAGCTGTTTGAAAATGCGACTCCCCCACAATATCGAACCCGATATTTTTGGTGCCCCTGATGTTTCCCGTCAGTGGTGGAAGGTCCAACTTTTCTGGGCAAGGAAGTCTCTTACGGCGAAGGGTTTTCTGTTTGACCTCAATGTCCAGGTTAGTTGGCTCAACATTTCGACGGAGAAGATATGCACTACGTTCTTCTGCGGATAGCAAACGACGTTCACCGTTCGTAAGTGACGATACAAACCCGTCAACCTCCATGGTCTCGATGAAGCGAGCTGCTCGCGTATACCCAATTTTGAGGTGGCGCTGAACTTCGCTGATTGAAGCCCGCTTGGACTTCAGAACGAAGCTGATCGCCTGGATATACAGAGGGTCTTCGATATCGCTATGAGGTCCAACGAGAGCGTCAGATTGCATTGGCAGGTCGTTGTGAGGCGCCGCAGGTTGATTTATGTCATTGGTGCGTGTGAACTGAAAAAACCTATCAAACCAAGACATTTCGTTCCTTCCTCAATATGGGAATAACGGCCCAACGATTGAACGCATCCGCTACGTGCCACATTTCGTTTGGGTCATATTGGCAAAGCTGGTGGCGACGTGTAGCTAAACGTTCAGGAGGAACCTCCGACTCGCGTCATCGTGTTACTTCTCACCCGACCAATACCAGAGCGTATCGCCCCAAGCTGAGCCGCTGAAACTCGGCAAGATCTCGCCCTGATTGAAATAACGCCGGGAGTCGGATTGAGCAGGACTGAACCAATAACCCGCCACGCTGCATGGCTTACCGGCTTCAAGGCGTCCGGGAGTTCTTGATTGAATATCTTCCTGGTCGAAGCGAGCGTACCAGCGGGCGGTACTATCCTCTTCAAAGCAGTTACCGTAAGGCGAGCAGGTGTGCAGTTGATCTGGATTGGGGATACGCAACGGTTTTACGACTCGATTGACCGCAACATATGCAGGGGGAAGCTGTTCGTTTTCTGCGCCCAACTGAGGGAGGTCACCCGCACGGATGATCAGTCCATTGTCGTAACTCAATATTTCTATATCGCCACGACCGCTAAAAGCATGACGTAGCAGGTCTTCGCCCCCTAGACGTTCCACAAACGGCTTCCCAAGAATGGTGTACCAGTTCACACCCTTAATGTGATCAAGCAGTTCTCGCTTAAAGTTATGTACCATGGAGTCCACTTCAAGGCCAGAGAACTGCTGCGCCAACTGAAATTCCATTGGCATGTAACTATCAAAGTCATAAGGCAAAACGCTTGAAAGGCCGCCATAACCATGCTCCGCCTTCACCTGATTACAAAGATAAACCAGCCAGTTTTGATATCTAGCAGCGCCGTCAGCGTCCTGCAAAAAAGCCCAAGGCAATGTGATCTTCAGATACGAGCGTTTCTGGTCGCCATGGACTTCAAAAGAATTCAATGCCGAAAGGCTGTATTCAGCGGCCTCACTTGCGGTCGGAGCACTGCTGATATGCCATTCATATTGTTCGTTCGAATCAGTTCCAAGAATCTTCAGAGTCGTTTTTTTGAAACTGTCATCGGTCAGTTTTTTATAACGGTCATCAAATTGACCTTTTAGATGTTGACCGAACTCTTCCTTGAAACGGTCGAAGCACTCCATGACTTTTTTCTTGCTCTCAAGTAAATAACCTTCTTTAAAATACACTGTAACGATCAGCCCTAGCCTCACAACTGGTGTGTTATCCGGCAACTCAAAGACCAAATCTGGGGCTTGCTTAGTCAATTTTTCTAATGCATTCATAATCGTCTCTCCTATCCGGCAGCAACTGCTGAATTAATCGCTACACCACTCAAAATGCTGGCTAACAAGAGCCACGAAACCTGAGCCAGGCGCACAATAACCATCAGACCGGCAAGGAGGGTTGCTGGAATACCCATTGCTACAACGACTGCTCCAATGGCAAATACGATTACCACTTCTACAGCTAAAATTCCCAAGTCGATCAAAATTTGTACCCAATCGACTCGCCGAAGCATTTCGAGGTTAATGTCTGTAAAGTGTTGGAGTTTGCGGGTCTTGGTCTCTCATCTCCTATAGCACACGATGGACTTTTTCGAGACAGCACACGAGCAATACTTCCGACTGAACGCGGCGCGAGCGTACGCACATCCAATCTAAAAAACAGGCTGCCATTGAGCCTTCTGGATTATTGGCAGCACCGTGTTTAGCAAGTGAGATTACTCTCTACCGTCCCGTTCTCCGGACCAGTACCACAGCGTGGCCCCCCAACTGGAACCACTAAAGCTGGGCATAAGCTCGCCCTGTTTGAAGTAACGGCGAGAATTCGCCTGCGCTGGACTGAACCAGTAACCCGCCTTACTGCAAGGTTGGCCTGCTTCAATGCGAGAGGGAGAAGTCGATCCCGTGTCTTCCTGGTCAAATCGTGCATACCACCGAGCAGTACTGTCTTTCTCGAAGCAATTGCCATACGGCGAGTAGCTATGGAGTCGATCTGGATTCGGGATACGTACCGGTCTCACGACCTTATTGACTGCGATATAGGCGGCTGGAGGGCCATCATCCAAAGCACCAAGCTCTGGATATTCGCCGGCACGAATGATCAGCCCGTTATTGAAGGTAAGTATTTTAATATCACCACGACCGCTAAGGGCTTGACGCACAGTTGCTTCACCGCCAAGACGCTCAAGACAGCTTTCACTCAGAATGGTGTACCAGTTTACGCCTTTGATGTAACCCAACAATTCCCGTGAGGACGAGTGAGGCATTGAGTCCACTTCTAGGCCTGAGTACTGTTGAGCCAACTCGTACTCTGTCGGCATATAGCTGTGATAGTCGTAAGGTAGAACGCTGGACAATCCGCTATATCCGTGCTCGGCTCCAACCTGATTACATAGATACATCACCCAAGCCTGATAGCGATTGGGTCCATCGGACTCTTTTAGGAATGACCAAGGCAATACTAACTTTATATATGAACGCTTTTTATCCCCGTGCGCCTCAAGGGAGTTCAGCATTGACAGGCTATAGTCATCAGCTTCTGTGGGTTTTGTCGAACTGCCCAAAAACCAGCTAAACTCGTCATTTGAACCAGTTTCCAGTATTTGTTCACGCACCTTACTAAAGTTGGCGTCGGTCAGCTTCCTTTGCCGACGATAAACCATGCCTTTCAGAACCGGTTTAAACTCCTCGTAAAAACGAGTGAAGCACTCATCTATCTTGCGCTTTGTCTCCTGGGTATATCCTTGCTTAAAGTAAAGTGTGGTTATCAACCCTAGTCTCACCACAGGTGTACCATCTGGCAATTCAAAAGACAAGTCAGGAGCGCGATTTTCTAGGTTTTTTAATGATTTATTCACATTGGTTCTCAATCAAAAATTTAGTGCTTGGCGTGGAACTGGACTGGTAGCAAGTTTTGCTAGTATTGCTGCCAGAACAACCCAGGATTGCGTGGCTATTTCAATTATCGCCAACAACCCTGTTAGAAGAGCAGCCGGTATCGCAGCGGCGACTATCAACTCACCAATGACAATGATCACTACCGCCGTAGCAACTACTTTGCCAATATTCATTAGTAGTTGCACCCAATTAACTTCACGCAGAGCCTCTAGCGTCAAATCGGTGTAACGCTGAACCTCCTGCCAAATGGCGCGGAGTTGATCGTCGGTCCAGCGTAATATTTTCCCACCGGTTTCGCTGATCCACTCCCAAGCTTTTTGTGATTCTCGACGTACCCACTCACCTTTAGTGCTAAGCCACGTTTGGGCGTCTTGCAAATGCTGCTGAAATTCTTGCGATAGTTGCTGGATGCCTTTAGCACCTTCTTCTAACAGGCTGTCTACTGCTGATTGCACTTGCTGGGTCCAGTTTTCAACATGCGCTGGCACTGGCGTTGGTTCTGGACCGTATACAGGGACGGGGACTGGAGCAGGTCTTGGCAGGTTGTCCCTTGGCGGTACCAATGAGGGCCATTGCAATGGATTGAAGTAGCCGGTCGGTTTGTGTTCTTTGTTGTACTCTTCGTCCCGCTCACGATCATCTTTATCCCGGCAGTCGTTGATCTCTAATACAGAAAAATGATCTTGATCGCCGGCTATGTCCAAATAAGCTCGCTCCTGTTCAGGCAGAAGTTTATCTCCTGGAAACTTCACTTCAACTAACCGTTCCAGGTTATTAGGGTGCATAACTCCTTCGTGATCAGGTCCCGCCTGACCGGGCCAGCGGATCGCTCGATTTTTTACAATAATGACGTCTGGTCGGCGTAATAGTCCCTTCGTATGCCCCTCTGGAAAGAAGGTCAACGTATGACGCCGATCTGGATCGGGTGTTTGACCTGGAAGTGACAGAGAGGTGCTGAGAAACGGTTTTGGTGGCAGGTAAGTCATATCGAAGCTGACCTCGGCCTTGTAGTTCCAACGGAAATCCCAGCGATATTCGTCAGCACGGATCAAACCGCTCATGACGAGTTGTTTCAGCTCCACTCCCGTAATTCCGCCACCGGGGAGTAGCTTGATCGACAACCGAGGAAAACGAGCAGCGTAATTCGCTTTCTCCATCAAATAAGGTTTGTTGGTAGGGTTGGGTAATTCAGCCCTTGTTTCTGTACCCTCGATACTCGTAGTCGTAGTCGTACATTTTTGCGGTGTTTGCGGTTGTACAACGGCCATGTTATGCGCCCTCCGAATTGGCATTTCGATAGTCCAGATTCATTTCCCTGGGCGCACTCTCACCGGCCCTAATCAATGGTTCCATCGGTTCAGGTTTACGATTAGGTGTCATCAGATCGACTTCTGCTGGGTCACTGCTGTGTACCAAGAAAGTCTTACCTTCTTCGTTCGTATAGCCCGGCAAACAGCTCCCATCGGCACGCTTAAGGGTGTATGGCATGCCGACTAAGGGCTCGCCGGTTTTGTCATCCAGCAAGACGTATCGGGCCTTGTGGCTGCGTGGTGCCCCTTGCAAGAGTTGACCGGCCTTGTCCTTGTCGGCAGCTCCCGGAAGCAACGGCCCCAGTATCTTGAGCCCTGAACCGGAACCTGGCCCTCCACCAGAATTGACCTTGACGTTCGCCCCGCTGATGGTCACGCCACCTGCATCAACCTTGACGAAGCTCCCCCCTGCTTTCGCGGTCAACTCCATGCCACCTTCCACTACGACCTTTTCACCAGCGTGATAGTGAATCTCCTGACCTGCTTCGATGAACTGACCAGTACCGACTTTGACGTGTTGGGTCTGACCGACAGTCAGGTGATCATCGGCACGGGCTTCGGTTTTGCGGTCGGCGTGGGTGATGCGGTGTTCCTCAACTTTGAATTCGCTGAGAGTGTTGGCTTCGACCGTATCGTGACGTTCGTTGCCCACGCGAATTTTCTGGTCATGCTCGATGTTTTCGTCCCAATCACGCTGGGCATGCAGGAATATCTGTTCCTGACCTTTTTTGTCTTCGATGCGGAGTTCATTGAAACCCTTGCCACCCGGTGAGCTGAGTGTCTTGAAGACACTGCGGGTTTTATTTGCGGGAAGCTCGTAGGGAACAACGTTCTCTTTGTGAAACAGGCAGCCTGTAACGAGTGGCTGGTCAGGGTCGCCTTCAAGAAACGTCACCAGTACTTCCATACCGATGCGAGGGATCGCAATACCGCCATACGTGGCACCCGCCCAGCCGCTGGCCACTCGCAACCAACAACTGGTGTTGTCGTCGGACTGACCTAAACGGTCCCAACGAAATTGCACCTTGATTCGACCGTATTGGTCGCAGTGGATTTCTTCACCTTTAGGACCCGTGACAATGGCGGTCTGACTGCCCATGACTTTAGGTTTGGGGTGATCAAGCGGCGGTCGATAATGGGCATCCCACGGGGTGGCAAGGAAGCGGTTACGGTAGCCCTGGTGGAAGTCGTCCTTGTTGTCCGTAACGTCACTGGTGATCAACTCACCGAGGACTTGCGGCTGCTTGCCTTCATGGATCACTTCCAGCAGTAACCAGAGGTCGTTCCACTCATTACGGGGATGATCATTCAGGGGTAGAAAGTGCCCGGTAGTCAGCGAAGGTTGATCACCTTTACCTTCGGCCAATTGGTAGTCGCTGCGATGTCGTTCAAGTGCACGGGTAGCCAATTGCTTGCCGCGTGCGCGTTCAGTGAAACGACCTGGGTAGTCATAGTCCTCCAAGTCAGGCACAAAATTGCTTGTGGCGTTACCTTCAGGCAGTAGGCGTGGCTTTTCAAAGTCATAGTCGCGACGACTGACGCGAGTGGTGCGAGTTTCTAAGCGCAGGTTGAAACCGTTGATCACCGGTCTCTCTGCGGCCATTCCCGAGTCTTGCTGGTAGGCCACGGGCGTCAGCTTGCGAAACACCGTTTGGTCATCCCCGAACACCAGCTTGTGCCCTTGGGGGCTGTGTTGGAAGTGGAAGTGAATACCTTCCTCTTCGCATAGACGCTGGATGAAATGCAGATCGGATTCGTCGTACTGAGTGCAGTAGATACGTTCGGGATAGGTTGCGCCGAGTTGAAAGCTGTAGGCATCCGAAAGGATGCCGCGCGCTTCGAGTACCTGCGCAATAATTTTTGGCACGCTCAGGTGTTGGAAAATTCGTTGATCGCAAGTGTGGCGAAGGTAACTCAGTTGAGGCGTTAAACTGATGCTGTAGCGCGTCATGCGCTTGCCCGAGTCGCCTTGGGCAGCACGGTATACCACTCCATGAACCATGCCTTTTCCGGTACTGCCAAAGGTCAGGTAGGCCGTTTTGTGCAGTAGCTCTTCAAGCTTGAGGTCTGGTCGGGTGCTGACCAATTCAATGTCAAAACAGTACGGTTGGTTGAGGGCTTCGCGGCCTACAAAACTGAGTACCTGAAGGTCAGTGGTGGCACCTTCGAGGGTAAGGGAAATATGCGTAGCATTAGCGTCCAGCATGCCTTGAATCCCATCCATGAATATTCAGAGGGCAATGGTGCAGGATTACGCATACCGCTTCAAGGCTGGCACATCATTTGGATAAGGCCCCAGAGGACCTTAACTGAGCAAAGGTAAAGGTCTGTATAGATGAATTAGCTTCAAGGTGGCTACGGTCACAAATGGAAGATTTCATCGTCCATCTTGAATCCAATAGGACGGATGATTTCATCGACTGTTCCTGCTACACGCTCTTCTTGCCTGAATTCTTGAATGGTGAAGCTAAGTGCAACTGCGAGTCTCATCGCATGTTCGTTGAGCGTAACTGGGTCGAGTGGCCATATCTGTAGCCGAATGATAGTACTATCTCGTCTGTCAAAAATGCACCAATGAGAGACTTGATGCGAAACCTGTGTATACGGTGCTCATATGGTCATTTTGAGCCCTAGTATCGCAGTGTTGTACACTTCAACCCGAGCCTCCTCTGGCTCGTACTGCTCGTGTGAATCGGATCGAGAGTGCTTGAACCACAACTACCATTGTCACGCTCTCAGAAGTATGGGATCCCGAAGCTATTTCTTCTTAAATGCATAGCAGCAGGGGCGCAGGCCTCATTGAAAGCTACGGTCATCTTGACACCAATTCTCATAGCGGCAGCTGAAATTACGTTGCGAGGTGGTGATATTGAATTGCTGTCAAATCCGACAGTCAAAGAATATGGTTGGCTAACTCCAGGAGTGACAGCGGTGCTGCTCTTGAGCTTTTTGTTCGCGCCATTATTTACCAAGCGCCACAGTTGGAAAACCGCCAAATCTTGCTGATAGGTGTTGGCCGTACCACACGGGTTGATAAGCCACCGATGAGCGACGAAATGCACTGAACAGAGCTTGTACGCTTAGTCATCTGAGGCTGGGGCATCGGAAAGAATGAGGCGTCGGCTACGGCCAAACTGGGACGCGATTTTGCTAAAAGCCTGTTGAAACCGCTCTTCAGCCGCATTTCTCTCATCCGGAGATGCTGCTCGCCAGCGAGCCATCCATGCGTTTCTGCTCTCGCTAGCCTCAGCTTGTTTCTGAGCCTTCAACTGGACCAGCTCCTCGAAGCTCGGCTTTAGCCCAGATCCCTCCGTTACGACGTTATCCGTACTGTCAGTCATAGCCTTGGCCCTCCGCTTACCCTGATCGAGATTCTAGCCAAAATCGCGCTCAGAAGTGGTACTCAAGCAACGGCCAGATGCCCGCAATAGCGCTCAATCCTGGCACGCGCCTTGAGCGGAGCTATGGAGCGTGGTGGTTGAGGGGAAGGCAGTGCTGTGAGGCTGCGGTACGAGGAGCATTCAGGCTCGTAGGGCCGTTACGCAACGCGCTTGGTGTCATCTAACGCGGCTTGGAGCGCTTGAAGGCCATCTTCTTCAGTAAGACCAGCAGCTTCTGCTGTTGTGAGAGCCATCAATATCGCTGGGCTCACATTCAGCACGCTTGATAGCTCACAGAACATCGCAATCGTCGGCGATGCCTTTCCTTTTTCGAGCATTCGGACATACCTGTCTGTGGCTGCCGGATGGAAATCTTCCTGAGTCAAACCGTTCCGCATACGTAGGCGTGCGAAAACACGTCCAAATGCTAGGTTGAGTTCCATTTTTAGGCCCAAAACGGGCATTGGAACGCTTGCAGATTAATCCAAACAGGAAGCATACTTCCGGTTGTGCGATTTGTTCTTCGGCAGTCAGCTTGGACGATTCTTAAGCCGTCCCTGATTCCGAGGGCTGGTTGCTAGCTGGCGGCAAGCGTTCTAGCAACGCCGTCGATAATCCTGCATTGCGGAATGCACGCGTTTGATGCCAAAAAACATCACCAAGGACTGCTGTTATATGAAGAGAAATAGAGTGCAGGCGTGACGAATGGGATGAAGGGTTTCTTGAGTATTATTAGGGCTTTCTAAGTGCTGGATTCAACGCTGACGAAGCGATGGCTATCACTCTATTAATGGAAAAAGGATTGTTGTATGAACGGAAAGATGAGCATTTCATCGAAATGCTTGGTGGTAAGTGCGCTCGTTGGATTGTGTAGTACATTTCTAGTCGGATGCTCGGATAGCGGAGCAGATGCGAAAAAAGTAGAAAAGAAAGTTGAAGTACAGCAACCACTTAAGCAAACGGAACAGAGTGATGCTGAGAAGAGATTTGCAGCACGTAATCAGCCACGGACTGTAGAGTTGCCCGCTGTAGAGTTGGGTGACCTTTCGAAGTACCAAGATATGTTGAATCCAATGACTGCTTTGCGGATTTACACTGCGCAGCATGCTTGGGATGAGACGCAGGATGACGTGGTCGAATCCGTGAAAAATGCGATTTTGGTGCGTGATGAAAACCCCGACCTCTACAAATTTAGTTATGACATTCTTACCACGAAAGACACATTCAAGAAAAAGGACTTGAGCGATAAAATTTTCACCATTGTAAAGGACGAGGCTAGTAAGTCCGGATCGAATAGGCTGGTAAAGGCTATAATCCCTGATCACTTGGCTGCCTATGACTTTGCATCTAAGGGATTTAAAGTATCCGGCTGCATGTTTTCCGATAAATTGGAATACAGTGCAGAAGAAATGCGAAACCAAGAGAGCTTCAAACGTGCTGCTCCGACGCGCTGCTACTACAACCCTGGGCCAAAAGACTACCTTATCGGTCTCACTGGCGGTTCGAGTGTCTTTTTTGATGTCCCCGACGAAACTCAGGCTCGGAAGATCGAGGCTGCACGTCCTACGTCAAATGTTGTGGTCTACGGTTACGTAAAAAATATACAGCGTGAAATTATTACCGACCGTTTTGGCCCCAAACACTACGTCTTGGTAGCACCGCAACGAGTTGACGTGGTGGACACTGCGAGTGGTACGGTTTTACTTTCCAAGACTCTCTGAATTCACTCTAGTCGCCGAGAGGCGTCGCTGACGCCTCTCGCTTGAGCAACAGGAAACTACCATGATTTATCGGTTGGCGCTCGCAGCGGGCATTGCCGCGCTCAGTGGATGTGCTGCGTTGCATTCAACAAATGAATGCGAGGAAAATTTCAGTTCAGAAGGCAGCATTGTTACTGGTAAGAAATTTTCGACGACTTCGATGCTGCCTAGCATTTCCCCTGATTTGGCATTTAAGCGGCTGTCAGCAGTAATGCTAGAAGAGGGGTTTCACATTGAGTCATCTGATCCACGTAGAGGCCTCATCTCTGCATACCAGGATGTCAACTACAGCAGTAAACGGGCGCCGTTAAATGCCATTGTTGAGGCTGCATCCTCCGGCGCGAAGGTTATGCTGGTCTTTGTGGTAGCAGCAGGAATTTACGCCCCGGATATCGGTGCACGTGGTGAGTTTTGCAAGATTATTAATGCGGTTAATGCGAACTAAATTAGTGGTTGTTGCTGAGCGCATATTTTCTATCTGTATAGTTTAAAAGCTGAGGAATCAGATGGCTAAGCTTGAATTGCTTGAAGGCATTGTGTCGCACGTTAGTCGTGGCACTTCTGTTCACGGGAATATTCAAACATCAGCGGTAACTGGCAATACGAGTGGGTCAATTTCGTCCGGAAATAATTATTCGTTTAGAGTAAATGGGCGCCCAATTGAGTTTGAGTTGAAAGATGCTGTTAGCCTAGCAGAGGGAGATAATGTACGAGTTGCGGGAGTGATAAAGAAAGGTCACTTGACCTGTTATGCTTTTAAAAATTTAGATACTCAGGCTGAGCATGACTGCTACTCGTTTTGGAATACGGTGGCTGCTTGGTTGCTTACGCTATTTGGTGTTTTAACGCTTTTTATATTGCTCGGCATCCCGATTGTAATTGGTGGAATTATAATGATCATTATTCAGCGGAGAGTGAAAAAATGCATCCAGCTGGTCGCGGAGGGCGAGGTATTGGCTGCTACTACCGGTCAATAGATTTAAATATGCAATAAACTGCCAGACTGTAGCCTTCGGGAATCCCCGAAGGCGGCTTTTACATCTAGAAACGCACGATTGCTGTTCTGTTTGATGACTCAGTTGTAGTCCTGTTTACGTAGAAACGTCCCAAAACGCTGTTTTCATCGTTCGATCTTATTTACCAATCTGGAAAAACTGATTTTTTCAACAGAATCGGCCAATTGCTGTCAGCCTCTGCTGGGCGAAGCAAACGAACAATGCTTGGGTAAGGACTGCCTGGCTCTACCATTGGGGCGTCCGGTGCGGCTGCTTTGGCTTGCGGTACGCCGATTTAGCAAAGAGCTAGGGAGGGGCGTCATCGGACCGCAAGGTTCATTGATATAGCCTCTGTGACGCTCTGTAGCGTCATTTAAGCAATCTTGCGATGAGCTTGATGGCAGTTGGAGGGTTTTTAGTTTGCGATGCCGTCAGGGGCTTTGAAGGGGCTTAGATCCAAGAGCTAAAACTCTAAGCAATCCGCCCTGATTGTTTATTCATTAGAATCGGCCAATTGCTGTCAGCCTCTGCTGGGCGAAGCAGACGAACAATGCGTGGGTAAGGACTGTCCGTCTCTACCATTGGGGCGTCCGGTGCGGCTGCTTTGGCTTGCGGTACGCCGATTTAGCAAAGAGCTAGGAAGGGGCGTCATCGGACCGCAAGGTTAATTGATATAGTCTCTGTGGCGCTCTGTAGCGTCATTTAAGCGATTTTGCGGTGAGATTGGTTACAGTGGCATGGTTTTTAGTTTGCGATGCCGTCAGGGGCTTGGAAGTGGCCTAGATCCAAGAGCTAGAACTCTAAGCTCTGCCCTAATTGCTTATTCATTTGTTACGCGCGCACGTATTAAAAATTTTTAATATAGCTATTTAACCTCTTACTTCGTAAGAGGATATATCCAGTTATAGATATATATAGTGTCAGTAAGGTAAGTGTTATTTTTCAGATCTTTAGGCTTTTGGAAACAATAAAATTATTGTATTGGCACAAAAAATGCTTGTCAAGATAAATTTGCATATTTATAAAATTATGCTAAGAAACTGAGATAGTTAATACTTATTCTCATCTGCGCGGTTGATGCCTTTTCGCGAACAAGACCAAAAAGGACATACCTGTCTTGGTATTTCAGTGCTGCGGGCGAAGCATCCCTGGATTAATTCGCCACGGCTGTGGCGGTTAAGGGCGGGGTAATAAGCGGGCGCAGTCACCAAAGGGTCAGTGAGTTGTGTTGGCGATCTCTTGAGCAGAGTAAGTATCCCAGATGCCGGGAAATGCACTTGCGTGTTCGTCGGTGCGGCTCGGGCTGAAGTTGTAAACGACCGCTGGCGGGTCATAGGGCTGGCCGGTGCATAAGTCCAAACATGGGCGCGATGCGTTTTCTTCGCGCCAGGCATCAGCATTTACGCAGGAGTTTCGTCAGCACGTCCTCGCGCAGTGCGTCCACCAACGGCTAACTGCGCGCCGCAGTAGCCAGCCCACTTCGCCCGGGTCGAGGAGGCTCTAGGCAGTCCGGCTCGGCCGAAGCCTTTTTCCTGTCGATACAGCGGCGGATGGTCGGCGAACTTGGTCGCTATGATGTGAGCCAGTAAGCCCGACGTCGGGATGCCTAAACGTGCAAAGGCATGTGCCGTATAACTGTAGCTTTAAGTGTTGTTCTTCTTGCTCTGTGCAGTCACAACAAAAAAAACCGAATCCATACTCACCGGCGCAGTGATTCCTTTTCGGTCAATGAGTCCTCGGCTGCTTTTTCTTGAGCCCTCGGGCAGTCCGGTTCAGATAAAAAACGTCCCCGACGAGGACCACGACTGTGTAGAGCTAATACCTAAGCCTGCTTGGGCTCGCAGAAAGGTTCGTTGGTGACTTTGCTTTACTCAAGCGAGATCGCGTCGTAGGCGAGCATTGGCGAGCTGTGAACCACAGCTCAAGCCCTCCCTTGGTCGGTCAGGTCAATTGTAGCTAGAGGCTCGATTTACCTGCTGGGCGTCTCGTGGGGATTTGCACAAACTTACTCACCTGCTTGCATTCAACTTGATCAGCCATTTGTATCGGATTTGCTCATCGTGTTTCGTGGCCATCACCGGCATAGAGCGATCAATTGTAGTCCGTCGTGAAAGGCAGGAACTGGCTGAAAAGGGCCTAAGAAATGCAGATGCCAAATTCGCGGTGTCACTGCACAATTGATTGGTTACTTGACGTATGGTTGTGATCAGGACCGGCAGATCGACATAGGGAAAAAATAAATTTTATCAGCGCTTGTGGCAAAGAAATCGTTTCGCTTACCCGACCGTATCCGAAAGTGGCCATTAGCTTTTATCCTGTTGGAAAACGGTGTCGAAAATAGGACACCATGCCAGAAAAGCCAAGGCTAATCTCCTGACGGATTTGCCGGGGGCTGAGAGCGCTGCCAGAAAACGGTCGTTTATTGGCGGGTGGGTGGTCAATACAAGAGGGAGTTTTGTAATGATTAGGTCAGCATTCGATAGCCTTGAAATACCACATATGCTCGTTGTTGAGTTTATGGCTACGTTTTCACGCTTTGAGTACGTATTGAAGGAGAGAGATTATCTCCGTGAAAAAAGTGAGTTTGCGCAAGCAGCGTGGAGAAGGTTTGCGACGGATGCAGCCGAAGAAATTGATTTAGCTGGTGATCAGCAATTCGCTAGCGCCATAAGTTTTCTAATTGAAGACCCGCCTATAATTCAGATTTCCGCCAAGGAATGGGTTGATCGTCCGTTGCAGGGTGCCTCTGAATTAGAGCGGGCGGTTGAAAGTGTATGTCGTGTTAGAAATAATCTTTTTCATGGAGGGAAATATGTGCCTCACTCTCCTGCTGGCCGAGATGAGATGTTAGTCAGTAGTTCTTTAGTTGTTCTTCTTGGGTGTGTTCGTCGGTTTCGAGATTTTCGAGAGGTATTTTGACGTCGTGCAGCCTTAGACGTGCGATTTTAAAATATTCAAAACTATGATGTTATTGCCGCAGATGGAGATGCAAGCATGACGATTATTGAGGATGGTATCCCTTTATCTGAAGAGATTAATAAACAGTCCAAGCAGGTAAAGCCGAAATTAACAAAGGACGAGAAAATAGAAAAAGAAAAGGCGGAGCTGTTGGCGTCCCTCGCTGCTTCCGATTTCTCCTCCATGAAAGCCCGCGTTGCTTCGATTCTCAATCTCTACCCACAGGCAAGAAATAGCGATATTACGCTGTCGTTAAAATATTGGGCCTCCTTCCAGCCTGATATCTATAACGAAGCTGGAATACTGCCAAAGGATCTTTTTCGCCTTGAAAGGCTTCATTATCTGGTTCGGGCAAGAGCGAAGATCCAGAATGAATACGGCCTGTTTCAAGCGGAGTCTGATATTAAAAGAAGTCGACGTAAGAATGAGGAGAAGATGGAGTATGCGGTTTTGCAAGATGCAGAGCCGAGGAAGGTTGTTCAAATATACTCAGATGAAACCGGTAAAACTCATAAATTTGTGATTGTGGCATCTGTTTGGGTTCTCACAGGGCGAGCGGTGTTTTCTGTGTCAAAAGCAATAAAGGATTGGCAGGGTGGTTCTCTCTGGAAGGATAGAGAGGTGCACTTTACAAAGTTTGGAAGAAAAGATTTAGATACGTTAAAAGAGTATTTGAACGTCATTCTTTCGAATCGAGAGTTTTTGGGGTTTAAGGTAATAGCTGTTGAGCGTTCTAGAACAAGTCGCCCGATTGAAGAGGTGGTTCAGAAACTGCATGAGCACATGTTGATGACAGGTGCTGCTCATGAAATAGAAAATGGCAGGATTGACCTTCCTAGAGATATCGAGGTCACTATTGATGAGGAGCAATCTCTAGATTCATTTGTTATTTCTGAACTAAAAAGAAGGGTTGAAAGCGCCTATGAGGCCGGTTACGGCGGCAAACTAAAACTCGTGAGTTTGCAGACAACATCCTCTAGGGTTAGTCCTCTCGTGCAGCTTTCTGATTTGGTTGCAGGTGCTGTAGGGCGATACTTAAATCATGACGGTGAAAGAAATTTCAAGGACGAAATGGCAGAGCTAGTAGTCCAAATGCTTGATTTGTCACTAACAGAGTCTGGCGTTCCAGGGTTAGATGCGTCTGCGCTTTTTAATGTTTAAATAAAACTTAATAATGATGCGGAAAAGGTACGTGCATCAGATGGCTATACGGACTATGGCTGGTAGCGGTATAAATTTAAAAGGTGATCCCAGTGAAGCAGTGTGCGCTTTGTGATGTAAAGATCGAGGAGTCTAATGACTCAAGGGAACATATTATTCCTAATAGCATTGGAGGTAGGCGGAAGGTAAGGGGCTTTATATGTATTTCATGTAATAGCAAGTCCGGAGATGAATGGGATGCTGAGCTTGGTAGGCAGTTGAATCCACTAAGCTTGATATTTTTTATTAAAAAAGATCGGGGTGGGCCTCCTCCTTCACAGACATTTGATACTACAACCGGTGAGAGGCTCACTCTGCATCATCAGGGCGGTATGTCTCCATCTAAACCTGAGTTCAAAGAGGAGGTTTTGATTGATAAGACTTCCATTAGTATCATTGCAAGGGATATTGATGAAGCGAAAAGAATGTTAAAGGGTGTAAAGAGAAAGCATCCTTCAGCAAACACAAACCAGATTTTGAACGATGCGGCGGTAGAGTCTCGATACCTAGATGGTATGCTGAAAATGAATCTAGAGTTCGGTGGTCCTAGGGCAGGAAAATCATTAGTCAAAACGGTCCTTGCACTAGCTTCATATTCCGGGATTGTTCCTGGCACGTGCGAACACGCAATGTCTTACTTGAGGAATGATGGTGAACCTTGTTTTGGTTACTACTATGAACGGGATTTGGTGATTGGGAGGCCTTCAAATGTGCCTTTGCACTGCGTGGCGATATCGGGAGATCCCGAAACAGGATTGCTGTTAGGTTATCTTGAGTATTACGGAGTGAGAAGGGTAGTAGCTTGTCTTTCGGAAAAATATTCTGGTGCGAAAATTTCAACCAATTACTCAATCGATCCCACAACCGGCGCAGAACAGGAAGTCAGTGTCGAAATCTCGCTAACCATCGAGGACATTGCAGCCGCTTATAACTATGAGAAATGTGATTCCGATACGGTTGTAAATTGCTTTCATCAGGTTATGCCTCGGGCTATCGAAGCATCACATGAAAGAGAACGAGATCGTGTGATATCACATGCTGTAGAATTTGCGTTCAAAAACTGCGGTGCGGAAGAGGGCCAAGTTTTGACAGAAGAGCATTTGCGAGTGTTGTCAGGTAAGCTTGCAGAGAAAATGACTCCATATATTCTGAGTCAAATTAAAAAGGATAAGTGATCGTTTTTTCGGATTGCGGTGGATATTTTCCATTTGTATTTCTTGTTTGTTGAGCAGTCAGCAAGAACGATGGGGCCGTCGAAAGTGTTTCGCCGTAAGCATCTAGTCCCAATGGTTGGTAGTCGGGGCTCGCCGAATCTCCTTTTAATGTAAAGGGGGTTCAGCGAGCTTAGGCCAGCCGATTGAAGGAGCTTTTTACCAGCTAGGAGCGCGGCCTCCTTCTGTGCAGTGCTTGTTTTATCGCCACTATACCCTCAGCGATTTTGAAGGGTTGGACGTGTGAATTTCTATTTGACCCAATTGAACGCGATAGCGAGCCGGGATGGTGATGCGAAGGACATAGATTCCGCTCGAACGGCGGTAGAGGTTGTTGCGTTGCGTCACGTTGTAGGAGCCCTTTGTAGGAGGACTACGTGACTATCTCGCTTTCTGCTCGATGGATTTCAGAAAAATCAATGAGTTAGGAGAGAAGTGGAGCGGGTGAAGGGAGTCGAACCCTCGTTATCAGCTTGGGAAGCTGATAACTGAGGATGTCGACCATTGAGCCCGTGCGATTTGGCAGCTAGTGACGGTTCAGTGGGTGCCAGCGTGACGTACGCAAGGTGAGTTTGCGGAGCGCACATAGTTGACCTGCTTCGCGTTAACACCCTATGCTTCCTTTCGCACCCCATCTGCTTGTGGGTTGGCTAAAGCGGTGCGCTACATAAAGTATTAATGCTCGCCTATAGGCGCTCCTTTGACGGCTGACAGTACGTGTAATAACCCAACGAGTTTCTTGGAACATGCTGTCAGCTATGAAATGAAGGAAGCGTATTCATGTCTAAATTCAACACCCCGAATATCTTCGACCAGGCGGTCGAATACCTACGTGCGCATTACGAGGCTCTCGGGATCGTCATCGGCTCTGCCCACGCGCACGCCGTTGTGGCTCATTACCTTGGGTATAACAGCAAAGTGGCGCTCAAGAGCGATCCGGATTTCGATCCATTCGACCCTGAGTTGGTTATCAACTATGAAGAAGGTGGCGACGTCCGCAAAATGCGTGAGCACATCGTCCGCATGCAACCCAATCCACTACAAAGAGTTGACGTCCTTACCTTGGCCGACGTTATCGAAGCCGCGCTCACGCCACCGTGTGAATGCTGCAACAAAAAGTGGATCGATGTCCGCTACGTTGGCTCGCAATGGGAGCAGCCAGAAGGCTGGGTATGCTTAGGTTGTGCTCAGCACGAGCCAGAGTACGATTTCTGTATTTACTGCGGTGATGGCCGTCCACATCGCGCTGATAAGATCAATCGCCAAGGGGAATGCGAGGAACACGCCGGTGAATCGGAGATGGACGATCAAGAGCGTGAAGATAAGGAAAGCTATTTGGAATATCTCCAGAATCACTAACCGGTAGCGCCTTACCAGAATCCTAGCTGACATTCGCCAGCTAGGATTCTAGTGTGCTGTTCTCTAAATAATTTACCCATTAGCCTATGAGCCCATTGCCTCACGGGCGCGCTGGATTTTGTTCAAGATATCTTCGCCTTTGGCGTTCCAGACATAGCGAGTCGGTTGCGC
>NZ_JBSPCZ010000034.1:0-43621 GCF_056161485.1 Pseudomonas sp. 5Vm1k
AGGTAGTTGGCACCGATTGAGTGCCGCTGAACCCTCGAAAGATCCGTCGGCCGCGGGTTCTAGCGGTCAGCTCGGAATCTCTTGCAAGGTCCTGGTCGGTGCCAAATCCGCTGCTAACTCACAGCGTTGCGCACGCGCAGGGCCAGGCCCTTCAACGGAGTGCCCTGCAGCACGTAGGACAGTTCGATATCCTTTTCGCTTTCTGTCAGGTTTGAGCCGCCCAGCTTGGCCAATTCAATATTGTCTCCGCTCACGTAGCGCAGCATGCCATTGAGCCCCGGCAAGCCCATGGCCACGAAATTGTAGTCATACCGTACCTGCCAACTGCGCTCCTTGGGGTTGAGAAACTCGGAGCTCAGAGTGCCTTCGGTGATTACCAGCGGCTCGGTGCCGAACAGGTAGGGCATGGCAGTCTTGCCGGTTAGTTGCATGTAGCCGGCACCGAATTTGTGAGCTCCCACGGCGTACGTCAGCATTAGTGCCGCATTACGGTTGTCTACCGGGCCGGCGTTGGCTGCGCCATCTTCCCCGGTGACGAACAGACGAAAGTCGCTTTTCAGGCTGCCGGGGCCCATCGGACGAGTATCGACAAAGCCGTAGAAGTCCTTGCGGTACAGGTCTGCGAGCTCCGCGTGGTAATACTTCAATGTCAATTGCGGCGACCAGGCATAGTCGCCGCCGAGGAAGGAAAAACGGTCCGACTCGGCGGCACCATTGAAGCGTCCGTTGGGTGAGGCCACCGACATCTTCTGGTAGTCGGTGGAGTCACGCAGGTTGATGCGGTCCAGCCAGCCGACATGCAGGGTCAGGTTGTCGATTTCCTGGGACTTGAGGTACGCGCCACGGAAGGTCTGTGGCAGCAAGCGGGTAGGGCTGGCGAAGGCGATTGGCAGGAGCGTACTGATGGTGCCCAGTTGCAACTCGCTTTTCGATGCCCTGACCTTGGCGGTCAGGCCCAGCTCCGAATATTCACTGGCCGGTTCCCGGGTGGTGGGGTTGTACGGCAGCAAGCCAGTGCCCGTGCGATCAGGCGAAGAGTCCAGGCGCACACCCAGCAACCCCGAGGCGTCCAGACCGAACCCCACAGGTCCTTCGGTATAGCCCGAGCGCACGTTCAGGATGAAACCTTGCGCCCACTCACGGGCAGCTGCCTGGGGCGTGGCATTCACGTAATTGCGATCGAAGTAGTAGTTGCGCATCGTCAGATCAGCGTGGCTGTCATCGACAAAGCCGCTGGCGTAAGCCTGGGTAAAGGTTAAAACGCAGGTGCAGGCGCTGAGCGCCCGAAGAGTAGTCTTGAGCATGCCGGTGTTCACTTTTATTGTTGTTGGGGGGGGAACCCGCACCGCTTGGGTACGGGGTATTGCGAGTGGGTTGTCAGTCAGGCTGAGAGCCGTTGCGTCGTACTGACAGGTAAAACATCGCCAATGCCGCGATGACAATCCCCGGTGCCGAGGCCATCATCACCCCGGTGGTACCGGTGCCCAGCGCAAGCATCTTGCCGGCTACCAGCGGGCCGCTCATCGCCCCCAGCCGGCCAATGGCGACCGCGCTGCCTACGCCCGTAGCGCGCACGGACGGGCGATAGAAATGCGGTGCCAACGCATACAGCACGCATTGCCCGCCGGTGGCAAAAAAACCGGCGACGAAACCGGCCGCGAGCATGCTCTGAAGTTGGCTGGCCATGCCCAGCGCGGTCAGCGAAGCGAGAACGCCGATATAGATCAGCGCCGACAGAGCCCAGGCCGGCAGTCGGTCCATCACCCAGCCCAGCAGTAAAGTCCCGGTCGCGGCGCCAAGCTGCAGGGCAAACATCACCCAGCTTGCTGATCGGGCGCTGAAACCCTGGCCGACCAACAAGCTAGGCAGCCAGTTGATCAAGATGTACACGACCATGAGGGTAAAGAAATAACTCACCCAGATCATCGCGGTCGGCAGTGCTGCGCCCTCGCGGAACAGGCCCCGGACCACGCCGATGGGGGCGACGTCCTGGACGCTGCGAAACTGCGCCGACTCCGGCAGGTAAAGCCCGAGCAGCGGCGCGATCAACAGCGGAACCAGCCCGCCCACGTAGAACACCACCTGCCAGCCACCGGCCAGTTGAGCGATGCCAATGCTGGCCGCCACCGCAGCACCCAGCGGCACGCCGCAATACATCAGGCTCACGGCCATGCCACGCAGGCGCGGGCCAGCCACTTCACTGGTCAGCGCGATCAGGTTGGGCAAGGCGGCGCCCAAACCCACGCCCGTGAGGCAACGGGCAACCAGCAAGCTGTTGAAATCCCAGGCCATGGCCGTGACCAGCGAGAACAGCCCGAACAGGGCCACCGACGCCATCAGCACGCGTTTGCGGCCGATGCGGTCAGCCAGCAGGCCGCCCAAGAAAGCACCGGGCAGCAGGCCGAAAATTCCGGCACTGAAGACCCAGCCCATATGTAATTTATCCAGCTCGAAGGCGGCCGCCATGCCTTGGGCAGCGATCCCGGAGGCCTGCAGATCAAGGCCCTCCATCAGGGCCACGAGGAAACACAGACCGATGGTCCGCGTCATGTGCAACGGTGTTGTCAGTTTTAGCGCAGTCATGGGCAGTACCCGTTTTATTGTTGTATGGGCAAAACAGGGCCGACCGACCGCTGCGTGGGCGGTCAGCCGGTGTGGTGCTCGGTCAGCGTTTGAGCAGATCTAGCGCGACGTCGACGATCATGTCTTCCTGACCGCCAACCATCCGCCGCTTACCCAGTTCGACGAGGATGTCGAGGGTCTTGAGGCCGTACTTGACCGCAGCGATTTCGGCGTGGCGCAGGAAGCTTGAGTAGACGCCGGCATAGCCCAGCGCGAGGGTTTCGCGGTCAACCCGAACCGGACGGTCCTGCAACGGACGAACGATGTCATCGGCCGCGTCCATCAGCGTGTAAAGGTCGGTGCCGTGGTTCCAGCCCAGGCGCTCGGCGGCGGCGATGAACACTTCCAACGGCGCGTTGCCGGCCCCCGCCCCCATGCCTGCAAGGCTGGCATCAATGCGATCGCAACCTTCCTCGACGGCGGTGATCGAGTTGGCCACGCCCAGGCTCAAGTTGTGGTGAGCATGCATGCCGGTCTCGGTTTGCGGTTTGAGCACAGCCTTGAACGCACGAAAGCGGTCGCGGATGTCCTGCATGTTCATCGCCCCACCGGAGTCGGCCATGTATACGCAGGTGGCGCCGTAGCTTTCCATCAGCTTGGCCTGAGCGGCCAACTGTTCGGCCGGGATCATGTGGCTCATCATCAGGAAACCGACGGTGTCCATGCCCAGCTCGCGGGCGTATTCGATGTGCTGTTTCGAGACATCCGCTTCGGTGCAATGGGTGGCGATGCGCACCACCCGGGCACCGGCGTTGTAGGCCGCTTTCAGGTCGTGGACCGTACCGATGCCCGGCAACAATAAGGTCGTGATTTTGGCGTGACTGATCACATCGGCGGCGGCTTCGATCCACTCCAGATCGGTGTGCGCCGCAAAGCCGTAGTTGAAGCTCGAGCCTTGCAGGCCGTCGCCGTGGGCGACTTCAATCGAATCGACCTTGGCCTTGTCCAGGGCGCGAGCAATGTCCTGCACATTCTGGATCGAATACTGATGGCGAATCGCGTGGCTGCCGTCGCGCAAGGTCACGTCGGAGATGTAGAGTTTTTTGCCAGGATTAAAAGTCATGTCGATCTCCTCAGGCGTTCAGCATCGACTGCGCCATGCGCTCGGCGGTGGCCAAGGCTGCGGAGGTCATGATGTCGAGATTGCCGGCGTAAGCCGGCAGGTAATGGGCGGCGCCTTCGACTTCGAGGAACACCGAGGTCTTCAGGCCCGAAAATTTTCCAAGGCCTGGAATGTTCAATGGTGCGTTTTCAGTGATCACGTCGAACTGCACTTTTTGTTTAAGGCGATAGCCCGGCACGTAGGCCTGCACGGCAGCGGCCATTTTTACGATGGAGGCCTCGACCTCAGCCTGATCGGCTGCCTCAGACAACACGAACACCGTGTCGCGCATCATCAGCGGTGGCTCGGCCGGGTTCATCACGATGATCGCCTTGCCCTTGGCTGCACCGCCGATCACCTCGATGGCTTTTGAAGTGGTTTCGGTGAATTCGTCGATATTGGCGCGGGTACCGGGGCCGGCAGACTTGCTGGCAATCGAGGCGACGATTTCGGCGTAATGCACCTTCGCCACGCGCGACACCGCCGCGACCATCGGGATGGTCGCCTGGCCACCGCAAGTGACCATATTGACGTTGAGCCGGTTGAGGTTCTGCTCAAGGTTGACCACCGGAACGCAGTACGGACCGATGGCCGCGGGCGTCAGGTCGATCAGGCGGATGCCGGGTTTGATCGAGCGCAGGAACGCATCGTTCTTCACATGCGCGCCAGCACTGGTGGCATCGAAGACGAAGTCGATGTCCTTGAACACATCCATGCGGGTCAGGCCTTCAACGCCTTCATGGGTCACCGCCACGCCCATGCGCTGAGCGCGGGCCAATCCGTCAGAGGCCGGGTCGATGCCGACCATGACCGCCATTTCCAGGTGCGTGGCGTTACGCAGCACCTTGATCATCAGGTCGGTGCCGATGTTGCCGGAGCCGACGATGGCGACTTTGAGTTTTTTCATTGTTATGACCTCTATTGCACGCAAGTTGCCGATCACTCGGCAGTGAACTCCACACCCACCCGACCGATGCCTTCGATCTCGGCCTCGAAACGGTCACCGGCAGCGACTGGCACCATCGGTCCGAGTGCTCCGGTGAGAATGATGTCGCCGGCCCGCAACGGATCGCCCAGGCGCGCCATGGTGCGGGCCAGCCAAACGGCCGCATTGAGCGGATGACCAAGGCATTCGGCGCCGCTGCCGCTGGACACTTTTTCACCATTGCGGGTCATGCACATGCTGGCTTGGCGCAGGTCGAGCCCGTCGATATGTCGAGCCGGCCCTCCCAATACAAAGCAGCCACTCGAGGCGTTGTCCGCCACGGTATCGACGAAGCGGATGTTCCAGTTCTGCACGCGGCTGCCAACGATTTCCAGTGCCGGGACGACCCAGCCAGTGGCCGCCATCACGTCGGCAAACGTGGTGTCGAGGAGGGGCAGATCGCGTTCGAGGATCAAGGCGATTTCGGCTTCGATTTTGGGTTGCAGCACGCGGCCCAGCGGCACGCTTTCGTTATCGCCGTAGCACATGTCGGCGAACAGCGTGCCGAAGTCCGGCTGGTCGACGCCCAACTGCGCCTGCACTTTGGAGTTGGTCAGGCCGATCTTGCGGCCGACCACGCGGCGGCCGTTGGCCACGCCGTGGGCGACGTTGAGCCGCTGGATGGTGTAAGCGGCCTCGGCGTTGTCTTCGCCGATTTGCTCGCGCAGTGGCGCGATGGCTTCGCCGTCAGCCTCGGCCTGGCGCAGGTTAGTGGCCAGTCGTTCCAGGGTGTCTTGAATAAGGGTCATGTCAGCCTCGGTGATCAATGGGTCAGGAAGTCCAGGACCATGCGGTTGAAAGTCTCGGCGTGTTCCCACTGGGCCCAGTGGCCGCAGCGATTGAACACATGCAGTTGAGCATGGGGCAGGCCGGCCAACAGGCGCAGGCCAGTGTCCATGGGCACGAAGCGGTCTTCGCGGCCCCAGACGATCAGCGTTTGGGCGGTGATCTCATGCAGGCGATGGCTGAAATCCGGAAACTGCTTGGGGTTCAAGGTGCTGCTCTTGACGAAGTTTTCCAGGTGGTCGCGGCGCGCAAGGATATTGTCCAGGCGGGTCTGGAACAGTTCGTCGGTCATGCTGCTGGCGTCGAAAACGAAGACGTTCATCATCTTCTTCAGGTTTTCGATGGTCGGTTCGCGGTACAACGCGCCGATCAGCTTGATGCCCTCGGTAGGCTGTGGGACGAAGGCGCTAGGGCCACCGGTGCCGCCGCCCATCAAGACCAGTTTGCCGATGCGCTCCGGGTAAGCGAGGGCAAACGCCACGGTGCTGTGCCCGCCCATGGAGTTGCCGATGATGTGCACGCGGTCCAGATCCAGCGCATCGACCAAACCCTTGAGGGCCTGGGCGTTGAGGTCCGAACGCGAGCCGTCGCAAACGATCGGGTCGCTTTTGCTCCAGCCTGGGCAGTCCATGAGAATCACGCGATAACCGGCGTTCACCAGCGGTTCGATGTTGCGGTGGAAGTTGGCCCAGCCGCTGGCGCCGGGTCCGGAACCGTGGAGCATGATCACGGTTTCGGCACCTTGACCCACGTCGTTGTAATGCAGTCGCAGGTCCAGCTCGCCCTCCTTGATACGGGCCAAACGGCTGGTGGACGCTTCGGTGAATGCAGTGGCAGTCATGACAGTTCCTCGGATTCAGTGGTTGTTGTTCAGCGGCTGGGCGCCAAGGCCGGCGAAGCCTGCGATCCATTCGGGAATCAGACGGTAGTAGCGGCCCTCTGTCTGATAAGGGCCGAAGGCGGACAATGCAGCGAAGGCAGCGACCCAGGTTTTCACTTCGTGGGTGGACTTGCCGGCCAATGCCGACAGCTCGTCATTGCCCAGCGCATCGAGGTCGCTCAGCCGACCCTGTTCGAGGGTGTCGAGAAACTGCCGGTCCCACGTAGGGTTGAGCGGGTGCAGGCTGTGCTGGTCTTCAACGAAGTCCCGGGCTGCCTGAATGACCCTCTGCTGACGCGCCTGGCGTTCATCGGCAGGCAAGTTGCGGCCGCTGCCCATCAGGCGATCGGCCATGCGCGCATCGACCCTCGCCAGTTCCGGAACCGGAGGCTGATGGGACAAACCACCGGAAGCCAGAAACAGCACGCGTTTATTCAGCGTCAGCGACCACTGGCCGATGGCTTCACCGAGCAGGCGCGCACGCTTGAAACCGGGCAAAGGCACGGCCACTGAGTTGATGAACACTGGAATCACCGGGCAGCTTTGCAAACCGCCAAGCAATAATTCCAGCGGCTGGGCGAACGCGTGATCGACCTGCATGCGGTAGGACACTGCAGCGTCGACACCCGCTTCGAGGACCGCCTGCGCGCAGGATTCGGCCAGCGCTTTGGGGACGTCCAAGGGACCGGCTGCGGTGTCGAAATCACCGATGGCGTGGGCGACCATGCCGATGCAGAAGGCCGGCATCACGTCGTAGAAAAAACCGTTGTAGTGGTCGGGGCCGAAGAGCACGATCAGCTCCGGGTCGAAGCGGGTGATGCGCTCGCGGGCGTCGGCGAGCATGCCGTCGACTTCGGCCAGCACGTCAGGCGTCGGGTCGACGTAACCCACCAGCGGCGTGTGCGACAAGCAGTGCAGAAAGGCGCTCATCTCAGGCCACCTTGCTGGCAATGATCGCCGCGGCAGGTTGCGGCAATACCTTGAGGGCCAGGGCCAGTTGATCGCAGGTCTGGCCGACGGTTTGCGGAATGGCCAGCCCGGCAAGGAAGCGGTCCGGGCGCACCAGGGCGATGGACGCCGAACCACGGGCGAACCATTCCTTGAGACGGCCGGTGCTGTCGCCGATGCGAATCACACCCTGGCTAACGTCACTGGCGGCTTTGAGCTGGACGTCTGGCAACACTTGGATAAAGCGTGTGCCCAGTGCTTGCCATTGTTCTTTCTGTGCAGCCGTCAGGCCCCAGGTCGGGTCGCAGCCCCAGGCGATGATCGCGAAGTGCTCGCCGATCACTTCATCCAGCAATACCGTATCGCCTGCTTCGGTCAGCACCCGAGGCTGAATGAACATCTTGCCCACGGGGGAGCCTTTTTCGTTGGGTACGATCAAGGCGCCCTGGGTGTATTGCGGCATCGGCTTGAAGCGCATTTCCACGAAGTAGCGTTTGACGGGCGGCACATAGTTGAGCAGCCACGACACGCCATCTCGCAAGGTGCCTTGCCAGCGCTTGGGTGGTGCAAGCACGTGGCCGGCGAGCACGGAAAGGTCAATCATCGCCTTGGCGTGGTCACGGCGTTCCTGTTCATAGCTGTCGAGCAGGCTGTCGGCGGCCAGGCCCTTGATCACCAGTGACAGTTTCCAGGCCAGGTTGGAGGCATCGCGCATACCGCTGTTGTAACCCTGGCCTTGCCATACAGGCATGATGTGCGCGGCGTCACCGGCCAGCAGCACCCGGCCCTCACGGAACCGCCCGGCCAGGCGGGCGTTGTGGGTATAGACGCGGCTGCGGATCAATTCGATGTTGTCCGGGTTCGGCAGCACCTTGCCGAGAAGTTTGCGCATGTTTTGCGGTTTGCTCAGCTCGGCTTCGGTCTCACCGGGCATCACCATGAACTCAAAACGGCGCACGCCGTGGGGCAGGGCGGCGGAAACGTAAGGGCGCACCGGGTCGCAGCACAGATAAACATGCGGCGTGCTCAACGGGTCGTTGGCAATGTCGACTACGATCCACTGATTTGGCGCGGTTTTGCCTTCGAAGCTGATGTCCAGGCTGCGCCGAACCAGGCTATTGCCGCCATCGCAACCAATCAGATACCGGGCATGCAAGCGTTCGCTGCGGCCGTTCTGATCCTTGAGGTTGAGCACCACAGCGCTGTCGCTTTGTTCAAAGCTGTCGAGCTCACGGCTGAACAGCACCTTTACGTTGGCAAAACGCTGCAAGCCTTCGAACAGGACACGGTCGGCCAGGGGCTGGATGAAAGCATTGCGCCGCGACCAGCCGAACTCATCGGTCTTGGGCTGTATGTCGGCAAAGCAGCGACCCTTGGGCGTCAGGAAGCGCATGGCGTGCCAGGGGGTAGTGTGCGGCAGCACGTTGTCGGCCAGACCGACGGCCTGGAACGTACGCAGGCTTTCGTCGTCCAGACCGATAGCGCGGGGGTAATCGATCAGGCTGTCGAGCTTTTCCACTATGGTGACATTCACACCACATTGGCCCAGGTAATTGGCGATCATCAAGCCAACAGGACCGGCGCCGACGATCGCGACGTCGGTGGTCAGTTCCAATGTGGAAGGCGTGGGGGCAGAACTCATGGGTATCTCCGTACAGCGCTTTTGGATTTCTTGTTGGGCGCAGTATGGAAATCGCAGGGCTGGTCGACAACGACAACCCTTGATAGGGTGCACTAGGTGCACATCATTGATTTATAACAATAATGGAGCCGTCCATGAGTGACACAGAATACAAGTCCGTACGTGGGCTGATGCGCGGTCTGGCTCTGATCAATAGCTTGAACCGCTTCGATGGCGGGGCCAGCACGGCGCAACTGGCCGAGCAGAGCGGACTGCATCGCACCACGGTCCGACGGTTGCTGGAGACCTTGCAGGCAGAAGGTTATGTGCGGCGCAGTGAGTCAGATGACAGCTATCGACTGACGTTGAAGGTCCGCGAACTCAGTGAAGGTTTTCGCGATGAGCAATGGATCTCCTCAATCGCCGCACCCTTGCTCGGTGAGTTGCTGCAGAAAGTCGTCTGGCCCACCGACCTGTGCACACTGGACGGCGATGCCATGGTGATTCGCGAGACGACCCATCGCTTCAGCCGCCTGTCGTTTCACCGCTCCATGGTTGGCCGGCGTCTGCCGTTGTTGATGACCGCGACGGGGCGCGCGTACTTTGCGTACTGCTCGCCCGCTGAGCGAGAAGAACTGATTGAGTTGATGATCAGCCGTGAAGATGAACAGTCGGTGCTGGCGGCGGATCGCCGTTTTGTCGATCGGCTGGTGGAGCACACCTTGGCCAAAGGGTATGGCGAAAACAACTCGCACTGGGGCCTGGAACGCAAGATTGCCGCCATTGCGATCCCGGTCATACACGAAGAACGGGTGATGGGCTGCCTGAACCTGGTGTACATCGCCAAGGCGATGCCCATTGAGGAAGCGGCGCGCCGTTATCTGCCGGCGATGCAGGGTGTCGTGAAACAGATCCAGGCTCAATTGGGCTGATGTTGCCTGCGTTGAAAGCCAATTCACCAAGTAAAGCTTACTGGCGTTCCACCGACAGAAAACATCAGAACTGGCCTTCACCGAATTGGGTTCGGTATTCTGCGGCTTTTCTCCAAACGGTATGAAAATCCTATGCGTCCACTGACCGATCACGCACCAGACACATTTGCCTCTATACGATTCGTTTTGACTGATATGGATGAGACGCTGACTCACCGTGGGCGTTTGGCAGCTGCTACCTATGAGGCGTTGGAGCGTCTCCAGGCAAGCGGCATTAAGGTGATACCTGTGACTGCCGCACCTTCCGGATGGTGTGATCAAATGGCTCGGATGTGGCCAGTGGATGGTGTTATTGGGGAGAACGGTGGACTGTTTTTCAGACGCGGCACGGACTCCCATAAACTCGTGCGGGACTATTGGCATGACGGCGATCAGGCCACCCTCGCACATCAAAAAAGAAAGCAGCTCATAGAGTTTGTCCTGGACCGATTGCCTTGGGCCCGCCTGGCGGAAGACCAGGATTTTCGACAGACAAGTGTGGCATTTGAACTACCCGGCGAGGATGCCCATCGCCAAGCGTTGGGCGATGCCCTGAGTGCCGCCGGTGCCGAGCATACGTTTAATAACCTATAGGCGTTGGGCTGGTTTGGGGCCTACGACAAACTGACCATGGCGCGACGCGTCCTGCACCGGATCTACGGACTTGGCACCGAGCAAATGTTGGACAAGGTTTTCTACAGTGGTGACTCGCTCAATGACGGCCCAATGTTTAATTTTTTTCGGCATACCTTGGGTGTCAGTACCATTCAGGAGTGCCTGCATCAATTACCGAAAGCGCCGGCCTGGATTAGCACCGGGCCTGGAGGGGCCGGATTTGTGGAGGCAGCTGAGGCGATCTTGGCCTGTCAGCGTTAAACGCCTATAAGTCCCGCGTTGCCGGCGCAGTAATCCTGTACTGCTGTGCGTAAAGCAATCAGTCGGATCAGAACCTATAGCGGCTGCCTCCTTCTGCCTACTCTGAACATCCGGCAAGTATTCTTCCGGCAATGTAGCCAAACGTCATGCCCGGGCCGAGGGTGATGCCGCCGCTTGGGTAGTAACCGTTCATGATGCTGTTCATATCATTGCCCACGGCGAATAAGCCGGGGATCGGCGCATCATGTTTATCCAATACCCGAGCACAGGCATCCGTGTTCAAACCGGCGAAAGTCCCCAGACTGCCGGGCACCAGCTTCACGGCGTAGAACGGCCCTTGGCGCAGGCTGCCCAATGAAGGGTTGGGGCTGTGCAGCACGTCTCCTTGAGCTTTGTTGTACAACGACTCGCCGCGATCGAAGAGTTGATCGTGACCTTCCTCGGCGCCCTGATTGAATGCGCTGACTGTGACTTGGAGTTGCTTCGCATCAATCCCGCATTGGCGCGCCAGTCCGATCAAGGTCGGATCCTTGAGCAGGTAGCCTTGGCGTACGTAGGATGCCGTCGGAAAAGGAAATGGCTTGGACCAGCCCAGACCATAGCGTCGCTGGGCACGATGGTCGCAGATCAGCCAGGACACCGGCGTTTCTTCCAGCCTGGTGACATTGAACAGCGCACACATGTAATCGTGATAGGAGTTGGCTTCATTGACGAAGCGCTGACCATCCTGGCGCACGGCGAGGAAGCCCGGCTTGGCCCGATCCATCAGATGCGGAAAACCGCTGAAACCACCGTCTGCTCGCGGCACCCGGGACACCGGCGCCCAGGCCGCGGCGTGCGGCAGGTCGGATACAACACCTGCCCCGACGCTTTCGCCTAGGCGCAGGCCGTCGCCAGTATTGCCCTTGGGTGCGGCGCTCAAGTGCTCGGTGCCATTGGGTGCATGGGCAAACAGGCTGGCAATGCGCTGTTGATCGTGTGGGAAACCGCCACAGGCGAGCACGACACCACACCGCGCACGAATTTCGACCAGTTGCCCCGCCCGTTCGATGCGTGCCCCGACCACGCGATCATCCCTGTTCAGCAGCGCTCTCACCGGCGCATCCGTCAGCAGACGGACGTTGCGATCCAGCGCGCTTTTCAACAAACGGGCGACCAGTGCGTTGCCGTTCACCAGGTGCATGCCTCGGCCATGCCTGATCAGGTCATGGGCATGGTGCAACAGACGCTTGCCGGCGTAGAACAGTGAGTTCGCAGACCTGCTGGCATTGAGGAAATGATTGAGGTCTGCGCCGCCGGCGATGCCCATGCCGGCGAGGCTGATGACGTCGAGCGGGCGCCGAAGTTTGTTGATCCAGGGTCCTAGTCGACGGCCGTCGAACGGTAGGGCGCAGACCGAGCGGCCACCTTCGGAGTAGCCTTCGCTGGCGTGAAAGTCCGGCATCTTGCTGCCGGAGAAAAACTGTACCTCGGTATGACGCTGAAAGAACTCGACCATCTTCGGACCTTGCTCCAGATACTTCTCCACTCGCGGATCAAGCACGTCGCAGTGCAGTTCATTGCGTAGGTAGATCCGGGACTGCTCGATGTCTTCAACTATTCCGTCGGCGATGGCCAGTGGGTTGCGCGGAACCCATAACCAGCCTCCCGACCAGGCACTGGTACCACCCAGTTGCGGCTCCTTTTCAACCACAATGACGTCCAGGCCGAGTTCGGCGGCGGTGACCGCCGCTGCCAGCCCCGACGCTCCAGAACCGACGATCAGAACATCACAGAGTATTGGGTCGCTGTTGTGCATAGAGGGTTACCGCAAAGAGGAATGAGGTTGGGCCAGGCCGGCGGGTTGTGTCAGGCTGCCTTTGATGAATACCGCGATGCCAGCAATCAGGGCCGGAACTGCCAGAGCCGCGAAGACCGTATCGAATGACCAGCCAGCACCGAGCATGTGAGCGCCGGCGAAGCCGCTAGCGATTGATCCCAGCCCGCCGATGCCTCGCATCCAGCTGACACCGGTGGCGCGTGCCGGCGTGGGATAGAAGTTGGCCGACAGCGCATACATGCAGGCGTTACCACCATTCATGCAGAAGCCCGCCGCAGCGGCGAGTACCGCGAACAATGCGAAACCGTGGTTAGCGGTGCCGATCAGGAAAATCGCCAGGCCGCCCAACAAGTAAGTTAGCGCCAGTGTGTGGTGCGGGTTGCGGCGATCAATGAACCAGCCGAGAAACAGCGAGCCGAAGGTTCCGCCAAACTGGAACAAAGCAGTGATCAGCGCAGCATCACTGACACTCAGGCCATTGTCTTTGATCAATGTCGGCAACCAGCTACCGAGCAGGTAGACCAGGAACAACCCCATGAAATAGGTCAGCCAAAGCAGCAGCGTCCCGGTGAAGAAACCCTTGGACAGAATTCGCCCCACCGGGCTGGCGCGAGGGCGTTCGACCTCGTCGATTGTGAAACGTGTCTGGTCGTTTGCGAGTTCTGGTGCCAAACGCTGCATGATCCGTGCACTGCCTTGTTGGCTCTGCACCGGACGTCGGGTGACTAGCCAGCGCAGGGACTCCGGCAAGCCGGCGATCAACAACGGCAACGCCAGCAGTGGCAATAAACCACCAATGAGCAATACGCTCTGCCAGCCAAAAAGGGGGATCACATAGGCCGAGGTAAAACCGCCCGCAGCCGCGCCGAAGGTGAAGCCACTGAGGACCAAGGTAATCAGCATCGAGCGTCGATGGAGCGGGGTGTATTCGCTGACCAGAGTACCTGCATTCGGCATGGCCGCGCCCAGACCAAGACCGGCCAACAGCCGCAGGACTTCCATCCATTCCAGGTTCGGGGCGAAGGCCGAGGCGAGGGTTAGCGCACCGAAGAACGCCACAGCGCAAATCAGCACAGGCTTGCGTCCCAGGCGGTCGGCCAACGGTCCGGCAATCAACGCGCCGATGGCCACGCCAATCAAAGCCGCACTCATCACGGGTCCCAGGTCCAGCTTGCTGACCGCCCATTCACGGGCCAGTTCGGGGGCGATGAAACCCATGATTGCGGCGTCGAAACCGTCCAGCGCAATCACCAGGAAACACAACACGACAATCCGCCACTGAAGGCGACTCATGGGGCGGGCGTTGATCAACTGGTCGACATTGATCGATTGCAAGGCGCTCATGGCGACCTCCATTATTATTTTTATTAGCGATGGCTGGCCGCTCCTTGTCAGAAGCGGCTCAACGCTGCTGCGGGGCTATTTCAATGGCGAAAAATCGGTCGGACGCAGCAGTCGAGATTCCAGGGTTACCACCGCGTCCAGTTCCTTGTTCTGCCGTGCGAATGCCTGCCAGCGTGGGTCGGCAGCCATGGCGTTGCGACGGGTAATACGGTCGTCGAGACTGGTATAGCCCCAGATATGCACCACCTGATTGGCTTCGCCGAATTCGGTTGTGAAGAAGCCAACCAGATTGCCCAGATGCTCTTCCTGCACGGCCAGAGCGGCACTTTTGTAAAGAGCCAGCCAATCGGCGAGTCTGGTCGGTTTAAGGGTGTAGGTGCGCAGTTCGTAGTACATGGTTTTCTCCAGTGCGGGATGGGTGTACAGCGGTGTTTTCGAGGTGGCTGGCGATATCGCTTGCTGCGAGGTAGCCGAAGGTGATGCCTGGGCCGAGGGTAATTCCGGGGCCAGGGTAGGTGCCGTTCATGATCGAATTCATTTCATTGCCAGCGGCGTAAAGGCCGGGGATTGGTGTGCCGCCCTGATCCAACACGTTGGCCTGGCCATTGGTGACCAGCCCGCGGGCGGAGCCGAGATCTCCGGTAAACAACCGGATCGCGTAATAGGGCGCCTTACGCAGTGGTTTGATGCACGGGTTGGGATGGTGTAACGGGTCACCCATATAGCGGTTGTAGGCTGTGCTGCCCTTGCCGAATTGTCTGTCGACGCCTTGCTCCGCATCGGCGTTGTACTGCGACAGAGTCTCTTCCAGGGCGCGCGCATCAATACCGACAGCGCTGGCTAACCCGGCCAGGCTGTCGGCACGCAGCAGGTAACCGGCGTCGATCAACGCGCTGTTGTCGACCGGCCGCGGTCGCGCCAGACCCATGCCGTAGTTGTTCAGAGCATCGGCATCACAGATCAGCCAGCAGGGCGCATTTGCGCCGCCGTTGGCGAACATGCCTTCGACGAAACAGTGATAGGAGTTGGACTCATTGACGAAACGCAGGCCGGCGCGGTTGACCGCGATCACGCCGGGCTTGGCGCGATCAGTGACCAGATGAGGGAAGCGCTCCAGGCTGCCATCGGACTTGCGTAGTACCGAGACCGGGGCCCAGAAAAAATTCGCTGCAAGGTGTTCACCGATAGCCGCTTTGACGGAGGCGGCCAGCCGCTGTCCGTCGCCCACATTGCCAGGTGGCGACAGGGTCCAGTGTTCCGAATCAGTTGCCGGGCGCTGCTCGGCGGCCTTTGGGCTGGCGGCAAAACCACCCATGGCCAGCACCACGCCCCCTCTGGCGAAAACCGATCGGGTTTGGCCGCGCCACGTAATCTGGACACCCTTAACCGTTCCCTGTTTGACGATCAATGATTCGGGCACCGCTTGTAGCCACAGTTCGACGCCATTGGCCAAGGCTGTGGTGGCCAGACGGGCGATCAAGGCGTTTCCGACGGTCAGACGTGTGCCGCGCGGATGGCTGAGGCGGTCGACGGCATAACGTCCCATCAGTTTCAGGCAGTGCCAGAGGGATTTTGGCGAGCGCTTGAAACTGAGGAAATGCTGGATATCGACCCGATTGACCATCATGCCGCCGAACAGCAGCATCCCGTCCGGAGGTCTTTTCAGGTCTTTGAAATGCTCACCCAGTCGGCGCCCGTCATACTCGTCGATTTCCAGCGCGCGGCCGGCCTGCGTACCGCCGGGAAGGTCCGGGTAATAGTCGGGCGACAGTGGCCGTAAGCTGTATTTGAGTTCGCTGTGGGTTTCCAGATAACGCAGGGCTTCACGGCCCTGCTCGATAAAGGTCTCGATCAACTCAAGGTTGTAGCCGGTACCAATAACCTCCTTGAGGTAGAGACGCATCTGCTCGGCGGGCAGATGGTGCCCGGCCGCGCGGGCCTGGTCGGTGTCGTGAAGCCAGACGGCACCACCGGAAATCGCCGAAGTGCCACCGAAGGCTTCGGTCTTTTCCACGAGCAAAACCTTAAGACCGCGACAACTGGCGGTTACCGCCGTGGCAAAACCGGCGGCACCGCTGCCCAGAACAATCACATCATAGGTCAAGCTGGCGTTCGCCGAAGACAGGGACGTCGTCGTGTTCATTGTCTATCACCTGTTAAGGACAGCGCTGGAGGTTCAGATCTCCAGCGGTGTCACGCCCATGAAATGACCGAGGCTGCCCAGTTGTGCCAAGGCCATTTCCGGACCGGCCTGGATCGGGCAGCCCATGCGGCGGGCGAAGGCGAGAAACGGTGTAATTGCCGGCGAGGTCACCACATCAGCCACCAGCGTTGTGGTTTGAAGGGTTTCCATCAGGGCTACTGGTAACGGCATCGGCCCATTAACCGTGGCGCCCATACCAACCGGCGATGCGTTGACTACCAGGTCGAACGGCTCCAGTGAGGTCGGGTTTGCACCGATGACAATCTTGGGAAAGTCGCGGCGCAAAAGATCACCGAAGGCCTCGACGCGCTCTTGGCTGAGGTCGCTAATGACCAAGTGGCTGACCCCGGCCTGGCACAGCGAATAGGCAATCGCGCTGCCGACGCCGCCCGTACCGATCACCAGGGCCTGTTTGTGTTGAGGGGCAAAATTGTGCTTGCGCGCGGCATTGAGAAAGCCATCGCCGTCAACGATATCGCCCACCAGTCGACCGCCGGCCTCACGGCGGATCACATTGACCGAGCGCAGTGCGATCGAGCGTTCACTGAGCACGTCCAGGCGGCTGGCGAGCAGTTGTTTGTAAGGGACGGTCACCACGCAGCCGCGCAGGTTTTGCCAACCGCGCAGGGTTTGGACGAAATCATCCAGCGCGCTCTGCTGCAGGTCGATGGCGAGCATGGCGATGTTCTGCTGGTGGTCGGCGAACCAGCGGTTGAAGTTTTCCGGCGACTTCACCTGGGCAATGGGTGAGCCGACGATGGCGACCAGTTCAGTCGAACCTTGAATCATGTGGAATTCCCGCTTATTGGCTGTGTTGTGGGCCGATACTGCAAGCGGGGGGCGAAACGGACAATCAATCGGAATGGCGAATTTATTGATAATCGCATTCACAGTGCGATAATCGCTGCCTAACTCCAATAAAGTATCCAAGTCGATGAAGCAGCCAAACATCCACTCACGGGATTTGATTGTCGGCCTCCAGAAGGGGCTGGCGTTGTTGCAGCTTTTCTCCCTGGAGCATCCACGCTTGAGCGTGCCCGACGCTGCCAGGCTGGCTGATATGACTCAGAGCGCCGCCAGACGCTTTTTACTCACCCTGGTGCATGACGACTTTGCACAGACCGATGGTCGTTACTACTGGTTGACCGCCAAGACGTTGCGCATCGGCCAGGCTTATGTCGATTCGGCGGTATTACCGCGCATGTTGAGGCCGATCGTCGAGCAAGTGGCGCGAACCACCCAGGAGCATGTATCGGTGGGTGTTCGCGACGGTGACGATATCGTCCATATCGTGCGTAGCCGTTACAGCCATATCACCTCGATGTCGATCCGCCCTGGCTCACGAGTGCCGATGTATTGCACTGGCAGCGGCCGGCTTTGGCTGGCGAGCCTTTCGGCGCAGGAGCTTGAGGCGTATTTCACTCGCAATACGCCACGCGCCATAACCCCTTACACCGTGACCGATCAAGCGCAGATCTGTGCCGAAATTGCCTTGGCGAACGAGCGCGGTTATGTCCTGGTGGATCAGGAATATGAAGTGGGCATGCGGGTATTGAGCGTGCCGCTGAGTGATCGGGAAGGTCAGTTGCAGGCAACGTTGACCCTCACCACGCATGCCTCGCGCATGACCCTCGACGAGATGCGCGAGCGTTATCTATCAACGCTGTACGAGGGGCAGGCGCTGCTACGGCCAATCATGACTCTTTGAGCGTTCAGCGGCCCGAGGCCCGGGCCTCCAGACGAAATTCACTGGGACTGTGCTGGGAGTGTTTGCGAAAAAAACGGCTGAAATAACCGACATCAGAAAAGCCCATGCCGTGGGCTATTTGCTTAACACTCTGGTGTGAATGGGCTAGCTCGCGCTTGGCCTCGAGGATCAACCGGGCGTTTATCAGGGTCATTGGCGTCGTGCCCAACTGCTCATGGCACAGTCGCCCTAGAGTGACAACGGTGATACCCAGGCGATTGGCGTAGTCATTGAGCGACAGGTGTTCGCGAAAATGTCGATTCACCAGTTCGCGAAAAGCAATGATCTGCTGGCTGCGCCGATCATGGTGGTGCACAGGCAAACCGTCCTTGTACTCGCCCAGGCGCAGCATCTGGATCACCAGCGCGAGCAGCAATGACATGCTGCACGCGACGTGTTCCCTGCCACGGCTATGATATTCCTCGTACAACGCCCGATACAGCGGCTCCAGCGGGTCATCGGCGGACTCCCAATGCGGCAGGGCGACGATGCAGGGCTTCTGGATCTGCGGTAATAGGCCGGGGGAGAGCACTTGGACGATGCTTTCCAGCGGGTGCTGGACGGCTGTGATCACATGCCCGTCGACCCGTCCGTGCCAGGCGAAGCCATGGACGATCTGCTCAGGGATGAACAGCAGACATGGGGCCTTGACCTGGACCCGTTGGTTATCCAGCAGCACTTCACCTCCACCGCTTTGCAGGTACAGCATCTGCAATAACCCATCGTGTCGATGGGCGGCGATTTCCCAGTTGTAGGCGCCGGAGCGTAGGGAGATCGATTCGACATGCAACGATTCATGCCAGATCGGCGGCGCCAATTCACCGTACAGGGCGTAGTAGGGGATTTTGTTCATTATTTTTATGTTCTACGGGAGCACGTGTTTCTACCTTAACGAAGAATTCGTGCGTTAGGCAATGCACGTTTGATTGGTCGTAAAAGTTTCTATGATTGTTGGTTTTGTCCATTTTGTGAGAGGGGCCGCACTTTTATCCTGAGTATCGGCCATTGCCTCTGGTGTATCAATTTAACGGGGCATTGGCTCCCTGCTGTATAGGGGGGGACTCCAGCAATCAAAGTTGTGCTTGTCGAGATCGATACTGACCAGTGCTAACTCGCCCTTGCCGATGATGGTTGAGTATTTAACGTTTAAGTGCCATTTGGCCTGGCCTTAAGTTTATAGAGACCTATTGAATGACCTTAAATCTCATGGGTGAGAAATTAGCCGGGTGTATCACTTTAATGCTCGGTACGTTATTGTCGTTGCAATCCTCAGCTGCAGGCGCTGAAGGGTTTTCCGACGACACCAAGATCGATCTGACGCTTAAGAACTTTTACCAGAATCGTAATTTCCTGGGCAATAACGTTGCCCAGGGACAAGCGGTGGAATGGGTTCAATTTTTCACCCTGGATGTTCGTTCAGGCTATACGTCAGGGCCGGTCGGCTTTGGAGTGGATATGATCGGCCAACTGGGTATCAAACTAGACGGTAGCCCGGGCACCAGTGGCACGCAACTGCTGCCGCCGGGCTCTCCCGACGATGTCAGTCGTATCGATCCCGCCGCTAAGATCAAGTATTCGAAGACGGTCCTCAAGGTTGGCGACACGGTAATGAATTTACCGATCCTACGCTCTGACCCCGGCCGCGCTAAACTGCAGACCTATGAGGGCGCCACGCTCACTTCGCAGGAAATTGAAAACCTGACGTTATATGCCGGTCAGATTCGTGCCACCAGCCTACGTAACTCCATCGATATGGACAGCAACCTCACTTACGGAGGCGCGACATCAGATCGATTCAACTATGTGGGGGGCGAGTACCACTTTAACCAGAACCGCACGATGATTGGCCTCTGGAATGCGCAGCTCAAGGATATCTACCAGCAGCAGTTCATCAACCTGACTCATACCCAACCGCTTGGCGACTGGGTGCTGGGCAGTAATGTGGGGGTGTTCTTCGGCAAAGATGACGGAAGTGCGCGTGCTGGTGATCTGGACAACAAAACAATCACCGGTTTGTTCTCTGCCAAGTACGGCATGCATACATTTTACGTTGGCTTGCAAAAGGTGGGAGGCAACAGTTCCTGGATGCGCGTCGGCGCAACCGATGGGACCAGCGGCGGCGGGAGTTTGGCCAATGATAACCTCAACTCCAGCTTCGACCGTGAAGACGAACGTTCCTGGCAACTTCGTTACGATCTGGACTTCGCTCAAATGGGAGTGCCAGGCCTTACTGTCTCAAACCGTTATATCCGGGGCGACAATGTCAGGGTTAGAGATAGTGGCATCGGCAATGGCACGGAGTCCGAACGCGAACTTTTTATCAGTTATACCGTGCAATCTGGAAGTTTTAAAAATCTGAACGTTGTCTGGAAGAACTCAACCGCCCGTCATAGCTGGCGTACTAGCTCGACCAGTGACTTTGACGACAATCGCTTATTCATCAGTTACCCTATTTCGTTATTGTGAATGCGTCCTCATGCGTTTGACAATTGTGACAATGCTTCAATAATAAGCGGGTTGTCTGATCTGTTTACTTGCAGTTTTGAGCGCGGTGGCTCTGTAGAGTGTTTCGGCCATTCGCGAATCATTTATTACTGTTTCGTAAACTATTTGTTGGCTTTAAAAATATTCGTGAATGAACGACTGCCGTCACTAAACCGATGGTGGAGGGTTCAATCATGGCTTTAGCACATTCGTGAACAGGTGGACTCGATGGATACCTCACATAGCCTCGGAAAATATGCGAATCGTATTTTCCTGCTTATTATTTTAATTTCAGGCGTCATCCTGGCGCTCGGCGGCATAAAGCTACTGTCACTGGGGGGTCTTATTATTATCTGATTACCGGTGCCTGCTTGGCTGTGGCCGCAGTATTAATGTGGCGAGGTAACGCTTGGGGGGCCTGGCTCTATGTCGCCACGCTGTTGTGGACTCTGGTCTGGGCGTTGGCGATTGGCGGCATTGATTTTTGGGGGCTGCTTGGTCGTCTGGCGTTTTCCTTCGTATTGGGCCTATGGCTGCTGACACCCTGGTTTCGCCGCTCGATGGTCGCAGGGCCACGTTCTCTCGTCCTTGGCCGGGCCGCTGTAGCTGGCCTGTTTGGTCTGTTGCTGGTAGTGATCGTCACCGGTTTTGTGCAAGGCGACAAGTTTGAAACCGCCGCCACTGAGTCCTTACCGCCAGCGGAAAAAATGGACCTCGATGGCAAGGATTGGAAAGCCTATGGCAAGGACGAATCCGGTACGCGTTTCTCTCCACTTGATCAGATCAATACGGGCAACGTAAAGAACCTTGAAGAGGCCTGGACCTATCGCACTGGTGACTATCCTCCACCTGACAAGGGCAAGAAGCGTCGTTTGGAAGTGACGCCGCTGAAGGTTGGCGACACCCTGTACTTGTGCACCCCACGCAGTGACATTGTGGCCTTGGATGCCGAAACCGGAAAAGTCCGCTGGAGGCACAATACCAGCAGCAACCTCACCGGTATCTCCGGCTCGGTGGCCTGTCGCGGTGTTGCGTATTACGAAGTACCAGGCGCTGGTGGGCGCTCCAGCCCGACGGCTTGTGCTACACGGATCTATTCGCCTACCGTCGACGCACGACTGGTTGCGGTGGACGCCATGACTGGAGAGTCCTGCCAGGACTTCGGCAACAAAGGTGAGATTGATCTCAAGCGGGGCCTGGGTGACGTCATTCCCGGTTATGCATTCGTAAGCTCGGCACCGTTGGTGTTGCGCGGCAAACTGGTCGTCGGTGGCTGGATCACTGATGGACAATTCGTCGGCGAACCCGGCGGAGTGATTCGTGCCTATGACGCGCTCAGTGGCAAGTTTTCATGGGCCTATGATCCGGGTAACCCGAACGATCGTGCAGAACCGGCCGAAGGCCAAAGCTACGTGCGTGGTACGCCGAACTCCTGGGGCCCAAGCAGCGGCGACGAGCAACTGGGTCTGGTTTACCTGCCTACCGGTAACGCCGGCCCGGACTATTTCGCAGCGCAGCGCAGCCAAGAGTCTGACGCTTATGCCAGCTCCGTGGTTGCACTGGACATCGAAACCGGTAACAAGCGCTGGCTGTTTCAGACGACCCACCATGATGTCTGGGACTACGATGTGGGCTCGCAACCGACGCTAATCGATCTGGAAATAAACGGTCAAAAAGTACCCGCGTTGCTGCAACCAACCAAGCGCGGCCAGGTCTTTGTTCTGGATCGACGTACAGGCAAGCCTTTGTCCGAAGTGAAGGAACTGCCCGCGCCACAGGAAAATGCGGTGCCCGAAGAACACTTGGCGGCGACCCAGCCGTACTCGGTTGGCATGCCGGCCTTCGACGGCTACCAGTTTCCGTTTAACGAGAACAGCATGTGGGGCGTTACCCCGTTTGACGAGATGATGTGCCGTATAAAATTCAAAGAGGCGCGCTTCAACGGTCCCATGACCAACCCTGGTACCGACCACTACATCACCATGCCTGGCTCATTGGGCGGGGTAAACTGGGGCAGTGTGTCGGTTGATCCCGAACGTAAGCTGATGATCGTCAATTGGTCGCGTATAGCCATGTACAACCGCCTGATTCCCCGAGCAGAAGCCGACGCCTTGGGCCTCAAACCTGACATTGGCGCTGGGGCAGATGTGGCAGGTGGCGTACCTCAAGCTGGCACACCTTATGCGGCCGATATCAGCCCCTTCATGTCGATACTCGGTGCGCCATGCCTTAATCCGCCTTATGGCCTTGTCACGGCGGTCGACCTCAACACCAGGAAAGTGGTGTGGAGCAGGCGCTTGGACACCACACGCGACAGCGGTCTGTTCGGGATAAAAACGCATCTTCCTATTCCTATGGGTACTCCAAACCTTGGCGGTTCCTTGACCACCCGAGGCGGTCTGGTGTTCATCTCTGGTGGTCAGGAACTGTCGCTACGAGCAATGGACCTGCGTACCGGCAACGTATTGTGGAGGGGCCGTTTGCCCGCAGGCGGCCAGGCAACCCCCATGACTTATATCTCACCGCAAAGTGGTGATCAGTTTGTGGTCATGGCGGCTGGGGGGCACAACCTGATGTTGACTCAGCCGGGAGACTCCATCGTGGCTTACAGGCTGAAGAAATAGAGCGCTGATTCAGGCGGTGTGAAAAAACGCTGAAGGTGCTTCAAGCTAACGCCTCGACTAGTTCGGGGCGTTTGCTTTTGTGCGGGCAGCAAGCGAGTGCCTGAGCGTGCTCGAGGTCGTCGGCTGATCGACATGACCCGAATCGCCGCTCGGCGGTTTTTGCGTACTTGTGGATGACGACTTTGTCGTAAAAGTCTCGACGGTTGCCGGGTTTGTCCATTCTTGTGAGCCGCTGCGCGCTTCTATCCTGAACATCGCCCATTGCCTCGAGTGCAGTTGGGTGAACTGTCTAGAAGTGCGTGCTGGAGATAACAATGAACAATAATGATCTGCAGAAAAACTGGCTAAACCTCGACTCTATGGTCTGCGTGATCACAGGCGCCGCGGGCGGTATCGGTGCGGAGATTGCCGCCGCGCTGGTACGTCAGAATGCCCATGTGGTGTTGCTGGATCGCGACGAGCAGAAATGCCGCGAATTAGCCCTTGAACTGGCGCAAAAAAGTGAAGCGGATGTCTCGGTGTTGTACTGCGATATCGCCAATCCCCTCAGCGTGCAGCAGGCAGCCGAGCAGGTACAGGCGCTTCATGGGCGCTGCGATGTACTGATCAACAACGCCAGTGTGCTGCAGGCCGGAGCGCTCGAAGGGCTGTCCCTGGAAAACTGGAATCAGGTGCTGTCGGTCAACCTTACCGGTTATCTTTTATGTGCCCAGGCGTTCGGACGGATGATGCTGGCCCGGCAAAGCGGCAGCATTGTACATATCGCCTCGATTGCTGCGCATTACCCGCAAACCTTCAGCGGTGCCTACAGTGCGGCCAAGGCCGGAGTTGCGATGCTCTCCCGACAGATCGCTGCAGAGTGGGGCCCACGGGGCATACGCAGCAATGCCATCTGCCCGGGACTGATCCGCACGCCCTTGTCGGCAGCTTTCTACGAAGACCCCAAGGTCGAGCAGCAGCGCAAGGCGATGACGGCTAACCAAAGGATCGGCGAGCCGGCGGACATCGCCGATGCTGTGCTGTTCCTTGCCAGCTCGCGGGCAAGTTATGTCAACGCTGCGGAGTTGACCGTCGATGGTGGTCTGGAAAGCATGTTGATGGCGTTGATTCCTCGTCCCGGTTTTGAGTCACCTGTGACCCGCCATCAGGCCTGACATCCGTTCGGCCGCCAGCGGCCGAATCCCGACTATCCCAGCATGCCCGTGCCCGTCGCTCAATCAATGTCGACGACGGCTTCCGTGCGGCTGGCTTCTATCGAGTGAGACTGACTATGACGACAACAAGTGATGTGATCTGCCGGTGCGATGTACTGGTGATCGGCGCCGGTGCCGGCGGCCTGGCGACCGCTATTACCGCCCGCAAGCAAGGGCTGGAAGTCATTGTGATCGAAAAGGACGCGTACTTCGGCGGCACTACCGCGTTTTCCGGCGGTGTGTTGTGGATTCCCGGCAACGGGTTGGCCAGGGCCAACGGCATCAAGGACAGCCGGGAAGCCGCACTGACCTACATGAAGAACGAAACGGGTGATTTCTACGATGCAGAGGCCGTCGACGCTTTTCTCGATAACGCGCCGAAAATGATCGACTTTTTTCAGCGCGAAACCGAGGTTCAGTTCATTCCGACCCTGTACCCGGACTATCATCCGCAGGTCGCCGGAGGCGTTGATATCGGCCGCTCGATCCTCGCCAAGCCTTTTGATATCCGCCAACTGGGTGCCGATATGGCGCGCCTGCGGCCGCCGCTCAAAACCATCACTTTTATCGGCATGATGTTCAATTCGTCGAATGCCGACCTAAAACATTTCTTCAATGCCACCAAATCTCTGACCTCGTTCCTCTATGTTGCAAAGCGTCTGGTGACCCATGCCAAGGAACTGCTGCTGTACCGGCGCGGGATTCAGGTTACGAGCGGCAATGCCTTGGCAGCTCGGCTGGCGAAGTCGGCGCTGGACCTGGGGATTCCGATTCTTACTCAAACCAGTGCCCAGCAACTGCTCAAAAGCGGGGGGCGAGTCAATGGGGTTGTCGCCCGAACAGAAGACGGCGTGGTGCAGTTTGAAGCACGCTACGGTGTAGTGCTGGCCAGCGGCGGCTTCTCCCATGATCAGCAACGGTTGAAGCAAGCCTATCCCCACGTACGCCGCGGCGGTGAGCATTTCTCGCCGGTGCCGCAGACCAACACGGGCGACGGCGCCCGAATGGCTGAAGCCCTGGGCGGCACAGTGGAAATCAAGCTCAAGGCGGCAGCCGCCTGGATGCCTGTGTCGAAAGTGCCGATGGGCAATGGAGGATTTACAGCCTTCCCGCATTTACTTGATCGCTACAAACCCGGGGTGATTGGTGTGACCCGCAATGGGCAACGTTTTACCAACGAATCCAACTCTTACCATGATGTTGGCGCCGCCATGATCGAGGCCTGTGCCGATCAGGCCGAAACCGCCATGTGGCTGGTCTGCGACCGTCGGACCATGGCCAAGTATGGTCTCGGTTATGCCAAACCGGCCCCTATGCCACTTGGTCAATTGTTGCGCAACGGTTACCTGCAAAGCGGTAAATCCCTGGCCGACCTGGCGCACAACGCCGGTCTCAATGCTGCCGGTCTGGAGCAGACGGTACGTGACTACAACCGTACTGCGGGGCAGGGTGTGGATCGGCAGTTCGGCCGTGGCACCACCACTTTCAACCGTTACCTCGCCGATCCGCAGAACCTGCCGAATCCGTGTGTGGCACCGATTGGCGACGGACCTTACTACGCCCTCAAGGTGATCATGGGCGACTTGGGGACCTTCGATGGCATCAAGACCAGCGTGCGCGGCGAGGTGCTCAATGACCAAGGGTGTGCGATTGATGGGCTATACGCGGTGGGCAATGATCGGGCGAGCATCATGGGCGGCAACTATCCCGCCGCCGGGATCACGCTCGGGCCCATCATGACCTTCGGTTATCTGACGGGCCTGCACTTGGCTCAGGTGGCTGCTGAAAAGCAAACCGACAGCGCTCGCAAGGATATTGCCTGATGAATCTCAAACCTGTTGTCGATCACCGCATTTACACCATCCGGCCACGCTGCATGGCCGAGTTCGTCGAGGTCTTTGATCGCTTGGCGATGCCCATCCTGATTGAGCATTTGGGGCCACCGCTGGGGTTTTACACCAGCAGCATCGGTCCGCTGAACCAGGTGGTGCACTTGTGGGGGTACGACAGTCTTGATGATTTCGAAAGGCGCAGCCTGGCGCGTGATACCGATCCGCGGTTCTCGATCTATCTGCAGGCCTCGGCACATCTGATCGTTGCCCAGGAAACCCGGATTATCCGTCCGGTGCGGTTCAACAGTCTCGAAAATATTTGAGCGAACCGCGGCCACCTTCGTTTCACCCAATAAAAAAGCGGGAGCAGTGATTGGGCGCCCCTACAACACAGAGGTGATTTTCATGCTGACAACCCAACCTATAGACATTCACGCGCTGATCAACAGCCGTGCCATCGGCAGCTTTCAGAAGTGGGTGGTGTTCCTCGGTTTCCTGATCATCGGTCTTGATGGCTTCGATGTGGCCATCATGGGCTTTATCGCTCCGCAGTTGAAAATTGACTGGGGCCTGAGCCATCAGCAATTGGGCCCGGTTTTGAGTGCGGCACTGATTGGCCTGGCCGTCGGCGCTCTGGTCGCCGGGCCGCTCGCCGACCGTTATGGGCGCAAGATTGTGCTGGTGAGCAGCGTATTTATATTCGGTCTGTGGACGCTGGCAACGGCCTTTTCCCCGGATATCAGCGCCATGGTGATACTGCGTTTCATGACCGGACTGGGCCTGGGTGCGGCAATGCCGAATGCCAGTACCCTGGTTTCGGAGTACGCGCCGCAGCGTAATCGTTCGTTCATTATCACCGTGGCCTTTTGCGGGTTTTCCGCGGGCGCCGCTGGTGGCGGTTTTCTTTCAGCCTGGATGATTCCTGCCTTTGGCTGGAAAAGCGTGCTGATTCTGGGCGGAGCCTTGCCGCTGATGGTAGCGCCGTTGTTGTATTTTAAACTGCCGGAGTCGGTGACCTTTCTGATCGCCAAGCAGGCGTCGAGCGCACGTATCCACGCCATTATGGAAAAACTTGCACCAGGTCTCAGTGACGCGAATTCGACCTTCTGCTTGCCTCTCAAATCGCTGACCCAGGTTTCAGGGGCGCAAATCGTGATGTCGCGCTCCTACCGTTTTGGCACCCTGATGTTGTGGAGCGGTTATATGCTGGCGTTGTTCCTGGTCTACCTGTTCAGCGGCTGGCTACCGACCTTGGTGAAGGAGGGGGGTGGTTACAGCGTTGCGGACGCCGCCATTGTCACGGCTATGTTCCAGATTGGTGGGCCGGTAGGCGCGCTGTGTATCGGCTGGGGGATGGATCGCTGGAACAAATACCGTGTGCTGATGACCGTGTTCGTGTTGAGCGGCGGGGTGATCTACACCATCGGCCAAGCCACGGAGCACTTCTTCCTGCTGTGCCTGATCGCCTGGATGGTGGGGTTCTGTCTCAACGGCGCAAGCGTCGGCATGAATGCTCTGGCTGCCAACTTCTACCCCACCGAAGCCCGCGCCACCGGTGCCAGTTGGATGAGCGGTATTGGACGCATAGGAGCGATCCTCAGCGCTTTTGCCGGCGCGCAGATGCTCAGTTGGGGCTGGACCTTCGCCGAAGTATTCTCAGCGCTTGTGTTACCCGCCAGTCTGGCGGCCCTTGCGATTTATGGGCTGGGGCGCAGTGCCAAAGACGTGCTTGCCGACAGAAACGTTGTTTCTGCACGAGGTCTTTGAAGTCGCTCTTCAGACGCTCTGGCGAATCCTCAAGCAATTCTGAACAAATATCGCAATTGTCCCCGACCGGCACAACCGGCTGTTAGTTTGCCGACCGTTGAGTTCAGGGATGACGGGGGCAATACCACCGCAGGACGCGCAGACGGAGGAACCCTGGTTCTGGCCGTAGTCGCAAGAGGCTCAGGATCGGCGCCTTGCGATCGATACGACATAGACACACGGAGGTGTCATTCAACTCCTGGCGCTCGTCGCGTCAGCCTTTCTCTAATGTGAATTTTATCCTGCGACCTCAGGGTCGTGAGGGGTTGTGAATGAAGCAATACGGGGCAGAGTTTCTCGGTACGTTTTGGCTGGTGCTGGGGGGCTGCGGCAGTGCCGTGCTCGCGGCCGGCGTGCCGGCAGTGGGCATCGGCTATCTCGGTGTATCCCTGGCGTTTGGCTTGAGTGTGTTGACCATGGCCTATGCCATAGGGCCCATTTCCGGCGCCCACCTCAATCCGGCAGTTTCCATCGGTGTTTGGGTCGGTGGGCGGCTGCCCTCGCGCCAACTGTTGCCTTACATTCTTGCGCAAGTATTGGGTGGGCTTGTTGCCGGTGGTGTACTTTTTCTGATCGCTAGCGGCAAGGCCGGTTTTGATGTAGGTGCGGGCTTTGCTGCCAATGGTTATGGAGAACACTCGCCGGGGGGCTATTCGTTGTGGGCGGCCTTTATCTGTGAGGTCGTGTTGACGGGAGTGTTCGTGTTGATCATTTTGGGAGCTACGTCGGTACGCGCCGCCGCTGGATTTGCACCGCTGACCATTGGGCTTGCGCTAACCCTGATTCACTTGATCAGCATTCCGGTGACCAATACCTCGGTCAACCCCGCGCGCAGTACGGCGGTCGCATTCTATGTGGGCGATTGGGCGATGTCACAGCTCTGGCTGTTCTGGCTTGCGCCGATTCTCGGGGCGGTAGCGGGGGCGTTGGTTTATCGATTGATTGCCGGCGGGCGCGACTGAACATCTCCTTGCGTCAACAGGGGGCAGGGCGGTTACCAGAGGCGGCCCTGGCCCGAGCCTTTCCTTTTCTATTTGTTCTGTAGAAAACGCTTGAGCCTCTTCAGGTCGCGACGTCTCTGGCGGAGTTGAAAAATATTGACCTTGTGGTGGCAACCCTCATCGAACGCGCATGGGGCATCGCGGTATTCGCGCCAAGGACAGAGCTCGCTTTCCGAATCCGAAAATCGTCGCCGAGTTTGACAGCGGCAGCATGCCGAAAATTCCGAATAGCGCATTTTTCGAAGGTGATGCATGCGTGCGCTGCGCAATGCCCAAGCGCCTATCCCGAGGCGCAAAGCGAACGGCAGGGTCAAAGTCCCCTGTCTCCAACGTTCAAGTCAGGAGCTAATTTCTGTGTTCTCAATCACTCAGCGCTTTTTGCGATTTTTCAACATCACCTTGGTGATGGCGTTATTGGCATTGACCGGATGCCAGACGGCACCGCAAAAAGGCCTGACTCCGGCGCAGATCGTTGTACTCAAACAACAAGGTTTCGAGTTGACCAACGAGGGCTGGACGTTCGGCCTGTCCGGCAAAGTCCTGTTTGGTAGCGATATCGAAAGCCTCAATCCGCAGAGCACCGAAATTGTACAGCGCATCGGCAAGGCTCTGTTGGGGGGCGGGATCGAGCGGGTGCGAGTCGATGGCCACACCGACACCTTGGGTAAAGAGTCCTACAACGAACAACTATCCCTACATCGCGCGAAAAGCGTCAGTAAAGTCCTGGTCGCAGTCGGGATGACAGAACAAAATATCCAACTGCGCGGTCTCGGCAGCAGTAAGCCCGTTGCCTCCAACGACACCCCCGCAGGCCGTACAGAAAACCGTCGGGTGTCGATCGTGGTTATCGCTGACTAATCGGCAAATACCATCTTCCGACTGTCCTCAGTCAACGATCCTTAGTTGGGCTCTTCGAGCGATAAGGTGAGGGACGGCATCATCGGGAAGCTGATTTCCTCGACCATCCCCACCGCGCTGACCTTGCGCGAATTACTAGTGGTTCTCGATAACACGTTAAGTGGTTTTGACCTGCTTGTTATTAATGAGGCTGTGCTTAGCAGTGCCGGACTGGTGCTGGAGCAAATGGTGCGTGGTTGTCCGGATATCAAGAACTTGCTTGTGTATCAGAGCGTCGACTTACAGTTGTCACCCGTCGGTAACTCTCCGGTTTCATCGCTGAGCTTTTCGCTGTCCTGCCCGCCGGATCGAGAGTCTATCCGGCAAGTAATGAAATACATCGATAAGGCCAGCGTACGAAAACTTCATGACAAACAGCGGTAGTAGGCTCAGTCGTCAACTCCTTTTCCACACCATCCACAATTAAGTCGGCCAGCCAAAACAAACCCCTGGCCATAATAAGTACGTGATAACGCCGGCGGTTTCAGGCAGAACTCCATAAATTGCGGTGACGCCTTCGCGAGCAAGCCCGCTCCCACAGGGGAATGCGGTCGAATGTGGGAGCGGGCTTGTTCGCGAAGCTTTTAAGATTTTAGTGCTTGAACATCACATGCCGAACGGTGGTGTAGTCCTCGAGCCCGTACATGGACATGTCCTTCCCGTAACCGGACAATTTCTGCCCGCCATGGGGCATTTCGCTGACCAGCATGAAGTGCGTATTCACCCACGTGCAGCCGTACTGCAAACGCGCTGACAGGCGATGCGCACGACCGATATCCGAGGTCCAGACCGACGACGCCAGGCCGTAGTCCGAATCGTTGGCCCACCCCAGCACCTGCGCTTCATCGGTGAACTTGGTCACTGACACCACAGGCCCAAATACTTCGCGACGGACGATTTCATCGCCCTGCTGCGCATCGGCCAACACGGTCGGTTCGAAGAAGAAACCATTGCCTTCCACCGCCTTGCCGCCCGTGACCAAACGAATGTGCGGCTGCGCCACGGCACGCTCGACAAACCCGGCCACGCGGTCGCGATGTTGCGCGGTGATCAGCGGCCCCAACTCGGTCGCCGGGTCATCCTGCAAACCATACTTGATGCTGCTGACCGCCGTGCCAAGCTTCTCGACGAATTTTTCGTAGATGCCTTTTTGCGCGTAGATGCGGCAAGCGGCGGTGCAGTCTTGTCCGGCGTTGTAGAAACCAAACGTACGAATGCCTTCCACCGCGGCGTCGATATCGGCGTCGTCAAAGATGATCACCGGGGCTTTGCCGCCCAGTTCCATGTGCATGCGTTTGACGCTGTCGGCGGTGCTGGAAATGATGTTCGCGCCGGTGGCGATGGAACCGGTCAGCGAGACCATCCGGACTTTCGGGTGGGTGACCAGCGGACTACCAACGGTAGGACCACGACCGAACACTAGGTTGAGCACGCCGGCCGGGAAGATTTTCGACGCCAGTTGCGCCAGACGCAACGCGGTCAGCGGGGTTTGTTCCGACGGTTTGAGCACCACGGTATTACCGGCGGCGAGGGCCGGGGCGATTTTCCAGGCGACCATCATCAGCGGGTAGTTCCACGGCGCGATGGAGGCGATGACGCCGACCGGATCGCGGCGGATCATCGAGGTGTGGCCGGCCAGGTATTCACCGCCGGCCGAACCGCTCATGCAGCGGCTGGCGCCGGCGAAGAAACGGAACACGTCGGCAATCGCCGGGATCTCGTCGTTCAGCGCGGCGCTGTAGGGTTTGCCGCAGTTGTCCGACTCCAGTTTGGCCAGCTCTTCGCCATGGGCTTGGATGGCGTCGGCGAGTTTGAGCAGCAGCGAGCGGTCTTTCGGCGGGGTTTGCGACCAGCCTTCGAAAGCGTTGTCAGCAGCGCGTACCGCCGCATCGACCTGGGCTTCGCTGGCTTCGTTGATTTCGACCAGTACGCGGCCGAGGGCCGGGTTGAACACCGGTTGGGCGGGGCCTTCGCCATCGATCAGTTGGCCGTTGATCAAGAGTTTGGTTTGCATGGCTGCTCCTCAGTTTTTTATAGGCCAAGGGAGTGAGCCTCCCTTGGCTCTTGGTCAGCGTTGTTGTGTCGATACACCAGAAAGATCAGCGACTTTGGCAAGCGGCTTGGAGAACTTCCAGGCATCGCCAGCCGGCGCCGTACCTTTGTCGTAGGGTTTGCCCAGTAGCATGTAAACAACGCCGGCACCCATTACCACCAGGGTGGTCAGAATCATTGCGTAGTTGACGTACCAAGGGGCATCCGGTGAACGCGGCCAAACCATGTTGACGATGGCGCACAGGCCATAGATCAATGCGACCAGGTTCACCCATAGGCCCCACGCACCGAGAGTGAATTGACCGTTTGGACGCCAGCCCTTGGCGCGAGCGATCAAGGCAGCAATGACGATCAACTGGAACGCGACGTAGATACCAATCGCTGCAAAGCCAACGATGGTCGCCACGGCATCCGCCATGAACATCCCCAGGCAGACAATGGCGGCTGGCACCAGGCCGCTGACCAGCAGTGCAAACGATGGCACATGGTTGGACGAGAGGCGCTTGAGCAGCGAACTGCCGACAATCATTTCGTCCCTGGCGTAGGCGAACAGTAACCGGCTGGCCGCGGCTTGCAGGCTCAGGACGCAGGAAATGAAAGACACCATCACCACTGCCATCACCAAGCGAGAACCGAGCGGGCCGAAAGCGTTGGCAAGGATGGTAGCGACCGGGTCGGTGTCTTCACCGGCCAGGACCTTGGCCATGTCCGGCACCGACAGGATCAATGCCAGGCAGGCAAACATCGCTGCTGCGCCGCCAATGTAAATGGTCATACGCATGGCCTTGGGGATGCGCTTGCCCGGGTTTGGGGTTTCTTCGGCAACATCACCGCAGGCCTCGAAACCGTAATACTGAAACAGCCCTGCCAGGGATGCGGCAAGAAACGCTGGCAAGTACGAGCCATTGACTTGGATATTGAAGGTGTCGAACAGCACGCTGAACGGTTGATGGCGCTCGAAAACCAACAGGTAACCGCCGACCAGAATCGCTCCAACCAACTCACAGAGAAAGCCGAACATCGCCACGCGTGCCAGCAATTTCGTGCCCACCAGATTCAGCCCGGTAGAGAGCAGGATAATCGCCAGCGCAATGTAGGTATTGGCTTCGGGGCCGGGGTGGAAGCCCATCAGGATTGCCAGATACGGCCCAGCGCCTACCGCGACCCCTGCGATGGTGGCGCACAAGGCCCACGCATACACCCAACCGACCATCCACGCCCAACGCTTGCCTACCAGGCGGCGCGCCCAGGGATAAACGCCGCCGGAGATCGGGAACTGTGAAACGATTTCACCAAAGATCAGGCATACCAATAGTTGCCCTGCACCGATCAACAAATAAGACCAGAACATCGGTGGGCCGCCAGCGGCCAGACACAAACCGAACAAGGTGTAGACGCCGACCACCGGCGACAGGTAGGTGAAGCCGAGGGAAAAGTTCTCCCACAGACTCATGCTGCGATTGAAATCCGAACTGTAGCCTAGGGCGCGGAGTTGTTCCGCGTCCTGATCGGCGCTGACACTTGCACGCGTGCTTGATGAGCCACTCATTTTATTTCCTCATTATCGATGGCAATGAATTGCAGTGGCGGGTGGCCCCACCAGAGCTCGTTTCGAGCTTCTTGTCTTAATGGATACCCAGGCTCAAACCTGTTTTTCTGGCTCGCTGTCATGGCCGTCGTCGTACCGCGAGAGCCATTTCACGGCAGCATCGCGATAACGGCTGAAGCCTTTGTAATCGACCAGTTGCTGGTCAAGATCCCGCAGGACTCGATGCATGCGACGAGCCCAGGCCGGGTTGGTGGCAATGTCTTCGAGACTGAGCAGGTAGGTGCGGATCGGGAAAACAATGGCGTTGCTGCGCGGCAGGCGATGCAATGGCTGCAACTCGATGCGCAGATAAACCAGCTTGCCGGCATTTTCCTCTGTCACGATGGTTCTATCCGGTGCCCATTCCGGCAGGCTTTCGGCCGAGACTTCAAGGCGCGGGTTGACGGTCAGCGACCAGTTCAAACGACGTACCGGGTGACCGGTGCGCAGGCGCAACAGAAATTTCAGTGCGCGGTCGAGCATGCCGATTTCCTTCACCAGCGGCACCGGCCCATGAAACTCTTCCCAACTCATGCCGAGGTTGAAACGCAGGGAATAATCGGCGCGCTGGGTAGCGATCCCGGCCCCCCAGTACAGCGTGCCGTCGCGTTCTTCTTGCAGCACCCAATCACCCTGGGCCTGACGGGTCACGTATTCCATCGGCTCGTAGGGCAGGGTGGCCGGATCGCCGAAGGTAAAGTGGTCGTCGATGTCCAGCAGGCGGTTAGTCCAGTGCCATTGTCGACCTTCACGCGCCAGGCTGAAGTATTGCGGGTAGTCCCGGGCATAGGACTCCATGATCAATTCAAGCAGGTCCCATTGCGCTTCCATCATGTGCGGTGCCGAGACGTAGTGCATGCCCGGATCTTTCTCCAGGGTGATCGCGCGGTCCCGGCATTCGCTGATGTAGTGCTCGTCGATATCGAAGGCCGCGCGAAATGCACCGTCGCCCACCGAGACATGCGGCTCAAGGTTCATTGAGTACATGTAGTTGTCGTCAGGAAACGGGAAGGGGGCTCGTGCGATGGTTTCGGGCCTGTTGGAGAAGGTGTAGTCGTCGCGATAGGTTTCGTCGGAATTGAATTGAATGTTCATGGTTATGTCTCCGTCGATCAGAGGTCGATGACCAGGCGATTGCACTTGGCGCGGGATACGCAGGGCATGATTTTTTTGCGGCTGGTTTTGTCTTCGTCGGACAGCCAGTCATCGCTATGCAGAAGCTCGCCGTCGAGTTCGATGACTTCTGTTTCACAATGACCGCAGGCGCCGCCGCGACACAGGTAGGGCATCGTGTAGCCGGCGGCTTCCACGGCTTCGAGCATGGTTTGGTCCGGAGAAACTTCGATAGTGGTGCCGCTGCGTCCGAGGGTGAAACTGAAGGCTTCGCCGCCGCTGCTTTGTTCAAGGAAGCGTTCGAAGTGCACGTGGCTGTCGGTCCAGCCAAGTTCTCGGGCGCAGAGCAACGTGGCGTCGATCATGCTGTCCGGGCCGCACACATAGACGTGACTACCCAGGGGACGGTCGGCGAGCACCTGACCAATGCTCATGCGCGGATCGACACCTTTACGGTACAGATGAACCTGTTTGCCGTAGGTAGCCCGTAATTCCTCGCCGAGTTGCGCATGTTCTTTGCCGCGGACTGCGTAATGCAACTCGAAGGGCACTTTGCTCAGGCGCAGCTCTTCAAGTTGGGATATCACTGGCGTGATGCCGACTCCACCCGCGATGAACACATGCAGTCGCGCTTGCTTGATCAGTGGGAACAGATTGACCGGTGGCGTGACCTCAATCAGATCGCCTTCACCGACGTTGTTGTGAAGCGATATCGAACCACCACGGCCGCTGTCCACGCGGCGCACGGCAATCTGGTAGCTGCTGGTGTCGTAGGGTGAGCTCAGCAACGAGTAAGGATTTCGCAGCTTTTTTTGTTCGTTGCCAATCAGTACCACGACGTGGCTGCCGCCGGAGAACGCCGGCAGATGCGCGCCAGTGGGCGAAACCAGAGTAAAGCGCTTGATTTCCGGGGTTACGGATTCGATTCGGGCCACTCGCAGATTTAATGTCCCATTGTTTTGGCTCATGTATCGAGCTCCTCGGCTTCTGGCAATTCACCCGGGACTTCGGCGTCAGCCTTGACCGCCTGAAACGCTGCGAGTCGCCGGGAATAGTGGTCGCGCACCACCAGCGTCAGTCCGCAACCGGGGCAGTCATAGACCCGTTGGGTGACATTTTCGGTGTAGGTGTCGCAGTGCACGCACCAGACCCGACGCACCAGCGTGCCGGAGTGCTCGCGCAGCACTTCATCGCGATTGAGGTCGAAACGAGTGGCCACTTGCATGGCGCGGCCCAGAAAACTTTCGGAACCGGCGAGGTACAACCGGGTGCCCATACGCGCATCGAAGAGCAGGTCGTTCAAGTCGTTGATCAAGGCCTGGTTATTGGCATACACCTGTAATTGATGACTTGGGTACTGCTGCAACCCGCTCAGAAAGTCCTGGCCAGAAAAGGATTCCTGGGAGTACAGCAACGTTATCGGTCGGTCCAGCCCGGCCATATCGCCCAATAAACGCAACATGGCGCTACCGCCGCTGCCTTGCCCTGCGATGATGTGCCGGATACCTCCTGGCAGCGGTTGCAACTGGTCATAGACCGGTCGGCTTTTGATACCGGTGATCAACATTTTTATTAGTTCTCCTGGCTATCGGTGCGACCGATGAGGGCCGGCTCTGATGCAAAGCCCAACGAAGGTGGGTCGCAAATAGCAGGAGCACAGGTTGTGCCAAATAGGTAACTATCTGTTTTTAATAATATTTAATTTTTGTGTGGCGCAAGACACAGGCAGGAATGGCTATGGGGATAGGCGTTTTTGCAGCGATATAGGCGAAAGCGAAAGGGTGGACACATCCCTGTGTCGAGAGGGTGTCAGTCCCGTTGAAGTTTGCGGATCAGCGTGCCGATGTCGATGCCGAGGTGCTGCGCCGCCTTGCGTTTGCTCCCGCACAAGTGCACCGCTTTGAGGATGACTTGGCGTTCGAAATGCTGAACCTGAAGCTTGAGATTTTGCTCGGGGTCATCTTCCGTCTTGTCACCTGCGACCGAGTGTTTCGGCTGTGGTTGGGGATGGGCTGGTTCGAGCATTTCGGCCGGTAAATGATGCTCCTGCGCCTCATCGTCTGCGAGCACCGCCAGCCGTTCGAAGATATTCACCAACTCTCGGATATTGCCAGGGAAGTCGTAGTTCATCAGACGCTTTCGGCAAGCGGCCGACAGGCTCAACGATGGTTCGCGATCACCGTTGATGCGGCTCAGCAGGATGTCGATGAGAAACGGCAAGTCATCCCGATGCTGACGCAGCGGCGGAATTTCCACCGGCAGGACCGCGAGGCGATAGTAGAGGTCGGCGCGAAACTCACCGATGCTCACCAGATGACGCAAGTCTTTGTTGGTGGCCGCAATGACTTGCACTTGCACGGTCTTGCTCAGGGGCGAACCCACCGACTGGATGGTGCTGTCTTCGAGGAATTTCAACAGCTTGGCCTGGACGTGCAGAGGGATTTCGCCTATCTCGTCGAGGAACAACGTTCCGCCCGACGCAGCCTCGATATAGCCCTGTTTGCCTCCTTGCAACGCGCCCGTAAAGGCTCCGCGCTCGTAGCCGAACATTTCAGACTCGAACAGGCTCTCCGGAATGCTACCGCAGTTAACATGAATAAACGGACGATCCCCCCAACCGGCGGCACGGTGAATATGCCGCGCGATAGCAGTCTTGCCGACGCCGGGCTCGCCCAGAAGCAACAATCGGGCGCGACGCCGGAAGGCACGCACGCCTGTGTCGGCGATGCTCGATAGCTGGGGCGACAGATGCAGGGCATTGTCCTGGGGATCGCGCAGACCCTGCGGCTCTACCGGCCGGTTAACCAATGACGTCCGGCGTTGCGGCGTGCTCGTGTCGTAGTCTTTCTGGGTCAGCATCATGAACGGTTTTTCGTACGCGCCCGTTGGAATCGCGTGGGTGCTGCTGAGAAGAACCCGGCCCTCCCGTGATCGGGTCAAGGCGCTGTTGCCGCCGCGATTCAGCGCTGCCTGCAAGTCGTCGTAATTCAATGCCGAGTTCTGATAAAACTCACTGTCGGACAGCCCGACGGCTTGTTGTTTCGACAGCCGATTAACTCGCTCGGCGGCGAGATTGAGAAAACGCACCCTGCCTTCACCGTCTGTCACGATCAGCGCTTCGCTGAAGCTGTCGAGCAAAGCGTGCAGCGCGGGTGTTTCCAGCAACTCGCCGAGAACCTCGCTGCTAATATTCACTGAAGAGCGCATGCCCATCTGCAACGTGGGTGGCAGGTTTTTGTCTTTCATGGGTGCAACTCTTGCGCACGGCGCACGCCCTGGTTTTTGCGAAAAACCGCCACCCGCCATGCAATACCCTCACGAATCAGGATGCGCGAACAATGCACATTGAAGTACAAGTCGCGCCCGCTCAAGTCGGGCAGCGGCAGGCTGTGCCAGGTGCGCTCGGGTAGGGCGTTATCCAGTAGCAGCCGAGCGATGCTGGTGCCATGGGTAATGCCAAAGGTCTCTTCGAAGGCCGCGTTGCGCCATTGTGGTTGCAGGTGTTCGTCGATCACCAGCACCGCATCCGGCACCGCATCGAAGACCCGGCGCAATGCGTCGATGCGCTGCTCGGCGTCATGCTGCATGCGCAATTCCTGGCTGACGTCGCGAATACTGCCCCACATCCGCAGCAGATGCCCGTTGACGATGGTCGCGCGTACATCGTTCTCGACGTAGGCCGGTGAACCATCGTGACGGCGATCCACCGAGAGCGCGCAGTCGACGCTGAAATCGGCTTCGATCAGACGCCGCACGAACTCCTCGTTGGCCGGGCTGCGAGGCCAGTAAAGACGAACCGGTTGCTGGTTGAAATCGACATCTGACGGCATCTCATAGACCTCGGCCATGGCCCGATTGCAGAGTCGCCAGTGGGAGTCGTTTTCGAATACCTGCCGGACGATTTCATCCGGCGATGTGTAGATGTCCACCGCTTCGGCGAACTCGATGCACCAGTAAGCGACCTTGGCGCTCTGCAGCATCTGGCTCATCACTTCATTGGCATTGTGCATTTCCCGTAGCCGATGGCCCAGCGACCCGAGCGGAATTTTCAGCAAGTGCAGGCGCGCCGGTTGAATCGAGCGCCACTCCAGCAGTCCGCAGGCGACCACTTGCAGTAGCCCGCCGTTTTGGCGAATCAAGGTCAGCTCCAGGCTGTGGATTTTCTGGTCGGCGGGAGGATTGGCGAACAGCAACTGCAAGGCACGTACTGACTCGACACTGTAGATACGTTCAATCGGCTGATTCAGCAGTTCCTCTGACGCATAACCCAATTGATCGCTCAGGCTGGCAGACAGACTGACGAGCTGCCCGTCGGCACTCACGGTGCTTGAAAGGGGCTGGCCTTTGCTGACCAGTAAATTCAGGGTGTCCATCGATTGATCGGCTCACTTTGGCTTATGGGGACCTGATTGAAAACACTCAGGCCATTACAGCAGGGGCATATCGCATGCCAACAAAAAGGCGAGTAAACATTGAAGCTTAGGCGCCTGAGAGTGAGTGAGCGCTGTGATATTGCAGCGAAATGCGCAGCTTTGCAGCACCTTGAGTTTCAGTTTAGTAAAGGTCCTTAACTCGGCATCTCCCGGAGGATCCGGCCGGCATCATTGACGGTCAGCGACTCTAGTTCTTTGATGGTAATTTTGGCCATTAAACGGACTCCCCCTACTTGTCCCCCCACAAAAACGTCGGCTCTTGATGGACGTTACTGGACTCTCGTAGAGCAGAACGCCGCTGGAGATCAAGTAAATACTGGCTTGGAAAAATCCAGAGTAAAACTTTGGAAGCTTTCAAGAAGTACGAAAAAGGAGATGGGGTGCTAGGGGGCGGGTGTTCGAATCACTCCGTCCCGACCATATTTATCAGTAACTTAGCCGAACTTTAGCCGTTCGGCTTTTTTACGCGTAGGGACTTTTGCGGGGGATCACCCCGTCTTCCTCCTCAAGATGGTCAGGGCCGGTCCTCGCGAATCGGTGGCTGACACTTTGTTCGCCGCGTCGATCAGTTGCCCAAGCTCTGCGGTAGAATAGTGGCTCGTGATGCTTCCGTTTTTATGCCCAAGCAAAATGTTTCGGTCCTCAAGTGTCACGCCTGCAGCACGCAACCTTCTGCCAAAGGTGTGCTTCAAGTCGTGAATCCGAAATGACCTAAATCCAGGATGCGTTGGCGACTGGTTGGCTTCTCCCACTTGTCCGCCGCGCGCTTCCTGGCTTTCCTCCAGGCCGAATCGTTCATTCGGTGCATGGCGGTGGCTCCAAACTGATCTGGCTGCCCGTATGGGAAGACCAGCTCCTTGTGTAGGCCGCGCTGCTTGTCGATGATGTTCATGGCCACCTTGTTCAGGACCACCAAGCGCTCATCGCCGTTCTTCACCCCTGCTTTTTCACTTTGCCCGCCGAATCCGGCGGGTATCAGAAACACGCTGGTGTTCAGTTCGGGCACACGTATCTCCCAATCCCACCGCAACTTGCATACTTCCTGTTCCCGGCAACCGCTGTTCACCTTGTAGAGAGCCATCCTCAACAGGTGATCCGGTAACTCGGGAAACAAGATCGCCTGCTCTTCCCACGACATTGGGTAGGGTTTCCGGGCGGACCTTTTTTCCTCCAACATCGAGATCATCGGCACGCTCTCTAGCCACGGCCGTTTTTCTGCATCCCGCCACTTCCTGTGGCACAGGTTCAATATCCGGACGATCCGCTGCAGGGCGATGTTCACCGTCCTGTTCGAAACGCCCGGCTTCACCTTGCCGGCTGCCGTTTTGATGGGTTTTTGCCGATCGCGCTTAAATGGGGCCAGAGTGCCGTCATCAATGTGCGTGATCGGCAAGTCGCCGATGTACGGGGCCAGCTGTTCGATGTGCGAGGCGGATATGCGCTGCCAGAAGAGGTGGAAGAAAAGCCCGGCCGAATTGCAGAGTTGGCGGCCTGGAAGAAGTATCGCGTGTTCCTCGGGCGTGTGACCAGCCAGCCGATCTGGCCCACAGCACCCACCTGGCCAGAACAGCCTGAGCCTTACACCAGCGAGACATCGTCCAGCAGGTCGACTGCATCGACTATTTGAAATTTGAAGACTGGTTAATAACGAACCCCGCCATCGAGCGGGTATTTTTTTGCCTGGAGAAAAGTGATGACCGTTACCGAAAAAGACCGCGACGTCCTCGCTCGCACACTGTGGGGCGAGGCCCGTGGTGAGAGCCTGGCCGGCCAAATTGCTGTGGCTTGGACTATCCGAAACCGAGTGAACGATGGAAAGGACAAATCATGGTGGGGTGAGGGCTATGCCGGCGTGTGCCAGGCGCCGTGCCAGTTCAGCTGCTGGAACAAGAACGACCCGAACTTCGCGTACCTGTCTGGCGCGAAGGCGATCCCATTCCGTGAGTTGGCCCAGGCCCGTATTGCCGCTGACCAGGTGATTGAGGGCAAGGTGCCCGATCCCACCGGCGGCGCCACGCGCTACTACGCGTTCGCCATGAAGAAAGCACCGGCCTGGGCGGCGAAGGCCACGCAGACGCTGAAGCTCGGCGGTCACGTCTTCTTCAAGGACGTGTCTTGAGTTCCGCGGCGTGGAAGTTGGTCGGCATCCTGTTGCTGGTGCTGGCCACCGCCGGCGGCACTTGGAAGGTTCAGGACTGGCGCTACGGTGAGCAGCTCGCCAAGCAGGCCGGATTGCACAAGGACGACCTGATAGCCATCAGTAACGCGGCCGCCGACCAGGTGCGCGCCGATCAGGACAAACGTCTGGCACTGGAACAGCGCCTGTCGGCCAGCAACCAAACCCACCACAAGGAACTGACGGATGCACAAACCAATCAGGCTCGCCTGCGTGATCGCCTTGCCACTTCTGATTTGCGGCTGTCAGTCCTCCTCGACGCTGCGGATCCAGCCAATGGCTGTTCAGTGCCAGCCGGTACCGAAGCCGGCGGCGTGGTTCATGGAGCCATTAGAGCCCAACTTGACCCAGCGCATGCTCAACGAATTGTCGCCATCACCGACGCTGGCGACCAAGGATTGATTGCGCTGGCAGCGTGCCAGGCCTACGTGCGGGAAGTGTCAAAAAGATAGATTGCAAGCTAGCCGACTTGCTCTGATAAGGGGGGCAATTGCCTACTATCCGCTGGTATCAATCTACGACTATGCTTCGGTACGTTTTGAAAAAATCTAGCAGCCAAATTAACCAGGGATATGCACATGTCGAGCAGTGACGCTCTGTTTTGCCAGCCTGAAAGACCTTTTATTGACTTTGGTTTGCATGAAAATATCTCCATAAAAGGGTTGTTTCTCTTGATTGGATCGGCGTTAAGCGCTAGCCCCAGCAATACCGGGCTTGTGATAGCGGTCCTTCAGAATCTTGCCCTAAAGAACGATCCAGGCTGGCAACAAAGAACATCCGGTTTTCTGAAAGGCGTTTGGGCTCTGGGTGGTATTGATGGGAAAACACTGGAGCGACTGGAAAGCAGTCTGTATCGCTACAACTCGTAGTTCGTGAGCGCACAAGTACTGAGATAGTCGTTCGCTCACGGCTAAACCCTCGCGCTGAATAATCAGCTGAGATGACCGTTTTCGACCCAGGGGTAAGGCCATCCAATAACCCGCGAAGCCGGTCAGCTTCCCTTTTGTAGCCCCCCGCCGTTATGTCGAGGTTGTGCAGCTCCTTGCGAACTTTTGCGAGCTGCCCGGACCGCTCCCTAAGATGGCTCATTGCTTCGTCACGTTGCGCCGATGCTTCGTCGTACATTTTCACCAGACCGAAGATTTATTTTCGGGCTTTGCGCAGTTGCAGATTCAGCTCCTGGACTTCGTTTTCCAGCATCAATTTGTAATGGGTGATGGTTTCCAGTTCGGTCGGGCATCCAAGCCAGTCGCTGGTGTCTTCGATTTCGAGAGGGTCCACGGTTATGCCTTATCGGTACTGTTCGGATATACAGTAATCGAGGCGCGGTAGGCGGGCGAGGATGATGCGACGAGCTGTAGTTCCATCAATCCGGTGACATCAACACCGCCAACGTCAGCTTGATGAACTCCTCGTTCTTGTCGATGGCCTCCAGCGCTCCGCGGACGTTGTCGGCGACGTCGGCTGAACCGCGGGCTTCGATTCAGTTGGTCGGCTCCAGGATGGCGGCCTCAAGGGCCAGTTGGTTCTCGTTGATCTTGTACAGCAGGGGAGGGAGTAGGTCTGAATGTGGCATGGGATCTCCTTTGTGGAAAAAACCAGCGTAACAGGGGATTTGAAGATCGGCAGGATGCCTGAGATGGAGGGGCGGTGGCCACTATATGGCCTTCACTTCGAATGTCTTCTGGGGTAGCCTCAAAGCATCGCAAATTTGAGGGTTGGCCATGGGCAAGGCGTTGTACATGATTTATGGGGTGTTTACTCTTGGGGTGCTTTCGATGGGCTACTCCCTTCTTTCATCTACTCAAAAACTGGAAGGCGATGTGTTTCAGTGCATGAGACTATCTGGCGTTGAACAAGGCAAGTGCATTGATAACGTGGGCAAACAGGCCGCCGCCTTGGGGAAAGTGGCTAGGGCCATCGCTGACGAGTGACCGAATACTATAGATGGACAGCGGTTCGATTTAAGGAGCCCCGCAGTATCTGCGGGGCCACCACTACTTTACTTGCCGAGCTTCTTGCGGACGTCAGTCACCATCGGACCGACCGCTTTCACGGCGGCTTTGAGCTGGTCCTCGGTGACGCCGAGTTCCTTCGTCCAGTGCTTCAATTCCCAAGCCTCCGATGTGTTCACGCGAGCTCTGTCTTTCGGGCCACGGTTGTGCAGATCATCAGTCATCATCAAATTCCTTTTGGTTGGCTTGGGGCAGTCCAAGCCAATCAAGCATAGGCCATCAGGACGTGTCGGCAGGACGCCGGGGAGGTTGTGCGCAAAACCTCCGCTGTAAGCCACGGATTATCGTTTGCATAAGCACAAAAAAGTGGATGTTTTGCCACCCTTAAAGGTGGTCATCTTCGTTCTAAAACAATAGCTTAGGTCGCTACAGCCCCCAGCTGTGAGTTCACGTCGCTTTTGGCTCTTTTTCGCGCTGTCTTTGGCACCAATCCAGTCCGATATTTCTCTTCCTTTCTCAGCGTTTTCGCATGTCAGATAGCCTTGCCATACGCCACGTTTCCT
>NZ_JBSPCZ010000035.1:0-40589 GCF_056161485.1 Pseudomonas sp. 5Vm1k
CGAAGGCTGCGATCTTTTGATCTTCCGGTGTCGCGACAAAGAAAGATCAAAAGATCGCAGCCTTCGGCAGCTCCTACGGTGGATCCCGGTGATCCACAGAGATCGCAATGATCGCAGGGATCGCGCGAATCACATTAATCGAGGTTATGGCTCGACTTGGGTCCACTGTTTGTTCAAACGCTTATCGGAGATCGGCACCTTGGTCCCCAGTTGCTGGGCGAACAGGGAAACCCGGTATTCCTCCAGCCACCAGCGATACAGTTCCAGCTGCGGATCGCGCTTGCCTTCCTGGGCATGTTTGTTGGCGCGAGTCTGGTACTGCGCCCACAGACCTGACAATTCGCCGCTCCAAACCCGATCCCGCTGCACTTGCGCGCCGATTTTCTCGAAGCGCTGCTCGACCGCTTTCAGATAACGCGGCAGCTCCTTGAGCCACTGCATCGGCGTTTCCCGGACAAAACCCGGATACACCAGATGACTGAGCTGCTGCTTGATGTCATTCAGGGCCACGGCTTGGGCCAGGTCGATCTTGCCCTTGAAGCGTTTTTGCAGGCCGTGCCAGAGCTTGAGAATCTCCAGCGTCAATTTGGCCAGACGCTCGGCGTGTTCGGTCCAGCCACCGCGCTTGCGCTCGGCCAGTGACGCCAACCCGGCGCCGTCGCGTGGCAACGGGTCTTCACCGTCGAGGATGCAGCTGTCGAGGCTAGCCAACAGGATGTCTTCGACCAAGGCATCAATGCGCCCGAGTTCGCGGTACATCAGGCCCAACTCGGTCAGCCCCGGCAACTTGCCTCGCAGGAACTTCGCCGGCTCGGCCAATTGCTGCATCAGCAAACGCTGCAAGGCACGGCGATGCTGGAATTCGGCTTCGGCCGGGGTTGAGAAACGCCCTTCCTTGACCGTACCAGCCTCTTCCACCAGCGCCGGGTATACCGTCATCGACAGCCCGGCGATCTTCTGTTGGGTTTTCTCGGCGACGGCGGCAAAGACTTTCGGCTCCACCGGCTGCTGGTTTTTCGCGGTTTGCGGCACGGCCAACGCCGCTTGGCTGGCTTCAGCGAAACGAGCGGTCAACTCGGCCAGATCCCGCCCTTCGCCGAGGAACTTGCCTTGGCCATCGACGATTTCCAGGTTCATCCGCAAATGGCTGTCGACCTGCTGCGAGGCTTCCGCCCAGGCTTCATCGCTGACCCGCGCACCGGTCATGCGCAACAGTTCGCGGCCCAACGCCTGGGGCAACGAGCCCTCGGCGAAGGTCATGCGTTGCAACGCGGCTTTGACGAAGTCCGGCACCGGTACGAAATTCTTGCGCAGGGCTTTGGGCAGGTTACGCACCAACGCCACGCACTTGGCCTCGATGACGCCCGGCACCAGCCATTCCAGGCGTTCCGGCGGCAGCATCGGCAACAGCGGCGCCGGTACCCGCAGGGTCACGCCGTCACGCGGATGATTCGGTTCAAAGTGGTAACTCAGGGCCAGTTCCAGATCACCGATGTGCAAGGTATCCGGGTAATGCAGCGCGGTGACTTCACTGGCCTCGCGGGCCAGTACGTCTTCTTCGCGCATGATCAGCAGCTGTGGGTCTTTCTGGCTGTTAACCCGATACCAACTGTCGAAGGTCGCGGTCTGGTGAATCTCCGCCGGCAGGCGCGCATCGTAGAAGGCAAACAGAGTTTCTTCGTCGGCCAGAATGTCGCGACGACGGGCCTTGGCCTCCAGTTCGTCGAGCTGCTCCAGCAACTGCGCATTGGCGGTCAGGCACTTGGCCTTGGACTGAATCTCGCCGCGCACCAAACCTTCGCGAATGAAAAACTCACGGGACACCACCGGATCAATCGGCCCGTAATGCACCGGCCGGCGACCGACCACGATCAGCCCGAACAAGGTGATCTGCTCAAACGCCACGACCTGGCCGCGCTTCTTCTCCCAATGGGGTTCGAAGTGGTTCTTCTTGATCAAGTGCCCGGCCAGCGGCTCGATCCAGTCGGCGTCGATCTTGGCGACCATCCGCGCGTAGAGCTTGGTGGTTTCCACCAGTTCGGCAGCCATCAGCCATTGCGGACGCTTCTTGCCCAGGCCCGACGACGGGTGAATCCAGAAGCGCCGCTGACGCGCGCCGAGGTAGTCGCCGTCTTCGGTTTTCTGGCCGATCTGGCTGAGCAGGCCCGAGAGCACGGCTTTGTGCAGTTTCGGGTAATCCGCCGGTTCTTTATTGAGGCTGAGCTGCATGTCGCGGCAGATCAGGCTCAACTGACGGTGGGAGTCGCGCCACTCGCGCAAGCGCAAGTAGTTAAGGAAATTCTTGCGGCACCAGTTACGCAACGGACTGGCGGTCAACGCCTGGCGCTGCTCTTCAAAACCGCGCCACAGATTGACCAGCCCGGCGAAGTCCGAGTCCACGTCTTTCCATTGCGCGTGGGCCTGATCGGCCGCTTGTTGGCGTTCCGGCGGACGCTCGCGCGGGTCCTGGATCGACATGGCGCTGGCGACGATCAGCACTTCCTGCAAGCTGCCGAGCTTCGCCGCTTCCAGCAGCATGCGACCCATGCGTGGGTCCACCGGCAGCCGCGCCAGTTGCCGACCGAGCGGGGTCAGCTGACTGTTGCGGTCTACTGCCGAGAGTTCTTGCAGCAGGTTGAAACCGTCGCTGATGGCCTTGCCATCCGGCGGCTCGATAAACGGGAAATCGGTGATCTCGCCGAGGCGCAGATGCAGCATCTGCAAAATAACGGCGGCAAGGTTGGTCCGCAGGATTTCCGGGTCGGTAAATTCCGGTCGGCCGATGAAGTCTTCTTCGCCGTAGAGGCGAATACAAATGCCCGGCTCGACCCGGCCGCATCGACCTTTACGCTGGTTGGCGCTGGCCTGGGAAATCGCTTCGATGGGCAGGCGCTGGACCTTGGCGCGGTAGCTGTAGCGGCTGATGCGCGCGGTGCCGCTATCGATCACGTAACGAATGCCCGGCACCGTCAGCGAGGTTTCCGCGACGTTGGTCGCCAGGACCACGCGACGGCCAGGATGCGACTGGAAAATCCGCTGCTGCTCGGCCGGCGACAACCGCGCATACAGCGGCAGGATTTCAGTGTGCTTGAGCTGGGCCTTGCGCAGCATATCGGCGGCGTCGCGAATCTCGCGCTCGCCGGGCAGGAACACCAGCACATCGCCGGGGCTCTTGCGCTCACTGCGTTCAAACGCGGCGATTTCATCGAGGGTGGCGAGGATCGCCTGATCCACCGTCAAGTCGTCCTCGACGCGGTTGCCCTCTTCGTCCTGCTCCAGCGTCAGCGGGCGATACCAGGTGTCCACCGGGAACGTACGACCGGAGACTTCGACAATCGGCGCGTCATCGAAATGCTTGGAGAAACGCTCCAGGTCGATGGTCGCCGACGTGATGATGACTTTCAGGTCCGGGCGGCGCGGCAGCAGGGTTTTCAGGTAACCGAGCAGGAAGTCGATGTTGAGGCTGCGTTCGTGGGCTTCGTCGACGATGATCGTGTCGTAGCGTTCGAGGTAGCGGTCGTTCTGGGTTTCCGCCAGCAGGATGCCGTCGGTCATCAGCTTGATCAGGGTGTTGGAATCGCTCTGATCCTCGAACCGCACCTGATAGCCGACCAGCGCGCCCAGCGGCGTTGCCAGTTCTTCGGCGACCCGGCTGGCCACACTGCGCGCCGCGATTCGGCGCGGCTGGGTGTGGCCGATCAAGCCATGCTGGCCGCGCCCGATTTCCAGGCAGATCTTCGGCAACTGGGTGGTTTTACCCGAGCCGGTTTCGCCGGCAATGATCAGCACCTGATGCTTGAGCAGCGCCTCTTTGATTTCGTCGCGCTTGGCGGCGATCGGCAAACTGTCGTCGTAACGAATCACCGGCAGGCTGGCGCGCCGCGCCAACACCTGATCACAGGACGCCTGCATGCGCACCACCCACTGGGCCAGCTTGGCCTCATCAGGTTTTTTGCGCAGCTCAAGCAACTGCCGCCGCAGCCGGTGGCGGTCGGCGAGCATGGCGTGATCGAGGTTTTTCAGCAGTTTGTCGATGGAAGGCGATTCGTCAGTCATCAGGTACGCAATAAGTCGTCTAGTGGCGCAGGGGCGCGATTGTCGCAGATTTGGGTGTGTTTGGCGTGTCAGGGAGGGCCACCCCTCACCCTAACCCTCTCCCCAAAGGGGCGAGGGGACTGACCGAGTTGTTCTTTTGAGTTATATCGACCTGAAAGTCCGAGTCGAACTCAGGTCTGGAAAACGATGGAGATCAGCTCCCTTTCCCCCCTCTCCCCTCTGGGGAGAGGGCTGGGGTGAGGGGCTGGATGTCAGCCATCACTCGTTATCCAACCCCTTACGCCGATAGGGGAACACGTCGATCACTTTGCCCGCGCGAATGGCCTCTTGCAGGCTCTTCCAGTAATCGGCGTTGTACAACTCGCCATGCAACTGATCAAACAACCGCCGTTGCCCGGAATCAGCAAACAAAAACGGCGGAAACTCTTCCGGAAACACATCCAGCGGCCCGATCGAATACCACGGTTCGGACGCCATTTCATCTTCCGGCGTGCGCGGTTGCGGGATATGCCGGAAGTTGGCCTCAGTCAAAAAGCAAATCTCGTCATAGTCATAAAACACCACACGCCCGTGACGGGTAACACCGAAGTTCTTCAGCAACATGTCGCCTGGAAAGATGTTCGCCGCCGCCAGTTGCTTGATCGCCAGGCCGTAATCTTCCAGCGCCTCGCGCACCTGCGCCTCGTTGGCGTGTTCCAGGTAGAGGTTCAGCGGCGTCATCCGCCGTTCGGTCCAGCAGTGGCGGATCAGTACGGTGTCGCCCTCCACTGACACCGTGGACGCCGCCACATCGAGCAGCTCCTCCAGGCACGCCGGCTCGAACTTGCTCAGCGGGAACCGGAAATCGGCGAACTCCTGGGTATCGGCCATGCGCCCTACCCGATCGACACTTTTCACCAAGCGATACTTCTCGATCACCGTCGCCCGGTCGACGTTTTTCGATGGCGAGAAGCGGTCCTTGATGATTTTGAACACGGTGTTGAAGCCCGGCAGGGTGAACACGCTCATGACCATGCCGCGCACGCCGGGAGCCATGATGAACTGGTCGTCGGTGCTGGCCAGGTGGTTGATCAACGCCCGGTAAAACTCGGATTTGCCGTGTTTATAGAAGCCAATCGAGGTGTACAGCTCAGCAATGTGCTTGCCCGGCAGGATGCGCTTGAGAAAGCCGATGAATTCCGCCGGCACCGGTACATCCACCATGAAGTACGAACGGGTGAACGAGAAGATGATCGACACATCGGCTTCATCGGTGATCAACGCGTCAATCTGAATCCCGCGACCTTCGCGGTGCAGCAGCGGAATCACCAGCGGCCATTGCTCGTCCTGGGTGTAAATCCGTCCGACCAGATACGCGCCTTTGTTGCGGTAGAGCACCGAGGAGAACAGTTCAACGGACAACTCCGGGTCCTTGCAGACCCAGTCCGGCAGGTTTTCGCGCAGTTGCGCTTCGAGACGGCGCAGGTCGCCGGCAAGGTCGGCGTAATCCTCGCTGAAGCGGTAGTCGGCAAAGATGCTCGCCAACATTTCAGACAAATGTCCTTGAGGCTTGTAGGTGCGGGTTTGCGCGGCCCGGGCCCGGCGCAGGCTCGGCCGGGTGGTGTGGATGAACATGCAGCCGTCGCTGATCAGGTCGTGGCTGAACAGCCCGCAGAAAATCGAGTTGTACCAGGTCTCGGACAGTTCATCGTCGAAACGCAGGTCGATCAGCGTGATGTAGGCGCTTTTGACCAGTGGCCAGCAGCTGACGTCCATCAGCGTATCGGTGTCGAAGGACGCCCGCAGCCGCTCCACCGTTTCGCCGACTTTATCCTCGTACAGATTGATCCGCGCCGCCGACGCCGATTGCGTCTCCTGCCACTGCGCCTGTTCGAAGCGGGCCCGGGCACCATCGGTGATCTGCCGGAAATGCTCGCGGTAATCGTCAAAGCCATCGAGGATCATTCGGGCGATGTCGGCGGCTGGCCATTGCTGCGGCATGGTGAAACCTCTGCGGGAATTGCGGAAGCCTGAGCTTAGCCAGTGAACCGGGTTAAGGAGAAGCGTCATTTTCGCCATTGTCGCGCCTGGCCGTGGAGCTCAACGGTCTGGAGACCCGCGCCGCCAATTAAATGCCCGATTTGCGGTTGCCATCCACAGGGCTCTCGGCAACACTTCCGTCCCCAGAAAGGAAGGAGTGCACCGTGAGCCCTGTCGATATTGTTCGTTTACTGTCGCTGGCAGCGATCTGGGGCGCGAGTTTCCTGTTCATGCGCGTCATCGCCCCGGTGATCGGCACTGTTCCCACCGCGTTTTTCCGCGTGTCGATTGCCGCTGCCGGCTTGCTGGTGATCCTCGGTCTGATGCGTATCAGCTGGGATTTCAAAGGCAAACTCAAGACTGTGATGTTGCTCGGGGTGATCAACTCCGGGATTCCGGCGACCCTGTATTCCGTGGCCGCGCAAGTGCTGCCGGCCGGTTACTCGGCGATTTTCAACGCCACTACGCCCTTGATGGGCGTGCTGATCGGCGGGCTGTTCTTCCATGAGAAACTGACCGCGGCCAAACTTGGCGGCGTGTTCCTGGGACTGCTCGGCGTCGGGATCCTGACTCGTGCCGGTCCGGTGGCGTTCGACATGCCATTGCTGATGGGCGCCGTGGCCTGCCTGCTCGCCACCACCTGTTACGGCTTTGCCGGGTTCCTCGCCCGCCGCTGGCTCGATCAGGCCGGCGGCCTCGACAGCCGTTTGTCGGCGTTGGGCAGCATGCTCGGCGCGACATTGTTCCTGCTGCCGCTGTTCGGCTACAGCGTAATCACCCAGCCACCGGCGAGCTGGGGCGGCTGGAATGTCTGGTTGTCGCTGCTGGGGTTGGGATTGGGCTGCACCGCGTTTGCGTACATTGTTTACTTCCGCTTGCTCAGCTCGATCGGCCCGGTGAAATCAATGACCGTGACCTTCATGATCCCGCCGTTCGGCGTGCTGTGGGGCGCGTTGCTGCTGGATGAGCCGTTGTCGATGGCCCACATATACGGCGGGGTGTTGATTGCGGCGGCGTTGTGGCTGGTGTTGAAGCCGGCGGTAGTGAAACCGGCGGAAGTGGCTACGCGCCAAGACTAGAGCCTACTCCCCCGTAGGAGCTGCCGAAGGCTGCGATCTTTTGATCTTGTTTTTAAGATCGAGATCAAAAGATCGCAGCCTTCGGCAGCTCCTACAGGGTTAATCAATAGCCATTACATATGGATGTCAGCCGCGACACCGCTGTCTTGTAACCGTCTTCGCGCTGCCGCGCCCGGGCCTACGAAACACAAACACCAACCCGACAATAATCAGCAGCATCCCCAGCACGCTCAACAGCGCCAACCGATTACCGAAAATCAGGTAATCCATCACCGCCGTCACCGCCGGCACCAGGTAAAACAGACTGGTGACATTCACCAGATTGCCCCGGGCGATCAGCCGATACAGCAGCAACGTCGCCAGCACCGACACCACCAGTCCCATCCACAACACCGGCACGATAAACCCTGTGCTGTGTTCAAAATGAAACGGCTGGAACGGTACAAAAATCCCACAAAGCAACAGCCCTGCCAGGTACTGCACCGGCAGCGTGCCGAGGGGATTGTCGGTGATGCGTTTTTGCATGATCGAGCCGAAGGTCATGCTCGCCAGCGCTAACAAACCAAAGAGCATCCCGGCCAGCGACATCCCGGCCAGGCCGATGCCTTGGTAAACCACCATGATCAACCCGGCCAGCCCCAGCGCAAGGCCGAACATCCGGCTGGCCGAGCGCTGCCGTTCCATGATCACCACGGTGAGAATCGGCTGCACGCCCATGATTGTGGCCATGACGCCGGGGGTGACCTTCAGGTCCAGGGCCAGCAGATAGAAAATCTGATACGCCCCCAACAACACCACACCCGTGGCCATTGCATACAGCATCGGCTTGCCGCCCTTGGGCAGTTTCAGCTTGAGCAACGGCACCAACAGCACCAACCCGCACAGGGCGATGACGAAGCGAAACAGCAGAAAGGCAAAGGGTGACGCGTGGGCCAGGCCCCATTTGGAGAAGATCGCCCCGCTGCTCCACAGCAAGACGAACAGGCTCGTGGACGCCGCCGCGAGCGCGGTTTTTTTCGAAAGGACAAACATGAATACCACCTGTCATCAGGCAAATAAAAAGCCAGGTCAGCCGAAGCTGAAGTTCAGTAGTTTTTTCAGACGGGCACTTTTTATGACGGGCATGGAACAGCAGGAAAAGCTGATCAGCCCGAAATGCCAACGCCTGGCGGTGATACGACTGCGCACACCGGCGTGCTACTGACAGGAGGGGGGTAATGACTGATCTGCGCAGGCTGCTGAATCCCGCACGGCACGACGCCAGCGTTGACCGCTGAATCGACTACCGCGTTGATGAGGGAAGCAGGCATGGGCGGATCTTTTTTTGAGGGCCGTACTTGGGTAAGCAGGCGAGCGCCGACTATAACCAGCGTTCGACATGGATTGCAATGACTTGCCGTAAAGGCCCGCCAAGCCTGCACTACGTAGCAGTGGCGCGTGGCGACTCGACAAGTGCCACGCGCCCGTCACAGGGACTCAGACGTAACGTTTGTTGCCGCTGTTTTCCGGCGGATAGCCTTTGAACACAGCGGGGCCATCCATGGTGATCTCCAGTTTGTCACCCTTGCGCGACAGCCAAGGGGTCGCTTCACTGGTGCTCTTGGAGGTCTTGCCGGATGGGCTCAGCTCAATGTGATCCAGATCGATTTCGATCAAGCCGATCACGTAGGTGTAAATCGCGCTGCTGAAAAAACCGTCCTTGAACTCAAAGGCGCACTCGACGATCTGGTCGCCGTATTCCATGCGCATTTTCGGTTTCAGCGAAGCCACCGAGACGGCCCCGTTGTCCACGGCGGAGTAAACGCTGCAGACCAGCGCAACCTTGCCGCCCATGCGCTGGGAGATGGCAGGGTTGATGTCGACCGTTTCTATGCCCGGCGCAGACGCACTGGCGCTGACCACGTCGCCGGTGTGGAAAATGAAGGGATCGACGTCAAAGGCACCGCTCTTGTCGGGCGCCTGAATGATGGACATCCGGCCATCCGGCCGCAGGATGCCGATCCTCAGGTCGAGATCGTCATTGTCCTCACCATCGCCGTTATCAACCCAGGTCGCGCTGACACGGATGACCTTCGGTGCGGACGGGCCTTTTTCCAATGACACCTTGTGGCTGGTGCCAGGCTTGTCCAGGGTGATCACGGACTTGGCGATATTGACCGGTTTCGGGGCGGGAGTCGGCGAAACCGGCGGGGCAGCAGGCGCTTCGTCGTCCACCTCAATCCCGTAGAGACCGCAGAGCCCGGCCAGGCCCGAAGCGAACCCCTGCCATACCGAACGCGCCTTGAGCTGGCCGTTTCGAACGTACAACTCGAGCACGATAATGCCAGTCTCTTGAGAGAACGACCCGGGCGCGAGCTCCAGAATCCGGTCGCCGACAATCACTTGTGCGCGCAGATCCTTCACCGCAGCAAAACCGCCAGCGCTGCCATCTTGAGTCAGGGTAATGGCGATCTTGGTGATACTGGCCGGCAGGCGCGACAGATCAAAGCCGATGCGGTGGCTGACGGCACCACTTTGCGTGACTGGTGCGATAAACATGGCAGCACCGGACGCGTGTTCCGGCGCGTTGAAGAAAACCATGCCGCTGTCATCCGTCACCTTGCCGGTTTCGGTGACGAGGAAGGCTGTGAGGTTAACGTCCAGGTTGTCGCCGGCAGCGTGGGTGACCACGACTTGCCCTTTGGGCAGGCTGAGGGTGGTGTTTTCGCCGGGCTTGAGGGATTGATTCAATGGGAGTCGCCTATTCCATGGGGTGTATGGCAGCACACTGCATGTGTGCTGCGCCTTCATTGAGCGAGTGCGCGAGCCAGCCAAAGGGAAAGCCAGGCTTTCAGGGCCGTACTGCGGGGAGGGAGTTTAACGGCTTGTGTCACTCTGCGGCGCTTTATGCCCTCATCTGCTTCCCATAAAAAAACCGCTCACACAGAGCGGTTTTTTGTTCAGAGGCCGGTTTAACCAAACAGCCAATACCCCAACAACGTCAGCACCACCACCGCCAGCACCGGCCGCAGTACACGGTAGGCCTTGGGATGACGTCGCTTCCACTGCTTGACCACGCCGCTGAATTTGTCGCTGGAGTTCTTGCTCCAGGCGTAAGCCTGGTTGATCCCGCCAACGCGCTCATCGTCCAGGTTTTGCGGTGCCGTGGCACGCCCCAGCAGGCCACTGACCCAGCGGTTGATGCGGGTCATGATGCGGTTGCTCAGGGGGCGTTCGATGTCGCAGAACAGGATGACCCGGGTCTTTTCGGTTTCGTTCTTGACCCAGTGCACGTAGGTCTCATCGAACATCACGTCTTCGCCATCGCGCCAGGCGTAGACCTGACCGTCGACAAAGATGCGGCAGTCATCGGAGTTCGGTGTCGACAACCCCAAGTGGTACCGCAGGGAGCCGGCGAACGGGTCGCGGTGCGGGTTGAGGTGGCTGCCGCCTGGCAACAAGGCAAACATCGCGCCTTTAACGTTAGGGATACTGCTGACCAGCGCCACGGTCTTCGGGCACAGGGCTTCAGCCGATGGCAACGGTTTGTCGTACCACTTGAGGTAAAAACGCTTCCAGCCCTTCTTGAAGAACGAACCGAAACCGGCGTCGTTGTTCTTTTCGGCGGCGCGGATGTAGCCCTCGTCGAACAGGTGCATGGCTTCGTCGCGGATGACTTCCCAGTTGTCCCGAAGCACATCCAGTTCCGGAAACTTGCTGCGGTCCAGATAGGGCTTGGACGGAACGCCGGAGAACAGGTACATCAGGGCGTTATAAGGCGCGAACAGAGCCGAATGGTTGACGAACTGACGCAGGACCGGCAAACGTGCCTTGCCGCGCAAATGCACATAGAGCGTGCTGCCGAGGAATAACAGCAACACCGACGCCTTCGCGGCAAAGGAAAAGGTCATCAACGACTCCTTGAGATATAAGCAACTTTGCGCAACGCCATTTACCCGACGTGGCAGCCGGCCATGATAACCACTACCGGCCCAGGGAAAAACCCACATAACTGAACATTCAGTGTTAAGGATTGCGCAACAAAGCACTTATTAACATAAGGTTCCTGAACGAAGGCTGACCCGAGTCAACCCTTTTTAGGTCCGGGTTCACATTGTGGCGAGCGAGCTTGCTCGCGCTGGGCTGCGCAGCGGCCCCAAGTTTATGTGGGCGCTACGCACTCAAGCGCGAGCAAGCTCCCTCGCCACAACAGGTACACACGTTATTGCTGGGTTTCTGCCTCCGTAAACAGATCACTGAACAACATGCTCGACAGATAACGTTCGCCGGAGTCCGGCAGGATCACCACGATGGTCTTGCCCTGCATTTCCGGGGTTTCGGCCAGACGCACCGCAACCGCCATCGCCGCACCGCAAGAGATACCGCACAAAATCCCTTCTTCCTGCATCAGGCGCAGGGCCATGGCCTTGGACTCGTCGTCGGTCACCAGTTCTACCCGGTCGACAATCGACAAATCGAGGTTCTTCGGCACAAAACCGGCACCAATGCCTTGAATCTTGTGCGGGCTCGGCTTGATCTCTTCACCGGCCAACTTCTGGGTAATCACCGGCGACGACACCGGCTCCACGGCCACCGAAAGAATCGGTTTGCCCTGGGTATTCTTGATATACCGCGAAACACCGGTGATGGTTCCGCCGGTTCCGACGCCCGCCACCAGCACATCGACCGCGCCGTCGGTGTCGTTCCAGATTTCCGGGCCGGTGGTCTTTTCGTGGATGGCCGGGTTGGCCGGGTTTTCAAACTGCGCCGGCATAAAGTATTTGGCCGGATCGCTGGCGAGGATTTCAGCAGCCTTTTCGATCGCGCCTTTCATGCCCTTGGCCGGCTCGGTCAACACCAGCTCGGCGCCCAAGGCCTTTAGCACCTTGCGCCGCTCGATGCTCATGGACGCGGGCATGGTCAACATCAGCTTATAGCCACGGGCGGCGGCGACAAACGCCAGGCCGATACCGGTGTTGCCCGAAGTCGGCTCGACAATGGTCATGCCAGGCTTGAGTTTGCCGGTGCTTTCGGCGTCCCAGATCATGTTCGCGCCGATCCGGCATTTGACCGAATAACCGGGGTTGCGCCCCTCGATCTTGGCCAGGATGGTCACGCCGCGCGGCGCGATGCGGTTGATCTGCACCAGCGGCGTATTGCCGATGGAATGGGCGTTGTCAGCAAAAATACGACTCATGGCTGGGTCCTTATGCAGCGTTGAATAAGCTCACCAAGGTATGCCTGTTGCCGATGGTCGTCCAGTCAGGTCGAACGTCCGCAGGCGCCCGTAGTCAATGGCTTTACACTGCCAAGGAATTGCCATCATGAAGCGTCGATACAGTTGGCCCCTATGGACCGTTGCCGGCCTTGTTGTACTGCTGGTTGCCCTGGACATCGCCCTGCCCTACCTGGTGCGTAATTACCTCAACGACAAGCTCGCCGACATGGGCGATTACCGTGGCCAGGTCACCGACGTGGACCTGGCCCTGTGGCGCGGCGCTTACAAAATCAATGGGCTGAAGATCGTCAAGGTCGACGGCAAAGTCCCCGTGCCCTTCGTCAACGCGCCGCTGATCGACCTTTCAGTCAGTTGGCATTCACTCTGGTACGACCATGCGGTGGTGGCCGAGGTGCAATTCATCAAACCGGAGGTGAACTTCGTCGATGGCGGCGCCAACAAGCAGAACTCCCAGACCGGTCGCGGCACCGACTGGCGCGCCCAGTTGAGCAAATTGCTGCCGATCACCCTCAACGAAGTGCGAATCGACGACGGCAAAATCAGTTTTCGAAACTTCAGCTCCACCCCGCCGGTAAACATGAACGCCACCCAGGTCAACGCCAGCCTCTATAACCTGACCAACGTGGTCGACACCCAAGGCAAGCGTGACGCCCGTTTCGAAGGCAAGGCCCTGCTGCTGGGCCACGCGCCGCTGGAAACCACCGCCACCTTCGACCCGCTGAGCAACTTCGAAGACTTCGAATTCCGCCTGCGGGCCAAGAACATCGAACTCAAACGCATGAACGACTTCGCCTCGGCGTACGGCAAATTCGACTTCAATGCCGGCCACGGTGATGTGGTGATCGAAGCCGAAGCCAACAAAGGCCAGCTCAAGGGCTACATCAAACCGCTGCTGCGCGACGTCGAAGTGTTCAACTGGCAGCAGGACGTCGAGAACAAGAACAAAGGGATCTTGCGCTCCGTCTGGGAAGCCATCGTCGGCAGCACAGAAACCGTGTTGAAAAACCAGCGCAAGAACCAGTTCGCCACCAAAGTCGAACTCAGCGGCAACGTGCACCAGCAAGATATCAGCGCGTTCCAGGCGTTTTTGCAGATCTTGCGCAACGGCTTCGTCCAGGCATTCAATGCACGGTATGAACAGTCGAAGCCGGATGCGGGCTGAGTCAAGATGTGACGCCCCATTCAGAGACTGAATAACCCGTCTGCGTTCACAGTCGACCGGGCAGCGCGTTATAGTCGGACATCACATTTATTCCGTCCCGCCCTGCCCGTTCAGGTCGGCGCTACCGTTCGAGGATTAGCAGATGAAGTTCGAAGGCACCCAGGCCTACGTCGCCACCGATGACCTGAAGCTGGCGGTCAACGCCGCCATCACCCTGGAGCGTCCGCTGCTGGTCAAGGGCGAGCCGGGTACCGGCAAGACCATGCTCGCCGAGCAACTGGCCGAATCCTTTGGCGCCAGGCTGATTACCTGGCACATCAAGTCCACGACCAAGGCGCATCAGGGCCTGTACGAGTACGACGCGGTGAGCCGTCTGCGGGATTCGCAGCTGGGCACGGAAAAGGTCCACGACGTTCGCAATTACCTGAAAAAGGGCAAGCTGTGGGAAGCCTTCGAGTCCGACGAACGGGTGATCCTGCTGATCGACGAAATCGACAAGGCTGACATCGAGTTCCCGAACGACCTGCTGCAAGAACTCGACAAGATGGAGTTCTACGTTTACGAGATCGACGAGACCATCAAGGCCAAGAAACGCCCGATCATCATCATTACCTCCAACAATGAGAAAGAGCTGCCGGACGCGTTCCTGCGCCGCTGCTTCTTCCATTACATCGCCTTCCCGGATCGCGTCACGATGCAGCGGATCGTCGACGTGCATTACCCGAACATCAAGAAAGACTTGGTCAGCGAAGCGCTGGACGTGTTCTTCGACGTACGCAAAGTGCCGGGCCTGAAGAAGAAGCCGTCGACCTCCGAACTGGTGGACTGGCTCAAGCTGCTGATGGCCGACAACATCGGCGAAGCGGTGCTGCGCGAACGCGATCCGACCAAGGCCATCCCGCCGCTGGCCGGCGCCCTGGTGAAGAACGAGCAGGACGTGCAACTGCTTGAGCGTCTGGCGTTCATGAGCCGTCGCGGCTCTCGCTAAGTCTCGCTTTTTTTAACAAAAGCGGAGGCGATCGCCATGCTGCTCAACCTGTTCAATGAAATGCGCGCAGCCAAGGTGCCGGTCTCTGTGCGCGAGCTGCTGGACCTGATCAACGCGCTGAAACAGCGCGTGGTCTTCGCCGACATGGACGAGTTTTATTACTTGTCCCGGGCGATCCTGGTGAAGGACGAAAAGCATTTCGACAAGTTCGACCGGGCCTTCGGTGCCTACTTCAATGGCCTGGAAAAACTCGACGACCACCTTCAGGCGTTGATTCCCGAAGACTGGTTGCGCAAGGAATTTGAGCGTTCCCTGAGCGATGAAGAGCGGGCGCAAATCCAGTCCCTCGGCGGCCTCGACAAGCTGATCGAGGAGTTCAAGAAACGCCTCGAAGAACAGAAAGAACGCCACGCCGGCGGCAACAAATGGATCGGCACCGGCGGCACCAGCCCGTTCGGCTCTGGCGGTTTTAACCCGGAAGGTATTCGGGTCGGCGATGCCGGCAAGCGCCAGGGCAAAGCGGTCAAGGTCTGGGACCAGCGCGAGTACAAGAACCTCGACGATTCGGTGGAACTCGGCACGCGCAATATCAAAGTTGCCCTGCGCCGACTGCGCAAGTTTGCTCGTCAGGGCGCGGCGGAAGAGTTGGATATCGATGGCACCATCGACCACACCGCCCGCGACGCCGGCCTGCTGAACATTCAGATGCGACCGGAGCGGCGTAACACCGTCAAGTTGTTGCTGCTGTTCGACATCGGCGGCTCGATGGACGCCCACGTGAAGATCTGCGAGGAACTGTTCTCGGCCTGCAAGACCGAGTTCAAACACCTGGAGTACTTCTACTTCCACAACTTCCTTTACGAATCGGTGTGGAAGAACAACATGCGTCGCACCTCCGAGCGTTTCTCGACGCAGGATTTGCTGCACAAGTACGGCGCCGACTACAAAGTGATCTTCATCGGCGACGCCGCCATGGCGCCCTACGAAATCACCCAGGCCGGCGGCAGCGTCGAGCACTGGAACGAAGAGCCGGGCTACGTGTGGATGCAGCGTTTCATGGAGAAGTACAAGAAGTTGATCTGGATTAACCCGTATCCGAAAGATACCTGGGGTTACACCTCGTCGACCAACATCGTGCGCGATTTGATCGAAGACCGGATGTATCCGCTGACGTTGCGGGGGTTGGAGGAAGGGATGCGGTTTTTGTCCAAGTAGAGCGAGGACCTTGTGGCGAGGGGGCTTGCCCCCGTTCGGCTGCGCAGCAGTCGCAAAACCAGTGCATGCGGTATTTCTGAAATACCGCGGCTGCAGATTTTGGGGCTGCTGCGCAACCCAACGGGGGCAAGCCCCCTCGCCACATTAAAACTGCTGCAAATACCCGACCTGCTCCCGATGCGCCACGTCCTGCACCACCGGCCGCAACCTTACCTTCGCCCCCGGCAAACACTGCGCCAGCCGCGCCAGTGCCAACGGCGTCAACGCCCCCAATCGCGGATAACCGCCAATAGTCTGCCGGTCATTGAGCAACACAATCGGCTGCCCGTCCGGAGGCACCTGCACCGCGCCCAGCGGGATGCCTTCGGAAATCATCGGCTTGCCCTGGTATTCCAAAGACGTGCCCAGCAGACGAATGCCCATGCGGTCAGCGCGACTGTCGAGGGTCCAGACGCTATTGAACGCATCGAACAGGCTTTGCCCGCTGAACGCGCCGATCTGCGCACCGAGCACCAGGTCCAGTGGTGCATCAAGTTTGAAATCCGGGACGAGCCCTTGCGGCAACTCCCGCAGCAATATCAAGTCACTGCCCGAATAGCTCAGCTGCGCATCCTTGGCCAACGGCCGACCCATGCCATCGAGCCCGCCAAGTTCCTCACGGACCACCGTCGCGCTGCTGCCCAACACCTTCGGCGCATCAAACCCGCCCGGCGCGGCGAGATAAGCCCGCGCCCCCAGCAACGGCTGGGTGAACTGCAACCGCTGGCCTTTGTGCAGCCGGAAGCTGCGCCACGGCGCCAATGCTTCGCCATTCACTTGTGCGCCCAGGTCCGCCCCAGCCAGCGCCAGCACGCAATCCTCTTCGGCCAGCACGCTGAACCCACCGAGGGTTATTTCGATCACCGGCGCATCCAGCCCATTGCCCAGCAGCCAATTGGCCCACGACATCGAGCGCCAATCCAGCCCGCCACCCTGGGTCACGCCCAAGTGCCGCACGCCGAATCGTCCCGCGTCCTGCAACAGGCACAGCGGCGTACTCGCTTCAATTCTCAGTCGGCTCATGCCTGGGCCTCCAGTGGCGTGTCGTCACCGCCCAGGTTGATGAACTCGGCTTGGCTGACAGCTTCGAAACGCACAGTGTCGCCGGGTTGCATCAGGCTGTAGCCGTCGCGCTCGCGGTCAAACAGTTTGGCTGGCGTGCGGCCGATCAGGTTCCAGCCACCGGGGGACACCACCGGGTAAGCCGCAGTTTGCCGCTCGGCAATTCCCACACTCCCCGCTGCCACTTTCTTACGCGGCGTGTTCAGACGCGGCGCGGCGAGGATTTCTTCTACCAGCCCCATGAAAGCAAATCCCGGCGCGAAGCCCAACGCGAACACCTGATACTCGCGCTCGCTGTGACGACGAATCACCTCGTCCATCGACAACCCACTGCGTTGCGACAACAGGCTCAATTCCGGGCCGACACTCAAGTCATACCAGACCGGCAACACATGGCATTTGCCCGTTGTGCTGGCGTTGGGCGACAGATCGATCAACGCTTCAGCAATCAACTCCCGAGCCTGGGCCGGACTCAGCGCGGTCAGGTCGTAATGCACCATCAATGTCGTGTAAGACGGCACCAGGTCGATCAAATGCCCGGCAAACGCGGCGCGCAGACTTTCACTGGCCGCGAGCATCCACGGCATGTTGGCTTCGGCAATTTCATCGAACAGACGCACCATCAGGCAGTCCAGCGCGACCACTTCTACCCTTGGTTTCATGACGCACTCTGCTGATTCAAGGCCTCGCGGATACGCTGCACAGCGGCCACCGAACTGGCGTTGTCACCGTGCACGCACAAAGTGTTGGCCTGTAAATGCAAGGCGCTGCCATCGCTGGCCGTGAGGTTATCGCCTCGGGCAATGGTCAGCGCTTGTTCGATGATTTTCTCGGGATCGTGATGCACCGCTCCCGGCAACTGCCGTGAGACCAGCATCCCGGCGCTGTCGTAGGCGCGGTCGGCGAAGGCTTCGAACCACAGCGTCACGCCGTATTCATCGCCCAATTGCTGCGCAGCGCGGTTGTCGCGGGTGGCCATCAGCATCAGCGGCAACGTACGGTCGTAAGCCGCCACGGCCTGGATCACCGCACGTAATTGCGCCGGGTTGGCCATCATGTCGTTGTACATCGCGCCGTGGGGTTTGACATAGCTGACTTTGCCGCCCTGGGCCCGGCAGATACCGTCGAGGGCGCCGATCTGGTAATGCAGGATGTCTTGCAGTTCCTGGGCGGTGTAGGCCATGGAACGCCGGCCGAAGCCGACCAGGTCCTGATAGGCCGGGTGCGCGCCGATCTGTACGCCGTGGCTCAGGGCCAGTCTGACGGTCTTGCGCATGATGCTCGGGTCGCCGGCATGGAAACCGCAGGCGATGTTGGCGCAATCAATGAAGGGCATGACCTCGGCATCCAGACCCATGGTCCAGTTGCCGAAGCTCTCGCCGATGTCGCAGTTCAATAGCAGGCGGCTCACGGTGAACACTCCTGTAGGCATATTCTTTTTTTACTGCCGGATAGATGCGCAGCAGATTATCAGTTACTCGGCGTCCAGTTGCTTGCCACGGGTTTCCGGCAGGCTCAATGCCGCGAGGATCACCACCCCGTAGGACACTGCCGCAAACGCCCCGATGCCTACGCTCAGTGGCACTTTCTGGCTAAGCAAACCGATCAACAGCGGAAACATCGCCGCCAACGCCCGACCGATGTTGTAGCAAAACCCCTGCCCCGAACCACGAATCCGCGTTGGGAACAACTCAGTCAGGAATGCGCCCATGCCACTGAAAATCCCCGAGGCAAAGAAGCCCAGCGGGAAGCCCAGCCACAACATCACCGCGTTGCTGACCGGCAATTGGGTGTAGAGCAAAACGATGGTGAACGAGCCGACGGCGAACAGGATGAAGTTCTTTTTGCGGCCGAGGATGTCGGTCAGATAGGCGCTGATGACGTAGCCGATGTAGGAACCGACGATCACCATCGCCAGATAACCACTGGTATTGAGGACGCTCAAACCGCGCTCGTTTTTCAGAAATGTCGGCAGCCACGAGGTAATTGCGTAGTAACCGCCGAGCGCGCCGGTGGTCAGCACCGAAGCGCGAATCGTGGTGAAGAGGATGCCCGGAGCAAAGATCTCGTAGAACTTCGCCGGGTTACTCGGTGTTTGCTTGGCTTTTGCTTCGCGATAGATTTCCGGGTCCTTGACCAGCCGACGGACGAAGATCACGAAAATCGCCGGGACGATGCCGAGGATAAACAGCGCACGCCAGGCGTCTTCCGGCGGCAACACCGAGAACAGCAGCGCATACAGAATCGCTGTCAGCCCCCAACCCAGCGCCCAGCCCGATTGCACCATGCCCACCGCTTTGCCGCGGTCCTTGGCGCGAATCACTTCGCCCATCAACACCGCGCCGGCCGTCCACTCACCGCCGAAACCGAAACCCATCAAGGTGCGGCTGATCAGCAGTTGTTCGTAGTTTTGCGCGAAGCCGCAGAGGAAGGTGAAGAAGGCAAACCACAGCACGGTCAGTTGCAAAGTGCGCACACGGCCAATGCGGTCGGAGAGAATCCCCGCCACCCAGCCGCCGATGGCCGAGGCGATCAGGGTGCTGGTGTGAATCAGCCCCGCTTCACCGGTGGTAATGCCCCACATGGCAATCAGGGTCGGCACCACGAAGCTGAGCATCTGGGTGTCCATGCCGTCCAGGCCATAGCCGATCTTGCAGCTCCAGAACGTGCGGCGTTCCTGTTTGTTGATGTTGCGATACCAGTCGAAAGGTCCCGGGCGAGTCGTAGCCTTGGGGATGTCGAGGGTGTCGGGCGCGCTCATGGCAAGTCTCCGTACATATTTTATTGGTATTGTTCTGAGCCCCGACGACGCCTATCGTGGGAACCGGATGACCTGATTTTTGGGCGCCCGGGCCTGCGGCGTCCAACTAATAAAAACCCGCCCTAGACATAAGAATTCTTTATCCCCGAGCAGATCCTATGAATTTGAAGTTCCTCGAGACCTTTGTCTGGGTCGCCCGACTCAAGAGTTTTCGCCTGACCGCGGACAAGCTCTTCACCACCCAGGCGTCGATTTCCAGCCGCATCGCGGTGCTCGAAAGCGAGCTCGGGGTGAAGCTGTTCCTGCGCGATTCCCGGGGCGTGAGCCTGACGCCCGAAGGCCTGAAAGTGCTCGAATACGCCGAGCAAATGATGGACACCATGCAGGCGCTCAAGCAGTCGATCGAGACCCGCTCGAGCAAGGTCGGGCGGGTGCGCATCGGCGTGATGGACACGGTGATTCACACCTGGCTCAGCCCGTTGGTGGCGCAGATGATGGATCACTATCCGCTGGTGGAAATCGAGCTGGTGGCCGATACCTCGCTGAACCTCTGCGATCAGCTGCAAAAAGGCTTTCTCGATCTGATCCTGCAAACCGACCTGTTGCGCCAGGAAAGCGTGCGCAGCCTGGAACTGGCCAGCCACCCGATGGGCTGGATCGTCGCCAGCAACTCCATCTACAACCGCGAGTACTCAGGCGTGGCCGATCTGGCCCGCGAGCGGATCATCACCTACTCGAAAAACTCCCATCCGCACCAGGACGTTCTGGCGCTGATGCAGGCCAACGGCGTGTTGGCGCCGCGCTTGAACTGCGTGAATTCGGTGTCGGCGATTACCCGGCTGCTGCGGGACGGCTTTGGCATCGGCGCATTGCCGCCGGTGTTGGTGGCTGAAGAGTTGGCGCGGGGGGAATTGACCTTGCTGGCCATCGACCAGCGGCCACCGAATTTGCAGGTAGTGGTGTCGTGGCGGATCGGGGTGGAATGGGTCGAGGAGATTGTGACGTTGTGCCAGCAGGTGCTGGAGGGGTATGCGCGGAAGGTGGGTGAGGGTTACATCGTTTTAGCTCATTGATCGTTCCTACGCTCTGCGTGGGAACGATCAAAGATCAAAAGATCGCAGCCTCGTTTCACTCGACAGCTCCTACACAGCTCCTACAAGGGTTTTGCATTCCCCTGTAGGAGCTGTCGAGTGAAACGAGGCTGCGATCTTTGGCGGATCAAAGACCCCGCACATCCCGATCTTCAATCGGCCGGCTCTGGCGCAGGCGTTTGCCGCCCAGTACTACCCAGTCGATCAGCCGGAACAGGCATTCAATGCCGAACGACAGCAACAACGCGCCACTCATGCCCCAGATCATCGCTTCCGGGGTCAGCAAAATCTGGTAGCTGTAGCCGTTCCAGGTTTCCTTGCGAATATCCGGGTCAGCGGCCAGTGCCACTTGCAGGAAGCGGATATACCACGGGCCTTGCATCGCCTGGTATTGCTTATCGAGGGCCAACTGACGGGTGAGCAAAGTGCTCAGGCTGTCGGCATCACTGCGAAAGATCGGGTCTTCGCTGGCGCGGTAGTGTGCGACCAACGCCTGCATATCGCCCTTGAAGAACTCATTGGCGGTGCCCTGAAAACCACTCAAACCGGTCTGCGCTTCAATCATGTGCGCTTCGACCCGCTTGGCGTAATCGCTGATGAACCCCGGCACCTGGACACCGATCAACAGGCCCGCCGCAAACAACACCAGCCGTAAATAACTGAGCAACATGGGGGTAAGTCCTTATTCGGTCTTGCCCTGACTGACGCATTCACCGCGTCGCCAGAGGCTCCATTGGCCCGGTTCGTAGCGGGTCCAGGTTTCGTTTTCGGTCAAGGGTTCGGTAGCGATCACCGTGACCACATCGTTGGGCGTGGTTTCGGCCTGGAAGTCGACGATCACATCGACGTCCTTCAAGCGCGCCGGGCCGAACGGGGCGCGGCGGGTGATCTGCGCCAGCTTGGTCGAGCAATAGCAGAACAGCCAGTCGCCATCGCTGAGCAGGCAGTTGAACACGCCTTTGCTGCGGTATTCGGCGCAGGCGGCCACCAGGTCCGGCAGCAGTTCTTCAATTTCTACCGGTTCTGGGAACGCCGCGCGCACGCGGTTGAGCAAATCACAGAACGCCGCTTCGCTGTCGGTATCGCCGACCGGGCGGTAGAAACTCTTGATCGGTTGAAAGTCCGCTAGCTGCCCATTGTGGGCGAAGCACCAGTTGCGCCCCCACAACTCACGCACGAACGGATGAGTGTTGGACAGGCAGACCTTGCCGACATTGGCCTGGCGGATATGCCCGATCACCACTTCGCTCTTGATCGGGTAGCGCTGCACCAGGTTCGCCACTTCCGACTCGCAACTCGCCGCCGGGTCCTGGAACAAGCGCAGGCCACGGCCTTCGTAGAAGGCGATGCCCCAACCGTCACGGTGCGGCCCGGTACGCCCGCCGCGCTGCATCAGCCCGGTGAAGCTGAACACGATATCGGTCGGGACATTGGCGCTCATGCCCAATAACTCACACATGCTCGGACTCTCGCTTCAATGCTGGGGCAAAGTTACAAACGCGGTTCGATGCGCGAACGCTGAGGGTTGTTCGGGATCGGTGGACGGCCATAACGATCATCGCCAGCCACGCCGAACGGTTGATCGTCTTCATAGTCGTCAGGCTTGATCGCGGCTTTGGCGTCGGCCGCCTGTTCCTTGCGGGCGTTGGCTGCGCGCTCGATGGGCCAGCGGATCAGCACCAGAATGAGGTACAGGCCGAAAACGATCATGCCGTACATGAACAGATCGGAAATCGCCCGCCAGGCGTTGTTGCCCACCTTGAACGCCAGGTCCAGGGCGGTAATGGCGATGGCCGGGGCGACTTTGTCCTTCACCGGGTCGATGATGGTCGGGCTGAACAGCAACACCGCCATCAGCAGCCGCAGTGGCTCACGCAGGTAGCGCCACATCCAGCGGGTCAAGCGCATCCACACCAACAGGCAGCCTAAAGCGGCAAAGGCGTAGAGGCCCCAAGCGATCAGATAGTCGTTCTCGGTCATGGTGTCCATGGCAAGGCAGGCAAAGAGGCGCTTATAGTAACGACTTTTCGCCTGTCCGGCTTGTCCCAATGCCAGTCGGTCAAGACACAGAACCTGTGGGAGCGGGCTTGTGTGGCGAGGGGGCTTGCCCCCGTTGGGTCGCGAAGCGGCCCCAAAACCTGAGATCGCGGTACACCAGATACATCGCATGCAATGGTTTTACGACTGCTTCGCAGCCGAACGGGGGCAAGCCCCCTCGCCACAGGCCGTTCCCACAGGGATCTGCAGCGGCATCAAGACCTGCGAAACCCCTATTCCGTACATCGTCCGAGAGCCCTTCATGCCCTTATCCGCCAATGTCACCAGCGCCCCGATTGCCCGCAAGGCCGAAGGGGTTGACCCATATGCCTGGCTTCAGGAGCGCGACACCGACGCGGTGCTCGACTACCTGAAGGCTGAAAACAGCTATCAAGAGGCGCAAACCGCCGATCAGGCCGGGTTACGCGAAACCCTGTTCGAAGAGATCAAGGGCCGGATTCTCGAAACCGACCTGTCCCTGCCCTCGCCATGGGGGCCGTACCTGTATTACACCCGCACCACGGCCGGTGACGAATACGCCCGTCACTACCGCTGCCCGCGCCCGGCCGATGACAGCCTGCTCATCGACGAGGGTCGGGAACAACTGCTGCTGGACCCGAACGAACTGGCCAACGGCGGCTTCTTCTCCCTCGGTGCGTTCAGCATCAGCCCGGACCATCAGCGTCTGGCCTACAGTCTCGACACCACGGGCGATGAGATTTACACGCTGTTCGTGAAGGAATTGTCCAACGGCCGTGTCAGCGAACTGGAGTTCGAGGACTGCGACGGCAGCATGACCTGGGCCAATGACAGCCTGACGCTGTTCTTTGGTGAACTGGACGACACCCATCGCCCGCACAAGCTGATGCGCTACCGACTGGACGGCACGGCGGCCGAAGAAGTGTTCCACGAGCCGGACGGCCGGTTCTTCCTGCATTGCTACCGTTCAAGCTCCGAACAGCAATTGCTGCTGTCCCTGGGCAGCAAGACCACCAGCGAAGTCTGGGTGCTTGATGCCTTCGAGCCGCACCAGGCCTTTACCTGCCTGGCGCCCCGGGTCGAAGACCACGAATACGACGTCGACCACGGCGCACTCGACGGCCAATGGACCTGGTTCATTCGCACCAACCGCGACGGCATCAACTTTGCGCTGTACACCGCGCTCGATACCGGCGTGGCGCCGACCCAGGCCGACTGGCAAAACCTGATCCCCCACAGCGACACCGTGATGATCGAAGGCCTGAGCCTGAACGTCGAAGCCGTGACCCTGAGCCTGCGCGAAGGTGGCTTGCCGATCATTGAGGTTCGCCCACAAGACCTGGCACCTTATCGCGTGCAACTGCCGGACGCGGCCTACAGCCTGCATGTGCAAAACAGCCTTGAGTTTGTCAGCGACAGGATTCGCCTGCGCTACGAAGCGTTGAACCGTCCAGCGCAGGTTCGTCAGCTGGAACTGGCCACGGGCGAGCAGAAAGTCCTCAAGGAAACGCCTGTGCTCGGCCCGTTCGACGCCGATGCCTACGTCAGCCAGCGCCTGTGGGCGACCGCGCCGGACGGTACGCAAGTGCCGATCAGCCTGGTGGTCAAACGCGAAGCGCTCGGCAAGCCGACGCCGTTGTATCTCTACGGCTACGGCGCCTACGGCGAAAGCCTCGACCCGTGGTTCTCCCACGCCCGCCTGAGCTTGCTGGATCGCGGTGTGGCGTTTGCCATCGCGCACGTGCGCGGCGGCGGTGAACTGGGGGAAGCCTGGTACCGCGCAGGCAAGCAGGAACACAAGCACAACACTTTCAGCGACTTCATCGCCTGCGCCGAGCATTTGATCGCCAACGGTTTCACCACCCCGCAGCAATTGGCGATCAGCGGCGGTAGCGCCGGTGGTTTGCTGATCGGCGCAGTACTGAACCAGCGCCCGGAGCTGTTCGCGGCGGCGATTGCCGAGGTGCCGTTCGTCGACGTGCTCAACACCATGCTCGACCCGGACTTGCCGCTGACCGTCACCGAATACGACGAATGGGGCAATCCTGAAGAGCCGGACGTCTATGATCGGATCAAGGCCTACGCCCCTTACGAAAACGTCTCCGCCCAGGCGTATCCGGCGACCCTGGTAATCGCCGGCTACAACGACAGTCGCGTGCAGTACTGGGAAGCGGCCAAGTGGGTGGCGAAATTGCGTGCGACCAAAACCGACGACAATCCCCTGCTGCTCAAGACCGAATTGGGCGCCGGGCATGGCGGGATGAGCGGGCGCTATCAGGGATTACGTGACGTAGCCCTCGAATACGCATTTGTTTTCAAGGTTTTGGGCATCGCCTGAGGAACTTGGCCCGGCGTACGGGTCTTAATTCGTACGCCGACCTACCCTTGTAGGAGCGAGGCTTGCCCGCGAAGAGGCATAAGATCCAACATCAATGTTGGCTGACACACCGCCTTCGCGGGCAAGCCTCGCTCCTACAGGGGGATGAGCATCAATCAGCAAAAAACAAAAAAGACCGTGACGACATGTCAGAACCGACCTTACTGAACAACGAAATTCGCGACTGGCTGATGGACTGCGGCCTGTTCGATCAATTGCTGCCCGCCGACTTCGCCGCTGCTTCCGGTTATTTCAGCATCAGCACCATCGCCCAGGGCGAAGAGATTTTCCATGAGGGCGATGCCGGTAGCTTCATGTGCATCATCCACACCGGCCAGGTCTCGGTGCAAAAGACCAACAGCGACGGGCAAACGGTGATCATGGCCACCCTGCGCAGCGGTCGGGCGTTCGGCGAGATGGCCGTGCTCGACGGCGAGCGGCGCTCGGCCAGTTGTGTGGCCGCGAGCAATTGCCAGTTACTCAACCTGGGCAAGGACTCGCTGGAAAAGATGCTCAACGACGCACCGAAAATTGCCGCCAAGATCATCCGCGCCCTCGCCGTCTCGCTCTCCAAGCGCCTGCGCATGGCCGACGGGCAACTGCTTTCGCAGCAGGTGTAAGTGTCCCGTCTCGCAAATACTGTTCCTTTTTGACGGCGTCTGTTGCCGTCATGCTGCGTTGCCTGACGACAACAGCCACTCGTCAAAAGAGAAACGTATTTGTGAGACAGGACACTACCCGCCCGGCGATTTGATTTTCGTGCTGTTCGGCTCAAGGCCCGGCAACGGCTGGTCCTTGGACGGCGGGCTGGGCATTTCAATCGGTACGAGTGGCGGCCCGCCACTGCCAGGCCCGGTTCTGGGCACGCTGGTAGGGGTAATCTGCGAGTACGGCGTGGGGGTCGCGGTACCGGGCGAGCCGGACATCGGCGCAGGGCTGGTGGGTATGGTTTGCTGCTCCTGGGCCTGCACTGCAGTTATCGAGAGCGCGGCCAAGGCAATGACCGTTAGAATGGTGCGCTTCATCAATGGCTCCGTTGGCCTTGTTGTCTGCTTGCAGGCTACTCCCAACGGCGTCCGTTTGCCTTATGCCAATTTCTGCTCAAGAGCCTCCCATGAAACGTTTCGTTCTGCTCGACACCGCCCCCATCCCTGAAAACGGCGGTGCCCTGTGCCTGTTCGAATACGGTGAGGATTTCGTCATCAAGATCCAGGGGGGCGACGGCGGGCAATTGATGAACACCCGCATGCACGGTTCCGAAGACGCCCTGGCCGAGATCCCGTGCCGCAAGGTCGCCGGCCGGCCGAACTCCCGCGTCTTGATCGGCGGTTTGGGCATGGGCTTCACCCTCGCCTCCGCCCTCAAGCACCTGGGCAAGACCGCTGAAGTAGTGGTCGCCGAACTGGTGCCCGGCGTGGTCGAATGGAATCGTGGCCCATTGGGCGAAAAGGCCGGCAACCCGTTGCTCGACCCACGCACCGTGATCCGCATGGAGGACGTGGCCAAAGTGCTGCAAGCCGAACCTCAGGGCTTCGACGCGATCATGCTCGACGTCGACAATGGTCCCGAAGGCCTGACCCAACGGGCCAACAGCTGGCTCTACTCGTCCGGCGGCCTGAGCGCCTGCGCCAAGGCCCTGCGGCCAAAAGGCGTGCTGGCGGTGTGGTCGGCCAGCGCTGACAAGCAGTTTTCCGACAAGTTGAAAAAGGCCGGTTTCAAGGCCGAGGAAGTCCAGGTCTTCGCCCACGGCAACAAAGGCACACGCCACACCATCTGGATTGCCGAGAAGCTCAAGGGCTGAGCTAAACTGAGTTCATAACCGTCATTAGTCTTTTTACAAAGGTGAACCCATGAGTTCGTCCACCCCGACCAATACCTCGAAGCTGGATCGCATCCTCGCCGACAACCAGCGCGACAAGGAAATGGGTTACCGCGACAAGGCCCTGAAGATGTACCCGCACGTGTGCGGCCGCTGCGCCCGTGAATTCTCCGGCAAGCGCCTGAGCGAACTGACCGTGCACCACCGCGACCATAACCACGACAACAACCCGCAGGACGGCTCGAACTGGGAACTGTTGTGCCTGTATTGCCACGACAACGAACACTCGCGCTATACCGATCAGCAGTACTTCAGCGAAGGCTCCCTCAGCACGCCGAAAGTCGCCAAGGCCACCCATAACCCGTTCGCTGCGCTGGCTGGGCTGATGAAAAAAGAAGAAGACTGACACCAATCCCTGTGGGAGCGAGCTTGCTCGCGATGAGGGCGTGCCAGTCGACATCATTGTTGTCTGATAAGCCGCGATCGCGAGCAAGCTCGCTCCCACAGTTGTTTTGAGTTTCCAGCGGCAATACGGCGGCGACAACTTGCCGCTACCGGCAATGCTTGCCCATTACAAACATGTCAAAACCGCTACAAGCTCGCCATCAAACTGCCCTCCGCCCCGCTGGCACTGTTCTTGCGATGTATCAGCATCAATACACTCAAGGCAGTGAACGATGAACGTCACCTCAACCTTCAACAGCCCCGCCATGCTGGCTTACGGCGCGGCTGCCCAGGCCAGGGCTAAAACCAGCGCCACCGAGCAGGCGGCCAAAGACGCCAAAACCGATGACGCGGTCAGCCTGTCGAAAAAATCCACCGACTACAGCGGTTCGATCGGCAACAACACGCCGTACTTTCCGGTCCGTGCGGGCATGAACGCAGACGCCCTGGTGCTGGGCGTTACCCAACCTGGCGCGGTGTCCAGTTCCAAGGACAAGACCTTCGCGGAGGTGGCCGTGGATGCGCGCAAACGCATGGACGACAAGTACGCGCAGATGAAGACCGGCGAAAAGCCTTACAGCGCCAGCGTTGAAGACAAGAATGCGTTGATGGGCGACCTGGATCGCCGTTCGCTGAACGCCGTGGCCACCAATGAAGGCGGCAAGTTCTCGAACGATGAGCAGGAAGCGGCCAAAGCGCTGATGCAACAGCAGGCACGGTTGGCGTCGGGTCACTACAGCGGCCCCGAAGATCAAAAGAAAAACTGGAAAGACCCGTTCGCCAATGACCCGATCGGTCGCGCCAAGGCCGCGCTGAATTTCCTCGACAACATGAGCCCCGAGGAAAAAACCAAGCCCGAATGGTTATCCCAGCACCAGACCTTGCAGGACGCGTTGACTCAGTACGGCAAGGGCGATGCAGTCGCCGGGGGTAAAAAGAAAGACGGGCACTTCAACAACCTTGCGGAAATCCTCGCGGGTGTAGACACCAGCGGCTCGGGGAGCAAAGACCCGGAGAGCAACAAGATCACCAATGCGGCCAGCTCGATGATGGACAAGCTGAAAGCGATGCTGCCTGCAACCAAGTAATCCCAGGCCGAATGCAAAACCTGTGGGAGCGGGCTTGCTCGCGAAGGGGCCGTGTCAGGCAACATTAATGTCGACTGACCCACCGCCTTCGCGAGCAAGCCCGCTCCCACAGGGGATTGAGGTCGCCCATGAAAAAGCGCCGTGCGGTATAGCGCATTTTCTTTGTACCGCACATGAAACTTTCATCAGAAAGTTGATAAGCATTTATTGGCAAAATCGCGACATCCGGAACTCTGAACAGGTAACCGACATGTCCCGAATCTTGACCATCGAAGACGATGCCGTGACCGCCAAGGAAATCGTCACCGAGCTGCAAAGCCACGGTTTCGAAGTGGATTGGGTGAGCAATGGCCGCGAAGGCCTGGTGAGCGCGGTCAGTGGTAATTACGACCTGATCACCCTCGACCGCATGCTCCCCGAGCTTGATGGCCTGGCGATTGTCACGACGCTGCGCGCCATTGGCGTGGCCACGCCGATCCTGATGATCAGCGCCCTCTCCGACGTCGATGAACGCGTGCGCGGCCTGCGCGCTGGGGGCGATGATTACCTGGCCAAACCGTTCGCCACCGACGAAATGGCTGCACGCGTCGAAGTGCTGCTACGGCGAAAAAGCCCGGCCAAGACCTTCGAAACTACCCTGCGCATTGCCGACCTGGAGCTTGACCTGATCAGCCACGAAGCCAATCGTGCGAATCAGCCGCTGAGCCTGCTGCCCACCGAATACAAACTGCTGGAATTCATGATGCGCAATCCGGGACAGATTCTGTCGCGGATGATGATTTTCGAAGAGGTCTGGGGTTATCACTTCGATCCCGGCACCAACCTGATTGATGTGCACATCGGCCGGTTGCGCAAGAAGATCGACCCTCCCGGTTTACCGCCGTTGATCCGCACCATGCGCGGGTCGGGCTATGTGATTGCCGAACCGCTATAAAGGCGTTTCACCGAACCTGTGGCGAGGGAGCTTGCTCCCGCTGGGCTGCGGAGCGGCCCCCTTTTTTAAAAACAGGACTGCTGCGCAGTCCAACGGGAGCAAGCTCCCTCGCCACAGTTATGTACTTGATTTTGAACTGGGTGTTTAGCCGGGCATGCACTGGAAGTCGCCGGTCTGCGCCAACTCTTTACCGTGTGAATCCTCAAGCCGCGCGCTGACGGCCTCCCCCAGGCTCGATTCCACCAGTCGGTAGTGTTCGCCGGCCTTGAACTGCTTATAACTGACCTTGCCTTCGCAATCCTCCTGGTTCGAATCACCACTCGGCATCTCAAACAGCGTCACCGCCAGGTCATGGGCGCCGGGGGCCACTTCAAAAAAGCGTCCGTCATCGATGCGCTTGCCATCCACCCGTTCGGCCAGCATGTCATTGGGCGCCTCTTCCTGAAGCCCGATCCAGGCCATCCCCGGGTCAGGTTTGGGCATCGGGCCGGCACAGGCGGACAACAGACAGACCACGCTCAAGCCGGGAATCAACAGCAGATGTTTAAGTGTCATTGGAATGTCCTTCCTTCCTAAAAAAAACTTCAAAACACTACAGGTCCCTGTGGGAGCGAGCCTGCTCGCGAAGAGGCCGTGTCAGTTGACGTCAGTGTCGACTGACCCACCGCTTTCGCGAGCAGGCTCGCTCCCACAGTCTTTTTCACACCCGTATTACGAGCACTGAAAGCTGTCGCTCTGCGCGACCTGCTTGCCATGGGAGTCCACCAGACTGGCACTGGCCGACAGGCCCTCGCTGGTCGTATTCATGTGGTAGCGCTCACCCGCCTGGAAGTGGCTGTAGTCCAGCCGGCCCATGCAAATGGGTTCGGCCGAGTTGCCATCGGTACCTCGAATCAGCGTCACCTGCAGTCGATGAACGCCGGGCGTGACCTCGAAATAGCGCCCGTCATCGACGCGTTGGCCATCGAGTTTTTCCGCCAGCACATTGGTGTTCCCCGGTTGTTGCAGACCAATCCAGGCTTCGCTCGGATCAGCCTTGGGCACCGGCCCGGCACAGGCCGACAACAGACACACCAGGCCCAGGCCCGGAAGCATTAACAGGGGTTTGAATGTCATTGAAAAACACCTCGCAAAATGGACGCCGAGGCCGCCGTCAGGTGTGACGGTGGGCGCTCGGCTTGAGGTGAAGAGTGGCGGGCTAGAGCGCTGCGGACAAATGAAGACCCATGAAAGGTTTTTCAGCAAATGCTTAAAAATTTCTTCATTCCCGTGAAGGCAAATCTTTAAGTAGCAACCGCAAGACTGCCGGGCAATTGCACTTCAAGACCTCGGAGGTTTACGGCATGCTCGGGCTGGTAAAGACTGCACTGCTCAAGCCCTACACGTTTATCGTGCTGGCAATTTTCATCTGCATCATCGGGCCCATGGCGGCCCTGCGTACACCAACCGATGTGTTTCCCGACATCGGTATTCCGGTGATCGCGGTGGTCTGGCAGTACAACGGCCTGGCGCCGCAGGACATGGCCGGGCGGGTGATTTACACCTATGAGCGCTCCCTGAGCACCACGGTCAACGACATCGAACACATCGAGTCGCAATCGCTGCCAGGCATGGGCATCGTCAAGATTTTCTTCCAGCCCGGCGTCGACATCCGCACCGCCAACGCCCAAGTCACGGCGGTGTCGCAGACGGTGCTTAAGCAAATGCCACCGGGCATCACGCCGCCACTGATCCTCAACTACAGCGCCTCGACCGTGCCGATTTTGCAGATGGCGTTCTCCAGCCCGACGCTGTCGGAAGCGAAGATCCGCGACCTGGTGCAGAACAACATCCGCCTGCCGCTGACCTCGGTGCCGGGGCTGGCGATCCCGACGCCGATGGGCGGCAAACAACGGCAGATCACCCTCGACCTCGACCCACAGGCGTTGGCCGCCAAAGGCCTGTCGGCGCAGGACGTCGGCAACTCACTGGCGGCGCAAAACCAGATCATCCCGGTGGGCACCGCCAAGCTCGGCCCCAACGAGTACACGGTGCTGCTGAACAACAGCCCGAAAGCCATCGACGAGCTCAACGATCTGCCGATCAAAACCGTCGACGGCGCGCTGATCACCATCGGCCAAGTCGCTCACGTGCGCGACGGCTCACCCCCGCAGACCAATATCGTACGGGTCGACGGCCGCCGCGCCGTGCTGATGCCGGCGCTGAAGAACGGCAATATTTCCACACTGTCGATCATCGACGGCATTCGCCAGATGCTGCCGCGCATCAACGAAACCCTGCCGCCATCGCTGAAAACCTCGCTGCTGGGGGACGCCTCGGTGTTCGTCAAACAGTCGGTGGGCAGCGTGGCCAAGGAAGGCATCATCGCCGCGTTGCTGACCAGCGCGATGATCCTGCTGTTTCTCGGCAGCTGGCGTTCGACGCTGATCATCGCCGCGTCGATTCCGCTGGCAGTGTTGTCGGCCATCGCTCTGCTCGCGGCCAGTGGCCAGACCCTCAACGTGATGACCCTCGGCGGGCTGGCGTTGGCCGTGGGGATTCTGGTGGACGATGCCACGGTGACCATCGAAAACATCAACTGGCACCTGGAGCAAGGCAAAGCGGTGAAGACCGCAATCCTCGACGGCGCGAAACAAATCGTCGGCCCGGCCTTCGTTTCGCTGCTGTGCATCTGCATCGTGTTCGTGCCGATGTTCCTGTTGCAGGGCATCGCCGGTTACCTGTTCCGGCCGATGGCGCTGGCGGTGATTTTCGCCATGGCCAGCTCCTTCATTCTGTCGCGCACGTTGGTGCCGACGTTGGCGATGTTTTTGCTCAAACCTCATCGGCCGGAACAAGGTCCGGGGCATCACCCGGAAGATGAATTCATCAACCACCACGAGGGCGAACAACACCGCAAAACCCACCATCCTTTGCTGCAACGGGTGCTGAATTTCCAGCAGGGATTCGAGCGACATTTCTCCAATCTGCGGGACACCTACTTCGGTTTGCTGGAATTGGCGCTGGAGTATCGCAAGCGTTTCCTGCTCGGGTTCCTGGCGTGTGTGCTCGCCTCTTTTGCGCTGCTGCCGAGTCTGGGCGAGGACTTCTTCCCAGCCACCGACGCCGGCGCATTGTCGCTGCATGTGCGCTTGCCACTGGGCACGCGGATCGAAGAAAGCGCGGCGGCGTTCGACCGCATCGAAGCGCGGATTCGCGAGATCATTCCGGCGGAACAGCTGGACACCATCGTCGACAACATCGGCATTCCGCTGAGCGGCATCGACATGGCCTACAGCAACAGCGGCACCATCGGTCCGCAGGACGGTGACATCCAGGTCAGCCTCAAGGCCGATCACAGCCCAACCGCCGATTACGTCAAACGCCTGCGCGAAGCCTTGCCTGAAAGCTTTCCCGGCAGCCACTTTGCGTTTCTGCCGGCGGACATCAGCAGCCAGATCCTCAACTTCGGCGCACCGGCACCGCTGGACGTGAAAATCTCCGGGCCTAACGATGTGGCCAACCGTGCTTACGCGGTGGAACTGGAGCGACGCCTGCAACATGTGGCCGGGGTCGCTGACCTGCGCATCCAGCAGTCCACCGGTTATCCGTCGTTGCAGGTCAACGTTGATCGCCTGCGCGCCAACGGCCTGGGCATCACCGAGCGCGACGTGACCAACAGCATGGTCGCGTCCCTGGCCGGCAGCTCGCAGACCGCGCCGACCTTCTGGCTCAACCCGGCCAATGGCGTGTCCTATGGCGTAGTCGCCGCCACGCCGCAATATCGCCTCGACAGCCTGCCATCCCTGGAAGCCTTGCCGGTGACCGGCAGTGACGGGCAATCGCAAATCCTTGGTGGCCTGGCGAGCATTTCCCGGGTGCAGAGCCCGGCGGTGGTCAGCCACTACAACATCATGCCGACCCTGGATGTGTACGCCAACGTGCAGGGCCGCGACCTCGGCGGCGTGGCCAAGGACATTCAAAAAGTGCTGGATGACACCGCCTCAATGCGGCCCAAAGGCGCGGTGATCAGCCTGCACGGGCAGATCGATGCGCTGCACGAAGCCTTCAGCGGGTTGAGCTTCGGCCTGCTCGGCGCGGTGGTGCTGATCTACTTGCTGATCGTGGTCAATTTCCAGTCATGGGTCGATCCGTTCGTGATCATCACCGCCCTGCCCGCCGCGCTGGCCGGGATTGTCTGGATGCTGTTTCTCAGCGGCACCTCGCTGTCGGTGCCGGCCCTGACCGGGGCGATCCTGTGCATGGGCGTGGCCACGGCCAACTCGATTCTGGTGGTGAGTTTCTGTCGTGAACGCCTGGCCGAACACGGCGATGCACTCAAGGCTGCACTCGAAGGTGGCTACACGCGTTTTCGCCCGGTGTGCATGACCGCCCTGGCGATGATCATCGGCATGCTGCCGCTGGCCCTGTCCGAAGAACAGAACGCGCCACTGGGCCGCGCTGTGATCGGCGGGCTGATCCTCGCCACCACCGCCACTTTGCTGTTCGTCCCGGTGGTGTTCAGCCTGGTTCACGGACGCCAATCATCTCGTACAGTTGTTGGAGAAAGCTCTCATGTCGCCTGATCAAAAACCGTCGCGCAAACGCCTGATGTGGGTGGGGGTCGGCGGCCTGACCCTGGCCGCGTTGCTGGTGGCCAACGGTCTGGCCGCCCGCACTCGCCACGAGAAAGCCGTGGCAGCCTGGACCGAAACCGCCGCCATGCCACTGGTCAGCGTGTTCCAGCCGCAACAGAACGTGCACGGCGACAGCCTGCGTTTGCCAGCGCATCTGGAAGCGTGGAGCAAGGCGCCGATTCATGCGCGGGTCAGCGGTTATCTGAAGGACTGGAAAACCGACATCGGCGTCCACGTGAAGGCCGGGCAGACTCTCGCCGAGATCGACAGCCCGGACCTTGATCAACAAGTCGCGCAAACCCACGCACGATTGATCCAGGAACAGGCCAACGCACGTCTGGCCGAGACCACGGCGAGCCGTTGGCAAAACCTGTTGGCGAGCCATTCTGTGTCGCGTCAGGAAGCCGATGAAAAACGCTCCAACGCTGCCGCCGCCAAGGCTAACGCCGATGCGGCCGCCGCCGATTACGCGCGGCTCTCGGCGCTGGAGGATTACAAGACCATTCGCGCACCGTTCGCCGGGACCATCACCGCGCGCAACACCGACATCGGCCAGTTGATCAAGGCTGATAACGACAGCGACCCGGAGCTGTTCGACATCGCCGACACCCACCAACTGCGCTTGTACGTGCCGGTGCCGCAGAACTACGCCAGTGTGATTCGCCCCGGCATGCAGGCCGAACTGATCGTGCCGGAACATCCTGGCCAGCATTTCAGTGCGCGGTTGATCGGGGATTCCACGGCAGTTGACCGACGCTCCGGCACCTTGCTCGCGCAGTTTGTTGCGGATAACCCGGATGGCGCGTTATTGCCCGGCGACTATGCCGAGGCGACTTTGCAGATTCCGGCAGACACCCATGGCGTGAGCATTCCTGCGAGTTCGCTGATCTTCCGCGCTCAAGGCACGCAGGTAGCGGTGCTTGATCCGGATAACCACGTGCACTTGCGCGACATTCATATCGGTCTGGATCTGGGCGAGCGGCTGGTCATCGATCAGGGTTTGAAGCCAGCGGACCGGGTCGTCGATAACCCGCCGGATGCCCTGCGTGAAGGCGATACCGTGCAACTGGCCGACGCCGGAGGTGTGCATGCGCCCAAGGCTTGAGCTGCTGATCATGGCGCTGGCGTTGCAGGGATGTTCAATGGCGCCGGCGTACAAGGCGCCGGACATCGACTTGCCGGCGCAGTATCGCGAGCAGACCAGCGATGGTCCGTGGCACTTGGCCAAGGCCCAGGAATCGGGTCCGGACTGGTGGCAGATTTATCAGGACTCGCGCCTGAACGACCTGCAACAGCAATTGCTCAAGGCCAACCCGGACCTGGCCGCCGCCCTCGCGCACTTTGATGCGGCGCAGGCGTATTCCGGTCAATTGCATGCCGGGTTGTTCCCGCAAATCACCGCCAGCGCCCAGCCGTTGCGCCAACGTCAGTCGGACGGCAAACCGTTGCGCGGCAGCAATCAGCCGTCGGTGTACAACAGTAATACCGCTGGATTTGCGCTGAACTTCGACCTCGATTTGTGGGGGAGGATTCGTAATCAGGTGGCGGCGGGAGATGCCCAGGCTGAGGCTTCGGCGGACGACTTGGCGGCGGCGCGGTTGAGCCTGCAACAGCAACTCGCGATGCTGTATATCCAGCTCAATGGGTTGGATGCGCAGAACAAAATCCTCACCAGCTCCCTCGATGATTACACCCAGGCGCTGCAACTGACCCGCGACCGCTATGAAGGCGCCATCGCTTCGGAACTGGACCTGACCCGCGCGCAAAGCCAACTGGCCGAGGCCCGGGCACAACTGGACGATGTGCGGGCACAGCGGGATCTGGCGGAGCATGCGATGGGGGAACTGGTGGGTGAGCCGGCGAGTGTTTTCCGGCTCCAGGCCAGCGATCAACCATTGGCGTTGCCCTCAGTCCCCGGCGCACTGCCCAGCACACTGTTGCAACGCCGCCCGGACATCTCGGCCGCCGAACGCCGGGTGTTTGCCGCCAACGCCAACATCGGCGTCGCCCGCGCCGCGTGGTACCCGGATTTCAGCCTGACTGGCCTGCTCGGCGGGCAAACCGCTGGCAGCGGCAATCTATTGGCCGCCGGCAATCGCTATTGGGCACTGGGGCCGCTGGTCAACCTGCCGATCTTCGACGGCGGCCGCCTCGACGCCAACGAACGCCAGGCCAAGGCCGAATTCGAAGAAGCCGCCGCGCATTACCGCAGTCAGGTGCTGCGGGCGGTGCGGGAGGTAGAGGACAACCTCGGGCAACTGCGCGATCTGCAACGGGAGGCGGAGGATGAGCAGGCGGCTGTCGATGCCGCGCAGCACACGCAGACGCTGGCGATGAACAGCTATGAAGCCGGGGCGGTGAATTATCTGGATGTGGTGACCGCACAGACCTCGGCGCTGCAGGCACAGCGGCGGTTGCAGAGTTTGCAGACGCGGCAGTTGCAGGCGAGTGTCGGGTTGGTGGTGGCGTTGGGTGGGGGTTGGAGCAGCAGCGAAGATTGATGCTGGCTGTGCAGGCCCTATCGCGAGCAAGCTCGCTCCCACAGGGGTTTTGCGTCTAACTCAGTATTTGTGAACACCCGAGATCTCCTGTGGGAGCGGGCTTGCTCGCGAAGAGGCCGTGCCAGTCGACATCGTTGTTGAATGACCCACCGCTTTCGCGAGCAAGCCCGCTCCCACAGTTGATCGCGTTTCCCTGTGGGAGCGAGCTTGCTCGCGATGACGGCCGCACTGGCACCATCAATCTACAAACTGACCACCCTGTGGCAATCCCCGTATAATCGCCCTCTTTTTCCCGAAGGCACCCCGCTCGTGGCAGACAAACGGTACAGCTGCATTGGTTTGTATAACCCCAAATCACCGGAGAATGTCGGCTCGGTGATGCGCGCCGCTGGCTGTTATGGCGTGGCGTCGGTGTTCTACACCGGCAAGCGCTATGATCGCGCCGCCGACTTCGTCACCGACACCAAGCGCGTGCACTACGACATCCCGCTGATCGGCATCGACGACCTGAAAAAAATCCTGCCGCTGGGTTGCGTGCCGGTCGCCGTGGAGCTGGTGGAAGGCGCCCGTTCGCTGCCGGAATACACCCACCCGGATCGCGCGCTCTACATCTTCGGCCCGGAAGACGGTTCGCTGGATAAAGAGATCCGCGACTGGTGCGAAGACGTGGTCTACATCCCGACCACCGGTTGCATGAACCTGGCCGCCACCGTCAACGTCGTGCTGTACGACCGCATGGCCAAGGGGCTGAACACTCGCTCGGGGCCGAAATTCCGCTGAATCGCCGCACATCCGATGGAACAAGCGGCCCGCTTCGGCAGTCAGCTTTACTATCCTTCCCTGCCTGGAGACAGATCATGAGCGAACTCAAACGCGTAGAGCGCATCGAATCCACCCCGTTCCAGACGCACCACGAGCAGAACGTCGAGGGCTGGGAACGCATCGGTTCCCTGGCTGGCGGCGTGGTGATGGTCGGCAAGGGCCTGCGTCGCGGCGGTGTGTTTGGCCTGATTCAAGTGGCAATCGGCGGCGTGGCCCTGGCCCGCGGCATTACCGGGCACAGCTCGGTGAAAAGCCTGCTGGAGAAGAGCCGTCAGGACATGAACAACGTGCGGGCGAAGATTCAGCGCGCGGGTGAAGAGCTGAATCAGTTGAAGGCGGCTGCGGAAGCGGCGACCAAGACGGCGACCGTTACCGGGAATGATTCGTTGAAATCGCCTAAAGCATAAGAGCAAAAGATCGCAGCCTTCGGCAGCTCCTACACAGGGTTTTGCGTACACCTGTAGGAGCTGCCGAAGGCTGCGATCTTTTGATTTTTACTGCAATAGCTCGGTATCGAGGACTTTGGAGGACTCACCAATCACGCTTTCGGCAAGCTGAACAAACTCCTTGGTGTCGACACTTTCCAAATGCATCGCCCCGCGCTGCACATCATCCAGCGACCGCTTATTGCGGGTCTTGATTCGAATCTCCTGATCCAGCTCCTGTAGCAGCAACACTGCCTTGGCAATCTGCGCCGGGTTGACCTGCGAACCACGCAATGTCGTCACTTTCTGGCTGTCCTTGGCCAACTTCTTCTGCAAACTCTCGTAGCGCTCATCGCTCATGCCACCCGCGCGGCGCACCAGCTCAATGGCGTAGTACTCGGCCAGACCTTCGCTGATCCAGTCACTGTGCTGTTTGTCGTTGACCCGGCCAAAGACCTGAACGAGCTCGCGCACCAGCACACTGGTGCCGCTTTCGCTGACCAGTGGCAAACGGCTGTTGAGGTAGATCGATTCCCGCGCCGCCAGGCTACCGCGCCACATCGGGTCGTTGGCGCCGACGATCAACAGTTTGCTCGGATGGCGTGGGAATACGGTCTGGACTTGCGGCCAGACAAAAGTCAGCAGCGTCAGCACGTCCATGCGATGCATGCCCTGCCCCAGCGGCGAGGCGACGGTGACTTCGGTTTCCCCCAACCGTGTGCGGCGGCTGCCGAGGTGGCCGGCGAGCATCCAGCCGGTCGGCCGGTCGAACAGCCGCGAGACGTTGTTGATGCGAAACGTGTTCTTGCCGATGCGCGGCCAGGCGGTTTCGACGCTTTTCCAGCCGTTGGGCAATTCGAATTCCAAACGTGACACCAGTTCGATGCCGTCCTGCTGATCGAGCTTGGCCGCCGGCACCAGATCGTCGCCGCGCATCAACGCCCAGTTTGGCGTCATGCGCGTGTCGAAGCTGCCGTTCTTGCGCCCGTGACTGATGCGCACGCGGTAGGTCAGGCTGGCCTTGTCGGCGGCTGGGTGCCAGACCCCACGGGCGGTTTTACCCGGCGTAAGCTGCCATTGGCCGTCGGCCTTGAAGTCGCTGTAGTGGCTGCCGTCGCCCAGGTCAAAGTCGAGGCTGCGCACCGCCGAGCCCTGGGCCAAGGTCAGGCGCACTTCAGCCTGATCGCTTTGTGGCAACAGGCGCACGTGGTAATCCAGATCGACCTTCTTCGCCGCCCACACCGACGAACTCAGGGCCAACGCCCCGACGGCCAACGCCAGCCGTAATCCCCCAGCCATACACACTCCTTATGTGGCGAGCGAGCTTGCTCGCGCTGGGCTGCTTAGCGGCCCCAGTTTTTAGTCATTAAGCCTATTTGGTGAGTGCTGCGCACTCAAGCGGGAGCAAGCTCCCTCGCCACAAAAGCAGTGGGCATTCAGCCAGCCCGGAAAATCAGGTGATCTTCCCAATCGTCTTCCGGCACGCTGCCTTCAGCGAGCATGCGCCCGGATTGGGAAATGCGTTCGTGGTGCACCGCATCGCGGTCGCCGCACACCAAGTGATGCCACAGTGGCAGGTCCTTGCCCTCGCTGACCAGCCGATAACCGCAGGTCGGCGGCAGCCACTGGAACTCTTCGGCCTTGCCCGGCGTGAGCTGGATGCAGTCCGGTACGAAATCGCGACGGTTCGGGTAATCGGTGCACTGGCAGGTTTTCAGGTCCAGCAGTTTGCAGGCAATGCGCGTGTAGTAGACGCTGTTGTCTTCTTCATCTTCGAGCTTTTGCAGGCAGCACAGGCCACAGCCGTCGCACAGCGATTCCCATTCCTGCGGATCGAGTTGATCGAGGGTTTTGCGTATCCAGAACGGTTCGACTTTGGCGGCCATGGCTCAAGCATCAACATCAGGTGGTGAAAAGGCCGCCAGTCTAGTGCCCAAGGCCTTGGGGGCCAAGCGCTGGCGACTGTCGGTAGAACTTCACTTGTCAGTTTTGGCGCCACGAAGTAGCTTTGCCAGTCGCAACGAGCCAAACCTGAAGGCCATTAACGCGCAACCGCGTTGCATTCCGGTGAACTGCCACGGCTCGAAAAACCTCATCGCTCAGCTCAACTGTGGCCGCTGGTTTTTATTTCGACTCCCTGACCCAAACGTAGCAAGGAACCTTTGCATGAGTGCCAATCCACGCGTTGCCGAATATGCCATTCACCCACAGTTCACCGATCGCTGGTCGCCACGGGCCTTCACCGGCGAAAGCATCCCGGAAGAAACCCTGCTGAGCTTCTTCGAAGCCGCGCGCTGGGCGCCGTCGGCGTACAACTCGCAGCCTTGGCGGTTTCTGTACGCGCGTCGCGACACGCCGAACTGGGAGCGTTTCCTGGGTCTGCTGAATGAGTTCAACCGTGGCTGGGCGCAACACGCCTCGGCGCTGGTGATCGTGATTTCGAAAACCACCTTCGCCGTGCCGGGCGCTACCGAAGAAACCCCGGCGCTATGGCACACCTTCGACACCGGTTCGGCCTGGGGCCACCTGGCGCTGCAAGCGAGCATCAGCGGCTGGCACACCCACGGCATGGCCGGTTTTGACCAGGAACTGACCCGCAAGGAGCTGAACATTCCCGAAGGTTATGCGCTGCACGCGGCCGTTGCCGTCGGCAAATTGGGCGACAAGGCAACGCTGGCGGAATACCTGCAAGCCCGCGAAGAGCCAAGCCCGCGCCGTCCGCTGAGCGAACTGGCGGCTGAAGGCGACTTCACCCTCTAAACCACACCACAAAACCCACTGTGGGAGCGGGCTTGCTCGCGAAGGCGTCGGCACATTCAACATCGATGTTGACTGACATGGCCTCTTCGCGAGCAAG
>NZ_JBSPCZ010000036.1:0-8118 GCF_056161485.1 Pseudomonas sp. 5Vm1k
CTCGCGAAAGCGGTGTGTCAGACAACGATGATGGCGACTGACACGCCCTCTTCGCGAGCAAGCCCGCTCCCACAGGTGACCGGGTCGTACACAAAATCCCGGCCTAACAAAGATCCCCTGTAGGAGCGAGGCTTGCCCGCGAAGAGGCCGGGACATTCAACATCAGTGTCACCAGACAGACCGCTTTCGCGAGCAAGCCCGCTCCCACAATTGGATCGTGGTCGTTTTACAGATTTCAGCCCGGCGGACCACCGCACGCTTTTGCCCATGACATAGAGGTCAACCCATGAGCGTGCATGAACTCAAGCGTCCGCCCAGTGCGGACACCGCCCAATGGCAGGTCAAGGCGCCCCAGGCCCTGGAGCAGTTGCGCCATTGGGGACAGGTCAGTCCATTGCAAACGGCGCTTCGGCATAAGCGCCACTGTCAGTGGTTTGTCTGGCGCTGGATCGATGCCTTGCGTGATGTCGAGCGTCTGGCCGATGGTTTGCGTCAGCAAGGCTTTACCGAAGACTCGCGGTTGGCCCTGAGCGGTGCCTTCGAGCCGAATCTGTTGCTGCTGGCCCTGGCCGCTCAACATGTCGGCGGTCAGGTGCTGACCTTGCCCGACACCCTCGACGCCGAGTCATTGCACAAAGCGCTGTGGCGCAGCCGTCCGACCCACGCGTTCATTCAGGACCGGCAAACCCGGCAACTGTGGCTCAACCACGGCCAGTCGCTGCTGGACTTCAATGAGCTGCTCGGCCCCGTAGAACCGCCGCAACGCCTGCGCCTTGGCGTCAACAGCGCCCAGCTCTGGAGCGAAGAGGGCACGCAATGGCAGGACGGCCTCACCGTTCTACTGGACCAATGGCTGGCCAGCGGCCAGTCCCTGGCCTTCCCGGAAAGCCCCGGCAGTGCCAGCCGTGATCGGCGGGAAGTCGCGCCTTCCGGACTGCTGCTATCCGCCGAACGCCTGCAACGCCTGGCCGACGAAATCGACAGCCGCCTCGCAACCCAAGGCACCTGGCGGCGACGCCTGTGCGACTGGGCCATCGCCCACCCGGAAAAACCCCTGCAACGCCTGATCAAGAACCGCGTTCGCCGACTGCTGGGCTTCCACAACCTGCATTTCATCTGGCAAGCCACTCGCACGCCCGATGCTCAACCCGCGCCGACCTGGCTCGCCGAATTCAAACGGGACATCGCATGAGCTCGACCGATTCCATCCTGCAAGTCAGCGGTATTTCCCTGTCGTTCAAAGGCGTGAAGGCGATCAACGACTTGTCCTTCGACGTGCGTCGGGGCGAAATCTGCGCACTGATCGGCCCCAATGGCGCGGGCAAGAGTTCGCTGCTCAATGTGCTGAACGGCGTGTACCGCTTCGATGCCGGCTCGATCGTGTTCGAGCAGCAACCATTCAAACGCATCGACCCGCTGACCGCCGCGCGTCGGGGCATTGGTCGCACGTTCCAGAACAACGCGCTGTTCAAGAAAATGAGCGTGATCGACAACATCCTCTCCGGCCTGTCCCGGCACCTGCACAGCAGCTTCATCGAGCAAGCCCTCAACCTGCCGCGCGCCCGGCGTGAAGCCGCAGACTTTCGCCAACAGGCCCAGGGCATTCTCGAATTCCTCGAACTGCAAGCCCATCGCGATGTGCCGGTGGGCAATCTGTCCTACGGCCTGCAAAAACGCGTAGAGCTGGGCCGCGCCTTGATCGCCGGCCCGCGCCTGTTGCTGCTCGATGAGCCAATGGCCGGGATGAACGCTGAAGAGAAGCAGGAAATGGCGCGGTTCATTGCGGACATCAACCGCGATCTCGGCACCACCGTGGTGTTGATCGAGCACGACATGAGCGTGGTCATGGGCCTGTCCGACCACGTGGTGGTGTTGGATTACGGGCGCAAGGTCGGCGACGGCACGCCCGCCGAAGTGCAGGCCGATCCGGAAGTGATCGCGGCGTATCTGGGAGTGGTGCACTGATGACCTTCTTCTTCGAAACCCTGCTCGGCGGCTTGCTGGCCGGCACCATGTATTCCCTGGTCGCGATTGGCTTCGTGCTGATCTACAAGGCCAGCGGCGTATTCAATTTCGCCCAGGGCTCGATGCTGCTGTTCGCCGCGCGGACCTTCGTCAGCCTGCACGATCAAGGCGTGCCGTTTGCCCTGGCGCTGTTGCTTACCGTAGTGGCGATGATCATCGGTGCGCTGCTGATCGAACGGCTGGTGTTGCGGCCCTTGGTCAATCGTTCGCAGATCACCTTATTCATGGCGACGCTCGGGCTGTCGTTCATCATCGAAGGTCTGGCCCAAGGGCTGATGGGTTCGCAAGTGCGGGCGCTGGACCTGGGCATCGATGACGTGCCGATTTTCATCGGCGGGATGATGGTCAGCCAATTCGACCTGATCGCTGCCGCAGCCGCCATCGTGCTGGTAACGGTGCTGGCGCTGTTGTTCAACAAGACCCGGATTGGTGTGTCCCTGCGCGCCGTGGCGGATGACACCACCGCCGCGCTGTCGATCGGCATCAACCTCAACCGCATCTGGCAGATCGTCTGGGCGGTGGCCGGGATTGTCGGACTGGTCGCCGGATTGCTCTGGGGCGCGCGCCAAGGGGTGCAGTTTTCCTTGTCGCTGGTGGTGCTCAAGGCCTTGCCGGTGTTGATCATCGGTGGCTTCACCTCGATTGGCGGGGCGATTGTCGGCGGGCTGATTGTCGGCGCGGCGGAGAACCTCGCCGAGGTCTACATCGGTCCGCTGATCGGCGGTGGCATCACGCCGTGGTTCGCTTACGTCCTGGCTTTGGCCTTCCTGTATATCCGTCCCGCCGGCCTGTTTGGCGAGCGCGCCATCGAGCGAGTCTGAACCCATGTCGATTTCCCTCACCCGCGAAACCGCGCCATCGGTGTTGATCCAGCGTCGTGTGCCGTATGGCTTGTTCGGCTTGTTATTGATCGCTTTCGTGATCGTGCCGCTGACCGGCAACGATTATTGGCTGAACGCGATCCTGATCCCGTTTTTGGTGTTGTCCCTGGCCGGGCTCGGCCTCAATTTACTCACCGGTTACACCGGCCAGACCTCGGTCGGAGCGGCGGGTTTCATGGCGGTTGGCGCCTTTGCCACTTACGGCTTTCTGTTGCGACTGCCCGAGGTGGGCTTGCCGATCGCACTGCTCGGCGGCGGTTTGATCAGCGCGGTGGTGGGTTTCGTCTTTGGCCTGCCGAGTTCACGGATCAAGGGTTTTTACCTGATGGTCACCACATTGGCGGCGCAATTCTTCCTCGAATGGCTGTTCGTCAAATTCCCCTGGTTCTACAACTACGGTTCGTCCGGGACCATTTCCGCGCCGAAACTGGCGCTGTTCGGCCATGACCTGAACACACCGGTCGGGCGTTATTTGCTGACCCTGACCACGGTGCTGTTACTGACCTGGGTCGCCGTGAACCTGGTGAAAAGCCAGATCGGCCGCAACTGGATGGCGATCCGCGACATGGACACCGCCGCTGCGGTGATCGGCATCCCGGTGGTGCGCTACAAACACCTGGCGTTCGCCGTCAGCTCGTTCTACCTCGGCATCGCCGGGGCGCTGTGGGCCTTCGCCTACCTGGGCACCGCCAGCGCCAGCAGCTTCGATATCAATCGGTCCTTCCAGATCCTGTTCATCATCATTATCGGCGGCATGGGCAGCATCGCCGGCAACTTCGTCGGCGCGGCGTTTATCAGCCTGCTGCCGATCCTGCTCAGCCATGCCGGGCAAGCCTTGTTCGGCGGCGCGGTGGACGCGGGGCAATTGCAGAACCTGCAAAAAATCATCTTCGGCGTGTTGATCATCCTGTTCCTGATCAAGGAACCGGAAGGGCTGATCCGCCTGCTGGGCAACCTTCGTGAACGGCTGAGTCACTGGCCGCTGCGCTTCTGAATTCCTGACCTATTAGAGAGACAACATGCGTGCATCCTTGAAACGTTCCCTGCTTGGCGTGGCTCTGACGCTGGCGGTTTTCGGCACTGCGGTGCCAGTGGTTCAGGCCTCGCCGGACCAGCAATTCTTCCCGTTGGCCACCTATCGCGTTGGCGCCTATGCCTCCAGCGGTGTGCAGGTGTGGGCCGGGATGCTCGATTACCTGAACTACATCAACGAGGTGGAAGGCGGGATCAACGGCGTGAAACTGGTCTGGCAGGAATGCGAGACGGAGTGGACGGCGGAGAAGGGCATCGAATGCTACGAGCGCTTCAAGAAAGGCCTGGACGGCGCGCCGGTGGCGATCTATTCCCCCAATGGCGCCCCGGCGGCGTATGCCTTGAGCGAGCGGGCCGAGGTCGACAAAATCCCGCTGATCACCCTCGGCTACGGCCGCACTGAAGCCACCGACGGCACGGTGTTCCCGTACAACTTTCCGGTGATGCTGACTTTCTACAGCGAGGCCTCAAGCCTGATCAACTACATTGCCCAGCGCGAGGGCGGCTTCGACAAACTCAAGGGCAAGAAAATCGCCACGGTCTACCACGACTCGGCGTACGGTCGCGAAACCCTCGGCCCGTTGAAGCTGTTGGCGGAGAAGTACGGTTTCGAAAACATCCAGATTCCGGTGGCCGATCCAGGCAACGAACAATCCTCGCAATGGCGGCAGATTCGCCAGCTAAACCCCGACTGGGTGTTCCTGCGAACCTGGGGCGTGTCGACACCGGTGGCGGTCAAGACCGCCGCGCGTTTCGGTTTCCCGGTGGACCATATCGTCGGCGACATTTGGGCCAGTTCCAGCGAAGACGTGTTGCCCGCAGGCGCCGCTGCCAAAGGCTATCTGGCGCTGACGCCATACCCGGCCGGCACCGATTTCGAGATCCACAAACGCCTCAAGCAATACATTCTCGACAAGGGCAAAAGCGACCTCAAAGACCTGAAGAACTTCGGCAGCGTCTACTACAACTCCGGGCTGGTGAATGCGGCGGTGATGGTCGAAGCAATTCGCACCGCTCAGGGCAAGTTTGGCAAACGTCCGCTTAATGGCGAGGAAGGCCGTTGGGGCCTGGAGCATTTGAACATCGACGACGCGCGGCTCAAGGACATGGGTTACTTCGGGCTGATGCAGAACCTCAAGCTGTCCTGCAAGGATCACGAGGGCGGTGGCTCGGCGCGGGTGCAGCAATGGGATGGTGCCAACTGGACGCTGATCAGCGACTGGATCCCGGCGGATCGTGCTTTGCTGCGGCCGTTGATCGACGAGAAGTCTGCTGCTTTCGCCAAGGAAAAAGGCCTGACGCCACGCACCTGCACCGGGGATGAATAAGCCATGAGCCAAGCCGCCACGGATAACGCCGCGCAGCAGCTGTTGCAGGTCAAGGACATCGAAGTGATCTACGACGGCGCGATCCTGGCCGTGGCCGGGGTGTCGCTGACAGTGCCCAAGGGCGGCATCGTTGCGTTACTGGGTGCCAACGGCGCGGGCAAAAGCACCACGCTCAAGGCGATTTCCGGGCTGGTGCGGGCCGAGCGCGCGGAGGTCAGTCGCGGCAGCATCGAGTTTCTCGGGCGCGATACGGCGGGCGTCGATCCGAGTGTGCGGGTGCGTCAGGGCATGGTGCATGTGCTGGAGGGGCGGCACGTGTTTGCGCAACTGACGGTGGAGGACAATCTGCGCAGCGGCGGGTTTGTCCGGCGTTTGAGTCGTCAGGATCTGGCCCGGGACCTAGAGCGGATCTACGCCTGGTTCCCCCGCCTGAAAACCAAGCGCAAGACCCAGGCCGGGCTGACGTCCGGGGGCGAACAGCAGATGGTCGCAATCGGCCGGGCGCTGATGACACGTCCTACTTTGGTACTGCTCGACGAACCTTCCATGGGTTTGGCGCCTATTATCGTCCAGGAGATTTTCGAGATCGTCGCCCAGCTCAATCGCGACGAACAGGTGAGCTTCCTGATTGCCGAGCAAAACATTAATGTGGCGCTCAAGTATGCGTCCCAGGCCTATGTGCTCGATACCGGGCGCGTGGTGCTGTCCGGAACAGCCGAAGAACTGCTGGCCCGGGGCGATTTGCACGACTTTTATCTAGGCAAACACTGACCGTGAGAACGCCATGAACCAAACTCCCAGCGGACAGACGAACGACGCCATCCGCCATGCAGACATCCTGATCATTGGCGGCGGCCTCAGCGGCGCAATGCTGGCGGCGCAGTTGCTGCGGTTGCCCGGCAAGCGTGCAGTGCTGGTGATCGAACCCCGGGCCGAGCTTGGCCGGGGCGAGGCCTATAGCGCGGTCGAGTTGGGCCATACGCTAAATGGCAATGCGGCGCGGATGAGCGTCGACCCGGACAATGCCGATGACCTGACCCAATGGCTGACCACGTACATTGCGGCCGGTGGTTGGCCCGAATCTGACGAGCAACATGTGCCAGTCAGCGAATTGTTCCCGCCTCGGGGGTTATTCGGTTTGTATGTGCAGCAGCGTTTGGCTGAAGCACAAGCCGTGGGCGCGTTGAACGGTTCCACTGTCGAGCACGTGCGGGCCGAGGTGCTTGACCTGCAAACCCTCGATGATTCAGTGCGGTTAAGTTTGAGTAACGGGCAACAGTTAAAGGGCGCATTTGCGGTACTGGCCACCGGGATGTTTCCCGCCGCGCGTACGCCGCAGACCGAATCCAGCGGTTTGAATGCAGCGGCACTGGACCCGTGGGACGTCGCGGCCATGCGCCAACTCGACCCGCAATCCACGGTGTTGATCATTGGCTCGGGCCTGACCATGGTCGATGCGGTGGTGTCGCTGGAACAAGCCGGGCATCGCGGGCCGATCGAAGTATTTTCCCGTCACGGGTTGCTGCCGCATGTGCGACGGCAGCCGCCGGCCTGGGTGGACTTTCTGGCCGAGGATCACAGCATTCGCACGCCACGGCAGTTGCTGCGTGAGTTGCGTCGGCATTGCCGGGACGCCATCGCCCAAGGCATCGATTGGCAATCGCCGCTCGACACCGTGCGGGCGCACATCGGCCGGTTGTGGAATCAGGCAACGGACGTGCAACGCCGCCAGTTTGTACGGCATGTGCGTCCGTGGTGGGAAAGTCATCACCACCGCTCACCACCGTTGAGCGCGGAGTTGGTGGCGCGGCTGTACGGGGAAGGGCGGTTGCGGATTCAGGCAGCGTCGTTCAAAGGGCTGGCGCCTTCGGTGAACGGTGAAGTGAGCATTCGCATCCGCCGTCGCGGTGAAGCGGAAACGGTGATTGTCAGCGGCGCAGCGTTGATCAATTCCAGCGGCATCGAATACGACTGGCGCCGGGTCGCCCGACCGCTGCCGCAACAGTTGCTGACGCGCGGATTGATCAAACCGGGGCCATTGGCGCTGGGGATTGCGGCGGCGGTGGATGGTGCGGTGCTGGACGCCGACGGACAAGTTGCCCAACGGCTATTTGCCATGGGGCCGCCATTGCGCGGGATGTGGTGGGAAAGTACGGCGGTGACGGATGTGGCGAGCCAGGCGAAGGCTTTGGCGGCGCGGTTAGCGGGAGACACAAAAAAACTCTCATAAGAGAGTTTTGAGATAAATGATTACTTGTGGCGAGGGGGCTTGCCCCCGTTCGGCTGCGCAGCAGCCGCAAACCAGACAACTCGGTGTGACGTGAAAAAAGCAGGGGGCCGCTGCGCGACCTAACGGGGGCAAGCCCCCTCGCCACAAAAGCCCCCTGTTATGCGAGACTCAAGAATCAATACGCTGATACTTCGAACCGAACTCAGGGCGGTTTTCCGCGACGTAGAGTTTGGCTTGTTCGGCGTTCTGCTGCAGGTTGACGCTGCCTTTGCGTTCGGTGTCGATGCTGACGCTGTTGACGTTCTGGGTCGCCGGCTGGCCGACTTTCACCGCAGCGATGGATTGTGTGGCGGCCATGGCCGAGGTAGCGCCAAGGACGGTAAGGGCAAAGCTAAGACCGATAAGGCTTTTCATGATGTTGCTCCAGAGAGTGGGAAGAAGATGTCGCCACTCTAGTGCTGGAGTGCGGCGATGAAAAAACACCCTGACGCATAGTCGATATCGAGAGCGTTGATCCATGGCCTAGTGTCGCGCACGAGCCCTGTGGGAGCGGGCTTGCTCGCGAAGACTGCCTGACATTCAACAAAAATATCGTCTGTTACACCGCTTTCGCGAGCAAGCC
>NZ_JBSPCZ010000037.1:0-3232 GCF_056161485.1 Pseudomonas sp. 5Vm1k
GAGCCAGGTCGTTTGCCCTTGCGGGTTCACGCTCCAGCGAATGGGTATGTGATAGATCTCGGTGTTTGTGAGCAGCTCGAACTTTCGGTTCGTTTCGTCTTCACACACCGCAATCTGATGCTCTTTCGAGTAGTCAAATTGCTTGGGTGTTATATGGTCAAGCCTCACGGGCAATTAGTATTGGTTAGCTCAACGCCTCACAGCGCTTACACACCCAACCTATCAACGTCGTAGTCTTCGACGGCCCTTCAGGGGACTCAAGGTCCCAGTGAGATCTCATCTTGAGGCTAGTTTCCCGCTTAGATGCTTTCAGCGGTTATCTATTCCGAACATAGCTACCCGGCAATGCCACTGGCGTGACAACCGGAACACCAGAGGTTCGTCCACTCCGGTCCTCTCGTACTAGGAGCAGCCCCTCTCAAATCTCAAACGTCCACGGCAGATAGGGACCGAACTGTCTCACGACGTTCTAAACCCAGCTCGCGTACCACTTTAAATGGCGAACAGCCATACCCTTGGGACCGGCTTCAGCCCCAGGATGTGATGAGCCGACATCGAGGTGCCAAACACCGCCGTCGATATGAACTCTTGGGCGGTATCAGCCTGTTATCCCCGGAGTACCTTTTATCCGTTGAGCGATGGCCCTTCCATACAGAACCACCGGATCACTAAGACCTACTTTCGTACCTGCTCGACGTGTCTGTCTCGCAGTCAAGCGCGCTTTTGCCTTTATACTCTACGACCGATTTCCGACCGGTCTGAGCGCACCTTCGTACTCCTCCGTTACTCTTTAGGAGGAGACCGCCCCAGTCAAACTACCCACCATACACTGTCCTCGATCCGGATAACGGACCTGAGTTAGAACCTCAAAGTTGCCAGGGTGGTATTTCAAGGTTGGCTCCACGCGAACTGGCGTCCACGCTTCAAAGCCTCCCACCTATCCTACACAAGCAAATTCAAAGTCCAGTGCAAAGCTATAGTAAAGGTTCACGGGGTCTTTCCGTCTAGCCGCGGATACACTGCATCTTCACAGCGATTTCAATTTCACTGAGTCTCGGGTGGAGACAGCGCCGCCATCGTTACGCCATTCGTGCAGGTCGGAACTTACCCGACAAGGAATTTCGCTACCTTAGGACCGTTATAGTTACGGCCGCCGTTTACCGGGGCTTCGATCAAGAGCTTCGCGTTAGCTAACCCCATCAATTAACCTTCCGGCACCGGGCAGGCGTCACACCCTATACGTCCACTTTCGTGTTTGCAGAGTGCTGTGTTTTTAATAAACAGTCGCAGCGGCCTGGTATCTTCGACCGGCATGGGCTTACGCAGTAAATGCTTCACCCTCACCGGCGCACCTTCTCCCGAAGTTACGGTGCCATTTTGCCTAGTTCCTTCACCCGAGTTCTCTCAAGCGCCTTGGTATTCTCTACCCAACCACCTGTGTCGGTTTGGGGTACGGTTCCTGGTTACCTGAAGCTTAGAAGCTTTTCTTGGAAGCATGGCATCAACCACTTCGTGTTCTAAAAGAACACTCGTCATCAGCTCTCGGCCTTAGAATCCCGGATTTACCTAAGATTCCAGCCTACCACCTTAAACTTGGACAACCAACGCCAAGCTGGCCTAGCCTTCTCCGTCCCTCCATCGCAATAACCAGAAGTACAGGAATATTAACCTGTTTTCCATCGACTACGCTTTTCAGCCTCGCCTTAGGGACCGACTAACCCTGCGTCGATTAACGTTGCGCAGGAAACCTTGGTCTTTCGGCGTGGGTGTTTTTCACACCCATTGTCGTTACTCATGTCAGCATTCGCACTTCTGATACCTCCAGCAAGCTTCTCAACTCACCTTCACAGGCTTACAGAACGCTCCTCTACCGCATCACCTAAGTGATACCCGTAGCTTCGGTGTATGGTTTGAGCCCCGTTACATCTTCCGCGCAGGCCGACTCGACTAGTGAGCTATTACGCTTTCTTTAAAGGGTGGCTGCTTCTAAGCCAACCTCCTAGCTGTCTAAGCCTTCCCACATCGTTTCCCACTTAACCATAACTTTGGGACCTTAGCTGACGGTCTGGGTTGTTTCCCTTTTCACGACGGACGTTAGCACCCGCCGTGTGTCTCCCATGCTCGGCACTTGTAGGTATTCGGAGTTTGCATCGGTTTGGTAAGTCGGGATGACCCCCTAGCCGAAACAGTGCTCTACCCCCTACAGTGATACATGAGGCGCTACCTAAATAGCTTTCGAGGAGAACCAGCTATCTCCGAGCTTGATTAGCCTTTCACTCCGATCCACAGGTCATCCGCTAACTTTTCAACGGTAGTCGGTTCGGTCCTCCAGTTAGTGTTACCCAACCTTCAACCTGCCCATGGATAGATCGCCCGGTTTCGGGTCTATTCCCAGCGACTAGACGCCCTATTAAGACTCGCTTTCGCTACGCCTCCCCTATTCGGTTAAGCTCGCCACTGAAAATAAGTCGCTGACCCATTATACAAAAGGTACGCAGTCACCCAACAAAGTGGGCTCCCACTGCTTGTACGCATACGGTTTCAGGATCTATTTCACTCCCCTCTCCGGGGTTCTTTTCGCCTTTCCCTCACGGTACTAGTTCACTATCGGTCAGTCAGTAGTATTTAGCCTTGGAGGATGGTCCCCCCATATTCAGACAAAGTTTCTCGTGCTCCGTCCTACTCGATTTCATGACTAAGAGATTTTCGCGTACAGGGCTATCACCCACTATGGCCGCACTTTCCAGAGCGTTCCGCTAATCTCAAAGCCACTTAAGGGCTAGTCCCCGTTCGCTCGCCACTACTAAGGGAATCTCGGTTGATTTCTTTTCCTCAGGGTACTTAGATGTTTCAGTTCCCCTGGTTCGCTTCTTAAGCCTATGTATTCAGCTTAAGATACCTAACTTATGTTAGGTGGGTTCCCCCATTCAGACATCTCCGGATCAAAGTCTGTTTGCCGACTCCCCGAAGCTTTTCGCAGGCTACCACGTCTTTCATCGCCTCTGACTGCCAAGGCATCCACCGTATGCGCTTCTTCACTTGACCATATAACCCCAAGCAATCTGGTTATACTGTGAAGACGACATTCGCCGAAAATTCGAATTTCTCAATTAAGAGAACTCACAAATTTTACCTTAGCCTGATCCGTTACCAGTGAAAGTAACGTTCAGTCTATCTTTCTATCACATACCCAAATTTTTAAAGAACGATCTAATCAAAGACTAGAAATCAA
>NZ_JBSPCZ010000038.1:0-3909 GCF_056161485.1 Pseudomonas sp. 5Vm1k
GGAAACGTGGCGTATGGCAAGGCTATCTGACATGCGAAAACGCTGAGAAAGGAAGAGAAATATCGGACTGGATTGGTGCCAAAGACAGCGCGAAAAAGAGCCAAAAGCGACGTGAACTCACAATAGCCTGCAAGTGAGACTCGCTACTAGCCCACTCCCCTTCAATATCTAGCTTTGAAAGAGCCTTGGTTACCGACCGAAAGCTTCAGGCTGCGCACCTCGAAACGGTGTCGCCCAAGAGCAGGATTTAACAACCTCTTCGCCACCTAATCCAAGGCAACCGCCATCGAATGGCATAGGATTTTCGATGTTTTGTGCTACACGCCCAAAACCATGGGGCGGATGCACGGATGCATGTCGAGAGCATTATAACGCGGAGCGCGTGACACATAATATCAAGACCAGTTGGAGCCCGATCATGCATGATTCGCACAGCGCATGGAGCTAGGCGAATCCATCCAGCAGCAAAATCAGATTCATGTTTCTGGATTTTTAACCAAACTTCTAGTACTGCCAGCCCGCAAGGCGAATGCACCGCACCATAAAAGGAGAGTTCTGTGGCGACTGCCAAACCAGCGATGAAAATGCCGGAATTACTAGTTTTTGCCAAACCACTAGCAATAGGGTTCATCGGAGCAGAAGTCTGGCGAGTCGCAGCCTACCTTGGCAAAAACTTCGCTCCAATATTGCAAGATGTTGAATTATGGATACAAGCGAGCGGAATCATAGCCGGGGTGCTGCTTTGCCTGACGTACGGATACAAACGGGGAGCATACGTCACGGCTGCCAAAATGGGCCGCAGCTTTCGGATCGATCTACTCTTGGCACTCGGCATTGGTATCTGGGCAAATGAGTTGACCTCACCTTGGTTGGCAAAATTTCACATAGCCCTACAAGCAGCGGATCCTTATTGGACACCAGCATTGTTTCTTCTTCTCTGTGCGATGCTGTTATCGCCACTGGTTCAACAATATTGGCCTAGAGCCAAGAGTACGATTCCGCAGCTGTTTTTCATTGCGGACGAGGAAATCAGAGATAAGAAAGAAGACGTCCTAGCAAGTGAAGCGCAGGCCAAATCGTTCGCGGAGACTGTACTCGCGAGCGACGCCCATCCGGGGCTTGTTTTTGGCGTTGATGGGCCTTGGGGAGTCGGGAAGACAAGCTTCATCAACCTCGCAGAACGTCATTGGGCGAACGCGGAAGACAAGGCGATTGTTTGTCGTTTCGAACCCCTTCGTTACGCGTCAGAGCCTGACCTTGCTGACCGCTTGATCAGAGACCTATCCGCCGCTATTCAGCGTGAAGTTTTTGCTCCAGAGTTTCGGCCTGCTGCATCCCGGTACTCTCGACTGATAAAAGGAAAAAGCAGACGTTTCTTTCCTAGGCTTCAAGTTGTCCGTGGAACCGTCTCAGGAAACCGTGGATGAACTGCTGGAAGACATTGATGAGGTCCTCCGACGCATCGGTCGTCGCGTGATCATCGTAATTGATGACCTTGATCGTCTGGACGCAAAAACTACGAATTCAGTTCTGTTCGCCACACGGCGAACGTTCAAGCTCTCACAGGCTACCTATGTACTTTGCTACGACACGGAAATACTCGCGGGAAGCCAAGAGGATAGTTCGAGAGCGAGGGAATTTCTTGAAAAGTTCGTGACAGTAAAGCTGAGCCTGTTTGTCGACAGTTCAGGCATCAGGGACTTCCTACAGAGGGACTGGCAACGCGAAAACAACCAACTGGGCTCGATTCCTTCCGATACAATGGTGAGCCTTGGGTCTGTACTCAACGAGTTGGCAAGTATCCTCGACGGAGATCTTGCGTCTAGCTATCTACCGCTTGTTGGCAATCTCCGCAAGATTAAGCGTTTCGTTAACGCAATGCTGCTCATGCAACTCGAACGCAGCAATCTAGGTCGAACGGACTTCAACAGATGCGATCTTATTAACCTGATCCTTCTGCACTTGAACTACCCTGGGTTGTTCAGAGTTATCTATGCAGAAGAAACTGAGGGACGATCCGGATCATTTTCGCTCCGTCGCACCCACGGAAAACCCGATTTCACTAACTCAACTGAGTTTTCAAAACTAGTAGCGGAGCAACCAGCCCCCGCAGCATTCTTATTAAGACAGCTTTTCGATGTAGACACACTGGAGCTTCCTGCTCGAACTGATGTAGAAGAGGCGGTCCTGGCAACGCGCGCTTGCTTCAACCACGAGTCTTTCAGGAATCTAGAGAATTACCTGAAACTGATTGTTCGATTTGCTACGCCCGAACCACAACAGACATTTGTTCTGTACCACAATGCTGTGGAGCAGGTCCGTAAGGGGGTATCTATCGTTTCGATTCTGACGTCCGGAGACTTCCAGCTGGAACGAGGCCAGCACGCACACGACCAATTCTGGAGAGTGCTCGTCAATCAATCCTATGACCTCACTAAAGCCGTTGCGGAGGACTCCATCAACACTCTTGTGGACTACCTACCAAGGTATTCTGCGATTGCAGAGGAAGATAGAGGTCTGCGACAGAGATCGATCTACTCACTACTACGACTTCTAGATCGTGCTGGATGGGGAAGAACGACTGGTAAGCGACTACCAAACTCAGCTGAAAATGTTGTTGAAATCGCATGGAGAATTTTTGGCGAGCGCGATTACGAAGGGAAAGGATTACTTGAGCGACTTATCGACAACAACCGCGGGGTCCTAGGCTGGAACGATTTAATGCTTTTCAGGCTCCAGTGCTCCGCAGATCGGAGGGGCCAACTGAACAACCTCCATTCCGCCCTTATCGTGCATGAGGACTTAGATGCAGCCACAACCGGCTGGGTAGAAAAGCTCACGCTGATGGCAATGAGAAGGCTATCGCAGAAGATTTTTGCGTTGTTTAAGCACTCCTATATTGACACTGGGCGAAACTTTTTCACAGAAGTCGACGGCGTGCCTAATGAAGCATTTCTCGGCGAAGCTTCGTCTCAAACTGGCGAGAATGCGTCCATAGATGACCACTCGCTTGTCCGAAGTGTTTCGTCAGCGCGTTCCACGCTTAAATCATTCGTAATCTATCAGCTGAGCAACTCTAAGCTACCTAATGGGTCAGGCGTAGGTTGTGGGTATTACGACACACATGGCGATAAAGATTGTGGTGGTATAGCACGCCTAATGGGAGAGTACGTGTTTGGCTTTTGCTTCAATCCGGATATTGACGATGAGAACGCTTTCCACTTCATTGATCACTGCTTAGCTAATCTGACCAACTCTTTCTTCACGGACTTGAGCGACGAGGGGTATGTCGCGTCCAGGGCAGGGCTCACAGGAGGTTTCGATCCAAAGGAAATTGGGCAGTATTGGGCCCAGCATCGCGACTTCATTCGCGAAAAAATGAAAAACGTCGATGAGCGCTATGTGTTTACATTGAGTTACACAGCTTCGTACAGCGAAGACTTGGATAGAGTGTTTTCCATACTAGATGAACTGGCCGACGAAGCAACAGGAGTAACGACTGATGCTGAATCCCCCTCACGATTCCAGGCTGAAGCGTATGGGTCGGATGCCGGTTAGTGAACCGTTATGGCTTCATGGTTTACCAAGTGCTGGCCCCATCTGCGCTTGGAAATGCACTTCTTCTCTCACCTAATACTCTAAACTTTCAATGGACTTATACCTGCCATAAACTCACGAATCAGCCGACCTGACCAGAAACCTGCTTCGCAGAATTTGACCAGTCCAATCAGCCAAGATTATGGGGCGGAAACCTCGACACCAAGCGAATAGCCAAGTGAGGCGTAACCTAGTGTGCTGTTCTCAAATTAACATTTCTCCGATATTGGCTACACTTCCGGTGTCATCCAACGTTCGGAGAAGCGCAGGTGAACGCACTCAACATTGTCCTCAGTCCAGAAGAGCATGCCG
>NZ_JBSPCZ010000039.1:0-1177 GCF_056161485.1 Pseudomonas sp. 5Vm1k
CTAGTGTGCTGTTCTCTAAATAATTTACCCATTAGCCTATGAGCCCATTGCCTCACGGGCGCGCTGGATTTTGTTCAAGATATCTTCGCCTTTGGCGTTCCAGACATAGCGAGTCGGTTGCGCATTTCGCAAGGCCAGGAACGTGGTAATCGAGGTCTCCAGCTCGCGTACCGAACTGAAGCTGCCTTCACGCAAATACACCGTAATGTCCCGAAAAAAGCGCTCAACCATGTTCATCCACGAACTGGAAGTCGGGGTGAAATGCATGTGGAAGCGTTTATGCTTTTCCAGCCACGCCTTCACTTTGGGATGCTTGTGGGTGGCGTAGTTGTCGACGATCAAGTGCAGTTGAAGGTGCTTGGGCGTTTCTCGATTGATCTTCTTGAGAAACTCCAGCCACTCCTGGTGCCGATGTTGGTACTCAATACTGCTGATCAAGCGCCCCTGAAGATAGTCCAGAGCCGTGAACAGCGTAACGGTGCCATGGCGTACATAATCGTGCGACTGCGTGCGGATATGGCCGATTCCCAGAGGCAGCCCAGGCTGGGTACGCTCAAGGGCTTGCACCTGGCTTTTTTCATCGCAGCAGAGCACCAGCGCCTTGTCCGGCGGGTTCAGGTACAACCCGATGACGTCCCAAAACTTGTCTTCGAAGTTCGGGTCATTGGACAGTTTGAAGGTACGGGTCAGGTGCGGTTTCAAGTCATTGGCCGCCCAGAGTTTATGCACGCTGGTGGCCGAAATCCCAGCCACTCGGGCCATGCTTCGGCAGCTCCATCGAGGTTCACCGATGCGCGGTTGAGTGACTTGCTCAAGAACACGGCGCACCGCGTCAAGGGGCAGAAAAGGTTTACGACCCCGACCTGGTTTATCGAGCAAACCGTCCAGCCGTTGAGCCTGGAAGCGCTGACACCAGCACGTGATAACGGGAAGTGAGAAGCCGGTCAGCCGGGCAATCTCTACTCGCGTACAACCTTGGGCCGCCAACAGAATCACTCGTGCGCGACGGCCGTCGCGCTGGCTGATGGTGGCCGAACGTACGCGCCGGCTCAGCTCGGCATGCTCTTCTGGACTGAGGACAATGTTGAGTGCGTTCACCTGCGCTTCTCCGAACGTTGGATGACACCGGAAGTGTAGCCAATATCGGAGAAATGTTAATTTGAGAACAGCACACTAG